>JAHCAM010000050.1 GCA_019634895.1 Steroidobacteraceae bacterium | reverse complement strand
CGACGTGGGGCTCGGCTACATCCGCCTCGGCCAGAGCGCGACGACACTCTCGGGCGGCGAGGCGCAGCGCGTCAAGCTCGCGCTTGAGCTCTCCAAGCGCGACACCGGCCGCACGCTCTACATCCTCGACGAGCCGACCACCGGCCTGCACTTCGCCGACATCGACCTGCTGCTGCGCGTGCTGCACCAGCTGCGCGATGCCGGCAACACCATCGTCGTCATCGAGCACAACCTGGACGTCATCAAGACCGCCGACTGGATCATCGACATGGGCCCCGAGGGCGGCGCCGGCGGCGGCACGGTGGTCGCGACCGGCACGCCGGAGGACGTGGCGGCGAACCCCGCAAGCCACACCGGGCACTACCTGCGCGCACTGCTCGCGCGCTGAGGGCCGCGGCCGCCGGGCCGGCTCAGTCGTGCTTGTGCTTGCCCTTGTGCTTGCTCTTTCCGTGGCCGCGATCATGGTCATGGTCATGGTCGTCATCGTGGTCGTGACGGCCACCGGCGTAGCGCTCGCGCACCCATGACTCCTGCACGAAGTAGACCGGCTGGCCGCAGGCGGCATAGTGCGCGCAGTACTTGGACCAGCGCTTCTGATGGCCGGGCGGCACATACAGATAGATCGGCCGTTGCACGACGGCGACGGGGGTCGGCACGATGACCATCGGCTGCGGATAGATCACCGCCGGCGCCGGGTAGTTGCCGATGTCGATGCGGCCATAGACCCCCGGCTGCGCCACGCTGATCGACACGCCGACATTCGTCTGCGCCTGCGCGACGGGCAGCGCGCTCGACAAGGCGAGGGCGGCAAGTACGGACGCAAGTCCACCGCGCACGACGCGTGCAGCGCAGAGCGGTGATTCTGTCTTCATCATTGAGCAATCCTTGATCGTGGTTTCGATGTTCATTTAACGTCAACGCGAGGGCGCGGGCCGACCCGATGGCGTCACAGTTGTATCGAGATGCTGCGCGCCCACTTCATGTGTGCATGCATGCAAGCGAGCGCGCACGTCCGCGGCGCGCGCTTGCTAGACTGATCCCGACCCCACCCCGGAGTGCACCATGACGATCGACTACTACTTCGCACCGAACTCGCCCTTCGTCTACCTCGGCCACGCGCGCTTCACCGCGATCGCGAAGGCGGCAGGTGCCACTGTGCGCGTGCTGCCGATCGACCTCGGCAAGGTCTTCTCGGTCTCCGGCGGCCTGCCCTTGGGCAAGCGCGCGCCGCAGCGCCAGGCCTACCGCTTGCTCGAATTGCCGCGCTGGAGCCAGCGGCTCGGCGTGCCGCTCAACCCCCAACCCCGCTTCTTCCCGGTTGCCGCGGATGACGCAGCGCGTTTGATCATCGCGGTCGATCAGCACGACGGCACGGACGCCGCGATGGCGCTCATCGCCGCCGTGACGCAGGCAGTCTGGGCGCAGGAGCGCAACATCGCCGACGCCGACACGCTGGCCGCCCTGCTCGCCGAACAAGGCCTGGCGCCGACACGCCTCGACGAAGCGCGCAAGCCGGAGGTACAGGCACGCTACGAAGCCAACACGCAGCGCGCGATCGACGCCGGCGTGTTCGGCGCGCCGAGCTACGTCGTCGACGGCGAACTGTTCTGGGGCCAGGACCGGCTCGATTTCGTCGAGCGACGCCTGCGCTCGCCCCACTGAGGGAGGCCGTGATGAGCCTCCTGTCCCTGGCGGCGCGGATGCGGATCGGACGGGCGCGGGCGTCGATCGGCCGGGCCAGCCCGCGCGGCCTGATCGCCACCCTCGCCGGCTGTGCGCTGGCTGCCCTCGCACAGGCCGAGCCGTATCGCGGGCCGCTGTTCGATGCGCACCTGCACTACAACGTCGAGGCCACCGCCGTCTATCCGGTCGAGGACGTGCTCGCGCGCATGCAGCGCGCGGGGGTGCGGGCGATCGTCGCCAACAGCCGGCCCAACGACGGCACGAAGTCGCTCGCCGCGGCCAAGGCGCAGGCTGCTGCGGCCGGCGTGACGGTCGTGCCCTTCATCCGGCTGTACCGCAACCGCGCCGACTACACCGGCTGGTTCGGCGACGAGACGATCTACGCGATGGTGCTGAGCGAGCTCGAGCGCGGTACCGCGGCCGGGCCGTATCGCGGCATCGGTGAATTCCACCTTTACGACAGCGCCAACGCCAACGGCGCCGTCGCGAAGAAGCTGATGCAGCTCGCGCAGGCGCGCCAGCTCGTCGTCCTCGCCCATGTCGACGACGCCGCGATCGACCTGCTGATGGCGCATGCGCCCGAGGCGCGCGTGATCTGGGCCCACACCGGCATCGGCGGCGTGGCGCCGGAGCGGGTGCGCGCGCTGCTCGACCGCTATCCGACGCTGATGGGTGAGCTGTCCTACCGCCCGGGGCTGACCGCGGGTGACGGCCGCCTCTCGCCGGAGTGGAAGGGCATGCTCACCGCATTCCCGGAGCGGTTCCTGGTCGGCTCCGACACCTGGATCAACGGGCGCTGGAGCGCCTACGAAGACCTGATGCGCGCAGCGCGCCTGTGGCTCGGCGATCTGCCGCCGGCGGTCGCCGAGCGCATCGCCTGGCGCAACGGCGCGCAGATGTTCGGCATCGCCGATCCTGCGAACTAGCGCGGCGCGCGGACATGAAAAAAGCCGGCGGTTGCCCGCCGGCTTTTCGTTTGCGGGCCGCAGCCCGCAATACGCGTTCAGCTCAGGTGGTTGTTGATCAGCTTGGTCATCTCGAACATCGAGACCTGGGCCTTCTTGAAGATCTCGCGCAGCTTGGCGTCGGCGTTGATCATCGTGCGCTTGGCCGAGTCCTGCAGCTTGTTCGCCTTGATGTACTCCCACACCTTCTTCGTCACCTCGGTGCGCGGCACCGGCTTGCTGCCGATGATCGCGGCGAGTGCGGCGCTCGGCGTCATCGCCTTCATGAACGCCGCGTTCGGGGTGCGCTTCTTGGCGGGCGCCTTCTTGGCCGCGACCTTCTTGACGGCGGCCTTCTTGGCCGGCGCCTTCTTCGCTGCGACCTTCTTCGCAGGAGCCTTCTTCGCTGCCGCCTTCTTGGCCGGAGCCTTCTTCGCCGGCGCTTTCTTGGCCGGAGCCTTCTTTGCAGTTGCCATGTTGATTCTCTCCATCAAGTGAGTGGTTGATGTGCGGCCGATGGGTGAGAGCTGGATGCGCTCTCGGTTCCTCACTCGTGCTGCGCAGCGGATGGTACTGCGTGCCTACCCTGCTGAGAAGCAGTTTTCATAGGAGAAACGCTCATTTGCATTCAATGAATCTGCGTTTTGTCGCTCGCCCGCATCACTCTGGTCGTGACGCGTCTTCGCGCGCCCGTCGCGGTGGTGCATGTCGACGCATTCCGGCATGCGCCGTCGCGTCGGTTCCAGGCCTCGATCACGCTATGCTTGACGCATGAAACTCATCATCCGTTGGCTGCTGCTCGCGGCCGCCTTGTTGCTCGTGGCCCATCTGTATCCGGGGGTGGTGGTGAAGAGCTTCGGCTCGGCGCTGCTCGCGGCGTTCGTGATCGGTCTCTTCAACACGCTGCTGCGCCCGGTGCTCATCCTGCTGACGCTGCCGGTGACGCTGATCACGCTCGGCCTGTTCCTGTTCGTCATCAACGCGACCATGTTCTACGCCGCCTCGTCGATGCTCGACGGCCTGCACGTCGCGAGCTTCGGCGCGGCGCTGATCGGCTCGCTGCTCTACAGCTTGTGCGGCATGGTGATCGACGTCGCGATGGAGCGCCTGTTCGGCAGCCCGGTCCCGATGCGCTGAATCGGCGAAGGCCGCCGATGCGAAACGCCCGGCAATGCCGGGCGTTTTCACGGTACGCCGCGATACCGTCAGAACGGGATGTCGTCGTCCATGTCGTCAAAGCCGGTCGAGGACTTGGCCGCCGGCTTGCTGGCGCCGCCCGAAGCGGCCGGGCGCGCAGCCGGCGCGCTGCGCGCCGGCCGATCGTCGTCGCCGCTGCTGGCATCGTCCCCGCCGCCGTAGTGGCCGTCGCGCCCGCCCAGCAGCTGCATCTGCTCGGCGACGATCTCGGTGGTGTAGCGGTCGTGGCCGTCCTTGTCCTGCCACTTGCGGGTCTTGAGCCGGCCTTCGACGTAGACCGGGCGGCCCTTCTTCAGGTACTCGCCGGCGATCTCGGCAAGTCGGTCGTAGAACACGACGCTGTGCCACTCGGTTTCCTCGCGCTTCTCGCCGGAAGCCTTGTCCTTCCAGTTGCGCGTGGTCGCGATCCGCACGTTGCAGATCGCGCTTCCGCTGGGCGCATAGCGCGTCTCGGGGTCGCGGCCGAGATTGCCGATGAGGATCACCTTGTTCACCGAAGCCATGCTGCCCTCCCGGGAAATGTCGCAGGAACCGATTGTTTCACGCCGCCGCCCCGCCGTGAGCCGCCGCGGGCCAACGCCTCTGGCGCGCTGCCACCAGCAACCACAGCGCCATCAGCACCGCGCAGGCGTCGAACACTGCCGGCTTGCCCCACCCGTGCTGCACCCAGCCACCGAGCACGCCGCCGAAGAACAGCCCGAGCGACTGCGTGGTGTTGTAGATGCCCAGCGCGGTGCCCTTCGCGTCGGGCGGCGCCAGTCGCGACACCAGCGAAGGCAGGCTCGCTTCGAGGATATTGAAGCCGACGAAGAAGCCCAGCAGCAAGAGCGCCAGCGGGACTAGGCCACTCGGCTGCAACGCCAGCAACACCTGCACGCCAAGCAGCAGCGCGACCGCGGCAAGGAACAGGCCGCGCAGGCGTCCGACGCGCTCGCTCCAGATCAGGGGCGGCATCATCAGCGCGAACGACAGCAGCACGACCGGCAGGTAGAGTTTCCAGTGGTCGCCGAGCGCGATGCCGGCACGATCGGCCAGCCAGGTGGGCAGCACGACGAACATCGCCATCTGCGCCGCGTGCAGCGTGAAGATGCCGAAGTTCAGCCGCAGCAGGTCGGGTTCGAGCGCGACGCGGGCGAACGGCGTGCGCGAGGTGCCCGACGCGGCCGCGGCCGGCGGCACCGCCGGCGTCACCAGCGTGACGACCGCGATCGCGGCCAGCGCGAGCAGGCCGGTGAGCGCGAAGATGCCGCCCATCCCCACCGACGCATAGAGCAGCGGCGCGCCGACCAGCGACAGCGAGAAGGTCAGTCCGATCGACGCCCCGACCATCGCCATCGCCTTCGTGCGCTGGGCGTCGCGCGTGCTGTCCGCGATCAGCGCAGTGATCGCCGCCGAGATCGCGCCGGCGCCCTGCACCGCGCGGCCTGCGATGACGGTGGCGAGGTCGTGTGCGCCGGCCGCGATGAAGCTGCCTGCGGCGAACAGCAGCAGGCCGAACACGATGACCGGCTTGCGGCCGAAGCGGTCGGAGGCCACGCCGAGCGGAATCTGCAGCACCGCCTGCGTGAGCCCGTAGATGCCGAGCGCGAGGCCGATCAGCGTCGCGTCGTTTCCGCCGGGCATGCCGCGCGCGTGCACGGCGAAAACCGGCAGGATCAGGAACAGGCCCAGCATTCTCAGCGCGAAGATCGTCGCGAGCGAGACGCTCGCGCGCAATTCGGGCGCGGTCATGGGATCGCGCCGGGCACCGCTCGCGCTCGGCGAGTCGCGCCCGGGCGGCGGCGCGTGCACGCCGGCGGCCGGATCGGCGCCGGCCGGAGAGTCGGGGGACGGGGGGTGCATCACGTAGGCATTCGCGACCGGGTATATTAGCCGATTGGCTTTCGACCCCATGGAATCGATCCGCGTCCGCGGTGCACGCACCCACAACCTGAAGAACGTCAGCCTCGACGTGCCGCGAAACCGGCTGGTGGTGATCACCGGCCTGTCGGGATCCGGGAAATCCTCGCTCGCGTTCGACACGCTCTACGCCGAAGGCCAGCGTCGCTACGTCGAGTCGCTCTCGACCTACGCGCGGCAGTTCCTGCAGCTGATGGAGAAGCCCGACGTCGACCTGATCGAGGGGCTGTCGCCGGCGATCTCGATCGAGCAGAAGGCCACCAGCCACAACCCGCGCTCGACGGTCGGCACCGTGACCGAGATCCACGACTACCTGCGCCTGCTGTTCGCGAGGGTCGGCACGCCGTACTGCCCCGAGCACCCCGAGCACGTCCTCGAGGCGCAGACCGTGTCGCAGATGGTCGACGCGGTGCTGGCGATGCCCGAGGGCACGCGGCTCATGATCCTCGCGCCGGTGCTCGCCAACCGCAAGGGTGAGCACCTCGAGCTCTTCGCCGACCTGCAGGCGCAGGGATTCGTGCGCGTGCGGGTGCGCGGCGAGGGTGCCGAGCCACGCATCTTCGAACTGGGCGCGGGCGACGCGCCGAAGCTCAGCCGCAACCAGAAGCATTCGATCGACGTCGTCGTCGACCGCGTGAAGGTCGCCCCGTCGATCCGCCAGCGGCTGGCCGAGTCGTTCGAGACGGCGCTGCGCGTCGCCGACGGGCGCGCGATCGCCGTCGACATCGACGGCGGCGCCGAGCAGCTGTTCTCGAGCCGCTTCGCGTGCCCGGTGTGCAACCACTCGCTGCCCGAGCTCGAGCCCCGCCTTTTCTCGTTCAACAACCCGATCGGCGCGTGCCCCGAGTGCGACGGACTCGGCGTGGTGCAGTTCTTCGACCCCAGGCGCGTCGTGCCGTTCCCGAACCTGAGCCTCGCGTCGGGGGCGATCAAGGGCTGGGACCGGCGCAACCAGTTCTACTTCCAGCTGCTGCAGAACCTCGCCGCGTTCTACGGCTTCGACATCGACGCGCCGTTCGAGGCACTGCCCGAGCGCGTGCGGCACGTGGTGCTGCACGGCTCGGGCAGCGAGAAGATCCCGTTCACCTACGTCGCCGACGGCGGCAGGCCGACCGTGCGCGAGCACGCGTTCGAGGGCGTGATCCCGAACCTGCAGCGCCGGCACAAGGAGACCGACTCGGCACACGTCCGCGAGGAGCTGTCCAAGTACCTGAACTCGCGCGTCTGCCCCACCTGCGAGGGCACGCGGCTGCGCATCGACGCGCGCTTCGTCCGCGTCGGCCCGCGCGGCGCCGATCGCCCGATCTACGAACTGTCGGCGCTGACGCTGCGCCAGGCGTTCGACTGGTTCCAGTCGCTCGCGCTGCCGGGCGCGAAGCAGGTCATCGGCGAGCGCATCGTGCGTGAGATCGTCGACCGGCTGCGCTTCCTGAACAACGTCGGCCTCGACTACCTGTCGCTCGACCGCGCCGCCGAGACGCTCTCGGGCGGCGAATCGCAGCGGATCCGGCTCGCGTCGCAGATCGGCTCCGGACTCACCGGCGTGATGTACGTGCTCGACGAGCCGTCGATCGGCCTGCACCAGCGCGACAACGACCGGCTGATATCGACGCTCAAGCACCTGCGCGACCTCGGCAATTCGGTGCTGGTGGTCGAGCACGACGAGGACGCGATCCGCGCCGCCGACCACGTGATCGACATGGGGCCCGGCGCCGGCGAGCACGGCGGCCACGTCGTCGCCGAGGGGCCTCCGGAAGCGATCGAGGCGAGCGACGCCTCGCTCACCGGCCGCTACCTCGCGGGCGCGCTGCGCATCGAGCTGCCCGCGGCGCGCAAGGCGCCGGGCGGGCAGCGCCTGCTGGTGCGCGGCGCGAGCGGCAACAACCTGCGTCACCTGTCGGTCGAGATTCCGATCGGGCTGCTGGTCTGCGTGACCGGCGTGTCGGGCTCGGGCAAGTCGACGCTGGTCAACGACACGCTGTACGCGGCAGCCGCGCGAACGATCAACCGCTCGTCGGTCGAGGCCGCGCCGCACGAGGCGATCGAGGGCCTGGAGCACGTCGACAAGGTGATCAACGTCGACCAGAGCCCGATCGGGCGCACGCCGCGATCGAACCCCGCCACCTATACCGGCCTGTTCACCCCGATCCGTGAGTTGTTCGCCGAGACGCCCACCGCGCGCGAAAGGGGCTACGGCCCCGGGCGCTTCTCGTTCAACGTCAAGGGCGGACGCTGCGAGGCCTGCGAGGGCGACGGGGTGATCCGCGTCGAGATGCATTTCCTTCCCGACGTCTACGTGCCCTGCGACGTGTGCGGGGGCCGGCGCTACAACCGCGAGACGCTCGAGGTGCAGTACAAGGGGCACAACATCGCCGAGGTGCTCGACATGACGATCGAGCAGGCGTCCGAGCTGCTGTCGGCGGTGCCGGCGATCCGGCGCAAGCTGCAGACGCTGCTCGACGTGGGCCTGGGCTACGTGCGGCTGGGCCAGAGCGCGACGACCCTCTCGGGCGGCGAGGCGCAGCGCGTGAAGCTCGCCGAAGAGCTGTCCAAGCGCGACACCGGGCGCACGCTGTACATCCTCGACGAACCGACCACCGGGCTGCACTTCCACGACATCGCGCTGTTGCTGAAGGTGATCCACGCGCTGCGCGACCACGGCAACACGGTCATCGTGATCGAGCACAACCTCGACGTGATCAAGACCGCCGACTGGGTGATCGACCTCGGGCCCGAAGGTGGCGACGGCGGGGGCACCGTGGTGGCTGCCGGCACGCCCGAGGAGATCGCCGGCTGCGAGGCCAGCCACACGGGCCGCTACCTGGCGCGGGTGCTGCGCGAACCCGGCACGACCCGGGCCGCCGCCGCATCACCG
>JAHCAM010000005.1 GCA_019634895.1 Steroidobacteraceae bacterium | reverse complement strand
TTGACGGTTTCATGGCTGGCGAACTGCTTGCCGATGTTCTTGTAGAGGCCCGCTGAGTCCGTCATCAGGCGGGCAGTCTCGGAAACCTGACCCTTCAGGATCGCCTTGACCGTGTGGACGTTGACGGTCGGCACATGAAACGCGCGGACGCGGCCCTTGCGCTCGACCAGCGCGACCACCTTCTGCTTGCTGTCGTAGTGCGCGCCCTTGCCCTGACCCTTGGCCTTGCCCAGATAGACCTCGTCGGCCTCGACGATGCCGCTGGAGCCGGGACCGCCGAGCAGGGTGTTGTCGGTGTCCGCCATGGCTTCGCGCAGGCGATGCATCATGAACCAGGCAGTCTTGTACGTGACCTTGATCGCACGGTGCAGCTGGTGAGCCGAGAAGCCTTTCTTGCTCGACGCCATCAGGTGTGCGGCCAGTAGCCACTTGTGCAGCGGGATCTTGGAACGCTCGAAAACGGTTCCCACGGTCACGCTGAACGGCTGGCGGCAGTCACGGCACTTGTAGAGGCCCGGACGGGTCGATTCACCGGCCAGTCTGACGGCATTGCCGATAACGCCACAGTGCGGACAAACCGGACCATCGGGCCAGCGCAGTGCCTCAAGGTGAGCGCGGGCCTTGGATTCGTTGGTGTAGATCGGGTCCGTCAGATTCATGGGGTTACCTCTAGCTTGAGGCTAGGTTACCCCCTGCCAGATGGTATGTCAAGTATATAATCTGGATGCATATACAGGTACCGGCTAGGATGCCCGCATGTCTGGGAGAGCCGTGACCTGGGATCTCAATCAAGAGCAGCGGCGCGCCGCGGCCTTCGGGGCCGGCGCGTCGTCGGGCGGGACCGCACTGCTTATCATCGCCGGCGCCGGCACCGGCAAGACCGCGACGCTCGCGCATCGCGTCGCGGCCATGGTCGCGGCCGGCGTCGATCCCGCCCGCATCCTGCTGCTGACCTTCACGCGCCGGGCCGCGGAGGAGATGACCCGCCGTGCGGCGCGCATCACCGCGGAGGCGATGCGGGCGCCGGGTTCCCCGCGGCCGACGGCCGTGCGGCTGCCATGGTCCGGCACCTTTCACTCGATCGCGAACCGGCTGCTGCGGGTGTACGCGGCCAACCTCGGGATCGCACCCGGGTTCAGCGTGCTCGACCGCGGCGATGCGGCCGACCTGATCGACCTGCTGCGCCACGAGCAGGGCCTGTCGGCGCAGCAGCAGCGCTTCCCGCGCAAGGACACCTGCCTGGCGATCTATTCGCAGCGGGTCAACAGCGGCTGGCCGCTCGAACGCGTGCTGCACGAGGCGTTCCCGTGGTGCTCGCAGTGGCGCGACGAGCTGTCGGCGCTGTTCCGGGGCTACGTCGAGCGCAAGCAGGCCAACGGCGTGCTCGACTACGACGACCTGCTGCTGTGGTGGCACGCGGCGATGTCGGATCCGTCGCTGGCCGCCGAGGTCGGCGCGCGCTTCGATCACGTGCTGGTCGACGAGTACCAGGACACCAATGCGCTGCAGGCGCAGATCCTGCTGGCGATGAAGCCCGGCGGCCGGGGCTTCGCGGTGGTCGGCGACGACGCGCAGTCGATCTACTCGTTCCGCGCCGCATCGGTGGACAACATCCTCGAGTTTCCGGGCCGCTGCGCGCCGCGCGCCGGGATCATCACGCTCGAGCGCAACTACCGCTCGACGCAGCCGATCCTCGACGCCGCCAATGCGCTGATCGCGGGCAGCGCGCGCGGATATCGCAAGGCGCTGCAGGCCGCACGCGGCGGCGGCGGGCCGCCGCGGCTGGTCACGGTGCAGGACGACCGCGCCCAGGCGGACTACGTGATCCGGGCGGTGCTGCGGCGGCGCGAGGAGGGCACGCTGCTCGCGCGCCAGGCCGTGCTGTTCCGCAGCAGCGACCACAGCGACCTGCTGGAAGTCGAGCTGCTGCGCGCCAACATCCCCTACGTGAAATACGGCGGCCTGCGCTTCCTCGAAGCGGCGCACGTGAAGGACCTGCTCGCCATCCTGCGCTGGGCCGACAATCCGAGGAATGGACTCGCCGCCTTCCGCGTGCTGCAGTTGCTGCCGGGCATGGGTCCCGCGCACGCGGCGCGCGCCTGGCGCCACGTCGAGGAATCCGGCGGCGCGCCCGCTGCGCTGGGGTCATTCGAGGCCCCGGCCGCCGCGGCCGGGGCCTGGCCGGCATTCGCCGCGCTGATGAAGGAACTCGCCGATCCGCGGGCGGCCTGGCCGGCGCAACTGTCGCGGCTGCGCGCCTGGTACGAGCCCGAGCTCGAGCGCCTGTACGACGCGCCTGCGGTGCGCGCCGCCGACCTGGAGATGCTGGAGCGCGTGGCGGCGCAGTACGGCAGCCGCGAGCGCTTCATTACGGAACTGACGCTCGACCCGCCCGCCGCCACCGGCGACCTCGCCGGGCCGCCGCTCGCGGACGAGGACTACCTGGTGCTGTCCACGGTGCATTCGGCCAAGGGGCAGGAGTGGGACGCGGTGCACGTGCTGAACGTCACCGACGGCAACTTCCCGAACGAGTTCGCGGCCGGCAGCCAGGACGGCATCGACGAGGAGCGCCGGCTGCTCTACGTCGCGATGACCCGGGCCCGCGACGAGCTGCACCTGATCGAGCCGCAGCGCTACTACGTCACGCAGCAGGCAGGCGGCGGCGACCGCCACGTGTACGGCGCGCGCAGCCGGTTCCTGGACGAGCGCGTGCTGGCGCGGCTCGAGCGCATCGGCTGGCCGGAGGGGGCGGAATCGCAGCCGCCCGCGGCTGCCCCCGCGGCCGCGCGCATCGACGCCGGCGCGCGCATGCGCGCGCTGTGGTAACCGCTCTCAGCCAGCCGGCTTGCGGAACCGGAGCGTCATGCGGTCGCTCTCGCCGATGGCGGCAAGGCGGTCGCGGTCCACGTCGCCGCCGCGGAAGGTCGGCGGCAGCGACCACACGCCGTTCGCGTGGTCCTTGGTGTCCTTCGGGTTCGCGTTGACTTCGCTCTGGCCGATCAGCTCGAAGCCGGCGGCGCGCGCGAGTTCGATCGCGTAGTCGGTGCGCACGTAGCCCGACCTGGCGCGCGGGTCCTGCGGCTTCGACGGGTCGGCGCGATGCTCGACCAGGCCGAGGATGCCGCCCGGCTTCAGCGCCGCGTACATCGCCGCGAGCATTTCCTCGGCCGCCTCGCGCGCCATCCAGTTGTGCAGGTTGCGGAAGGTCAGGACCATGTCCACGCTGCCGGCCGGCACCGGCTGCAGCGCGCCCGGGTGCTGCAGCGCGGTCACGGTCACGCGGTCATACAGGTCGGGGCGCGACGCGAGCTTGTCGGCGAAGGCCTTGATGCCGCGCTGCATGTACTCGCTCTCCGCCGCCGGGTCGAAGCCCGCCGCGATGTAGCGGCCGCGCTCGCGCAACGTCGGCGCGAGCACCTCGGTGTACCAGCCGCCGCCGCCGGGCCAGACCTCGAGAACCGCCATGTCCTCGCGCAGGCCGAAGAACTGCAGCGTTTCCTTCGGGTGGCGCCAGGCATCGCGCGCGCGGTTCGCGTCGGAGCGATGGTCGCCCGCGAGCACGCGGTCGAGCGTCGCGAGGGTCGCCGCGTCGGTGACCGGCGGCGGCGCCGGCTCGCGCGCGGCCGTGGACGCGGCGCAGGCGGATGCCAGGAACAGGGCGGCGAGCGCCGGGATGGCGGTGGCGCGGAACTGCATGTGGACCTCCTTTCCGGAGGCGCTCAGCCGGCGCCGTCCGGTTCGAGGTAAGTGTAGCCTGCGAGCTCCGATTCGTAGAAGCGTTTCAGCGCCTGGCCCTCGGCCACCGACAGGCGGCCGTCGCGCATCGCGCGCTCGCAGTCGCGGGCGAAGCGCGGGTAGAGCTCGTCGGTGTCGTACTGCATGTAGCCGAGCACCGTGCTCGCGGTGTCGCCCTTGACGATCTCCTCGATCCACCAGCCGTGCTCGTCGTCGAGACGGATGTGCACGACGTGGGTGTCGCCGAACAGGTTGTGCAGGTCGCCCAGCGTCTCCTGGTAGGCGCCGACCAGGAACGCCGCGAGGAAGTACTCCTCGCCGGGAACCAGCTCGTGCACCTCGAGCGCGCGCTTGATGTCGCGCGGCGAGACGAAGCGGTCGATCTTGCCGTCCGAGTCGCAGGTGATGTCGGCGAGCACGGCGCTGCGCGTCGGGCGCTCGTCGAGGCGGTGCAGCGGGACGATCGGGAACAGCTGGTCGATGGCCCAGCTGTCCGGCAGCGACTGGAACACCGACATGTTGCAGAAGTAGGTGTCGGACAGCACGCTCTCGAGGTTCTCGAGCTCCTCCGGCACGCGGTTCAGCCTGCGCGTGAGGTCGCGCACGCGCGCGCAGGTCGCCCAGTAGAGGCGCTCGGAGAGGCTGCGCATCTCGATGCTGAGGTAGCCGAGGCTGAACATCTGCTGCGCCTGCTCGCGCGCCTGCTGCGCGTCGTGCCAGCACTCGACCAGGCGGCGCTCGCTGACCGTGGCGTAGGCGTCGAACAGGTCGGCGACCGGCTGCGGCAGGTGGCCGTCGTCGTGCGCGGCGCGGTCCGGCACGCTGAACACGTCGAGGCGCGAGGCGCCCAGCACGTTGAACACCAGCACGCTGTGGTGCGCCGCGATCGCGCGCCCGGACTCGCTGACGATGACCGGGTGCGGGATGCCGCGCGCATTGCAGACGCTGGCGATGCGGTAGACCACGTCGCTCGCGTACTCGCGCAGCGAGTAGTTGGTCGAGGACTCGAAATTGGTGCGCGAGCCGTCGTAGTCGATGCCGAGGCCGCCGCCGACGTCGATGTACTCGAGCCCGGCGCCGAGCCGCGCGAGCTCCGCGTACACGTGGGCGAGCTCGTTGACCGCGTCCTTGACCCGGCGGATGTCGTGCAGCTGCGATCCCGGGTGGCAGTGCACGAGCTTCAGGCAGTCGAGCATTCCGTGCGAGCGCAGCACCTCGACCAGCTCGAGGATCTCGGTGGTGAACAGGCCGAACTTGGAGCGGTCGCCCGCCGACTCGCGCCAGCGGCCCGCGCCCTCGGCCGCGAGCTTCACGCGCACGCCGATCTGCGGGCGCACCTGGTACTTCTCGGCATGGCGCAGGATGTAGCCGAGCTCGGAGAAGTTCTCGACCACGGGGATGATCCGGCGGCCGAGCTTGGTGGCGAGGATCACGGCCTCGATGTAGCTGTCGTCCTTGAAGCCGTTGCAGATGATGAGGCGCTCCGGCGCGTCCTCCGTCATCGCCATGACCGCGAGCAGCTCGGGCTTGCTGCCGCACTCCAGGCCGAAGCCGAGCTCGGCGCTGCCGCGGTAGACCTCCTCGACCACCAGGCGCTGCTGGTTGACCTTGATCGGGAACACGGCGGCGTAGCGGTTGCGGTAGTCGTTCTCGGCGATCGCCGCGGCGAAGGCGTCGTGCAGCGAGCGCAGGCGGTCGCGCAGGATGTCCGAGAAGCGGATGACCATGGGCGCGGTCAGGTCGCGCGCGCCCAGCTGCTGCACGACCTCGTAGAGGTCGATTTCGCGGGTCTCGTCGCGCCCGGGGCGGCAGACGACGTGGCCGGCGTCGTTGATCCCGAAGTAGCCGCCGCCCCAGCTGCGGACGGCGTACAGGTCGCGGGAATCCTCGGTGCTCCAGGAGGGCCGCGGTGTCACGGAGCCGCGCGTCGGGCTGTCCAACCTGCCAGGTCCTCTTAGATGACGGCAGCGCGCGGACGATACCAGAACCGGCGCTGATGTAAATGCGCGCGCGGCGTCAGGCCGGGCCGCGCGCGACCGGCCGCGTGGGATCGCGGATCCACTCGCTCCACGATCCCGCGTACAGGCGCCCGCCCGCGATGCCCGCCGACTCGAGCGCGAGCAGTCCCTGGCAGGCGGTGACGCCGGAACCGCACATGCAGATGACCTCGCTTCCCGGCGCGACTCCCGCGCGCGCCCGCCACAGCGCGCCGAGCGCGGTCGCATCGCGGAAGCGCCCGTCGGGGCCGAGATTCTCGAGGTAGGGCAGGTTGACCGCGCCCGGCACGTGGCCCGCGACGGCGTCCAGCGGTTCGACCTCGCCGCGGAAGCGCTCGGCGCCGCGCACGTCCACCAGCACCGCGCCCTGCGCCAGGGCAGCCGGAATCTCGCCGGCCGCGCACAGCATCTGCGGGCGCGGGCGCGCGACGAAGCGGGCCGGCGAACGGACCGGCTCCGCGGTCGTCACCGCGCGGCCTTCCGCGGCCCATGCGGCGAAGCCGCCGTCCAGCACGGCGACGGCATCGTGGCCCAGCCAGCGCAGGATCCACCACAGGCGCGCGGCATAGGCGCCGGGACCCGCGTCGTAGGCGACGACCTGGGTGCGCCCGGAGATGCCGAAGCGCGAAAACGTCGCTTCGAGCTGCGCGACCGGCGGCAGCGGATGCCGCCCGGTCGCCGCCGTCACCGGCGCCGAGAGGTCGCGCTCGAGGTCGGCATGGATGGCGCCCGGAATGTGCCCTTCGCGCCAGGCCCGTGCGCCCGCCGTCGGGTCGGACAGCTCGAAGCGGCAGTCGGCCACCAGCCAGTCCGGATCGGACAGCCGCCCGGCCAGCGCCCCGGTGGAGATCAGCGTCGTGCAGGGCAACGCCGGCGCCCTCTCAGCGCCGCACCGGCAGCCTGCCCGCCGCCGCCATGCCGACGATGGTGATGGCGCTGCCCAGCATGGCCAGCGCCATGTCCTTCTGCCCGTCCCAGATGTCGCCCTGCGTGCCGAGGTAGGCCTGGCCGAGGTCGCCGCCGAACACCAGCGCGGCGGCGTACTCGATCAGCTCGTAGATCGTCGAGTGCGAGACGATGAAGAGGAACGGGAACAGCGCCGCCCAGCTGCGCGGATAGCGCCCGTAGTGCGCGAAGATCTCCACCGCCGCCGGCGTGATGAGCAAGCCGTACAGGAAATGCACCAGGCGGTCGTAGTGATTGCGCGCGAACCCGAGCGTGCCGTCGAGCGACGCCCCGGTCGCCGCCTGGAACCACTCGTCGTAGGGCACCAGCGAGTAGGTGTAGTGGGCGCCGATCGCATGGAACACGAAGAACACGAACAGGCAGGTGTAGGTGAAATCCGAGAAGCGCAGGCGCGGCGCGGTCCACACCAGCAGCGGCACCGCAACCAGCACCAGCGCGTTCTCCAGCAGCCAGTCCTGCCGGTACAGCGGATCGATCGCGAGCGCCAGCCAGAACACGCCGTACAGGGCAAGCAGTGCCAGCGGATAGCGCCACTTCGGGTTCAAATTACGGTACATTCTGCGCCCTGATGACCCAGCACATCGTACACACGCATTTCCCCGGGCGGCTGATCTTCATCGGCTTCGGTTCCATCGGCCAGGGCGTGCTGCCGCTGATCCTGCGCCACGTGGGCGGGCTCGCGCCAGAGCGCATCATGATCGTCACCGCCGACGACGCCGGGCGCCAGGAAGCCGAGCAGTACGGCATCAGGTTCCTGAAGCACCCGCTGACGCGCGAGAACTTCCGCCACGTGCTCGATCCGCTGGTCGGCCGCGGCGACTTCCTGCTCAACCTCTCGGTGGACGTCTCCAGCATCGCGTTGATCAAGCTCTGCCACGAGAAAGGCGCGCTCTACCTCGACACCTGCATCGAGCCCTGGCCGGGCGGCTACACCGACCCCAACATCCCGGCCAGCCGGCGCACCAATTATGCGCTGCGCGAGGAGGTCCTCGAGCTGCGCAGGAACTGGACCAACGGCCCCACGGCGGTGATCACCCACGGCGCCAACCCGGGCCTGGTCTCGCACTTCGTCAAGCAGGCGCTTCTGAACATCGCCGCCGACACGGGCGTCGAGGCCGACCCGCAGGGCCGCGACGACTGGGCGGCGCTCGCCAGCAAGCTCGGCGTCAAGGTGATCCACATCGCCGAGCGCGACACACAGGTCTCGAACCAGCCCAAGATGCCGGGCGAGTTCGTGAACACCTGGTCGGTGGACGGCTTCGTCAGCGAGGGCAGCCAGCCCGCGGAACTCGGCTGGGGCACGCACGAGCGGCATTTCCCGCGCGACGGTCGCCAGCACGACTTCGGCCGCAAGAGCGCCATTTTCCTGACGCAGCCCGGATGCGCCACGCGCGTGCGCACCTGGACGCCCGAGGCCGGGCATTTCCATGGCTTCCTGGTCACCCACGGCGAGTCCATCTCGATCTCGGACTTCCTGACCGTGAAGCAAAACGACCGCGTGCTGTACCGGCCCACCGTGCACTACGCGTATCACCCGTCCGACAACGCGGTGCTGTCGGTGCACGAATTCGCGGGCCGCAACTTCCAGCTGCAGGACCGCAAGCGGATCATGATGGAGGACATCACCTGCGGCATCGACGAGCTGGGCGTGCTGCTCGCCGGCCATGCGAAGAACGCCTACTGGTACGGCTCGCAGCTCTCGATCGGCGAGGCGCGGAAGCTGGCGCCCTACAACAGCGCGACTTCGCTGCAGGTCACGGTGGCGGCGCTCGCCGGCATGATCTGGGCGATCGAGAACCCGGCCATGGGCCTGGTCGAGCCGGACGAAATCGACTTCCGCCGCAACCTCGAGATCTGCATGCCCTACCTGGGCCCGGTCGTCGGCAAGTACACGGACTGGACGCCGCTGTTCGACCGCGGCCGGCTGTTCCCGGAGGACGTCGACGAGAGCGATCCCTGGCAGTTCAAGAATATCCGCGTCGTCTACTGATAAAGGGGACGCGTCCAATTACCGCGCCGGGTAATTGGACGCGTCCCCTTTACTTTTCGTAGTCGATCGCGGTTACGGTGAAGCGCCGGCGGCCCGCCGGCAATTCGACCTCGAACTCATCGTCCACGCGCCTGCCGAGCAGGGCGCGGCCGAGCGGTGAATCCATGCTGATGAAGCCCGGCTCGCGGTCGAATTCGTCCGGGCCGACGATGCGGTGCCGGCGAACCCGGCCCTGCGCGTCCTCGATGCTGACCCAGGCGCCGAAGAACGCGCGCGAGCGGTCGGCGGGCGGCGCGCTGACGACCTTGAGGCCGTCGAGGCGCTGGCGCAGGAAGCGCACGCGGCGGTCGATTTCGCGCAGCCGCCGCTTGCCGTAGATGTACTCGGCATTCTCGGAGCGGTCGCCCATCGCGGCGGCCTCGGCGACTGCGCGGGTCACGGCCGGCCGCTCACGCAACCAGAGCTGGTCGAGTTCCGCGCGCAGGCGGGCCGCGCCCTCCGGCGTCGCGTATCTGGAACCCGGTTTCGAACCTGTCCTGGGGCGGTTCAAGACGACGCACCGCATATTCAACTTGCTGAATCATATGGCTTTTTGGTGGCCGCAGGCGAATGCCGTGAATTTGCGGCCTGGATCACGGAGCGGCCGACGCGCTGCGCGCTAGCTTATCCACCGGATTTGTTGTCTACGTCGGTATCCCCTAGCGGACTTCCTTCCCTTCACCGAAAGTCCGCACTTCAGCCCCGGATCCAAAGTCCGGGGCTTTTTTTCGCCGCTAGAATCTCCGGACCGGCCCGCAGCGCCACTGGCCCCGGAGACTGCCCATGCGATACCTCTACCTCGCGCTCATCATCCTGATCTCCGCCGTCGTGTTCACCTTCAAGTTCCAGAACCTGGACCTCGTCACCGTGTCCTTCCTGACCGCGAGCCTCACCATTCCGGTTTCGTTGCTGGTGATCCTGGTGTACGTGCTCGGCATGCTGACCGGCGGTTTCGTCGTCGGCCTGCTGCGCACGCTGGTGCGGCGCGCCACCAGGGCGCCCGGACCGCAGCCCGGCGGCACCGACCGCGCGTGAATGCCCGGCGGCCGGCGTTCCCGGATCATTTTTCCGCGCAGGCCGCCGACTACGGCCGCTACCGCCCCGGCTACCCGCCGGCACTCTTCGACTGGCTGGCCGCCGAGGCGCCTGCACGCGCCCTGGCAGTGGACGTCGGCACCGGCAATGGGCAGGCGGCGCTCGCGCTCGCGGGACATTTTGATGCCGTCATCGGCTGCGAGCCCTCCCTGGCGCAGCTCCGGGCGGCGCCGCCGCACCCGCGCATCGAGTACCGGCACGAGACCGCAGAGTCGCTGTCCCTGCCGGACCACGCCGCGGACCTGCTGGGCGCCGCGCAGGCCGCGCACTGGTTCGACTGGCCGGCGTTCTGCCGGGAGGCGGCGCGGGTGCTGAAGCCGGGCGGCGTGCTCGCGATCTGGAGCTACGCGTACTGCACGGTGACGCCCGAGGTGGACCGCATCCTGCTGGACTTCGCGCGCGATGCCGTGGGTCCGTACTGGCCGCGCGAGCGCCGGCTCGTGGACGAGGGCTACCGCGGGCTCGCGCTGCCGTTCGCGCCGCTGGCGACGCCGCCGTTTGCGATGGAAGCCGTCTGGGACTGCGCCGCGATGCTGGGCTACGTCGGCACCTGGTCGGCCGTCGCGCGCTGCCGCGCGCGCAGCGCCCGCGACCCGATGGCGCTGCTCGTGCCGGCCCTCGCGGCTGCCTGGGGCGAGGGCCGGCGCGCGGTCCGCTGGCCGCTGGTGGTGAAGGCCGCGCGGGCCTGAGCCGTGGCGGCGCGCGCATTCGTCCCGCCCGCGCAACGCCTGGTCGCGGCGCGGAACCGGCACCGATCGCCGCTGCCTTATACTGCGCGCCCCCGATACCCTGGAGATCGCGGATGAACCTGCACAAGTTCCTGCCCGCGCTGGCGCTGGCCGCCTGCGCCACCGCCGCCGCCGACGATGCCGCCCCGCCGCCCGTTTCCGGCATCGACCTGTCGGCGATGGACCGGAGCGTGCGCCCGCAGGACGACCTGTTCCGCTTCGTGAACGGCACCTGGCTCGAGAACACGCCGTTCCCGGCCGAATACGCCAGCGCCGGCATCGGCATCATGCTGTTCGAGAAGGCGCAGGAGGACGTGCAGAAGATCCTGCTCGAGGCTGCGGCCGCGGGCGCGGACGGGACGCCCGCCATGCAGCGGCTCGGCGACATGTACGCGAGCTTCATGGACGAGGCGCGGGTCGAGGCGCTGGGCGTCAAGCCGCTGGCACCGATTTTCGCCGAGATCTCCGCGATCGACGGGCCCGCCGCGCTGGCGCGCTTCTTCGGCCGCGCCCAGGGCCTCGGCATCAGCGTGCCGCTGGGCATCTACGTCTTTCCCGACGCGCGCAATTCCACGCACAACGTCGCCTACCTGAGCCAGTCCGGCCTCGGCATGCCGAACCGCGACTATTACCTGCGCGAGGAGGACGAGTACGTCGGGTTCCGCGGCAAGTACGTGCTGTACCTGGCGAAGCTCCTCGAACTCGCGGGCGAGGCGGACGGCGCGGCGCGGGCCGCGAAGATCCTCGAGCTCGAAACGGGGATCGCAACGGACCAGTGGACGCCGGTGCAGAACCGCGACCCGATCGCGACCTACAACCGCCACGGCCTCGAGTCCGCCGCGGCGCTGGCGCCCGCGTTCGACTGGAAGGGCTTCCACGCGGCCACCGGCCTGCCGGCCGGCGACTTCATCCTGCGCCAGCCGGGCTACGCGACGGCGCTCGGCGGCCACCTGCACGACGCGGATCTCGCGGTGTGGAGGGACTACCTGAAGGTGCGCGCGATCGGCGCCTATGCGCGCGTGCTGTCCTCGGATTTCGTCGAGGCCTCGTTCGACTTCAACTCGCGCACGCTGCGCGGGACCGAGCAGCTGCGCCCGCGCTGGAAACGCGCGGTGCAGGAGACCGACAGTGCGATGGGCGAGGCGATCGGCGCCGAGTACGTCGCGCGGCACTTCCCGCCGCAGGCCAAGCAGCGCATGGACGAACTGGTGCAAAACCTGCTGCAGGCATTCGACCGCGGCATCGACTCACTCGAGTGGATGAGCCCGGCGACCCGGGCGGAGGCGCACGCGAAGCTTCGCAAGATCAACGTCAAGATCGGCTACCCGGACCAGTGGCGTGATTACACCGGCCTCGTCATCCGGCGCGACGATCTCGCGGGCAACGTGATGCGCGCGAACCAGTTCGAGTGGAACTGGCAGGCGGCGCGTGCGGGGCAGCCCAAGGACCCGACCGAGTGGTTCATGACGCCGCAGACCGTCAACGCCTACTACCTGCCGACCAACAACGAGATCGTGTTCCCGGCCGCGTTCCTGCAACCGCCGCTGTTCAACATGGCCGCGGACGACGCCGTCAACTACGGCGCGATCGGCGCGGTGATCGGCCACGAGATCAGCCACGGCTTCGACGACAAGGGCCGCCAGTACGACGGCGACGGCAACCTGCGCGACTGGTGGACGGCGGAGGACAACGACAAGTTCATGCAGAGGGCGGCGGGGCTGGTGAAGCAGTACTCCGCTTTCGAGGCGCTGCCGGGACTCAACGTCAACGGCGAGCTCACGCTCGGCGAGAACATAGGCGACCTGTCGGGCGCCGCGGTCGCCTACGCCGCCTACGTCGCGTCCCTGGACGGTTCCGAGCCGCCGGTGATCGACGGCTTCACCGGCCCGCAGCGCTTCTTCCTGGGCTATGCGCAGGCCTGGCGCACCAAGTGGCGCGAAGGACTGATGCGCGAGGTCGTCCTGACCGATCCCCATTCGCCCTCGGAATTCCGCGCCAACGGCGTGGTGGCCAACATGGACGAATTCTACGCGGCCTTCGGCCTGCGCGAGGGCGACAGGCTCTGGCGGCCCGCCGCGGAGCGCGTGAAGATCTGGTGAGACGCCGCGCGGCCGCCGACTGGCCGCGGGAGGCGCTTTGCGTGGATAATGCCGGGCCATGATGCGCTTGGCGCCGCGCCTGCTGCTGATCCCCGCGACGCTCGTCGCCGCGGCAGCCTGCACGCCGTTCGAATCGCTGTGGCGCAAGCCGCCGCGCGAGGGCGAGCCGCCCACGGCGGCGGCGGCACAGGCGGCGGCGCCGCTGCCGTTGGCCAGCGCGACCCATCACTTCGTCGTGGGTCCCGGCCAGGACGTGGTCGGCCGGCTGCAGGTCACCCACGCGTTCCACGAGGACACCTTCGCGGACATCGCACGGCGCTTCAACGTCGGCTACGAGGAACTGGTGCGCGCCAATCCCGGCGTCGATCCCTGGCTGCCGGGCGCGGGCACGCCGATCGTGCTGCCGACTGAGTTCGTCCTGCCGGACGCGCCGCGCGAGGGCCTGGTGCTGAACCTCGCGGCGATGCGCCTCTATTACTATCCGAAGCGGCCGAAGGATGCGCCGAAGGACGGGCCGGTCGAGGTGTACACGCACCCCATCGGCATCGGCAAGGTCGGCTGGGCCACCCCCGAGGGCACCACCAAGGTCGTGTCGCGGGCCAAGGACCCGGTGTGGACGCCGCCGCTGTCGGTGCGGCGGGAACACGAGAAGGAGGGCGACATCCTCCCCGCCAGGGTGCCGCCCGGGCCCGAGAATCCGCTGGGCCGCCACGTGATGCGCCTCGGCTGGCCGAGCTACCTGATCCACGGCACCAACAAGCCGCCGGCCGTCGGCATGCGCGCGAGCGCCGGCTGCATCCGCCTGTATCCGGAGGACATCGCGCGGATCTACGAGCTGGTGCCGGACGGCACCCGGGTCACCGTGGTGAACCAGCCCTACCTGCTGGGCTGGCACGGCGACCGGCTGCTGCTGCAGGCCTACGGGCCGCAGGTTGACGACCAGCGCGACTGGTCGGACGTGCCGAAGGCGCTGCGCCAGAAGACGAAGAAGCCGGCGACGCCATTGTGGAAGAAGGTCGCGGAACAGGCGGCGGCGATCGACTGGCAGCGCATCGAGGCGGCGGCGGCGCAACCGCACGGCATCGCCATCGCAGTCGGTCCGGGACCGGCGCCGGAACTGGCGGCGGCGATCGCGCAGGCCCCGCGGGTGCGCAACGCCATCCCGCAGGGTGCGAACTGGAACGGGGTCGAGGACCAGTACGCCGGCGACCCGAGATTCGCCAGGCCCGCGGATGCCGCCGCCGGCACGGCGAGCACCGGGCCCTGAACCGGCGCTAGCGCCGCGCCGCCAGCGCGGAGACCATCGAACCGGCGACCACCGCGAGTGCCCCCACGGTCGAGAGTGCGTTCAGGCCCTCGGGCGGCACCAGGCCAAGACCCATGCGCTCGATCGCCCACATCGCCGTGATCGTGACCAGCGGCGCGGTCGAGAGCACGGCGCTCACGCGCGAGACGTCCCAGTGATGCAGCGCCTCGCCGAAGGCGCCATAGGCGACCAGCGTGTTGGCGCAGCAGAATCCGAGCATCCCGAGCTGCAGGCCGTCGAGCCCGCGCACCAGCATGGGCGCCGAGAACGGCAGCAGCGCGATGGTCGCGCCCGCGTACAGCAGCCACAGCACCTGGCGCGCGCTGAAGCGGCGGAGCAGCTGCTTCTGCAGCAGCCCGTAGACCGCCCAGGCGACCGCCGCGACAATCATCAGCAGCACGCCGAGGCCCAGGCCCTCGGCCGGGCGCAGCAGCTCGGGCAGCCGGCGATTGAAGAACAGCAGCAGTCCGACGGCCAGCACCGCGAACCCGAGCCACTGCGACGGCGCGAATCGTTCCTTGAACACGAACACGCCGCCGAGCAGCAGCAGCAGCGGCGCAAGCTGGATCACCACCTGCGCGACCGAGGGCGTGGTGTGGTCGAGCGCGACGAGGTAGAGCACGTAGTTCGCGAGCAGCATCGCGAGCGCGACCGCGAGCAGCACCCAGCCCGTGCGGCCGGCGCCGGCGAGCCGCGGCAGCTGTCCGCGCCAGGCCAGGAAGGCGCCGAGGCCGGCCATCGAGACCGCGAAGCGCCACCAGGTGATCGTCACCGCGTCCATGCCGGTCAGCGCGACCTTGAGCGCGATCGGCAGCAAGCCCCACAGCACGGCCGTGGTCAGCGACATCGTGAACCCGAGTTTCCAGTTGCCGGGGCCGGCCTGCATGCGTTCGCGTATGTTAATCTGAGCCGAATGCGCAGGGAGTGACCGGTGGCGGAACGGCTGGCCGGCATACAGGTACTCGAAGAAGCCGGTTCTCAATTGCCGATTGCGGAGGCACCGACCGCGATCACCGCGTTCGTCGGCCGCTGCCTGCGCGGCCCGGTCGACCACCCGGTCACGCTGACCGGCTTCGCCGAGTTCCAGCGCGTCTTCGGCGGCCTGTGGCAGCCCTCGACGCTGTCCTACGCGGTGGAGCAGTTCTTCGAGAACGGCGGCCGCACCGCCGTCGTGGTGCGCGTCGCGAACGGGGCGAGGAGCTGCACGCTGGCGCTGCCCGCCGGCCCGCAGGCGCTGGTGCTGCGCGCGCTGGCGCCCGGCACGCGCGAGTTCCTGCGCGCCGCCGTGGACTACGACGGCATCGGCGACAACGAGGACGACTGCTTCAACCTGGTGCTGCAGCGCGTGCGCACGCCGGGCTCCGAGCACATCGAGGACCAGGAGATCTTCCGCCGCGTGTCGCTGCGCGCGGACAGCGCGAGGAACGTGACGCTGGTGCTCGCCGAATCGCAGCTCGCGCGCGTCGACGGCGAGCTGCCGGGGTGGCGGCCCGACGCGACGCCGCCGCCCGGCTCGCGCGGGCTCGCCGGCTACGTGCTGTCGAACCCGGACGGCGACGATGGCGGCCCGCTCACCGATTACGACGTCATCGGCTCCGCCGCGAAGCGCACCGGGCTGTTCGCGCTCGACGGCGCGGAAGAGTTCAACCTGCTGTGCATCCCGCCGCTCGCGCGCGACGTGGACCTCGGCGCCAGCACGCTGCTGGTCGCGAACCGCTACTGCCGCGAGCGCCGCGCGATCCTGCTGGTGGACCCGCCGCTGGCCTGGGACTCGGCGGCGCGCGCGCTGGCCGAGATGCGCGGCTGGCCGCTGCCCTCCGATTCCGCATGCCTGTTCTTCCCGCGGCTGCTCGGCTACGACAAGCTCCGCGGCCGCTTCGAGGCCTTCGCGCCTTCGGGCGCGGTCGCCGGCATGATGTCGCGCGCCTCCGAGCTGTGGCCGGTGTGGTCGGCGACCGGGGAGGAGTACGTGCTGCGCCCGGGCCTGAAGCCCGCCTGCGCGGTGGATGACGCGGCACGCGCGCGGCTCGCGGCCTGCGGCGTCAACACGGTGCAGACCGTGCGCCGCCCGGGGCGCCCGCAGCCGGCGCCGTGCACGCTCGCGGGCCCCGGCGCGGGCAGCACCGACTGGCGCTCGCTGCCGGCGCGGCGCTTCGCGCTGTTCGTGGTCAACAGCATCGAGCGCGGCACGCGCTGGGTGGTGTTCGAGCCGAACGAGGCGGCGACCTGGCGGCGCGCGGCGGCACAGGTGCACGCCTTCCTCGCGGGACTCGAGGACCGCGGCGCGTTCTCGCACCGCGAGCCGGGCGACCGCTGGTTCGTGCTGTGCAGCGAACGGCTGAACCGCGAGCGCCAGCGCGACCAGGGCGTCTTCAACCTGATGTTCGGCATCCCGGCGGCGCGTCCGGGCGGCTTCCATGCCTGGCTGGTGAGCCATCGCGCCGGCGGCAGCCGCGTGCAGGTCGTGAGTCCCAACCTGGCCGGCGTCCCGGACACCGGCCTCACCCAGGCACTCGCGGAACTCGACCTGCCGGAGGCCGAGTCGGCCTAGCCGAAGCCGCCGCCGCCCGGCGTCTCGATCACGAGTTCGTCGCCCGCCGCAACCTCGACGCTCGCGCACGCGGTCAGCTCGGTCGCGTCACCGCCGCGGCGCAGCAGCCGGTTGACGCCGCGCGCGCCGTCCCCGCCGCCGGCGATGCCGAAGGGCGCCACGCGGCGGCGATTGGAGAGGATGGCCGCGGTCATCGGCGCGCGGAACTCGATGCGCCGCACCAGTCCGTCGCCGCCGCGGTTCACGCCCGCGCCGCCGGAGCCGCGGCGATAGCGGAACTCGCGCAGCAGCACCGGGTGCCGGGACTCGAGCACCTCGGGGTCGGTGAGGCGCGAGTTGGTCATGTGGGTCTGCACGCCGGAAGCGCCGTCGAAGCCGCTGCCCGCGCCGGCGCCGCCGGCGACGGTCTCGTAGTACTGGTGCGTCGCGTCGCCGAAGGTCAGGTTGTTCATCGTGCCCTGCGAGGCTGCGAGCACGCCGAGCGCGCCATACAGCGCGTCCACGATGCACTGCGAGGTCTCGACGTTGCCGGCGACGACCGCGGCGGGCGCGACCGGGTTCAGCATCGATCCCGGCGGCACGCGGATGTCGAGCGGTCGCAGGCAGCCCTCGTTCAGCGGGATGTCGGCCTGCACCAGCGTGCGGAACACGTACAGCACGGCCGCAGTCGTGACCGCGAGCGGCGCGTTGAAGTTGCCGGACTGCTGCGGCGAGGTGCCGGCGAAGTCCACGACGGCGCCGCGCATGCCCCTGTCCACCGTCACGCGCACCTCGATCGCGCTGCCGTCGTCCATCTCCACGCGCCGGTGCCCGTCGCGCAGCCGGCCGATGACCTCGCGCACGCAGGCCTCGGCGTTGTCCTGCACGTGTCCCATGTAGTCGCGCACGGCGGCGAGGCCGACACGCGCGATCAGCGCCTCGAGCTCGGCGATGCCGCGGGCGTTGGCGGCGAGCTGCGCCTTGAGGTCGGCCATGTTCTGGTCCGGATTGCGGGCGGGCCAGCGGCCGGATGCGAGCAGGTCCCGCAACTCGCGCTCGCGCAGGCGCCCCTGGTCCAGCAGCAGGAAGTTCTCGACCAGCACGCCTTCCTCGTCGATCGTGCCGCTCGAGGGCGGCATGGAGCCCGGCGTGATGCCGCCGACGTCGGCGTGGTGCGCGCGCGAGGCGACCCAGAACGCAGGCGCCGAGGCATCGCCGGCGAACACCGGGCTCACGACCGTGATGTCCGGCAGGTGCGTGCCGCCCGCATAGGGCGCATTCAGCATCCAGGCGCGCCCGGGACGCAGCGCGCCGGCGTTCGCCGCCATCACCGCGCGCACGCTCGCGCCCATGGAGCCGAGGTGCACGGGCATGTGCGGCGCGTTCGCGACCAGCGCACCCGAGGCGTCGAACAGCGCACAGGAGAAGTCGAGGCGCTCGCGGATGTTGACCGACACGGCGGTCGCCTGCAGCACGGCGCCCATCTGCTCGGCGACCTGCATGAAGCGGTGATTGAAGAGCTCGAGCTGCGCCGGATCCGCGCGGCGGGTGTCGCCGGGGGCCGCGGTGCGCGCCGCCTGGCGGCGCAGCACCAGCATGCCGACGCCGTCGCGCCCGGCCTGCCAGCCGGGCTCGACGACGGTCACCGAATTCGGCTCGACCACCAGCGCCGGTCCCGCGATCTCGCGTCCGGGTTCGAGCGCCGCGCGCTCGAGCAGCGGCACCTCCCGCCAGCCGTCGAACCAGGCCCGCGCACGCCGCGGCACGGCGCCCTGCGCCGGGGCCGCCGCGGCCATCTCGCCGGGGTCGCCGGCGACCACGGCCTCGGACGCGAGCGTCGCGGCGACAGGTCCCGCGGCCGGGGGTTCGAAGCCGAAGCGGCGCCGGAACGCGGCGGTCCATGCGCGCAGGACCTCGGGCACCGGGCCGTACGGCACGCCGATCGCGGACTCGGTGCCGGGCGCGCGCAACTCGATCACCCGTGACAGCGAGACCGCGGCCGCGGGCACGCCCTGCGCGACGAAGGCCTGGATGAGCGGCGCCTCGAGCGCGGAGAAATGCGCGTCCAGCCGGGGGGCGTCGAGCGAGGACAGCGGCTGCTCGACGCTCATGCGGCGCATCAACCGCCGGTCGGCGAGGCCGATGCCCCAGGCCGAGAGCACGCCGGCGAGCGGATGCACCAGGATCTCGGTGACACCGAGCGCATCCGCGACGCGGCAGGCATGCTGCGGCGCCGCGCCGCCATAGCAGCACAGCGCGAAGCCGGCGGGATCGTGGCCCTGGCGCACCGAGACGTGGCGGATCGCGCGCGCCATGGACTCGATCGCAACGTCGAGGAATCCGGCGGCGATCCGCTCGGAACTGGTTTCACTGCCGGTCGCCACGGCGACCGCGACGGCGAGCTCGTCGAAGCGCCGGCGCACGACGGCCTCATCCAGCGGCTGTGTACCCCGCGGGCCGAAGATGGACGGAAAGCCGTCGGGCCGGATCCGGCCCAGCAGCACCTGCAGGTCGGTGACCGTGAGCGGGCCGCCGTTGCGGTAGCAGGCAGGGCCGGGATCCGCGCCGGCCGACCGTGGCCCGACGCAGAGCCTGCCGCCTTCGAACGCCAGCACGGAACCTCCGCCGGCTGCGACGGTGTGGATGTTCATCATCGGCACCTGCAGGCGCACGCCGGCGACCTGCGTCTCGAAACGCTGCGGCAACTCGCCGTCGTAGACCGCGACGTCGGTGGAGGTGCCGCCCATGTCGAAGGCGATCAGGCGGGGCCGGCCGAGCGTGCCGGCAATGCGCGCGGTCGCGACCAGGCCGCCCGCCGGTCCGGACAGAACCGCGTTGCAGGCGCGAAACGACTCCGCCGCGACCAGCCCGCCGCTGCTCTGCATGAACTGCAGCGGCACCTCCCGGTGGCGGCTGCCGAGCGCCGCGCGGAACTCGCGTACGTAGCGCCCGAGCAGCGGCGTCAGGTAGGCGTCCACGACCGTCGTGTCGCCCCGGCTCACGAAGCGGATCAGCGGCGAGGCCTCGTGCGAGGCGATGACTTCCGCGAAACCCAGCCGCCGCGCGATGGCGGCGGCCTGCCGTTCGTGCGCCGGGTGACGGTATCCGTGCAGGAAGACGATGGCGATGCTGGTGATGCCCGCCCGCTGCAGCTTCCGCAGCGCATCCTCCAGCGGCGCCTCGTCGAGCGGGGACAGCACCTCGCCCTCGGCAGTGACGCGCTCGCCGGCTTCCACCACCTCGCGGTACAGCGGGGCGGGCAGGTCGATGCGCAGGCGGAACAGGTCCGGGCGATTCTGGTAGCCGATGGCGAGCGCATCGCCGAAGCCCGCCGTCGTGACCAGCGCAGTCGGCACGCCGCGGCGCTCGAGCAGCGCGTTGGTCGCGACCGTGGTGCCGATGCGGATGACCTCGATGGCGGTGTCGGGCGCGCCGTGCCGGCCGAGCAGCGCGAGGATGCCCGCGACGCCGGCGTCGCCGCCGTCGCCGCCCGGCACGGAAAGGCGCTTGTCCACGGCGAGCCGTCCGTCCGGTGCGCGCGCCACGATGTCGGTGAAGGTGCCGCCGCGGTCGATCCAGAACTGCCAGCCGCGCTTCGCGTTCATGCACGGTTAGACTAGCGCATGGACCTGCGCGGCTGGGCGATCCTGACGATCGCCGGTTATGGCGCGCTGATGCTCGCGATCGGCGCCTGGGCGACGCGCCGCACGCGCGACGCCGCGGATTTCTTCCTGAGCGGGCGGCGGCTCGGGCCGTGGGTCGCGGCGCTCTCCCAGGGCGCCACGCAATCCTCGGCCTGGACGCTCGCCGGCGTCAGCGGCGCGGCGTTCCTGTGGGGCCTCGACGCCGCCTGGATCTGGGCCTCGGTGGTCGCCGGCTACTGCGTCAACTGGCTCTGGATCGCGCCGCGGCTGCGGCGCCTGTCGGCGGCGGACGGCAGCCTGTCGCTGGTGCAGCTGCTGTTCGGCGGCCACCAGCGCCGGCACCACCGGCGCGTGGCAGCGGCGATCATCCTGCTGTCCTTCCTGTTCTACGTCGCCGCGCAGTTCGATGCGGCCGGCCAGGCGTTCGCGGTCACGCTCGGCCTGCCGGTCGAGGCCTGCATCCTGGCCGGCGCGGCCGTCACCGTCGCCTACACGCTGGCGGGCGGCTTCTGGGCCGCGAGCGTGACCGACTTCGTGCAGGGCGCGCTGATGCTCGCCATCGCCGTCGTGCTGCCGGTCGCCGGCATCGTGGCGACCGGCGGCCTCGATGCGGTGCTGGCCGCGGCCGCGGCGCCGTCGCCATCCGCGCCCGCTGCACTGGGCGGCCTGGCATTCGTCGCCGGCATCTTCGGCATCGGGCTGGGCGCATTCGGGCAGCCGCACGTCGTCAACCACTTCATGGCCGCGCGCGACGACGCCGCGATCCGCAAGGGCGGCATCATCGCGATCGCCTGGATCGCGCTGATCCTCGCCGGCATGCTGGTCGCCGGCTGGGCCGGCCGCGCGCTGGCGGCCCCGCCCGGCAACGGCGAGCAGGTGCTCTACATCGCCGCGCAGGCCTGGCTGCCGCCGGTCTTCGCCGGCGTCATCGCGGTCGCGGTCATGTCCGCGATCATGTCCACGGTCGACAGCCAGCTGATCACGGCGACGTCCAGCGTCACCGTGGACGTGGACCGCAGGATCTCGCTGGCGCGCACGCGCGCGGCACTGCTCGCCTTCTCGCTGGCGGCGGTCGCGCTCGCGATCTTCGTGCCGGAGGCGATCTACAGCCGCGTGCTGTTCGCCTGGAACGCGCTGGGCGCGGCCTTCGGGCCGCTGGTCGTGCTCGCAGCCGCCGGCCGCCGCCCGGCGCCGGCCGCAGGCCTTGCCGGGATGCTGGCGGGATTCCTGCTGACCGTCGCCTTCTACCTGATGCCGGACGCGCCGGGCGACGTGCTCGAGCGCCTCGGACCTTTCTTCGTGGCGCTCGCGCTGGTGCTGGCGCTCGACCGCCGTCGTCAGCCGCCGGCCGGCGGTTCGTAGGCCGCGCGCAGCCGCTCGAGCGCGCCGCCGGCCAGCTTCTCGCAGGCGTCGCGATAGCCGATGTCGATCGCGCGCCCGAAGGACTTCCAGTCCAGCAGGTCGAGCGACTCGAGCGCCGGCGTCAGCAGCAGGTCGCTCTGCGCGCGGCGTTCCTTGGTGATCGCAGTCGCGTTCACCATGCCCGAGCGCCACAGGATCTGCAGGATGTTGGGGCGCCGGCGCCGGCCGCCCCGGAACAGCTTCCAGACCGAGGGTGCCTCGGTCGCCTCGACGTCGGTGGTGAACGCGCGGTCGGTGCCGACGTCCACGCCGATCACCGGGCCGCGGCCCTTGGCCCGCATCACGTCCACCGGCAGGTTGTTCATGGTGCCGCCGTCCACGTAGACCTCGCCGCCGTGGAACACCGGCGGCAGCACCCCGGGGATCGCGACCGAGGCCCGCAGCCAGCGCCACAGCGGCCCGCGCTGGTGCACCGCCACGCGCCCGGTGGTGAGGTTCGAGGACACGCAGAAGAACGGCAGCGGCAGGTCCTCGATGTCGACCTCGCCCAGCTCATGCCGCAGCAGCCGGCCGACCTTGCGGCCGGCCACCAGCGACACCAGCGGCAGCGTGAAGTCCGCGAGCGGGTTGGTGTCCACGAAGCAGCGGCGGAAGCGCTCGACGAGTTCGGCGTCGCTCCAGTCGGCGGCGACGCCCGCGGCGAGGATGCCGCCCATGCTGGAGCCGCCGACCAGGTCGATCGGCACGCCGTGCTCGCGCAGCGCGCGCACCACGCCGAGATGCGCGAAACCGCGCGCGCCGCCCCCGGACATCACCAGGCCGACCGCGCGCCCGGTCAGCAGCCGCGCGAGGCGCGGGCAGTCCTGCGGGCCGCGCAGGTGATGGATCGGCGTCACCGGCAGCAGCGCGCGCCAGCGGCCCGCGGCGCCGGCCGCGAGCGGGCCACGGTGGACCAGCAGCAGCTCGGCGCGCCGCACGGCGGCGTCCTGTCCGTCGAAACCCTGCCACAGGCCCGGCGCGTCGGTCGCGAGCGCCGCGAGCAGCACCACGTCGGCCTGCCGCAGGCACAGCCGGGTCCAGGGCGTGTCGGCCGGGTCGGCCACGTAGACGACGAAGTCGTTGCGCGACTCGAGTTCATGGAACCACTGCGGGCTGTGGCTGCCCGCCCGCAGGCTGCTGACGAAGTCCACGCGGCCAAAGACGGAGAGGGCGCCGGCGAGGTCCGCCGACAGCGCCGCGACGTCGATGTCGGCGTGGCGCGGCAGCAGCGCGATCGTGCGCGGCATCGCCCGCCGCTCGCGGCTGCCGGCCGCATCCTCGAGGCGCTCGACGGTGAGGCGGGCGAGCCGCAGGATCGCTTCCGGGTGCCCGAGCAGCACGCGCTCGAAGGTGCCTGCGGACAGCATGGCGAGCTCGGAGTCCCGCAGCGCGCGCACGGTGGCGGCGCGCGGCCGCGCGACGATCAGGCCCATCTCGCCGACGCTCTCGCCGGCGGTGATGCGCCCGACCAGCTCGCCGTCGGGCGCGAAGGCGCCGAGGCAGCCGCTGATGACGAAGTAGACGGCGTCCGCGGGCGAGCCCGCCTCGAACAGCACACGCCCGCCCGGCAGCGAGGTCCACTCGAGCTCCGCGACGGCGTCATCCACGACGCTCTTCGGCAGGCCGGAGAACAGCGGCAGCGCGGACAGCATCGCCCAGGGGTTGGCCCGCGGGTCGATCTGGGTGCGCTCGTCCTCTGCGTCCACGGCAGCCGGACGATAGCACTTCCGCCGCCGGCCGCTAGAATCGGTCGCCATGGCTGTGACGGACCGCAAGCTGCTCGAGCGAATCTGGGCGGCAGTCGCCGCGATCCCGCGCGGCCGGGTCGCGAGCTACGGCGCCATCGCGCGACGCGCCGGTGCGCCGCGGCGCGCCCGGTTCGTCGGCCACGCGCTCAAGGTCGCGCCCGCGCGCCTGAAGCTGCCCTGGCACCGCGTGCTGAACGCCCAGGGACGCATCAGCCTGCCGCCCGGATCCAGGGCGCACCGGCTGCAGCGGCGGCTGCTGGAAGCGGAGGGCGTGCGCTTCAGCAACGGCCGGGTCGAGCGGGCCGCGCGCGGCGACGACGCCGACCTCGATGCGTTCCTGTGGCGGCCCCGGGACTGATAACATCGGCGCCGTCCGGGGCAGGGGCGATTCATGGCGATCCGTCACGTGGTGTTCTCGCATGGCCTCGACGGCGGGCCATGGGGCACCAAGATCTCGGCGATGGCCGAGGTCGCGAAAAGCGAAGGCTGGAACGTCGACTCGGTGGACTACCGCGGCGTCCGCGAGCCGCGTGACCGGGTCACGCGGCTGCTGAGCTTCTGCCGCGACCTGCGCGGCGACCTGGTGCTCGTGGGTTCGAGCATGGGCGCCTACGTGGCGACCTCGGCATCCGCCCTGCTGCACGCGCGCGGGCTGTTCCTGATGGCGCCGGCGTTCTACGTGCCGGGCATGGAGCAGCTCACCGCCAGGCCGGCGCCCTGCCCGAAGACGCTGGTCCACGGCTGGAAGGACGAGGTCGTACCGGTCGAGAACAGCATGCGCTTCGCACGCGAGCACGAGGCGACCCTGCACATCCTCAACTCGGACCACCGGCTGCACAGCGAGCTGCCGCTGATCAATTACCTGTTCGAGTATTTCCTCGTCGCCCTCGACCTGCCGAAGCGGCGCTGACGCCGGATCCCGCCCGCCACGCTGCGGCTGCATGGCGCGCGCACGGGACGGGCCGAACGGGGCTCCCTCGTTCGCGCCGCCGGAACTTACGCGCTCACTCGGGACCCCGTCCGGCGCGTTCCGGCGCGCGCGCTGTGCCGGTGCCGCGAGCGGGGCACGGTAGTGGCGTCGGGCGGGTGGCGAGCGAGCGCGTCAGTTCCGGCGGCGCGAGCGAGCCAGCCCGCCCGACGCCACCGCCGCGACCGTCTAGCGTCGCCGCCGGATCGCCCGCGCTGCGAGGCGGTCGACGAGCCCCGGTGCGAGCAGTCTGATCCAGCGCATGAGCTTTCCACGGAACGAGGTGATGACCAGGCGCCGTCGTGCCAGCGCGGCGTCGGCGATGATGCCGGCGCACTCGTCGGCGCCCATGATGCTGGCGTCCTGCATCGGGTTCGTACCCAGCGGCTTGCCATCCGGGCCGGCGGCGCGGCGATGGATCTCCGAGCGGACGAAATCCGGCGCGACGACGGTGACCGAGACGCCGCGGTCCGCGAGCTCGACGCGCAGCGAGTCGAAGAACCCGAACATCGCGTGCTTGGAGGCGGCGTAGCCGGTGCGCGTCGGCACGCCGGCCAGTCCCGTGAGGCTCGATACCGCGACGATGCGCCCGCGCGCGGCGACCAGCGCGGGCAGTGCGCGGCGCGTCAGCCAGGCCGCGCCCAGGTAGTTCACGCGCATCAGGCGCTCGAGCACGTTCGCGTCCTCGAGCTCGTCGAGCCGCGACCACATGGTCGCGCCGGCATTCAGGACCAGCACGTCGATGGCGCCGAAGTGCGCGAAGGCCGCATCCGCGAGCGCCTCGCACTGCTCGCGCGAGCCGACGTCCGTCGGCACGACCAGTGCCTGCGCGCCCAGGCCGCGGCATTCCTCGGCGAGCGAATTGAGCCGCGCGGCGTTGCGCGCAGCCAGCGCCAGGCGCGCCCCCGCGCGCGCGAAGCGCAGCGCCAGCGCGCGGCCGATGCCCTCGGACGCGCCGGTCAGCACCACCACCTTGCCGGCGTAGCTTTCCACGCAGCCGGCAAGGTAGCAGAAAAGGGGGCTGTCTCCTTTTCCGCTAGACTTGCGCAAGTGTCGGCCCGGGAGGGACGCGGATGCAGACCACGAAGCTGGCGACGGTGCTCGCAGCCCTGCTGCTGGCGGCGGGCTGTGGCGGCGGGGACGAGGGCCGCGAAGCGCAGGCCGCGGAGCCGCCGATGAAAGTCGAGGACACGGTCGTGGGCGACCTGGTCACGGCGCCGGCGCGGGTCGAGGACAGCGCCAATGCCGCGGTGGACGCGCACCGCGAGGCGCTCCGGTCCCGGCTCGAGGCGGACGAAGGCGCGCCGCCCGGGGAATAGCGGAAAGCCGCGGTGAATCGAACGCTGTTGTGGGCGCTGCGCGGCGTCATGCGCCTGTTCGTGCGCGCCACGGTCGTGCCCGAGGACGCGATCCAGCGCCTGCGCGGCCGCGCGCGTGCGGTCCTCTATGTGCTCGAGGAGCGCAACGTCTCGGACCTGGTGGCGCTCGAGCTCGCCTGCATGAAGGGCGGGCTGCGACGGCCGGGCAAGCGGCTCAAGCTGCGCACGCTCGACCTCGCGCATTCCGTGGTCGCGCTCGAGCGCCGTGCCGGCGTGCTGCGCCGCCGCGCCGACCGGCGCACGCCGCGTGAGCTCGCGCAGGCGGTCGCGGCCGCCGCAGCGGACGAGGCGCTGGAGCTCGACATCGTGCCGGTCGCGGTGTACTGGGGCCGCGCGCCGCAGCGGGAACGGTCGTTCCTGCGGCTGGTCTTCTCCGAGAACTGGGCGCTGGTGGGCCCGTTCCGGCGCGTGCTGTCGATCCTCGTCAACGGCCGCAGCACGCTGATCCGCTTCGGCGAGGCGCGGGCATTGCGTTCCTGGGTCGCGGCCGGGCCGGAGGGCGCGCGCGGCGCGCGGCGCCTGCTCCGGGACCTGCGCGCCGAGTTCCGGCACATGCGCACCGACACGCTGGGTCCGGACCTGTCGCGCCGGCGGGCGATCATCGCCCAGGTGCTGCGCACGCGCGCCGTGCGCCAGGCCGTGCGCCAGGAGATTGCGGGCTCGAAGCGCTCGCGCCGGGACGGCCTCCGGGTCGCGCGGCGCCACGCACTCGAGATCGCCGCCAACTACTCACACGCCTTCGTCCGCGTCGCCGAGCGAATCCTCGACCGGCTGCTGAACGGCATGTACGACGGCGTCGAAGTCGCCAACGCCGAGTATCTCGACCGGCTGCCGCCGGCCTGCGAGATCGTCTACGTGCCCTGCCACCGCAGCCACGTGGACTACCTGCTGCTGTCGTACGTGATCTACCGGCGCGGCTACGCGGTGCCCTACGTCGCGGCCGGCATCAACCTCAACCTGCCGGTGATCGGGCGCTTCCTGCGCAAGGGCGGCGGGTTCTTCATCCGCCGCAGTTTCCGCGGCTCGGGACTCTACCCGATCGTGTTCATGAAGTACGTGGACGTGATGATGAACCGCGGCCACCCGATCGAGTTCTTCATCGAGGGCGGACGCAGCCGGACCGGGCGGCTGCTGCGCCCGCGCACCGGCATGCTGACCATGACGCTGCGCAGCTTCCTGCGCGACGCGCGCCGCCCGGTCGCCTACGTGCCGGTGTATTTCGGCTACGACCGGCTGCTGGAGGCCGAGACCTACATCGACGAACTGCAAGGCCGGCCGAAGCAGAAGGAGACGGTCGGCGGCCTGCTGCGCGTGATCCCGATGCTGCGCCGGCAGCAGGGCCGCGTGCACATCGGCTTCGGCGAGCCGCTGCTGCTCGACGGGCTGCTCGACCAGCTGCAGCCCGGCTGGCGCGCCGATGCGGGCGACGAGAACGCGCGCCCGGCCTGGTTCGGCGATGCGGTGGACGCGGTCGCCACCGAGATCATGCGCCGCATCAACGCGGCCGCCGCGGTGACCCCGGTCAACCTGCTGTCCGTCGCGCTGCTCGCCGCGCCGCGCCAGGCGATGGTCGAGGCGGACCTGGAGCGGCAACTGCAGCTCTACCTCGACCTGCTGAAGCAGTTCCCGTATTCGCCGGACGTGTCGGTGGCGGTCGCGGACGGCGCCGCGATCGTCCGCTATTGCGAGCAGATGGGCATGCTCGAGCGCCGCGCGCACCCGCTCGGCGACGTGCTGCGCATGGTCGAGAAGAACGCGGTGCTCGCGACCTACTACCGCAACAACGTGCTGCACCTGTTCGCGCTGCCCTCGCTGGTCGCCTGCGCCTTCCTCAACAACCCGGCGATGCGCCACGAGGACATCCAGCGCCTGGTGTGGCGCGTCTATCCCTACATCCGCCAGGAGCTGTTCCTGCGCTGGCGCGAGGAGGAACTGCCCGGCGTCGTGGACGGCGTGCTCGCGGCGCTCGCGGCGCAGGGCCTGCTCGAGCGCGTCGGCGACGGCACGATGTGGCGCCGGCCGCCGACCGGCAGCGCCGAGGCCGTGCGCCTGTCGGTGCTGGCCCAGGCGACGGTCCAGACCATCGAGCGCTACTACCTGGCCATCGCGCTGCTGCTGCGCGCCGGGCGCTCGGTGCTGTCCACCGACGCGCTCGAGCAGCGCTGCGTGGCGATGGCCCAGCGCATGTCCATGCTCTACGGCCTGGCGGCGCCGGAGTTCTTCGACCGCGCGATGTTCCGCGACTTCATCGAGTTGCTGCGGCTGCGCGGGGTCATCCGCCAGGACGGAGAGGGCCGCCTGACCTTCGACGACGCGCTGCTGGCGGTGGCCGAGGACGCGCGCATCGTGCTCTCGGAACAGATCCGCAACAGCATCCTGCAGGTCACTCATAGCTGACCCTCGACGACCCGGGTCAGGAGGCGCGTTTTGCACTGCAAAGCTGCAGCGCTGATATATCCTTGCCCAAAACACCGACCGGTCCTGCCCTGGGGAACCACATGAGCACGACTTCCAAGCGAATCATCCCGCATGCGCTGCGTCTGGGCGTCCACACGGCGCTCGCCGCCGGGCTGCTCGCACCCGGTGCGGCATCCGCGCTCGATTTCAGCGCGGGCGGCTGGAATGGCAGCCTGAACACGACCCTTTCCTACGGCCAGTTGTGGCGCGACGAGAAGCGCGACCCGCGCCTGATCGGCACGGCGAACGGCGGCACCGGGCGCTCGCCCAACATCGACGACGGCAACCTGAACTGGGACGTGGACCGCGTGTCGAGCGCGTTCAAGGGGGTTGCCGAACTGGCGCTCGACCGCGGCAACTTCGGCCTGTTCGTTCGCGGCTCGGCGCTGTACGACTACATGGTCGAGGCGGATGGCGCCGAGCGCACGCCCGTCTCCAAGTCCGGCAAGAACCTCGCGGGATCCTACACCCGGCTGCTCGACGCCTTTGCCTACGGCCGCTGGGACCTCTCGGGCCACGAGCTCGAGATCCGCGCCGGCCGCCAGGTCGTGAACTGGGGCGAGAGCACCTTCATCCAGGGCGGCATCAACAACGCCATCAACCATTTCGACGTCTCGGCGCTGCGCGTGCCGGGATCCGAACTGCGCGAGGCCTACCTGCCGCAGGAGATCCTGAAGGTCTCCTACGCCTTCACCGACAACGTGACCGGCGAGGTCATCGGCATCTTCGACTGGAACCGCACCCAGCCGGAGCCGGTCGGCACCTACTTCTCGTCCAACGACTTCGTGCCGCGCGGCGGCGACCGGGTGTTCCTCGGCTTTGGCGCATTCTCCGACCAGGGCGTGGATTTCCGCCCGCTCGGCGGCACGCTGATCTCCGACTTCCAGGGGGTGCCGCGCGGGCCCACCCTGGACCCGGACGACCAGGGCCAGTACGGCGTGGCGCTCAGGTGGTTCCTGCCGAACTTCGCCTCGGGCACCGAGTTCGGCTTCTACTTCGTCAACTACCACAGCAAGCTGCCGCTGATCAGCGGCCGCACCGGCACGACCGTGGGGCTCGGCAACTCGGTCGGCACGCTGACGGCCGCGATCGCGACCGCGACCGCGCTCGGCGGCGGCGTGCCGCTGCCCGGCGCGATCGCGCTGGGCGCCGCCCAGGGCCGCAACGCGGCGCTGGCGAATGGCGGCAACCTGTCGCTCGCGACCGCGACCGAGTACGCGACCATCGCCGGCAACACCGTGCTCGGCGGCGGCAACATCACCGCGCAGGCGACCAACCTGGCGACCCACGAATATGCGAAGACCGCGCAGTACTTCACGCAGTATCCCGAGGACATCCAGATGCTCGGGCTGTCGTTCAACACCTCGCTGGGCACCACCGGCATCGCGCTGCAGGGCGAGCTGTCCTACCGCATGGACCAGCCGCTGCAGTACGACGACGTGGAACTGCTGTTCGCGGCGCTTACGCCGTTCGAGGCGGTCGCGCTCGGCGCCCAGGGCATCGCGGTGCCCTCGACCTGCACGCCCGCGCTGACGACGCTGGCGCGCTGCGGACAGCTCGGCGCCTACGGCCCGAACCAGGTGGTGCAGGGCTGGGGCCTGTTCGACGTCTGGCAGGCGCAGCTGACCGCGACCAAGGCTTTCCCGCCGCTGCTGGGCGCGGCGCAGCTGGTCGCCGTCGTCGAGGCCGGCGTCACGCAGGTGGACGGCATGCCCGACAAGCTGAGCGGCGGCCCGAACGGCCGCGGCCTGCGGCTGAACGGCCCCGGCACGTCCGTGTCCGGCAACGCCGAGCTCGCCAGCCGCCACTTCAACGAGGTCGAGCCGCAGGACCGCTTCGCGGATGCGACCTCCTGGGGTTACCGCGCGGCGCTCCGGCTCGACTACCTCGGCCTGATCGGCGCCTGGAACTTCTCGCCGCGCTTCGTCTGGGCGCACGACGTCGACGGCACGACGCCGGGGCCGGGCGGAAACTTCGTCGAGGGCCGCTACGGCGCGACCGTCGGCGTCGGCGCGAACTACCAGTCCAGGCTGGAGTTCGACCTCAGCTATACGATCTTCGGCGGCGCGGGCCGCTACAACGAGCTGGGCGACCGCGACTTCTTCGCGGCGACGGTCAAGTACTCGTTCTGAACCACGTCCGGAGGCCAGTCATGACGATCCTCAAGAACATGCTGCGCGCGGGCGTGCTCGCCGTCGCGGGCGCCGCCGCCGCTGCCAGCGCCGCCGTCACCGCCCAGCAGGCCGCGCGCCTCGGCGCCGACCTCACGCCCATGGGTGCGGAGAAGGCCGGCAATGCCGCCGGCACGATCCCCGCCTGGGACGGCGGCATCACCTCGGCGGCGAAGGCGGGATTCCCGAACTTCAAGTCGGGCGGCCATCATCCCGATCCGTACGCGAGCGACAAGCCGCTGTACAAGGTCGACGCCGGCAACATGGCGCGCTACGCGGACAGCCTGACCGCCGGGCACAAGGCGCTGCTGAACGCGTACAAGGGCACGTACTTCATGAACGTGTACCCGTCGCGCCGCTCGGCGGCCTTCCCGCAGCGGATCTATGACGCCACCAGGGCGAACGCGGCCACCGCCAGGCTTACCGGCGCCGGCACCGGCGTCACCGGCGCGATCATCGGCGTGCCGTTCCCGATCCCGAGCCAGGGCGTCGAGGTCATCTGGAACCACATCCTGCGCTTCCGCGCCGAGATCGCCGAGCGCATCATCGGCCAGGCGGCGGTCACCCGCACCGGCGCCTACAACCTGGTGAAGTTCCGCGACGAGACGATGGTGGGCTACAGCCTGCCGGGCGCGACCGAGGCCGCACTCGACAACGTGGTGCTCTACTTCATCCAGGAAACGATCGCCCCGGCCCGGCTCGCGGGCGAGATCCTGCTGGTGCACGAGACGCTCGACCAGACCCTCGAGCACCGCAAGGCCTGGCTCTACAACCCGGGCCAGCGCCGGGTGCGCCGGGCGCCGAACGTCGCCTTCGACAATCCGGGCACGGGTTCCGACGGGCTGCGCACCTCGGACCAGTTCGACATCTACAACGGCAGTCCCGAGCGCTACGACTGGAAGCTGGTCGGCAAGAAGGAAATCCTCGTTCCCTACAACGCCTACCCGCTGCACAGCAACAAGCTCAAGAACAGCGACATCATCAGCCCGCTGCACATCAACCAGGAGCACGCACGCTACGAGCTGCACCGGGTGTGGGTCGTGGACGCGACGCTGCGCTCCGGCCAGCGGCACATCTACAAGCGCCGCACGTTCTACGTGGACGAGGACTCGTGGCAGATCCTGGTGGTGGACTGCTACGACAACCGCGACCAGCTCTGGCGGGTGCAGGAGGGCCACTCGATCAACTACTACGAGATCCCGACCTTCTGGACCACGCTGGAGCTCACCTACGACCTGCAGTCCGGCCGCTACCTCGCGCTCGGTCTCGACAACGAGGAGCCGATGACCGTCAACTTCAACGCCAGGCGCACGGCCGCGGACTTCACGCCGGCCGCCATCGCCCGCCGGGGCACGCGCTGACGTGAGACCGGCGCTGGCGGCTTGCGCCCTGGCGGTGGCGTCGCCAGCAATCGCGCAGGACGCGCGGCCGGCGGATCCGGCCGCGCAGCCGTCGGTCATCGCGCCGCTGGCGGCGCGCTCGCTGCTGATCGACCTTGCCCGGGCGGGCGAGCGCGTGTTCGCGGTCGGCGAGCGCGGCCACGTGCTGTATTCGGACGACGAGGGCCGCAGCTGGACCCAGGTGCAGGTGCCGGGCAGCGCCAACCTGACCGCCGTGCACTTCAACGACGCCGAGCATGGCTGCGCCGTCGGCCACGTCGAGACGATCCTCTGCACCTGGGACGGTGGCAGGACCTGGGAGCTCACCCACTTCGCGCCCGAGCACCAGCAGCCCCTGCTCGACGTCTGGTTCGCGGACCGCGAGCGCGGCATCGCGACCGGCGCCTACGGTGTCATCTACACGACCGCGGACGGCGGCCGCGTGTGGAGCCAGGTGCCGTTCGATCCGGTGCCGCTCGACGGCAGCACCAGGCCGGCCGTCGAGGATGCGGACGAGATGGAGGCCGACGTGGACCTCGGCTTCGAGTTCCACCTGAATGCCATCGCGCGGGGCCCGGGCCGGCGCGTCTACCTCGGCGCCGAGGCCGGCCGCCTGTTCCGCTCCGACGACGACGGCGCGAGCTGGCGCGAGCTGCCGTCGCCGTACGACGGCTCTTTCTACGGCGTCCTGCCGCTGGACGGCGACGCGCTGCTGGCCTTCGGGCTGCGCGGCAACCTGTTCCGCTCCGACGACGGCGGCATGCAGTGGACACCGGTCGAGACCGGCACGGTCGCGCTGCTGAATGCCGGCACGCGCGTGGATGCCGAAACCGTCGTCATCGTCGGCATGGCGGGCGTGCAGCTCGCGAGCCATGACGGCGGGCGCACCTTCGCGCTGCACCAGCGCGAGGACCGCAAGGCGCTGTCCGCGGTGCTGCCCGCCGCGGACGGCGCGGTGATCGTGGCCGGGGAGGACGGCGTCATGCGCACGACGCTGCCCGGCATCGAAGGGGGCGCGCCGTGAAGGAGTCGGGCGACACCCGCATCGCCGAGTACCTCGAACCGCGTGTCTTCGGCAACCGCACGCTGATCCTCGGCATCTTCGCGGTGGTCACGGCCGTGCTCGGCTGGATCGCGGCCACCGGGCTCAAGCTCGACACCAACTTCACCAAGCAGCTGCCGCTCGAGCACGAGTACATCCGGACCTACCTCGACCACAAGGAGGAGTTCGGCGGCGCCAACCGGCTGCTGATCGCGCTGTTCGCCCGCGACGGCAACATGTTCACGCCCGAGTTCTTCGACGCGCTCAAGATCGCCACCGACGAGGTGTTCTTCATCGAGGGCGTGGACCGTTCGCGCGTGCAGTCGCTGTGGACGCCGAACACGCGCTACACGGAGGTGGTCGAGGGGGGCATCGAGGCGGGCGACGTCATCCCGTCCGACTTCCAGCCGGACGAGGACGGCCTCGCGCGCGTCAAGGAGAACATCCTGAAGGCCGGCATCGTCGGCCGGCTGGTGGCCAACGACTTCTCCGGCGCGATGGTGAGCGCGCAGCTGCTCGACGCCAACCCGGAGACCGGCGAGCCGGTGGACTACATCGCGATCTCGCGCGAGCTGGAGCAGAAGGTGCGGGCGCGGATCGAGGGCGCGAACCTGGATGTCGCGGTCGACGTGCCGGTCTCGGTGCACATGATCGGCTTCGCCAAGGTGGTGGGCGACGTCGCGGACGGCGCGCTGTCGGTCATCACCTTCGCGATCGTGACGGTCGGGCTGACGCTGCTGTTCGTCTGGATCTACATCCAGTCGCTGCGCATCGCGCTGGTGCCGGTGATCTCCTCGCTGGTGGCGATGGTGTGGATGCTGGGGCTGCTGGTGCTGCTCGGCTACGGCGTGGACCCGCTCGGCATCCTGGTGCCGTTCATCATCTTCGCGATCGGCACCAGCCACGGCGTGCAGAAGATCAGCGCCGTTTCGGACGCCGCGCTGTCGGGCTGCGACTGCGTGGATGCTGCCCGCCGCACCTTCCGGCTGCTGTTCCTGCCGGCGATCGTGGCGCTGCTCGCCAACCTGGTAGGTTTCATCACCATCCTGCTGATCCGCGTTCCGGTGATACAGGAAATGGCGGTGACCGCCAGCCTCGGCATCGGCGTGATCATCCTCACCGACCTGATCCTGCTGCCGCTGCTGGTGTCCTTCGTGCCGATCACCGACCGGTTCCGTGGGCGGGTCGCGAAGCGCCAGGAGCACCTGCGCGCCCTGTGGAACGGGCTGTCGAGGATCACCAACAGGGGACCGGCGGCGCTCATCATCGCGGTGGCGGCCGTGCTCGGCGTGCTGGGCTTCTACAAGGGCCTCGAGACCCCGATCGGCGACACCCAGGCCGGCGTTCCGGAGCTGAGGCCCGACTCGCGCTACAACCAGGACAGCAACCTGATCAGCTCGCGCTTCTCGATCGGCACCGACATCATCAACGTGATCGTCGAGACCAGGGCCGACGGCTGCATCGACTTCCAGATCATCGACGCCATCGACCGCTTCGCCTGGCACATGGCGAACGTCGAGGGCGTGCGCGACGTCATGTCGCTCGCCGGCGTCTCGAAGGTCATCAGCGCCGGCTGGAGCGAGGGCAGCCTGAAGTGGCGCAACCTCCCGCGCGACGAGCGCCAGCTGGTGCAGGCGCAGAACTACATCGAGACCAGCACCGGGCTGCTGAACCGCGACTGCAGCGTGATGCCGGTGATGATCTTCCTCGCCGACCACCGTGCCGAGACCATCGGGCGCGTGGTGGCAGCCGTGAAGCAGTACCGTGGTACGCACTCGACGCCGGACGTGAAGTTCCGCCTCGCGACCGGCAACGTCGGCGTCATGGCGGCGCAGAACGAGGAGGTCGAGGCCAAGGAGTTCGTGATCCTCGGCTGGGTGTTTGCGGCGGTCACCATCATGTGCCTGGTGAACTTCAGGAGCGTGATCGGCACGATCATGGTGATCGTGCCGCTGCTGCTGGTCTCGATCCTGGTGTATGCGGTCATGGCTTTCGTCGGCATCGGGCTCAAGGTCAATACGCTGCCGATGGTCGCGCTCGGCGCCGGCATCGGCGTGGATTACGGGATCTACCTGTTCAGCCGCATGCAGGAGTTCCTGCGCAGGGGCGAGAGCGTGCAGCAGGCCTATCTCGGAGCGCTGCGCGTGACGGGTGCCGCCATCTTCTTCACCGGCGTGACGCTGGCGATCGGTGTGGCGACCTGGGTGTTCTCGCCGCTCAAGTTCCAGGCCGACGTCGGATTGATGCTGACCTTCATGTTCCTGGTCAACATGCTGGGGGCGATGATCCTGTTGCCTGCGCTGGGGGCGTGGATGCTCAGTCGAAAGCAGGCTTCGACCGCAGCTTCTTGATTTCCTTGCGGATTTTCTTGCCCTGAAGCCTTGCCGCCCGCGCCGACCGGGTGGGCTTGGTGCGCTTGCGGGCCTTGGGCACGTGGCGCGCCTTCGCGACCAGCTCCGCGAGCCGGCCGATCGCGTCGCGCCGGTTCGCCTCGCGCGAGCGGTGCCGGTGGGCCTCGATCAGGATCTCGTCGGCCTGCGTGAGGCGCCGCCCCGCGAGCGCGCGCAGCCTGCGCCTGCCGCCCTCGTCGAGCAGCGTGGTGGCGCCCACGAAGAAGCGCAGCTCGCAGGCGGTCGCGACCTTGTTGACGTTCTGCCCGCCGGGGCCCGGACTCCGGACCCAGGCCAGCGTGTACTCGCGTTCCGGTATCGCGATCAATCCTGCTGATCGGTGGTGGGCGCGATCGGGCCGGTCGGGCGCGGCGCCAGCGCGGACGCCGATTTCCCGCCCTCCAGGATGCGGATCTCGCGCTGCGCGGGCGGGATGACGATGCCGTGCCCGCGGAACAGCGCCCAGATCCTGCGGTTGACGTCGGAGCGCACGTTGTTGACGCCCTCGGCCGGGTCGCCGATCCAGAACCGCACCTCGATCTCCATGCCGTAGTCGGCGAATTCCATCAGCCGCGACACCGGCGGCGGGTCGCGCAGGATGCGCGGGTGCTCGGTGGCCTCGAGCAGCAGCCGGAGCGCGAGCTCCACGTCGTCCTGGTAGCTGATGCGCACCGGCAGCCGCAGCCGCACGCGCGGGTGGCCGTAGCTCCAGTTGATCAGCGGGTTGGTGATCACGTTCTGGTTCGGCACCAGCGTCGCGACGCCGTCGCGGTCGCGCACCACGATGTGGCGTCCGCGCAGCTCCTCGACCCAGCCGAAGCCGGTCGTGCTGGTGCCGGTCGCGCCGGTGAAGCTGATCACGTCGCCCGGCTTGATCGAGCGGTCGATCAGCAGCACGAAGCCGCTGACGAAGTTCGCGGCGATCGCCTGCAGGCCGAAGCCAAGGCCGAGGCCGATGGCGCCGGAGAAGACCGTCAGCGCGGTCAGGTTGACGCCCGCCGCCTGCAGCCCGAGCAGGATGCCGAGCGCGATCAGGAAGGCGTAGGCGAACTTGCCGATGCCGATGCGGGTGGATGGGGCGAGCTCCTGCACCGAGTTGACGCGGCGGTCGATCCAGCGCGCGATCCAGACGCTGACGATGACGAAGATCGTGACCAGCGCGAAGGCCTTCAGCACCGACCAGATGGTGATGCGCGTGGCACCGGTCGCGAGCCCGATCGAGTCGAGCGCCCGGACGATGGCGTCCACCCAGCCGAGCATCTGGATGGCGATGAGCGCCCAGATGACCAGCGTGAGGCGCAGTTCCCAGGCCTTGATGCGGGTGCCCTTGCCGAGCGAAAGCCTGAGCAGGAAGGCGAGCAGGCGGATGAGCGCCAGCGTGGCCAGCAGCGTCCACGCGGTGTCGAGCCAGCCGGTCGCGTCGCCCGCGCGCGCCAGCGCGACGCGCGCCATGCCGACCACGAGCAGGCCCGCGAGGAAGGGCGAGACGACCGCGAGCGCCTCGGCGACGATGCCGCGGGCGCCATGGCCGTTCTCCAGCCGGCCGAGGTACCAGCGACGGCCCATGACAACGCCCACGACCACGACCAGAGTGGTCAGCAACAGGACGACGAGCTGCGCAGTGCCCGCCTGCTGGTACAGCCCCGCGAACCAGGCGCCGAGCTCGTTCATCAGGCGTTGAGGTCCGGGATCAGCTCGCTCTCGAGCCGCATGATCTGGTCCTTGAGCATCAGCTTGCGCTTCTTGAGCCGCCGGAGCTGCAGTTCATCCACGTAGATGTCCATCGAAAGGCGGCAGATGACGTCGTCGAGGTCGCGGTGCTCGATGCGCAGTTCGCGCAGCCGCTGCATCCGCGCGAACAGCTCGGTGTTGACCTTGTCTTCGTCCGTCATGCGGTCTCGGGGTCGGCCGCGAGGCCGGGGAACGGAGCGCCCCGCCACACCGGGCGGACCGACCCGGGAAGCTTAGCCAATCGACCCGGCGGATTCCACGGAATCGCCGGGTCGTGGAAGTCGGAACCGACCGAGCCCTCGAGGCCGCTGCGGACCGCCAGGGAAAGCGCCTGTTCGCGGTGATTCGGGCTGCCGCCGCCGGTGACGACCTCGATGCCATGGCCGCCGGCAGCGGCGAATTCGGCGCACAGCTCGCGCCGCGCACCGGCGGAGAGGGGATAGCGCATCGGGTGCGCGATCGCGGCCTTGCCGCCGGCCGCCCGGATCCACCGCGTCGCCTCGGCGAGCTCCGGCCAGTCCGCCCGCACGTGACCAGGCCGGCCGCGTCCCAGCCAGCGCTCGAAGGCCGCGCCCGGGTCCGGTGCGATCCCGAGCGCGACCAGTTCGCGCGCGAAATGCATGCGGGTGGGAATCACGCCCCGCGACTGCAATGCCTCGAGCGCCTCGCGGCCCGGCGCGCCGCGGGCATCGAGGCGCTCCGCGATCCGCGCAGCCCGTTGCAGGCGCAGCGAGACCTGCCCGGCGAGCCCGCTTGTGAGCGCGGGCGCCGCCGGGTCGATGGCGAGGCCCAGCAGGTGCAGCGAGCGCCCGCGCCAGGACACCGAAATCTCGACGCCGGCGACGAAGCCGATGCCATGCACCTGCGCCGCCGCAGCCGCTTCGGCGACGCCGGCGACCGTATCGTGGTCGGTGAGCGCCATCAGGCGCACGCCGCAGGCGGCCACGTGCGCGACGAGCTCGGCCGGGGAAAGCATGCCGTCCGAGGCGGTCGAATGCAGGTGCAGATCGACGGCTGACCGGTGATTCATGCGGCGCGCGGCCCGAGCCCGACCGAGTCCAGCAAATCGCCGGTAGTGACGACGAAGCCGCGCTTGCGGCTGTAGCCGTCCTCCGTGTACTCGAACACGTAGATGCGCTGCCAGGCGAACGGGGCATCCATGCCGCGCACCAGCCGCAGGCGGTGGATCGCGACCGTGCCGTCGAGCATCTGCACGCCCGCCTCCGTGCAGGTCTCGGCAGCGACGCGGTTCGCGAGCTCGCGCGCCGCCAGGCTCGAATGCCAGAACAATCCGAGCGCGGCGGCGAACGCGGCGGCGGCCAGCAGCTCCCAGCTCATCGCATCAACGCGAGCCAGTCGGTGTCCGGATCCGCGAAGCCGACGAAGAAGGGATTGAGGACCTCCTCGCGCGCGTTGTAGGCGAGCGGACGGCCCTCCAGGGTGAGCACCTGGCCGCCGGCCTGTTCGAGCACGCACTGCCCGGCAGCCGTGTCCCATTCGCAGGTCGGGCCGAGACGCGGATAGACGTCGGCGGCGCCTTCCGCGACCAGGCAGAGCTTCAGGGAGCTGCCGACCTCGACCAGTTCATGCGGCCCGACGCGCTCGAGGAACGCGTCCAGCGAACTGCCGCGGTGCGAGCGGCTGCCGACCACGCGCACCGGGCCGGGTCCGCGTTTCGCGACATGGATCGGCCTGCCCGCGGCCGCCGCATCCGAGCGGAAGGCACCGGCACCCTCGCAGGCGAAGTAGCTGCGCCCGAGCGCGGGCGCGTGCACCACGCCGAGCACCACGCGCCCGTCCTGCGCCAGCGCGATGTTGACCGTAAACTCGCCGTTGCGGCCGATGAACTCCCTGGTGCCGTCGAGCGGATCCACCACCCACAGCCTGCTCCAGCTGCGGCGCGTGGCCCAGGGCGCCTGGCCGGTCTCCTCGGAGAGCACGGGGACCTCCGGTGCGATGCGCCTGAGGCCGGCCAGGATCAGCTTCTCCGAGCGCAGGTCTGCCTCGGTCAGCGGCGAGCGATCGTCCTTCTCCTTGACGGTATAGGACGATTCGTACACCTCGAGGATCGTGCGCCCGGCCTCGCGGGCGATCGCGATCACCTCGGGCAGCAACCGGGAGAGGTTATCGGCCATGTCCGGTCCTATATCATAGGCGCGTGAAGCTGAACGGCCATTCCCCGGACTGGTCCGCGATCGACACCGTCCTGCTCGACATGGACGGCACCGTGCTCGACCTCGGTTGCGACATCCATTTCTGGCAGCAGGTCCTGCCCCGGCGCTACGCCGAGAGCAACGGCATCTCGGTGGACGAGGCGCACCGCCGCATGCGCCCGATCCACGAGGCGACGCGCGGCACGCTCGAATGGTACTGCGTGGACTACTGGAGCCGGGCGCTCGCGCTCGACGTCGTGGCGCTCAAGCGCGCGACCCGCCACCGCATCGCCTGGCTGCCGGAATCGCGCGCTTTCGTCGCGCGCGTGCGCGCCAGCGGCCGGCGCGTGGTGCTGGTGACGAATGCGCACCCGGAGATACTCGCGATCAAGGATGCGCACCTCGGGGTGCGGCGGCATTTCGACGCCGTGTACAGCGCGCACGAACTCGGCGCGCCGAAGGAACTCGCGCAGTACTGGGAGCACCTCGAGGCCCGCGAGTCCTTCGACCGCGGCCGCACGCTGTTCGCGGACGACACCGTGCCGGTGCTCGAGTCCGCGCGCCGGCACGGCATCCGCTGGGTCTACGCGATCCGCAAGCCCGTCCGCCATGCGCCGCCGCGCGCGCCGGCGGAAGTCCCGGGAGTGGATTCGGTGCACGAGCTGGCTGCGGGGCTCGACCGGGAACGGGCCGCTCAGCCGCCCGGCGCCTGAGGCGCGCCGTCCGGCCGGCCCTTGCCGTGGCGCCGGCGCCGGCGGCGCTTGGCTGGCGCCGACGATCCCGCGGCCTGGCCGGATCCGCCGGAGCCGCCGCCGTGACCGCGACCGCCGTGCCGGCCCTGCTCGGGCCTGCGGCCGTGTACCGGCGGCGGGCCGTCCTCTTCCTCGTCGCCAAACGACCGCGGCGCGTAATGTGCGGGCTTCAGTTCCGGCAGCGCGGCCGGATCGAAGCTGCCGACCGGAATGCGATGGCCGAGGAAGTCCTCGATGTCCGGCAGCGAAACCACGTACTGCTCGCAACCGAAGCTGACCGCATCGCCCGCGGCGCCGGCGCGCGCGGTGCGCCCGATGCGGTGCACGTAATCCTCGGGGTCCTGCGGCAGGTCGTAATTGAAGACATGGCTGACGTCCGGGATGTGCAGGCCGCGGGCGGCGACGTCGGTCGCGACCAGCGCGGCGACCTTGCCCTCGTGGAACTCGCGCAGCATGCGCATGCGCTTGCGCTGCGGCACGTCGCCGGACATGGTCGCGGCCACGATGCCGTTCGCGCGCAGCAGGCGCTCGAGCCGCTCGGCCAGGCGCTTGGTGTTGACGAACACCAGCGTGCGCGTGGCGGCGCCGGTGCGCATCAGGTGCACGAGCAGGGAGGCCTTCTCCTCCATCGCCGGGTAGTAGATGACCTGGCGCACGCGCTCGGCGGTGATGCGCTCGGGCTCGATGCGGATCAGCTCGGGATCGTTCATGTGCTCGTAGGCCAGTTCGAGCACGCGGTGGGAGAGGGTGGCGGAGAACAGCAGGTTCAGGCGCCGCTCGGGATCTGGCAGCCGGCGCAGCAGGTAGCGGATGTCCTTGATGAAGCCGAGGTCGAACATGCGGTCGGCCTCGTCCAGCACCATCACCTGCGCGTGGCGCAGGTCGAAAACGTGCTGCCTGAAGTAGTCGATGATGCGGCCGGGCGTGCCGATCAGGACGTCCACGCCGGCCTGCAGCGCGCGGCGCTGCTTGTCGTAGTCCACGCCGCCGAAGGCGAGGCCGAGCACGAGCCCGGTGTACTGGCCGAGCAGTTCCGCGTCCTTGTGGATCTGGATCGCAAGTTCCCGCGTCGGCGCCAGCACCAGCGCCCGCGGCGAGGTGATCGGCCGGTCGGGCGCCGCGGGATAGCGCAGCAGGTGCGTGAACAGCGCCACCAGGAACGCGGCGGTCTTGCCGGTGCCGGTCTGCGCCTGGCCGGCGACGTCGAGGCCCGCGAGCGCGCGCGGCAACGCCTGCGCCTGGATCGGGGTGCAGCGTTCGAAGCCGGCATCGGCAATTCCGCGGGCGACGGACTCGGGCAGGTGCAGGCCGGTGAAGGAAAGGTCGGAATACTGCTGGGTCACCGGACTTCCATTATGACGCTCATCACTTGAAAAATGGCCTCCAAGGCGCTACAAAGGCACCTGACACCTGCGGTTTCCCGCAACATCCGCCCCCTACCGCGCCAAGTATTGTGCCGTATCGGGCGTTCGCCCGTCACATATCAACCAGAGACCAGGAGAAGTCCCGCGTGAGCGGCAATATCGTCCACACGTCCGATGCGACGTTCGAGGCTGACGTCCTCAAGTCCGAAACCCCCGTCCTGCTCGATTTCTGGGCCGAATGGTGCGGCCCCTGCAAGGCCATCGCGCCCATCCTCGACGACATCGCCCGCGATTACGCGGGCCGGGTTACCGTCGCCAAGCTCAACATCGACGACAACCGCCACACCCCGATCAAGTACGGCGTGCGGGGTATCCCGACGCTGATCCTGTTCAAGAACGGAGCTCCGGAGGCGCAGCAGGTGGGCCTCGTCGGCAAGACCAAGCTCGCCGCCCTGCTGGACCAGCACCTGTGAGGGGCTATCTCGGCAACCAGGCGCGCAACCGCCAGAAGGGCCACCGCCGCGGCGGCGGCGGCCCGCGGCACGGGAACGAGGGCCTGCCGGTCGACGACCACCTGACCGAGGGACCGGACGGCGACATCATCTCGCCGGAGGAGCTTGCGGCGAAGCGCAACGCCATGAGCCTGACGATGCTCAAGGCCAAGCCGGTGCACGAGCTGGTGCAGATGGCGGAATCCATGGGCCTCGAGAACATGGCCCGCCAGCGCAAGCAGGACGTGATCTTCTCGATCCTGAAGGCGCACGCGAGGGGCGGGGAGGACATCTACGGCGACGGGGTCCTCGAAATCCTCCAGGACGGCTTCGGCTTCCTCCGCTCCGCCGACAGCTCCTACCTCGCCGGCCCCGACGACATCTACGTCAGCCCCAGCCAGATCCGCCGCTTCAACCTCCGCACCGGAGACTCGATTTCAGGACTGATCCGCCCGCCCAAGGACGGCGAGCGCTATTTCGCGCTGCTGAAGGTCGGCGAGATCAACTTCGACACGCCGGAGAGCGCGCGGCACAAGCTGCTGTTCGAGAACCTGACGCCGCTGCACCCGACCAAGCGCCTCAAGCTCGAGCGCGGCAACGGCTCCACCGAGGACCTGACGGCGCGCATGATCGACCTGATGGCGCCGCTCGGCAAGGGCCAGCGCGGCCTCATCATCTCGCCGCCGAAGGCCGGCAAGACGATGCTGCTGCAGAACATCGCGACCTCGATCACCTGGAACCACCCGGACGTCTACCTGATCGTGCTGCTGATCGACGAGCGGCCCGAGGAAGTGACCGAGATGTCGCGCACGGTCAAGGGCGAGGTGGTCGCCTCGACCTTCGACGAGCCGGCGAGCCGGCACGTGCAGGTGGCCGAGATGGTCATCGAGAAGGCCAAGCGCCTGGTCGAGCACAAGCGCGACGTGGTGATCCTGCTCGACTCCATCACGCGCCTGGCGCGCGCCTACAACACCGTGGTGCCGAGCTCCGGCAAGGTGCTGACCGGCGGCGTGGACGCGAACGCCTTGCAGCGGCCGAAGCGCTTCTTCGGCGCCGCGCGCAACGTCGAGGAGGGCGGCTCGCTGACGATCATCGCGACCGCGCTGATCGACACCGGGTCGCGCATGGACGACGTGATCTACGAGGAGTTCAAGGGCACCGGCAACAGCGAGATCCACCTGGATCGCCGGATTTCCGAGAAGCGCATTTTCCCGGCCTTCAACATCAACCGCTCCGGCACGCGCCGCGAGGAGCTGATCACGGCGCAGGACGAGCTGGCCAAGATCTGGATCCTGCGCAAGCTGCTGCACCCGATGGACGAGCTGGCCGCGGTCGAGTTCCTGCTCGACAAGATGAAGGACACGAAGACCAACGCGGAATTCTTCGAGTCCATGAAGCGCGGATGACGGAGGCGCTGCGCCACCTGCGCCGGGTCGACCCGGTGATGGCGCAGCTGATCCGCCGCGCCGAACCCTGCGCCATCGCCCCGGTCCGCGGGCGCAGTCCGTACGAAGCCCTGGTGCGCGCCGTCGCGCACCAGCAGCTCACCGGCAAGGCCGCGCAGACGATCCTCGGCCGTTTCTACGCGCTGTACGGGCTCGACGGCTGCCCGCCGCCGGAACTGCTGGCGGCGACGCCCGACGAGCAGTTGCGCGGTTGCGGCTTCTCGCGCGCCAAGGCGGCGTCGCTCAAGGACATCGCGGCGAAGACGCTCGACGGCACCATCCCGCCGCGGCGCGCGCTCGCCCGCCTGGACAACGAGGCGATCATCGAACGTCTCGTCGAGGCGCGCGGCGTCGGGCGCTGGACGGTGGAGATGTTCCTGATGTTCACGCTGGGACGGCCGGACGTGCTGCCGGTGGACGATTACGGCATCCGCATGGGCTATCGCATCGCCTATGGCAAGCGCACGCTGCCGAAGCCGAAGGCGCTCGCCCGCCACGGCGAGGTCTGGGCGCCATACCGGACCACCGCGTCGTGGTACCTTTGGCGGGCGGTGGATTTGGCCAGAGAGGAGCGACGCGCGAGATCCTGAGCTCGCCATTGCTGCCTGGTTGTGACCGAACATTTCCCGGCATGAACGCAGCCGCATTGCTGCTGTGGACCCTGGTGACTTCGCCGGCAGTGTCGGCCGAGGCCGGCAGCGCTTCCGATACCGCCGAGGCGCGCAATGCGTTCGGACTCGCCTGCAAAATGCCCAGCACGCAGCTGGCGATTCCGGACGGAAGCAAGGCAACGGAAACCGAGATGCGGCAGGCACAGGATGCCTTTAGGGAGTTCGATGCGAGTGTGACCGCCTATTCGACCTGCTTGGCACGGGAACTGTCGCGCCAGCTGGAAGCCAGGCCGGAAGACCGCGAATCTCTGGAGTCCATCAGGGCGGACCTGAACGACGCCGCGATCGCCGAGGCGGAACGGCTGGCAGCAGAAATCAATTGGGCGGTGCGAGCCTATCGCAGCCGCGGGCAGGTGCCGCCGCGCCTGCGCGGCCTTCCGGACGAGCGCGTGCAGGAGCGCTGCTACCCGCGGTCGATCGAACGCATGGATGTGCGTGTCTATGTCATGGTCGCAGCGACCGGCGCGGTGGAACAGATCGAGATGCCGCCGAACCTGACCGAGGAGATGCGGGCCGCCGTTCGTTGCATCGTCGGCAGCCTGCAGCTCGATCCCGCGACCCGCGACGGCCGGGCGGAAGCGTCCTGGGTGACGCTGCCCATCAGGTTCGCCCGGCCCGAGGACGACCTGAATGCAACGTTGCAGCCGGCAAGGCTGCTGACTGGTGAACCGGATCTGGCGAAGGCGATGGGGCACTGCCGGTCCGCAAAGATGAAGGAAGGCGGCGACGTCAAGCTGTCGCTCACCGTGAGCAAGAAAGGACGTGTGGTGGGTGCGCAGGTCGCCGTCAGCAGCGGTTCGCGCAAGGTGGATGACGTTGCCCGGTGCCTTACCCGCTGGTTACGGTACGAGCCGGCCGTTTACCGGGGCCAGCGGGTTGACGTCAAGATGGTGTGGTGGACGGTCACCATACCTCCGCAGCCATGAACCGCCATGCGGCCGGCGAGAGGTGCGAACTGTGCTCAAGCATGGCCGGATGCTGACCGTGGTGCGCGATATGTTGTACGGCCTTGTGGCGTTGACCGCCATCCCACAGCCTGCATGGGCGCAGGAAAGCGCGGGGCCGCGCGCCGTCGAGATTGGCGACACACGTCCCTGCTACATGAAGCTGAAGGAACCGAATATCGACGGACAACAGATCGGGGATCTCGAAGTCGTCGCGGTCGCGACGATCGGCGCCGACGGGCGGGTCCTGAACGTCGATGTTCCGTTGCTGGCGACGATGAAGGCGAAGCCCTGGGCGAAGAACCGTGTGCAGCGCTGGGCAACCTGCGTCATCAAGACCATGCGCTTCGAGCCGGGCGTTCAGGACGGGGTTGCCGTGCAGGCGATTGCGGAGATCCCGCTGAAGTCATGGACCGAAGTGGGTCAGGACCTGCTGAATCCGCGGCAATCGATGCCCGCACGACTTCGCTCGTCGCCGGAGGAATTCGGCGCGGCCTATCGGCAGTGCGTGACCGGCGAGATCACCACCGAGCAGCGCGTCGTATACCAGTTCTCCGTGGATGAAGATGGCCGCGCGCGCAACGTGCGAGTGCTCGATTCCGGGACACCGCGCGACGCCAATCGCCTGGGCCACTGCATCATCGAGCGGCTGCGATTCGAGCCGCTGATGCTCGAGGGCAGGCACGCGCGCCTGCACGTGCACTGGGGCGTGATCATCCTGCCGCAGCCCGGCGGCTGATCGGGACTCCCGGCCAGCCACGGCGACCGGCGCATATGGCCGAAACCACACGTTCCGGCCAGATTGGGCGAAGTCCCGGTACCTCGCCCTGCCACGCTCTCGTGCTAGCGTAATGGTGTCACGGCATTGGAGATCGACCATGGCGGGTCGGCGGTGTTGGGGCCCCGGCATGCTTGTGGTGGCGGGATTCGCAAGCGCGGCGGGACCCGTTCTCGCGTCCGAGGACGGGGCACCTCGGAGAATCGTGGCGCCCATGCTGCAGCCGAACTCGGCCGATCTGTCGCACTGCTACCCGCACGGCGCCGCGAGCCTGGGTCGCGAAGGCGTCGTGGTCGTGCGCTTCGTGGTGCAGCCGGATGGCACGGCAACGGATCCGCAGTTTGCGCTGGGCACCGAGCCATGGCAGCAGCAGGCCGCCCGCTGCGTGCTCGCGAACTCGCGTTTCCGGCCCGGAATGGTTGACGGCGTGGTCGCCGCCGTCGAGACGACGATGCCCGTCACGCTGGGCATCGTGCGCGCCTCGGGCAAGGCGCCGGAGTTCCATTCGCCGGAGATCCGGTCCAACGCTGAGGCTATCCGCCGGGCGCATCATGACTGCTACCCGGCCAGTACGGTTGCGACCCAGACGCCCGTGTTCCGGTTTACGGTCGGCGTGGATGGCCGCGCGCGCAACGTCAGGCTGCTGAAGTCCGGCGGCGATCCCCGCCTCGACAAGGCCGGTGCGTGCATCGTGAAGAAGCTGCAGTTCAAGCCGCTGCTGCGCGGCAGCCAGGCCGTGAGATCCACGGTATCCATGCCGATCGAGCTGAGCCCGCCGCAAGGCGCGCCCTAGAGGCAGAGTGATCCTCATGCGCCTGCCCGGTGCCGCACGCCCGCTGTTGCCCGCCATCGCCTTGCTCGCCGCGATGGCGCACGCGCAGGACGGCGAGCGGCTGCCGCAACCGCTGGGCGACGTCGTCGATGCCGCGGTTCATTGCTACCAGGTCCACGCCCGCAGCGGTCCGCTGACCGGGTCGGTGGAGGTCACGGTCGTCGTCGGCGCCGACGGCCGCGCCAGTGCCGTGACTGCGCCGCCCGGAACGCACGATCGCGTGGCTGCCGCCGCACAGTGCGTCGGCGTGCGCCTGAAGTACCAGCCGGCGCTGCGGGACGGACAGCCCGTGCCGGAGAAGCTGGTGCTGCCGGTGACGTTCCCCAGCCTGCCGGAGCTCCGCGGCGACCTGCGCCGCGTCGTGGATTACTGCCACGCGCCGTGGACGCTCGAAAACCTGAAGGAGGGAAGCGTCAACCTGATCGGCCGCGTCGGCACCGACGGCAGGATCAAGGAATACCAGCTCCCGGCCGGCATGCTGCCGTGGATGACCGAAGCGACCCAGTGCGTGGCCGAGCGCCTGGAGTTCTACCCGGCGCGGCTGCGCACGACGCTGGTCGAGTCCTGGGTGATGGTGCCGCTCGAGTTCAACCTCAGCTACAACCGGCACTACGACGCCGAGGTCGAGCCGCCGCGCCCGCGCTCGGACGAGGCCGCGATCCTCGCCGCCTACCGCAAGTGCTATCCCGGGGGCCAGACCGCCATGGTCACGATCCAGTACCGCATCACGGTCGCGAAGACCGGCCGCGTGCGCAAGGCGGAACTGCTGGAATCGAGCGGCAACGCCTCGCTCGACGAGGCGGGCGCCTGCATCCTCAGGAGCCTGGTGTTCCATCCGGCGCGGCGCAACCTGCGCGACGTGGAATCCACGCTGAACTGGCCGCTGCTGGTGCGGCCGGCGGATTAGGCGCCGGCTTCAGGAAACTCCGCGTCGAGGATGCGCACCAGCTCCTCGTCCACGCGGTCGCGGAACATCGCCAGCAGGAATCCGAGCGTCGCCTCGACCACGATCTCGTTCCTGCCCACGGTCACGGTGCCGTTGACGTTGGGGTGCTCGATGGAGAGCACGTCGCCGTCCCAGCTGCATTCCGCGTCGAACTTCCTGCCGAGCGCGTCCGCCATGCGGTTCACGCGCGTGCGCGCGGCCTTCGGCGTCAGGTCGTGCGCGCGGCGCAGGTGGATGCGGCTCATGCAGAAATTATAGCCAGGCTCAGCGCCGGGCGATGGCGCGCCAGCCGATGTCGCGGCGAAACTGCATGCCGCGCCAGCACAGCCGGTCGACCAGCGCGTAGGCCGCGCGCCGGGCCTCGGCGATGCCGTCGCCGAGGCCCACGGCGCAGAGCACGCGCCCGCCGGCCGTCACCACGCGGTCGCCGTCCTGCCTCGTCCCTGCGTGGAATACCTTGCCGGGCAGCGACGCGGCATCCGCAAGGCCCGCGATCGCATCGCCGAGCCGCGGCTCATCCGGGTAACCCGCGGCGGCGAGCACGACGCCGAGCGCGGCGCGCGGGTCCCAGACCGCGCGCACCTCGTGCAGCCGGCCGGCCAGGGCGGCTTGGCAGAGTTCCGCCAGATCGCTGGTCAGGCGCGCGAGGATGGGCTGCGTCTCGGGATCGCCGAAGCGGCAGTTGAACTCGAGCACGTTCGGCGTGCCGTCCGGCGCGATCATCAGGCCCGCGTACAGGAATCCGGTGTAGGGCATGCCTTCGGCCGCAAGTCCCGCGAGCGTCGGCTCGATGACCTCGCCCATGATGCGCGCATGCAGCGCGGGCGTGACCACGGGGGCCGGCGAGTACGCGCCCATGCCGCCGGTGTTGGGGCCGCGGTCGCCGTCCAGCAGGCGCTTGTGATCCTGCGAGGTCGCGAGCGGCAGCACGTGCGCGCCGTCCGCCATCACGATGAAGCTCGCTTCCTCGCCCTCCAGGAACTCCTCGACGACGACGGTCCTGCCGGCATCGCCGAAGGCGCCTGCGAACATCTGCTCGACCGTGCGGATCGCCTCGTCGGCGGACTGCGCGATGACGACGCCCTTGCCGGCGGCGAGGCCGTCGGCCTTGACGACGATCGGCGGGCGCTGCCCGCGGATGACGGCGGGATCGAAGTCCGCGCGCGTGAAGGCCGAGTAGCGGGCGCTCGGGATGCGGTGCCGCGCGAGGAATTCCTTGGTAAAGAGCTTGCTGCCCTCCAGGCGGGCGGCCGCCTGCTTCGGGCCAAAGCAGGCGAGGCCGGCCGCCTCGAAGGCGTCCACGACGCCTGCGACCAGCGGGCCCTCGGGGCCGACCACCGTGAGCCCGATGCCCTCGCTGCGGGCCAGCGCGACCAGGCCGGAGACATCGGCCGCCGGCACGGCGACGTTCCGGCACTTCGGTTCCGTCGCGGTGCCGGCATTGCCGGGTGCGACCAGCACCTCGCTTATGCGCGGCGACTGCGCCAGCTTCCAGGCGAGCGCGTGCTCCCGGCCGCCGCCGCCGATGACCAGGACCTTCATCCGGCACTCAATGGCGGAAGTGCCGCATGCCGGTGAAGACCATCGCCATGCCGCGCTCGTCGGCCGCCGCGATCACCTCGGCGTCGCGCAACGAGCCGCCCGGCTGGATCACCGCGCGCGCGCCGAGTTCCGCGGCCGCATCCAGGCCGTCGCGGAACGGAAAGAAGGCGTCGGAGGCCATCACGCAGCCGGCGACGGACAGGCCGGCATCGGCGGCCTTGATCGCTGCGATCCGCGTCGAGACCACGCGGCTGGTCTGGCCGGCGCCGATGCCGACGGTTGCGCCGCCGCGGGCGAACACGATGGCGTTCGACTTCACGTGGCGGCAGACGCGCCAGGCGAACTCGAGGTCTGCCAGCTCGTCTGCGGTCGGGGCGCGCTTCGTCACCACGCGCAGCGCATCCGTACCCACCCTGCCGTCGTCACGGGTCTGCGCGAGCAGGCCGCCGGTCACGGACCTGAGCTCGAGCCCGGCGGGCGCGGCCATCGCCAGCGGCCCGGTCTTCAGCACGCGCACGTTCTGCTTCGCGGCGAGCGCAGCGAGCGCGTCCGCATCCACGTCGGGAGCCGCGATCACCTCGACGAACTGCCGCTCCACGATCGCGGCCGTGGTGGCGGCGTCGAGCGGGCGGTTGAAGGCGATGATGCCGCCGAAGGCCGAGGTCGGGTCCGGCGCGTGGGCGCGCAGGTAGGCATCGAGGATGCCGGCGGCGACGGCGACGCCGCAGGGATTCGCATGCTTGACGATGACGCAGGCCGGGCCCGCGAACTGGCGCACGCACTCGATCGCGGTGTCGGCGTCGGCGATGTTGTTGAACGAGAGGTCCTTGCCCTGCAACTGGATCGCGGCCGCGATGCCCGCGTCGCCGGCGAGCGGATCGGCATAGAAGGCCGCGCCCTGGTGCGGGTTCTCGCCGTAGCGCAGGTCCTGTTTCTTGACGAAGCCGAGCGCGAGCGACTGCGGCCAGCCCGCGTCGCCCTGCTGCCGGCGCAGCCAGGCGGCGACGGAGGCGTCGTACTGCGCGGTGTGCGCGTAAGCCTTCGCAGCCAGCGTCCGGCGTGTCGCCTCCGACACCGCCCCGGCGCGGATTTCCTCGAGCACCGCGGCGTAGTCCGCGGGGTCCACGACGACGGCCACGCGCTCGTGGTTCTTGGCGGCCGCCCGCAGCATCGCCGGGCCGCCGATGTCGATGTTCTCGACGCCGTCCTGGTAGCTGCAGTCGGGCCGCGCGACGGTCGCGGCGAACGGGTACAGGTTCACGGCCACGAGGTCGATGGGGCGGATGCCGTGTTCGCGCATGACCGCATCGTCCACGCCCGCGCGGCCGAGCAGGGCACCATGAACCTTCGGATGCAGCGTCTTTACGCGCCCGTCCATGATCTCGGGAAAGCCGGTCTCGGCCGAAACCTCGGTCACGGCCAGCCCGGCGGCGGCGAGCGCCTTCGCCGTGCCGCCGGTCGAGAGCAGTTCGAAGCCGAGCGACGCGAGTCGGCGCGCGAACTCGACGATGCCGGACTTGTCGGAGACGGAGAGCAGCGCCCGGCGGGCGCGCGGAGCCGTCATCGGCTCAGGCAGACAGCCCGTACTCGCGCAATTTCTTGCGCAGCGTGCCGCGGTTGATGCCCAGGATGTTCGCGGCACGGCTCTGGTTGCCGTGGGCGTAGTCCATCACCGCCTGGAACAGCGGCAACTCGACCTCGCGCATCACCAGCTCGTACAGCCGTCCCGGCCGGTGGCCGTCCAGGCTGTCGAAATAGGAGTTGAGCGCCTGCTCGGTGTGGTCGCGCAGCGGTATCTCGCGCGCATGCCCGTTGACCGGGCGGGAATATTGCGGACGGCGCGACGCCAACGCCCTGTTCTTTGCGGTCATGCCAACTGTTCCCCGCCTGTCGCCCTGTCTTCACCGCTCAGGCCGCGCGGGCGACGTGCCCCGGGATGCCCGAAAGGAATGCGCTGACGAGCGACAGCTGCTCCGTTGCGCTTTCCGTCGTCAACAACCCGGCGGGCAATCGTCCGATCTCGCGATGAAACCGGCAGTACCAGCCGAGATGCTTGCGCGCCACGCGGACACCTTGCGACTCGCCGTAGAACGAGTAAAGGGCCTCGAGGTGCGAGGTGATGATATCACGGACCTCCTCGAGTGAAGGCGATGCAACTTCCGTTCCCGCGAGTCCCGCGCGCAGTTCGCGGAAGATCCACGGTCGTCCCTGCGCGGCGCGGCCGATCATCACGCCATCCGCGCCGCTTTGTTCCAGCGCCTTCAATGCCTTGGCGACACAATCGACGTCGCCATTCACGAAGACGGGAATGGCAACGGCACGCTTGACTGCCGCGACCGTGTGGTATTCGGCCTCGCCGGCAAAGAAATCCGCGCGCGTGCGGCCATGCACGGCGAGCGCCGCGACACCCTCGCCTTCGGCGATGCGCGCAATGGAGACGGCGTTGCGGCTGGCCGCATCCCAGCCGGTGCGCATCTTGAGCGTGACCGGGACGCCCGCGGACTTGACGACGGCGGCCAGGATTGCGCGCGCCAGCACCTCGTCGCGCATGAGCGCCGAGCCTGCGGCCCGGTTGCACACTTTCTTCGCCGGGCAACCGAAGTTGATGTCGATGAGCTGCGCGCCCATGGCCACGTTGCGGCGCGCCGCTTCCGCCATCATCGACGGCTCGTAGCCGGCGATCTGCACCACCCGCGGTTCGGGCTCGTCGCGATGGTCCATGCGCAACCGCGATTTGGACGTATTCCAGAGCCGGACATCCGCGGTCACCATTTCCGACGCCGCGATGCCGGCGCCCAGCTGCCGGCAAAGCCGGCGGAACGGGCGGTCGGTGACCCCGGCCATGGGCGCCAGCGCGAGCGGCGCCGCGAGTTCGTAGGGTCCGATCCTCACTGTGCGGCAGCCGCCATCTGGCTGGCGCAGCGCACGCCGCCATCCACGGGCAGGCACACGTCCATCTCGAAGCCGACGGCCTCCTGGCCCGGGTCGACGATGCGGATCTCGGCGTCCGCACGCTCGCCGGGCCCCAGCAGCTTCGACCGTGTCTCCCCGGGCAGGTAGTCGCCGGGTCCGATGTCGCGCACGCCCAGGGTCGCGCCGAAGCGATCCTGCAGCGCCAGGCGCAGCAGCGGATACGGCTGGGCGAAGGCGGCGCGGTTGACGACGCTCGCCCGCAGCAGCAGGCGACCCTGCTGGCCAGGGTCGCTGGCGGCTCCCCACTGGCGCAACTCGTAGGCGGACAGGTCGGTGGGCATGGCCAGCGACTGGCCGAGAACTTCGTACACCTGCGCCAGCAACGGGCCGATGCCCGGCTGGCGCAGCAGCGATGCGTGCTGGCTGTGGACGACCTGCGCGACGAGGACCAGCAGCAGCGCGGCTGCTGCCGCGGCCCAGGGCCAGCGGCGCTCGCCGGATGCCGGCTCCTGCGCGCCGAAGTCCGTCGCCAGGGCGGATCGTGCCGCCGCTTCCTCCGCGAGGCGCTCGCGCATCTCCTCCGGAATCAGGATGCGCGGCGCGGTGTAGGCGCTGTCGGACGTCGCCGGCGGGTCTTCATCGGCCGTTGCCGCCGATTCCAGCACGACTTCCTCCCCGGCCGCCTCCGGCGGCTCGTCGCGCTCGTCGAGCACCAGGATCGGGTACTCGTCCGTGCGCTCGGGGTCCTCCGCCGGCGGCCCGCGGGCCGCGGTAAGTTGCGCGGCGATGGCAGCGGGGTCGAACTCCGCGACCGTGGCCTCCTCGACGACGAACAGCCGGTCGAGGTCGCCGGCATCGCCGTGGAACTCGAGCGACGTGTCCTCCGGCGCCGCCCCGGCTTCCGCGGTTGCGGCTTCATCCGGCGCCTGGGTTTCGCCGGCCGACGACAGCTCGATGTCCTCGAGCGCGGGCAACTCCTCGACCGTCATCGAGTCCGCCGGGTCGGGCGTCTGTTCCGGTTCCGCGGCGGCCTTGAAGGGCTCCTCGCTCAGGTTCGCGAGCGCATCGAAGGTGGTCGCGCAGACGCCGCAGCGCACCTCGCCCTGTGCCGCGCGCAGCACTTCGGCGGTGACGCGAAAGACCGTCCTGCATTTCGGGCACTGCGTGTACACGGCTACTCCGCGCGCCGGCAGCCGGCGAGCATCGTCCAGCCGTCGCGGCGCGCCGCGGGTGCGATATCAAACCACGGTCCATACGCCACCGCCACTTCGGGCGCCTGCGCGTCGAGCAGCCCGGCGAGCGCGAGCGCGGCGCGCGGCGCGCAGTATCCGGCCAGCGCCGGCGCAAGCGATACCAGCGGTCCGGCCAGGATGTTCGCCAATACGACGTCGAACGGGCCGCCGATCCCGGCCGGCGCTGCGGCGACCGCGAGCCGGTCCTCGAGCGCATTGCGACTGGCATTCTCGCGCGTGGCGGTGAGCGCCTGCGGATCGATGTCGAACGCGGTTGCCGAAGCCGCGCCGAGCCTGAGCGCGGCGAGCGCGAGGATGCCCGAACCGCAGCCGTAGTCGAGCACGCGCCGGCCGGCCAGCGGCTGCGCGTCGAGCCACTCGAGGCACAGCGCCGTGGTCGCGTGGGTGCCGGTGCCGAAGGCGAGGCCCGGATCGAGTTCGAGCACCACGGCTTGCGGGTCGGGTGCGGGCTGGCCGCCGGGGCAGACCCAGAGCCGGCGTCCGAAGCGCATCGGCCGGAAGTCCTTGAGCCATTCGCGTTCCCACTGCCGGTCCGCAAGCTGCTCGATGCGGATCGCGCCGCCGGAAAGCCCGAGCATGGCGGTCAGCACGGCGGCCAGCACGCGCGGCTCCGCGTCCTGCCCGAACAGGGCCTGCAGCCTGACCTCGGGCCACAGCGGCGTCGCGCCGGGCGCAGGTTCGAGCACGGGGTGATCGCCGGCATCGGTCAGCGAGATCGCGATCGCGCCCAGCCCCAGGCAGGCCTGCTCCGCAGGGCCCGGATCCGCGCGGCCGAGGTCGATCACGAGCTGGTGGAACGGCACGCTATTTCAGGCCGAGCCGCCGCTCCAGGTAATGGATGTCGAGCCCGCCCTGTCGGAACGCCGAATGCCCGAAGATCTCCTGGTGCAGGGGCGCGTTGGTCTTGATGCCCTCGACTACCATCTCCGACAGGGCGTTCTTCATGCGCGCGAGCGCGGTGTCGCGGTTCTCGCCCCAGGTGATGAGCTTCGCGACCAGCGAGTCGTAGAACGGCGGCACGGCGTAGCCCGAGTACAGGTGGCTGTCGACGCGGATCCCCGGTCCGCCCGGCGCGTGAAACAGCCGCACCGGCCCGGGCGAGGGCGCAAAGGTCTTCGGGTCCTCGGCGTTGATGCGGCATTCCATCGCGCAGCCGCGCAGCACGATGTCCTGCTGCCGGAACGGCAGCGGCTCGCCGGCGGCGATGCGCAGCTGCAGCTTGACGATGTCCACGCCGGTGACCAGCTCGGTGACCGGGTGCTCGACCTGCACGCGCGTGTTCATCTCGATGAAGTAGAAGTTGCCGTCCTCGTACAGGAACTCCAGCGTGCCGGCGCTGCGGTAACCGACCGCGGCGCAGGCGGCCACGAGCTTCCCGCCCATCTCCTCGCGCTGCTTGGCGGTGATGCCGGGCGCCGGGGACTCCTCGATGATCTTCTGGCGGCGGCGCTGCAGCGAGCAGTCGCGCTCGCCGAGCGAGACCACGTTGCCGTAATTGTCGCCGATCACCTGGAACTCGATGTGCCGCGGCTTCTCGAGGAATTTCTCCATGTAGACCATGTCGTTGCCGAAGGCCGCCTGTGCCTCGGCCTTGGCAACGTTGATCGCGTTCACCAGCGTCGCGTCGCTGTGCACCACGCGCATGCCGCGGCCGCCGCCGCCGCCGGAAGCCTTGATGATCACCGGATAGCCGATGTCGCGCGCATGGCGGAAGCATTCGTCCATGTCCGCCGGCAGCGGGCCGTCGGAGCCCGGCACGCAGGGCACCCCGTGCTCCTTCATGACGCGGATCGCGGAGACCTTGTCGCCCATCAGGCGGATGGTCTCGCTCTTCGGCCCGATGAACACGAAGCCGCTGTTCTCGACCCGTTCCGCGAAGTCGGCGTTCTCCGACAGGAAGCCGTAACCCGGGTGGATGCCGACGGAATCGGTGACCTCGGCCGCGCTGATGATCGCCGGCATGTTGAGGTAGCTGTCCTTGGAGGCGGGCGGGCCGATGCAGACGGTCTCGTCCGCGAGCAGCACGTGCTTGAGGTTCTGGTCGGCGGTCGAGTGCACGGCGACGGTCTTGATGCCGAGCTCGCGGCAGGCGCGCAGGATCCGCAGCGCGATCTCGCCGCGATTGGCGATGACGATCTTGTCGAGCATCGGGGTGCCGGCGTTCCCTTACTCGATCGCGAACAGCGGCTGGCCGAACTCCACCGGCTCGCCGTTCTTGGCGAGCACGGCGACGACCTTGCCGGCGCGCTCGCTCTCGATCTGGTTCATCATCTTCATGGCCTCGATGATGCACAGCACCTGGCCGACGCGGACCTCCTGGCCGACCTCGACGAAGGACTTGGCGCCGGGAGCCGGGGAGGAATAGAAAGTGCCGACCATCGGCGCGGTCACCAGGCTCTCGTCGCGCGCCGGCGGCGCGGGAGCCGGCGCGGCAGCGGTTCCGGCGGCCGGGCCCGCAGCCTGGGCGGGAGCCGCCGGCATGGCGACCTGCAGCGCCTGCGGCGCCGCCGGAGCGCCCTGCGCGTAGCGCGCGATGCGCACCGATTCCTCGCCCTCGGAGATCTCGAGCTCCGCGAGCCCGGATTCCTCGAGCAGCTCGATCAGCTTCTTGATCTTGCGGATATCCATCAGTTCCCCCCGAACGGCGGATCGAGGCGGTCGAGCGCGGCGGCGAGCGCGAGTTCATAGCCCTGCGCCCCGAGGCCGACGATGCTGCCCGCCGCGATGTCGGAAAAGTACGAGTGCCGGCGGAATGGCTCCCGCGCGTGCACGTTGGACAGGTGCACCTCGATGAACGGCACGGCGACCGCCAGCAGGGCGTCGCGCAGCGCGATGCTGGTGTGCGTGAAGGCGCCGGGATTCAGGATCACGAAATCCACCGGATCCCCGGCGAGGGCCTGCACCCGGTCCACCAGTTCGTGCTCGGCGTTGCTCTGGAAAGTCTCCAGGCGGGCGCCACGGGCGGCAGCCTGCCGGCCGAGGCGCTCCTCGATCGCGGGAAGCGTCACGTCACCGTAATAGCCGGGCTCACGGCGACCGAGCAGATTGAGGTTGGGCCCGTTGACGAGCAGGATCCGGCGCATTGGCCCCTGTTCCCCCGTATCCCCGCCAGAGGTGGAGGGACATTCAACCCGAGCCGGGTCGGTTTGTCCAGATTATGCCCGGATGATGCTGCTAAAAGCGTTGAACGGCGCCGAAATGGCGCACTACTTCAACTTCTGGGCTCAGGAATCGGGGGGCAGTTTCGCCAAACCGTCCCGGATCTGCTGACGGGCGGTGGCCATGTCGATCCCGCCGGCATCGAGGGCTTCGACCGCCGACAGGATGACTTCCGCCTGCGGCCGGTGCAACTCCCCGACATGGAGGGTCGCGATCCGGCCCTGCCGGTCGGTGAAGGCCGTGAATGGCAGGCCGACGGTCGCCATGCCGAAGGCGCGCGCCGCATCCATGCCGTCCTGCTCGCCGATCAGCACTGCGTATTCCAGCGGCGTGGTCTCGAGGAACTCGAGCACCGCGTCGCGGAAATCGATGGCGATGCCGATGACCTCGAAACCCGCGGCAGCCTTGTCGCGCGCCAGCGCGTTCAGCATCGGGATCTCGCGCCGGCAGGGCGCGCACCAGGTGGCCCAGAAATTGATCACCAGCGGCTTGCCATCCCACTCCGACAGCGCCCTGGGCACGCCGTCGCGGTCGGCCAGCGTGATATCCGGGCGCAGATCCGGAATGACGGCGGGCTGCAGCGTCGGCGGCGGCGCCGGCTCCGGTTCGAGCAGCTTGCGGCTGACCAGGAAGGCGGCGATGCCGGCGGCAAGCGCGACGGCAACGACGATCGCGTGCCGGCTGCCCCCGCGCATGGTCAGCACTCGCGGGCGAAGCGCGCCAGATGCGCGCGAAAATCGTCGGCCTTGACGAAGCCCACCAGCCGGAACGGGCGGCATTCGCGGCCATGCGTGCCGAAGAAGGCGGTGGTCGGCGGGCCGTAGACGCCGAAGCGGCGCAGCAGCGCCTGGTCGGCCTCGTTGTTGGCGGTGACGTCGGCCTTCAGCAGCGCGAAACCGGCGAGGTCCTGCTGCACCGCGGCGACCGAGAACGTGTATTTCTCCATTTCCTTGCAGGACACGCACCAGTCCGCATAGAAATCGAGCATGGCGGGCTTGCCGGCCGCCTGCGCTGCCGCGAGTTCACGGTCGAGTTCCTCGACGCTCGCCACTTTCACGAACGGCAGCGCCTCGGCGCTACGGGCAGCGGCGCTGCCGCCGAAACCCGGCAGCGATGCGCCGCGCAGCGGCTGCAGGGGATCGTGCCCGCCCGCGGCGGCGCCGACCAGCATGAGGATGCCCCAGACGATGGCGGCGAGCCCGGCGCCGCGCGTGAGCAGGCGAATGGCCGCGTCGCCCGGCGCACCGCGGCCGAAGCCGCCGAAGTAGTAACCGGCGACGATCACCAGCAGGGCCCACAGCGCGAGCGTCAGCGGCCCCGGCAGGATGCGCTCCAGCATCCACACCGCGACCGCGAGGAACAGCACGCCGAACAGCGTCTTGATCGCCGTCATCCACGGCCCGGCGTGCGGCAGGAAGCGCCCGCCGGCGACGCCGACCAGCAAGAGCGGCGCGCCCATGCCCATGGCCATGGCGAACAGCGCGAGCGCGCCGCGCAGCACGTCGCCGGTCTGGCCGATCACCGCGAGCGCCGCGACCATGGGTGGCGCGACGCAGGCGGTGACGACCAGCGCCGACAGCGCGCCCATGATCGCCGTGCCGACGAAGCTGCCGGCCTTCTGCCGGCCCGACACGGCCGCGAGCCGCGTCTCGAGCGCGGCGGGAATCTTGAGGTCGAAGAGCCCGAACATCGCCAGCGCGAGCACGACGAACAGTCCCGCGAAAAGAATGATGATCCAGGGCTGCTGGAAGAAGGCCTGCGCCTGCTGGCCGGCGGCGGCAAAGGCGGCGCCCGCGATCGTGTACGTCGCGGCCATCCCGAGCACGTAGGTCAGCGACAGCAGGAAGGAGCGCGAGGGCGTGGCGGCGGCGCCCTGGCCGGCAATGATGCCGGAGAGGATCGGGATCATCGGCAGCACGCAGGGCGTGAAGGCGAGCAGCAGGCCGAAGCCGAAGAAGGTGGCCATCACCACCAGCAGGCCGCCGTCGGCGATCAGGCGGGCAAGCCGGTCCTGTTCCGCCACCATGACCGGCGCCTCGGAGCGCGGCGGCGTGCCGGGCGGCGGCAGCTCGATCGAGACGGTCTTCGTGACGGGCGGATAGCACAGCCCCGCGTCGGCGCAGCCCTGGTAGGTGACCGCAATGTCGAAGGCCGAACCGCCCTCGGGCCGCAGGACCGGCACCGTCGCCGCGAGCGCGTCGTAATACACCTCGACGTCGCCGAAGAACTCGTCGGTCTTCTTCTTTCCGGCCGGCAGCGCGACCTCGCCAAGGGAGAAGCCCTCGGTCTCCGTCTTCGCCGAGACGCGGTGGCGGTAGAGGTAGTAGCCCGGCGCGATCTGCCAGTCGAGCGCCACCTGGGCGCCGCCGTCGGCGCTGGCGCCGAAACGGAAGGCTTCGTCCACCGGCAGGAACTGGTCCTGGTTGCTGGCCGGCCCGAGCAGCCCCTGGGCCGCGGCGGGCAGGGGCAGGGCGAGGCACAGCGCGATCAGGGCAGTCCTGAAACTCGTCATTCCCGGGATTCCTCGTGACCGAAAAGGGACCGTGGCGCCGAGAGGTTAGCGGCCGATCGGCCGCTTGTCTTGGCCCAGCGCCGGAAATCCAGAAACCGGATGCCGAAGACAGCCCGTGGCATCCTCATCACGCTATAAGAATCAATAAGTTAAGTTCAAGCCCCCGCCGCGCGTGATCGGTGCTTGAAATCGGAGGGCCGATCCCTATCATTAGCAGCCGACCGGGGTGAGTGCTAACAGCACCGGTTGAGCCCCCGGGCCCGATCCAAGACCACAGATCCTGACAGGAGAGATGACCCATGAAGATCCGTCCGCTTCATGATCGCGTGATCGTCAAGCGCGAAGATGAAGAGCGCAAGTCGCCCGGTGGCATCGTGATTCCCGACACCGCGGCCGAGAAGCCGATCCGCGGCAAGATCATGGCCGTCGGCAAAGGCAAGATCCTGGAGAACGGCAGCGTCCGTCCACTCGACCTCAAGGTCGGCGACAGGATCCTGTTCGGCAAGTACAGCGGAACCGAAGTCAAGGTGGATGGCGACGAGCTCCTCGTGATGCGCGAGGAAGACGTCATGGCCGTCATCGAAAAGTAATCCAGAGGACATCGCAAACATGGCAGCCAAGGAAGTCAGATTCTCCGACGACGCACGCACCCGCATGGTGCGCGGCGTCAACCTGCTCGCGAACGCCGTCAAGGCGACGCTGGGCCCCAAGGGGCGCAATGCCGTGCTCGAGAAGAGCTTCGGCGCCCCGACCATCACCAAGGACGGCGTTTCGGTCGCGAAGGAAATCGAGCTCAAGGACAAGTTCGAGAACATGGGCGCGCAGATGGTCAAGGAAGTCGCCTCCTCGACCTCCGACGAAGCCGGTGACGGCACGACCACGGCGACCCTGCTCGCGCAGGCGATCATCCGCGAGGGCATGAAGGCCGTCGCCTCGGGCATCAACCCGATGGACGTCAAGCGCGGTGTCGACCTGGCCGTGACGGCGGCGGTCGAGGAGCTGAAGAAGCTCTCCAAGCCCTGCAAGGACTCGAAGGCCATCGCCCAGGTCGGCACGATCTCGGCCAACAGCGACGAAGCCATCGGCAAGAAGATCGCCGACGCCATGGAGAAGGTCGGCAAGGAAGGCGTGATCACGGTCGAGGAGGGCTCGGGCCTCGAGAACGAACTCGAAGTCGTCGAGGGCATGCAGTTCGACCGCGGCTACCTGTCGCCGTACTTCATCAACAACGCGCAGAACCAGACGGCCGAGCTCGAGGGCCCGTACGTGCTGCTCTACGACAAGAAGATCTCCAACATCCGCGAGATGCTGCCGCTGCTCGAGGGCATCGCCAAGGCCGGCAAGCCGCTGCTGGTGATCGCCGAGGACGTCGAGGGCGAGGCGCTCGCGACGCTCGTGGTCAACACCATCCGCGGCATCGTCAAGGTCTGCGCGGTCAAGGCGCCGGGCTTCGGCGACCGCCGCAAGGAGATGCTGAAGGACATCGCGATCCTGACCGGCGGCACCGTGATCGCCGAGGAAGTCGGCCTGTCGCTCGAGAAGGCGACGCTCAACGACCTCGGCAAGGCCAAGAAGATCGTCGCGGAGAAAGAGAACACGACGATCATCGACGGCGCCGGGAAGTCCTCCGAGATCAAGGGCCGGATCGAGCAGATCCGCCGCCAGATCGACGAGGCCACTTCCGACTACGACAAGGAGAAGCTGCAGGAGCGCGTCGCGAAGCTCTCCGGCGGCGTCGCCGTGATCAAGGTCGGCGCGGCCACCGAGATCGAGATGAAGGAAAAGAAGGCCCGCCTCGAGGACGCGCTGCACGCAACCCGCGCGGCGGTCGAGGAAGGCGTGGTACCGGGTGGCGGCGTCGCGCTGGTGCGCGTGCAGAAGTCGCTCGACAAGCTCACCGGCGCCAATGAGGACCAGAACGTCGGCATCCGCATCCTGTCGCGGGCGATCGAAGAGCCGCTGCGCCAGATCGTGCAGAACGCCGGCGAGGACGGTTCGGTCGTGCTCGCCAAGGTCCGCGACGGCAAGGGCAGCTTCGGCTACAACGCCGCGACCGGCGAGTACGGCGACCTGATCGACATGGGCATCCTGGACCCGACCAAGGTCACGCGCCTGGCGCTGCAGAACGCGGCGTCGGTGGCGGGCCTGCTGCTGACCACCGAGGTGATGGTGGCCGAGGCTCCGAAGGAGGAGCACGAGCACCCGCCGATGGGCGGCGGCGGCATGGGCGGCATGGGCGGCATGGACATGTAAAGCCGCAAGGCTCTACGGCTCGAACGACAAGGCCCGGGAGGCGACTCCCGGGCCTTTTTCATCGCTGGCGCTGCCCCGAGGTCTGCGACGGCCGCAGGCGTACGGTCACCGACCCGTCTGCGGTCCCCGCGAGCAGCATCAGGCAGGATTCCTCGTCCATCGGCTCGGCGAAGAAGAAGCCCTGCGCGTATTCGCAGCGGTGCTCCAGCAGGAACTCCACCTGGCCGGCGGCTTCCACGCCCTCGGCGCACACCGGGATCTTCATCGACTGCGCGAGCGCCAGGATGGCGCGCACGATGGCGGCGTCGTTCGGATCGGTGGCCAGGTCGCGGATGAAGGAGCGGTCGATCTTGAGCTTGGTCACCGGGAAGTGCTTGAGGTAGGACAGCGACGAATAGCCGATGCCGAAGTCGTCCACGGCGACGCCAATGCCGAGCTGGCGCAGCTGGTTCAGCGGCTGCGCTTCCTCGCCGGCATGCTGCATGAATGCGCTCTCGGTGAGCTCCATCTCCAGCAGCTGCGGCGCGAGGCCGGTCTCGGCCAGCACCGCGCGCAGCCGCGTGATGAATTCCGGCCGCCGCAGCTGGCTGGGGCTCAGGTTGACCGCCATGCGGAAGTCCCCCACCAGCCCCTCCCGCCAGTCGCGGCGCACGCGACAGGCTTCGCGCAGCACCCATTCGCCAATCGGGACGATGAGACCGGTTTCCTCGGCGACCTGCAGGATCCGGTCGGAGCTGCGCAGCGCGCCGTTCTCGTCGCGCCAGCGCAGCAGCGCCTCCACGCCCATGATCAGCCCCGTGCGCAGGTCGAACTGCGGCTGGTACACGAGCTGCAGCCGGTCCTGGTCGACGGCCGCGCGCAGGCTCGCTTCCAGCTGCACGCGGTCGCTGACCCGCGCATTCAGGCTGGCATGGTAGCGCTGCAGGTTGTTCCGGCCCTTTTCCTTGGCGTGGTACATCGCCGTGTCGGCGCTGCGCACCAGCGTGGAGATGTCCGCGGCGTCGCGCGGATAGATGCTGATGCCGACGCTGCAGGTCACCTGGAGCTGCAGGTCGCCGAGCGGGAAGGGCTGGCTCAGCGACTCGAGGATGCGCTGGCCGAGCTGCTCCACGGCGCCGGCGTCCGACGCATCCGGCACGACGACCACGAACTCGTCGCCGCCCATGCGCACGACGATGTGGCCCTGGGCGACCGCGGCCTTCAGCCGCCGCGCCACCTCCTTGAGCAGCGCATCGCCGGTCTCGTGGCCGCGCGAGTCGTTGATGAGCTTGAAGCGGTCGAGGTCGAGGAACAGCAGCGCGAGCGGCGTGCCGGTCGCCTCGGATTGCGCCAGCGCGCGCCTGAGGCAGGACACCAGGAACAGGCGATTGGGCAGGTCGGTCAGCGGGTCGTGGTGCGCGAGGTGCTCCAGGCGCCGTTCGCTGGCGCGCAGGCGCGCGTCGGCGGCCTTGCGGGCAGTCACGTCGCGCATCACCAGGCAGAACACCTCGCGGCCCTGGTAGGTGATCACGCTGGTCGTGACTTCCGCGTCCGCGGTCTCGCCGCCACGCGTGCGCAGCTTGAGTTCCACCGGGCGGTCGCCGGGCAGCAGTCCCCGGGTCAGTGCCGGCGTGTTCACCGGTCCGGGCGGGAACACGTCGGCGAGGTTCAGCCCCGCTCCGGGCAGCCGCGCGTAGCCCGCGTTGTCGAGGAACGCCTGGTTCGCCTCGAGGATCGCGAGCGTGGCGGGATCGACGAGCGCGATGCCTTCGCTGGCCTGCGCGACGACCGCGCGGTAGCGCGCCTCGCTCTCGTTGCGCTGCGCCCAGTGCCGCGTCAACCGCAGCCACAGCAGCAGCGCGATCAGGCCGAACAGCAGGCACATGATGAACGCGCCATAGACGAGGTAATTGATGGTCTCGAGGCCGCGCACGAACACCCGCCGGGGCTCGGTCACCCTCAGGACGAGCGCGGCGGACCCGGTGATGTCCGGGATGATCAGGTGCGTGGCCGTGCGATCCTCGCCCTCGATGACCGTCAGCGCCTCCGGCCCGTTGCGCGGCTGCCCGGCCGCCGCGCGCACCGCATCGGGCAGCGCGGGATCGTCGGGCACGATGCCGTAGACACTGATGCCGGCTGCGGCGCTCAGGCGCTCCAGGACCAGGCTGTCCAGCGCGCGGCCGAACAGCAACGTGCCGCGAGCCGGCGCATTGCCGTTGGTCGGCAGGATGCGGGTGATCGAGACCAGCATCGCGCCGCCCTGCCGCGGCAGGATGCCGGTAACGCGGGGCCCCGGCAGCGCCGGCGAGTCGAGCGCGAGCACGCCGGCCGGCAGGTCCGCGATCAGCAGCCGGGCATCCGGGAAGCCGCGATTGCCGGGATCGCGGAAGCTGCGCCAGAAGACGGGCTCGGCCTTGTGGTCGGCCACCAGCACCGTGTCGACCCACTGGTTCGACATCGACGTGGACGCGAGGCTGCTCTGCACGAATGGGATGTTCGGCCGGCGCACGAACTCGTACATGTCGTCCCAGACCGCGTAGTTGCGGACCGACGCCTCGAGCTGCGCCAGCTCCTCCTGCCAGGCGCGGCGCAGGCCGGCGGCGGTGCGTTCGGTGGCTTCGCGCTCCAGGCTGACGTAGCTTTCGAGCAGGTAGAAGCGCGCGGTGCCGCTGATCGCGCTCATGAGCAGCGCGATGCACAGTGCGATGACCAGCGCTGACTTCAGCGCGTGAGGCATGGTGAGGGCGCCCTGTCGCTACCGCATTCAGTGTGACGCAGGGCGCCGCCGGGCTGGCGGGGCGGGGTGCGTTATCGTTAACCCGGTCGCAGAAAATTCCCGGGTAATGGCCGGAATTCGCTACTCGGTCATGCCGCCTTGCGCCGGCAGGAAGAGCTCCGGGTCGACCATCGTTCCGTTCAGCGTGACGCCGAAGTGCAGGTGCGCACCGGTGACCCGGCCGGTGGCGCCTACCGCGCCGATCGGATCTCCTGCGGCCAGGCGGTCGCCCGGCTTCACCAGCACCCGGCTGAGGTGGCAATACATGGTCACCAGTCCGGCGCCGTGGTCGAGGATCACGGTGTTGCCGTTGAAGAAGTAGTCCCCGACATCGACGACGGTGGCCGCGGCCGCCGCCCGCACCGCGCTGCCGGTGGGCGCGGCGATGTCCATGCCGGTGTGCGGGTTGCGCGCCTGCTCGTTGAAGAACCGGCGCAGGCCGAAGGAGCTCGAGCGCGGGCCTTCGGTCGGCTGCAGCAGGCGCAGCGTTTGCGGGGCGCTGGCCGTGTACGTGGTCAGCGCCTTGCGGATCCGCAGGCGCTCGTCCTCGACGCGCCTGAGGTTCTCCTTCGAAAGGTCCACCTGCGCGGGCGGCACCTTGAGGCGCTGCACGGCGTACTCCTTGGCGGCGACGTCGAAGCCGATGCGTGCAGTGGCGCCGGCGCGCCCGACGACCAGCTCATGGCGGCCGGGCCTGGCCGAGAGCGGGATGCCGACGATCGCGAGCCAGCCGTCCGCGTCCTTCAGCACCATCGCGCGGGCGCCGTCCAGCGTGACGACCGGCTCCGCATCCGGCGGGCCTTCGATCGGAATCGCGACGACGCCGCCGGGCACGGCCTCGGTGCGCGGCAGCCTGCCGGCGAGGCTCGCGGAATCCGGCGCCTGTGCCTGGGCCAGCGCAACCACGGCGGCCAGCACTGCGCCGGCCGCGCGGCTAACGCATCTCGGTTTCAACGAGCACGCCCGCATGGATGAGCTGGTCGAGGTGGCGCTGGAGCTCGGCGCGGTCGAGGCCGGTCTGCCGGGCCGCGGCGTCCTCCAGCGAGAACACGCGCTGCTTCAGCATCCATTCCACGGTGGGCCAGTCGGCGCCGAGCACGATCTCGCCGCCCTCGAAAACCGCCGCATACGCAGGGTCGCGGCGCAGGACCTGCGCGCGGCGCGCCACCGAGTACCAGGTCGTCTTCAACTGCGCAGGCAGGCCGTAATCCGCAGGCGGGCGCGCCAGGTCGCGCTGGTGGTTCATCACGTCCACCGCGAAGGCCGGGGAGGTCATGACCGCCGTCACGCGCTCCGCAAGTTTCGCGAGCCGCTCGCCGAGATCGCGGACCGAGCGTGCGTCCGGCAGGTATTCCCGGAACTCGCTTTCCCGGAGCAGCGATTTCTCGAGCAGTGCAAACAGCGCGAGGCCGGTCGCGGGTGCCACGCCGAAGGTCACGTGCAGGGACGCCCGCGCGCCCGTGAGCGCGTCGTGATACTGGCCCCGCGGCAGGTAGAGGATGTCGCCCGGCCTCATCTGCGCCTCGAACAGCAGCTTGCCGCGGGAGGCGACCAGCCACTTCTCGACCTCGTCGCCCGGCGGCAGCGGGTTGATCGGCGTGTCGGCGCGCGACTCGTAGACGCGCCAGGTCTTCTCGCCCTCGACCTGCACCGCGAACACGTCGTGCAGGTCGAAGTGCGTCTGGAAGGCCTGCACGCCCTGGAAGGAGCAGTACACGTTGGCAAACACGCGCGCCGAGAACTCGCGCTCGAGCATGCCGGCGACCGCGGCGACCGGCGGGCACACGCGGTGGATGTGGTTCGCGATCAGGCTGGCGCCCAGGCCGAGCAGCGCCCTGACCTTGGCCGGGTTGACCGGCGCGGGCGTGCCGGGTCGCAGGTCGGCGGTGTCGCAGTAGTTCTCGCGCAGCGCGGCGCGGCTGCGGTAGTAGACCTTGAGCGACTCCTCGTTCCAGTACGGCGTGACCGCCAGCGCCTCGTTGAACCGGGCCCAGTCGAAGATCTCCGGCCGGCGGCGGACGTCGCCACGGACGTGCAGCGGACGCTTGCCGAAATGATCCGCGCGGAACGCGGCCGCGTCGAAAGGCGCAATGAAATCCGCGAATTGCACGATGCGCGGACGGTAGCATTCCTTGACGGACCCGGCTAGCTCGTGCTTTCTTCCGGCGATGCGCGGCACGAACGAGTCCTGGTTGCCGGTGCGTGCCGCCCTGCAGCCGGACGGACTGTACCTCGCCGGGCGCGAGATTCCGGCCGCGGAACTGCGGGACGCCTTCCTGCAGGAGACCATCGCGCGCCTGCCGGCCACGGACTCCATCGTCCGCATCGGTCGCGAGGACGTCGGCAAGGCCGCGGCGGACACTGCGCCCGCCGGCATCGTCTTCCACGTCGCGCGCTGCGGCTCGACCGTGATCTCGCAGCTGCTGCGCGAGCTCGACGCCGTGGTCTACGCCGAGCCGCAGCCGGTCAACGAACTGCTGCTGCCGCCCCACGCCTGGCCGCGCGATGAACTCGTCGCCGCGTTGCGTTCCCTGGCGGCGGCCTTCGCGCGGCATGCGGCCGGGCGGTACGTCCTCAAGCTGAGCAGCTGGAACACGCTGTTCTGCGGGCTCCTGACCGAGGCCTTTCCGCATTCACCCTGGGTGCTCAGCCTGCGCGACCCGGTCGAGGTCTGCGTGTCGCTGCTCGCACAGCCGCCCGGCTGGCTGCGCGCAGGCGAGGCGCCGGCGCAACGGCTGTACGCGGTCGTACAACCGCAAGGCGCGCCGGCGTCGGCGGAAGAGCGCGTCGCCCGGGTTTTCGGCGCCTTCTGCGAGGCCGCGGCTCAGCTCGAACCGTCGCGCGGCAGGCTGGTGCCGCACCCGGCGCTGCCCGCTGCGGTCTGGGATACGGTCGCGCCGCATTTCGGGCTGGCGATGAACGAAGACGCCCGGCGGCGCATGGCCCGGGCTGCGTCAAACTACTCGAAATCCCCGGTCGGCAGGGTCAGCGCCTACGCCGACGACAGCGCCCGCAAGCGCGCCGCCGCTTCCGCCGAGTTGCGCGGGGCGATCGACGTGTTCGCAAGGCCGGCGCTGCAACGCCTGCTGGCCCTGCACGCGCCGACGGCCGCGACCGCGCAGTAGAATCACCCGCCGATGAAGGAGTTCCTGCTGCACATGCTGACGGGGCGGGGCGCCTGGCTGCCGCTCGTTTCCTTCGCAGTGCTCGGCGCGGGCGTGTTCCTGGTCGCCGCGCGCCTCGCGCGCGCGGCCGACGTCATCGCGGAGACGACCGGCCTCGGCAGGGCGTGGATCGGCATGATCCTGCTGGCTGCCGCCACCTCGCTGCCCGAGGTGCTGACCGACATCAATGCCGCGCTGCTCGACGCGCCCGACATCGGCGTCGGCGACCTGCTGGGCTCGACGCTCGCCAACATGCTGATCCTGGCGATGCTCGACCTGGTCTATGCGCGCCGCTACATCCTGCAGACGGTGGCGGTCCACCACGCGGTGGTCGGACTGCTTGCGATCGTGCTGACGACGATCGCGGGCGTAGCCATTGCGACCGGCGGGCTCGGCAGGATCGGGTTCGTCGGCGTCGAGACTCTGCTGATCGCCGTGGTGTACCTCGCCGGCATGCGCATGGTGTACCTGATGACCCAGGAGGCGGCGGGGGCGATCGTTTCCGAGGCGTCGCGCGAGCCGGGGGTTGCGCGGCTGCGGATGCGGGGTGCCATCGGCGCCTTCCTGGCCGCCGGTGCCGGGCTCGCGATCATCGCGCCGCTGCTGGTGGTATCGGCTGAGGCGCTGTCGCTGGAATCGGGCCTGAGCCAGACCTTCGTCGGCACGCTGCTGGTCGGATTGACGACCTCATTCCCGGAAATTGCGGCGAGCGTCGCGGCGGTGCGCATGGGCGCCGTGGACCTGGCGATCGGCAACATCTTCGGCAGCAATGCGTTCAACATGCTGATCCTGCCGATGATGGACCTGGCGTACGCCGAGGGCCCGGTGCTCGCCCACGTGTCCGGCGGCCACCTGCTGAGCGCGCTGCTGGCCGTACTCTGCCTCGCGCTCGGGGTGATGGCGATGCTGGCGCGCCTGCGGGAACGGGCCGGCCTGGTGCGCTCTGGCAGCGTGCTGATCGTCGCCTGCTACGCTGCCGGGGCCTGGCTGCTGGGGAGGGCATGACATGAAGCGGATCGAACGCATCGTCGTGGTCGCGGACACGGGCACCGAGCAGCACGCCCTGGCTCGCGCGCTCTCGATCGCGCACTCGACCGGCGCCGCCGTCGAGCTGATCGGCTTCGTCCATGATTCCGCAGTCGCCGACAACCCGCGGCTGCCCGCGCGCGACCGCCGCCAGGCCACCCGACGCATGCTCGACGAGCGCCGGAAGGGGCTCGAACGGCACATCCGCGAGGCGGCCGTCCCGGTTTCGTTGCGCGTGGTCTGGACCCGGCTGCTGGCGGACTGGCTGTGCACCTACGCAGCGACGCTCCGGGCCGCCCTGGTCGTCAAGACGAATCACCCGAGCGGCCGGCCCTGGTACGTGCCGAGCGACTGGTTATTGATGCGCGAACTGCGCGCGCCGCTGCTGCTCGTCAACCCGGACGCTGCGCGCGGCGGCGCGGGCGCGCTGGCCACGCTCAATGCCGGCGCGCGCTCCGCGCGGGCGCAGGCGATCGACCGCAGCGTGCTCGCGGCAGCGGGCTGGTGGACCCGCAACTGCGGCGGTCCCGCGCAGGCGGCCTACGTGCACGAGGTGCCGCCGCTGCCGCTGGATCTCGGCATCGTGGACCGGCGGGCGTACCTGAAGGCGCAGGAGCACGTTGCCGTGCGGCGCCTGGTCGCGCGGCTGCGCGCTGGGCCGCGCGGCGTCGCCTTCCGGCGCCACGCGCTGCTCGGGCGCCCGGAGCGCGCGTTGCCCAGGCTGGCGCGCCAGTTGCGGCCCGCGGTGACCGTCATGGGCACCGCGGCGCGCCGCGGGCTGCCGCGCTTCTTCGTCGGCAGCACTGCGGAACAGGTGATCCCGGCTCTCGGCACCGACGTCCTGGTCGTCAAGCCGGCGGGCCGCCGCTGAGGCAGGCAACTTGACGGCTGCGTTGCGCGAACGGGCCGGGCGGCTGCAGGCGCGCTGGCGCGAGGCGGGGGGAGAGCCGGCGCAGCTTCCGGCCGGCGTGGCCGGCGCCGTGCCGCGCGTCTTCGCCGCGAGCGAATTCGTCGCGGAAGCGGCGATCCGCGAGCCGGCACTGCTGCCGGAACTGGCCGCGTCCGGGGTTCTCGAACGCGCACGCCGGCCGGGCGAAATCGCGGAGCTCGCAATGGCGCTCGCCGGCAACGGCGACGAGGCGCCGTTCATGGACGCGCTGCGCCGCCTGCGCCGGCGCGAGATGGTGCGCATCGCCTGGCGCGATCTCACGGGATCGGCGCCGCTGGACGAAGTGCTGCTCGAGCTGTCGGACCTTGCCGACGCCGCGATCCGGTCGGCGCTCGCAACCGCCTCGCGGTCGCTGGCGTCGCGCTATGGCCTGCCGCGCTCCGCATCCGGCGCCGCGCAGGAACTCGTGGTGCTCGCCATGGGCAAGCTCGGCGGGCGCGAACTGAACTTCTCCTCGGACGTCGACCTGGTCTTTCTCCATCCGGAGGCCGGCGAAACCGACGGGCGGCGGCCGATCGCGAACGAGGAGTACTTCACCCGGCTCGGGCAGGCGCTGATCCGCCTGCTCGACGCGCGCACCGCCGAGGGCTTCGTGTTCCGCGTGGACATGCGGCTGCGGCCGCTCGGCGAGTCCGGGCCGCTGGTGGTCAGCTTCGCCGCATTCGAGGAGTACCTGCAGAAGCACGGCCGCGACTGGGAGCGCTATGCCTGGGTGAAGGCTCGCGCAGTGACCGGGGAGGCAGCCTACCGCGGCCTCTACGACGACGTCGTGCGGCCATTCGTGTACCGGCGCTACCTCGACTTCGGCGTGTTCGAGAGCCTGCGCGAAATGAAGGCGATGATCGCGCGCGAGGTCGCGCGCCGCGAGCTCGAGGACGACATCAAGCTGGGTCCGGGCGGCATCCGCGAGATCGAGTTCGTCGTACAGTCGCAGCAGCTGATCCGCGGCGGGTCGGAGCCGGCGCTTCAGTCGCCCTCGCTGCTGGCCGTGCTGCCGCGCCTGGCCGGCGCCAAGCTGCTGTCCGCCGCCGCCGTCGCCGAGCTCGAGGACGGCTACCGCTTCCTGCGCCGCGTCGAGAACCGGCTGCAGATGGCGGCGGACGAGCAGACGCACCGGCTGCCGGGGGATGCCCTCGGCCGCGAGCGGCTGGCGGCCGCCATGGATGCGGGTTCCTGGGACGAACTCGCCGGCGCGCTCACGGCGCGGCGCAGGATGGTGACCGCGCACTTCGAAGGCGTGGCGCCCGGTCCCGGCGGGCGCGGCACGCCGCCCGCGGCGCTCGATGCGCTGTGGGGGCCGGAGCCCGACCTGCAGCGACTCACGCAGGAGATCGCAGCGCCCGGCTTGGAGGACGCGGCCGATATGGCGCGCATGCTGCTCGAGCTGCGCCAGTCGTCGTACTTCCGCCGCCTGGACGAGTACGGCCGCAGGCGGCTGGCGACGCTCGTGCCGCGCATGCTGGCGCAGATTGCGCAGAGCGCCGGCGGGCGCCGCGCCGACGCCAAGACCGTGCTCGCGCGGCTGCTGCGCATCGTCGAGGCGATCGGCGGGCGCACGGCCTACCTGGCGCTGCTCAACGAGAACGCCGCGGCGCTCGGCAGGCTGGCCCGGATCTGCGGCATGGGCGACTACCTTGCGCGCCAGGTGGCCGCCCACCCGCTGCTGCTCGACGAGTTGCTCGACGAGCGCGTGCTCGAGACGCTGCCCGACCGGGAACAGTTCGAGCACGAGCTCGCCGCGCGCCTGGAACACGCGGGCAGCGACGAGGAGCGGCAGGTGGACGCGCTGCGGCACTTCCGCCGCGCCGCGATGTTCCGCATCGCCATGCTGGACCTCACCGGCCGGCTGCCGCTGATGCAGGTGAGCGACCGGCTGACCGACGTGGCCGAGCTGATCCTCGAACAGGCGCTGGCGCTCGCCTGGCGGCACACCGTCGGAGGTTTTGGCGAGCCGCGCTGCGTGGAGGACGCGGTCGAGCGCGCAGTCCGGGTCGCGATCGCGGGCTACGGCAAGCTCGGCGGCATGGAGCTGGGCTACGGCTCGGACCTGGACCTGGTGTTCCTGCACGACGCGGCGGGCGAGCGGCAGCAGACCGCGGGCGCAAAGACGGTGGACAACGAGGTGTTCTTCCTGCGCCTGGCGCAGCGGCTCGTGCACCTGCTGACCGTGCACACGCCGGCGGGCCGCCTCTACGAAGTGGACGTGCGGTTGCGGCCATCCGGCAAGGGCGGACTCGCGTTCACGCAGATCGACGCCTTTGCCGCCTACCAGGTGCAGGAGGCCTGGACCTGGGAGCACCAGGCGCTGCTGCACTCGCGCTGGGTCGCGGGCGATGCCGCAGTCGGCGCGCGCTTCGAGCGGATCCGCCGCGAGGTGCTGATGCAGGCGGTGCGCCGCGACACGCTGCGCGAGGACATCCGCGAGATGCGCGAGCGCATGCGCGCGGAGCACGCCCGCGCGCCCGACGCGCGCTTCGACCTCAAGCACGACCGCGGCGGCATCGCCGACATCGAGTTCCTGGCCCAGTACTGGGTGCTGCGATCCGTGCGCGGGCACCCGCCGCTGGCCGAGTTCGCCGACACGATCCGCCACCTGGAATCGGTCGGCTCGGCTGCGCTCGTGGACCACCGCGTCATCGACCTGCTGGTGGACGCCTATCGCCGTTACCGGCAGGCCGCGCATCACCTGTCGCTGGAGCAGCGCCCCGCGCTGGTGGCCGGGGACGAGTTCGCGGGCCTGCGCGCCCGGGTCGCCGCGGTGTGGGAGCGCGTGATGGTCGCGGGCGCCGAGCCGCAACCGGTATAATCGGCGCCTCGAACCGGGGAAATCGCCGTGCCCTCAACCCAGACCGCCGAGCGCGAACCGATCCCGCCGAATGCCCGGAACCGCTACGAGGTCACCGCGGCCGACCTGCCGCTGTCCTGCCCGATGCCGGCGATGTCGCTCTGGAACAGCCACCCCCGCGTCTACCTGCCGATCGAGAAGACGGGCGCCGCGATCTGCCCGTATTGCAGCGCGGAGTTCGTGCTGAAGCGCTGATACTCCGCGCCTTGACATGGATCAGGGCCGGCTGCCCGCTGCGGTTGCAGCATGCGCGCTGGTCCCGACAGTGGAGGCCGCGCCATGCAGCGCCGCTCCTGGGCTGAGCCGTTCAAGATCAAGGTGGTCGAGCACCTGCGCATGACGACGCGCGCGGAGCGCGAGCGCGCGATTGCCGGGGCCGGCTACAACACCTTCCTGCTGCCGAGCCGCGATGTCTACATCGACCTGCTGACCGATTCCGGCACCTCGGCCATGAGCGACCGCCAGTGGGCCGGCATGATGATGGGCGACGAGGCGTATGCCGGGTCCGAGAATTTCTACCACCTCGAGAGCGCGGTGCGCGAGTTCTACGGCTACCGGCACCTGATTCCCACGCACCAGGGCCGCGGCGCCGAGCACATCCTCAGCAAGTGCTGCATCAAGCCGGGGGACAGCGTGCCCGGCAACATGTACTTCACGACCACGCGCGCGCACCAGGAGCTGGCCGGCGGGCAGTTCGTCGACGTCATCATCGACGAGGCGCACGATCCCGCCTCCCTGCACCCGTTCAAGGGAGACGTGGACCTTGGCAAGCTGTCGGCCCTGATCGGGCGCGTGGGGCCGGCGCGCATCCCGTACCTCGCGCTGCACGCGACCGTCAACATGGCGGGCGGGCAGCCGATCAGCATGGCGAACGCGCGCGAAGTGTCGGCGCTCTGCCGCCGGCACGGCATCCGCATCTTCATGGACGCGACCCGCGCGGTGGAGAACTGCTGGTTCATCCGCGAGCGCGAGCCGGGATACGCGGATCGCCCGCTCGCGGACATCCTGCGCGAGCTGTGCTCGTACACCGACGGCTGCACGATGTCCGGCAAGAAGGACTGCCTGGTCAACATCGGCGGCTTCCTCGCCGTCAACGACGATGCGCTCGCCGAACAGGCGCGCAACCTGGTGGTGCTGTTCGAGGGCCTGCACACCTACGGCGGGCTGGCCGGCCGCGACATGGAGGCGATGGCGATCGGCATCGCCGAGTCGGTCAGCTACGACCACATGCACGCGCGCATCGGCCAGGTGCAGTACCTGGCCGGGCTGCTCGAGCGCGAGGGCGTGCCGATGGTGCGCCCGGTCGGCGGGCACGGCGTGTTCCTCGACGCCAGGGCATTCCTGCCGCAGCTGCCGCGCGAGCAGTTTCCGGCGCAGGCGCTGGCCGCGGCGCTGTACGTGGACTCCGGCGTGCGGGCGATGGAGCGCGGCGCGGTCTCGGCCGGCCGCGACCCGCAAACCGGGGAGAACCGCTACCCGCGGCTGGAACTGGTGCGGCTCACGATCCCGCGGCGCGTTTACACGCAGGCGCACATGGACGTCACCGCCGAATCCGTGGCCGGCCTGTACCAGCAGCGCGGGCGCATCGTGGGCCTGCGCTTCACCTACGAGCCGGAGAGCCTGCGCTTCTTCCAGGCCCGCTTCGCCCCGGTCGAGGGCGACGCCGTCCTGCGCCGGTGAGTGCGCGATGAAGACGATCATCGAGCCGTTCCGGATCAAGTCGGTGGAGCCGATCCGGATGACCACGCGTGAACAGCGCGAGGCGATCCTGCGCGAGGCCGGCTTCAACCTGTTCCTGGTGCATTCCGACGACGTGATCATCGACCTGCTGACCGACAGCGGCACCGGCGCGATGTCGTCCGAGCAGTGGGCCGGGATCATGCGCGGCGACGAGTCCTATGCCGGCTCGCCGAGCTTCTACCGCTTCCAGCGGCGGCTGCAGGAGGTCACCGGCTTCGAGCACATCCTGCCGACGCACCAGGGCCGGGCCAGCGAGCGCATCCTGTTCGAGCTGGTCGGCGGGCCCGGCAAGGTGATCCCGAACAACGCGCACTTCGACACGACGCGCGCCAACGTCGAGCACTCGGGCGCGGCCGCGGTGAACCTGCCGATTCCCGAGGCCGCGGACCCGGCACGCCCGCATCCGTTCAAGGGCAACCTCGACGTCGCGGCGCTCGAGCGCCTGATCGCCGAGGCGGGCCGCGAGCGCATCCCGCTGGTGATGGTGACCGTGACCAACAACAGCGGCGGCGGCCAGCCGGTCAGCCTTGAGAACCTGCGCGCGGTGCGCGCGGTCTGCGACCGGCACCGGCTGCCGCTGTTCCTCGACGCCTGCCGCTTCGCGGAGAATGCCTGGTTCATCAAGCAGCGCGAGCCCGGCCAGTCCGGGCGTCCGGTGCGCGACATCGTCCGCGAGATGTTCGGCCTGGCGGACGGTGCCACCATCAGCGCCAAGAAGGACGGCCTGGTCAACATCGGCGGGCTGCTGCTGCTGCGCGACGCGGAGCTGCTGTACCGTGCCAGCAACCTGCTGATCCTCACGGAGGGCTTCATCACCTACGGCGGCCTCGCCGGCCGCGACCTCGAGGCGATGGCGCAGGGATTCGAGGAGGTGCTGCACGAGGACTATCTGGCGTACCGGCTGCGCAGCGTGGAGTACGTCGGCGAGGGCCTGACCCGCGCCGGCATCCCGATCGTGCAGCCGCCCGGCGGTCACGCCATCTACATCGACGCCGCCGCACTGTGCCCGCAGATCCCGCGCGCGCAGTTCCCGGGCCAGGCGGTGGTCTGCGGCCTGTACCGGATCGGCGGCGTCCGGGCCGTCGAGATCGGCTCGGCGATGTTCGGCGAGCGCCCGCCGCCCGGGCTCGAGCTGGTCCGCCTGGCCATGCCCCGGCGCGTCTACACGCAGAGCCACATGGACTACGTCGTGGAAGTCTGCGCGGCGCTCGCCGCGGCGCGCGACCGGCTGCGCGGGCTGCGCATGGTGCACGAGCCGCCGGTGCTCCGTCATTTCACCGCGCGCTTCGAGGAACTGTAGACTGGCGCTCGATGATCGAGCGTGTGGCAGTCGACCGCGGCGCAATCCTGTTTGATCCCGGGCGCGTCGAGTCCCCCGACTGGCGGCTGTTCGACCGTGCGGCCTGGCGCGCCAGGGGCGCGCTCAGGGAACGGCCGGGCGGACGCGGCTCCATACATTTCATAGACGACGGCGCGCGCCACTGGGCGCTGCGGCGCTACCTGCGCGGCGGCTGGGCCGCGCAGGTCGCGCGCGACCGCTACCTCTACCTGGGCGAGGAGCGCACGCGGCCCTTCCGCGAGTTCCGGCTGCTGTGGCAGTTGCGCGGCATGCGGCTGCCGGTGCCGGTGCCGGTGGCCGCGGGCTACCGGCGGGGACTGCTCGCTTACGGCGCCGAGTTGATCACCGAACGCATCTTCGATGTGCGGTCGCTCGCCGAAAGGGTGCGCGCCGACGACCTGCGGGATGCGGACTGGGCGGCCATCGGCGCCTGCCTGCGCCGGTTCCACGACGCGGGCGTGCACCACGCCGACCTGAACGCGCACAACGTCCTGCTCGACGGGGCGGGTCAGGTCTGGGTCGTCGATTTCGACCGCGGGCGTATCCGCGGGCCCGGCGCCTGGCAGGAGCGCGTGCTGGAGCGCCTCGGGCGCAGCCTCGCCAAGGTCAGCGGCGGCAGCATCGCCTGGCGCGACGGCTTCGCGGTGCTTCGCGCCGCGCACGACGCCTGAACCGCCATGCGCCTGGCCTACAACGTGCTGATCTACCTGCTCGCGGCGCCGGTGGCGCTCGCGATGCACTTCTGGCGCGGGCTGCGCGACCCCAGCTACCGCGAGCGGATCGGCGAGCGCTTCGGCTTCGGCCCGGAGATCGCCGGGCGCCCGATCTGGATCCACGCGGTGTCGGTCGGCGAAGTGCAGGCCGCGGAGCCGCTGGTGCGGCGGCTGCTTGAACGGCACCCGGGCCAGGCACTGGTGCTGACGACCGTCACGCCGACGGGATCGGCGCGCGCGCGGCAGCTCTACGGCGATCGCGTGCGGCACTCATACGTGCCCTTCGACCTGCCCGGCTCGGTGCGGCGCTTCTTCGGCCGCGTGAAGCCACGGCTCGCGATGATCCTCGAGACCGAGCTGTGGCCCAACCTCTATGCCGAGTGCGGCCGGCGCCGCGTGCCGCTGGTGCTCGCGAGCGCGCGCCTCTCGCCGCGCTCGGTCGGCCGCTACCGGCGGCTGGTGCCGCTGTTCCGCGAGGTGCTGTCGCACGGCATCGTGATCGGCGCGCAGAGCGATGCTGATGCCGGGCGCTTCCGCTCGATCGGCGCGGCGCCCGAGCGGACCCACGTCACCGGGAACATCAAGTTCGACTTCGAGCCGCCACGCGACGTGGAAGCGCGCGGCCTGGGCTGGCGCCGGCAGAACGCGGCGCACCGGCCGGTCTGGGTCGCGGGCAGCACGCACGAAGGCGAGGAAGAGCTCGTGCTGGAGGCGCACCGGCGCGTGCTCGAGCGGTTGCCGGATGCGCTGCTGATCCTCGTGCCGCGGCACCCGCAGCGCTTCGACGCCGCGCGCGAACTGCTCTCGAAGCGCGGCGAGGCATATCTGAGCCGCTCGTCCGGGACGCCCGTGACCACGACCGTCAAGGTCCTGCTCGGCGACACCATGGGCGAGCTCATGATGTTCTACGCCGCGGCCGATCTCGCCTTCGTCGCGGGCAGCCTGGTCCCGGTCGGCGGCCACAATCTGCTGGAACCCGCCTCGCTCGGCCGGCCGGTGCTGACCGGGCCGCACAACTTCAACAGCCAGGAGATCGCGGGCCTGTTCATCGAGGCCGGCGCGGCCCGGGTCGTCGCCGGCGCCGGCGAGCTGGGTGAGGCCGTCGCGGACCTGCTGGACGACGCAGCGCTGCGCATCCGCATGGGCGAGGCGGGCAGGGCCGTGCTGGACGCCAATCGCGGCGCCATCGACCGGCTGCTGGCGCTGGTGGAGCCGCTGCTAGACTGATGCGACCGGCATGAACACCAACCTCCGGCTCCCGTCTCCCTATACGCCCGCGGCGCTCTCGGCGCTGGTCGGGAAGTTCGGCTCGCCGCTGTTCGTGATCGACTGCGACGTGATCCGCCGCCAGTACCGGGCGCTGGCTGAGGCGCTGCCGGGCGTGGACCTGCACTACGCGCTGAAGCCGTTGCCGGACCGGACCGTGGTCAAGGTACTGGCGCGCGAAGGGTCGTGGTTCGACCTCGCGACCAACGGCGAGGTGGACCTGGTGCGCAAGGCGGGCATCCCGCCCGAGCGCTGCATCCACACGCACCCGATCAAGCGTGACGCCGACATCCGCCACACGCTCGACTACGGCGTCACCACCTTCGTCGTGGACAACCCGGACGAGGTGGACAAGTTCGTCGCCTACCGCGACCGCGTGCAGCTGCTGCTGCGGCTCTCGTTCCGCAGCCCCGAGGCCGTGGTGGACCTGTCGCGCAAGTTCGGCTGCGACACCGATGCGGCGCTGGAGCTCGCGCGTCGCGCGGCCCGGGCCAGGATTCGCGTCGCGGGGCTCTCGTTTCACGTCGGCTCGCAGGTCGCGCGCCCGGACATGTACGTGCAGGCCATCGAGACCTGCGCCGGACTGATCGCGGAAGGCCGCCGCGGCCTCGGCCCGTTCGAGATCCTGGACATCGGCGGCGGCTTCCCGATCGACTACCTGGAGCCGGTCGCGCCGATCGCGGAATTCTGCGCGCCGATCCGCGCAGCTCTGGCGCGGCTGCCGGAGAAGATCCGCGTGATCGCCGAGCCCGGGCGATTCATCTGCGGGCCGGCGGCGATCGGGCTGGCGACCGTCATGGGCCGCGCGAAGCGCGACGGGCGCTGGTGGTACTACCTCGACGACGGGCTGTACGGCACGTTCAGCGGCCAGCTCTACGATCACTCGCGGTTCCCGGTGGAGCCGGTGTTGCCGCACGGCGGCGAGCGCCAGCACTGCGTCGTGGCCGGGCCCACCTGCGACAGCATCGACGTGGTCTCCGAGGACATCATGCTGCCCGAGCTCGAGATCGGCGACCTCGTGGTCGCGCGCCAGATCGGCGCCTACACGATCGCAACCGCGACCGACTTCAACTTCTTCCCGCGCGCCAGGGTGCTGGCCGTCAACGTGGCGCGCGGCGGATAGGGGGCTGCGCATCGTGACTACCGCCATCCATCGCCGCGTGGATGCGCTGCGTGCCGGCGCGGATCCGACTTTCGTCGCGCGCCTCGCCTCCGGCTGGGCGGTGCTGGGCGAGCGGCAGGTGCTGCCGGGTTATTGCCTGCTGCTGCCGGACCCGGTGGTGCCGGCGCTGAACGCGCTCGCAGGCAGCGACCGCGCCGCCTTCCTCGCCGACATGGCGGCGCTCGGCGACGCGGTGCTCGCGGTCACGCACGCGCTGCGCATCAATTACGCGATCCTCGGCAACCAGGACCCGGCGCTGCATGCGCACGTGATCCCGCGCTACGCCGACGAGCCGGCGCCGCACGTGACCGCGCATCCCTGGAGCTACGACTGGAGCCGTGCGCCTGCCTTCGATGCCGAGGCGCACCGCGAGCTGCGCGATGCGCTGCACGCGGCGCTCGGGGGCCGGCCGTGAGCGTGAGCGACGACTACCGCGACTTCGTCCTCGAGCAGCTCGCCGCTGCAGGCCGCGTGACTCCGCGGCGCATGTTCGGCGGCGTCGGCCTCTACCTCGACGGCCTGTTCTTCGCGCTGATCGACGAAGACACCCTCTACTTCAAGACCGGCGACTCGAACCGGCCGCGGTTCCAGCGCGCGGGCTCGAGGCCGTTCTGCCCGTATCCCGACCGGCCGGACTACCAGATGGGCTACTGGGAGGTGCCTGCGGAGGTGCTGGAGGACGCAGATGAGCTCGTGACCTGGGCGCGCGAGGCGCTGGCCGTTGCACTCGCGTCGAAGGCATCGCGCAAGTCCGCGCGGGCGCGAAGGCCCAAATGACCGCGCTCGACCGCCTGCGGCAGGAATGGGAGCCGCGCTTCATCGCCTTCCTCGACGGCCACCCGGATCCGGATCCAGGCCACGGCGTGGCGCACCTGAGGCGCGTCGTCGCGACCGCATTGCAGCTCGCGGAGGAGGAGGGCGCGCGACCGGAGATCGTGCTGCCCGCCGCCTGGCTGCACGACTGCGTCAACGTGCCCAAGGACTCGCCGGACCGCCCGCGCGCCTCGCGCATCGCGGCGGAACATGCGCTGCGGTTCCTGAGGGACGCGGGTTACGCCGAACAGTTCCTCGAGGGAATCGCCCACGCCATCGAGGCGCACAGCTATTCCGCGGGCATCGCGCCGCGCACGGTCGAGGCGAAGGTCGTACAGGACGCGGACCGCCTCGATGCGCTGGGCGCCATCGGCACGGCGCGCGCGATCGCCGTGGGCGCCGCGCTCGGCCGGACGCTGTACCAGCCGGAGGACCCCTTCTGCGAGCGCCGCGCCCCCGATGACCGCGGCGCGTCGCTGGATCACTTCTATACCAAGCTGCTGAAGCTTGCCGGTACCATGCAGACCGGGGCCGGCCGGCGCGAGGCGATGCGGCGCACGGAATTCATGCAGGCGTTCCTCTTGCAGTTGCGCAGGGAAATCGGGCCGTGAGCCGCGGCGTCACGGCGGCCGCAGCGCTCGCCCGCCTGCGCGAGGGCAACGCGCGCTTCGCGGCGGATACCCGCAGCCTCGGGGCGCTGCTGACCGCCGAGCGGCGCGCGGCGCTCGCCGCCGCGCAGGAACCGTTCGCCATCGTGCTCGGCTGCTCGGATTCGCGCGTGCCGGTCGAGATCGTCTTCGACCAGGGCCCGGGCGACCTGTTCGTGATCCGCGTCGCGGGCAACATCGTCGCGCCCTCGCTGATCGGCAGCGTCGAGTTCGCGGCCGACCGATTCGGCACCCGCCTCGTCGTGGTGCTCGGTCACTCCTCCTGCGGGGCGATCGCGGCGACGCTCGAGGAGATGCGCCGGCCGTCCGCGAACCAGTCGCCCAACCTCAAGGACATCGTCGATCGGATTCGCCCGGCGGTCACCGGCATCGGCGACGAACACGAGGCGATGCGCGCCAACATCCTGGCCTCGGTGCAGCAGTTGCGGCACGGCTCGCGGACCATCGAGGGGCTGGTCGCGCGCGACGGCCTGGTGGTCGTCGGCGCTTGGTACGAGCTGGAAACCGGGCGGGTGCGGTTCCTCGAGGAGACGCTAGCGCCCTAGCGCGCGGCAGAAGGTCCCGGGGTCCACGTTGCCCCCCGTGAGCACGATTGCGGTGGTGCGCCCGGCGAGCGGCAGCTTTCCGCCGAGCACGGCGGCGAGCGCCACCGCGCCGCCCGGCTCGACCACGAGCTTGAGCCTGCGGAACGCGTATTCCATCGCCGCCAGTACCTCGTCGTCGCTCACGGCGACGCCTCCGGCGACGTGCTGGCGCATGAGCGCGAACGGGATTGCGCCGCAGGGCGAGGACATCAGCGCGTCGCAGATCGTCCGCGCCTCCGGCGCGTTCGCCAGCCGCCGGCCGGCGCCCAGCGAGCGGCGGATGTCGTCGAAGGCCTCCGGCTCTACCGCCCAGACTTCGGTGGCCTGTGACAGCGAGCGGATCGCCAGCGCGGAGCCGGCGAGGAGCCCGCCGCCGCTGGCGCCGATCAGCACCTGGTCTGGCGTGAATCCCAGTTCCTCCGCCTGCTGCATGAGCTCGAGGCCGCAGGTCCCCTGGCCGGCGACGATGTGCGGGTCGTCGAAGGCGGGCACCAGCGTGCCGCCGCGCTCGGCCAGCACCCGCGCCGCGACGCCCTCGCGGTCCTCGCGATAGCGGTCGTAAAGGACGACCTCGGCGCCGAGCGCCTTCGTGTTCTCGAGTTTCAGGCGCGGCGCATCGGCCGGCATCACGATCGTGGCGCGGATGCCGAGCATCTTCGCGGCCCCCGCCACGCCCTGCGCGTGATTCCCCGAGGAGAAGGCGACCACGCCGGCCTTGCGCTCGTTGGCGCTCAACTGCGAGAGCCGGTTGTAGGCGCCGCGGATCTTGAAGGAGCCGTGGCGCTGCAGCGATTCCAGCTTGAGCAGCACGCGCCCGCCGGTGTGCTCGTCGAGCGGCGTGCCGGCCAGCAGCGGCGTGCGCAGCGCGACCCCGGCGAGCCGCAGCGCCGCCGCCTGTATGTCGGCAAAGCCGGGCAGCGGCGCCGGTTCGAGTTCAGCATGCATGGAGTGGTATTTTACGCCCGGCGGCAGGCCGCCGCCCGGGGAGGGGCCATGCAGGGCAGCTTCAGGATGGCGCACCTGGTCGTGGGGGCGATCGCGGTCGTCGCCTTCCTGATCACGGGACAGGTGATGGGACGGCTGGATCCGCCGGTCGCCGACATGGAATGGGCCGAGCGGCTGCTGTTCCGGTCGCGGCACATCTACATCCTGGCGGCGGGGCTGGTGAACCTCGCGCTCGGCGTGAACTACCAGTTGCCGGCAGGCGCCGCGCGCCGCGGCATGGCGGTCGCCGGCTCGCTGCTGGTGCTCGCGAGCGCGCTGCTGCTGTTCTTCGCGTTCTTCGCCGAGCCCATGGCCGGGCGCTGGCCGGGACCGTTGAGCATGCTCGGGCTGCAGGCGATGTTCGGCGGGGTGCTGCTGTACACCGTCGTGAACCTGCGCCATCGCCCAGGGAGGACCACATGAACGCCGACCCGATCTGGCTGCCATTCTGCGCGCTGGCGCTGCTCACCGCGCTGGTCTGGATCAAGCTCTACGCCGACCGGCTGGGCGAGATGCGCGCCAGGGGCATCGCGCCGCAGATGCTCGCGAGCGTGCGTGCGGCCGCGGGCCAGCTCGAGAAGACCGCGGCCGCCGACAACTTCCGCAACCTGTTCGAAGTCCCGGTGCTGTTCTATGCGCTCTGCCTCGCGATCGCCGTGACCGGCGGCTCCACGCCCGGGCTGGCCGCGGCAGCCTGGGGCTACGTCGCGCTGCGCGCGCTGCACAGCCTGATCCACGTCACTTACAACCGCGTGGTGCACCGCTTCCTCGTCTACGTCACGAGCACGCTGCTGCTGTTCGGCATGTGGGTCGCGTTCTTCATGAGGCTCTCCGCGTGAGCGACTTCGAAGGCCGATGCCTGTGCGGCGCCGTGCGTTTCGCGGTGACGCCGCCCACGCTGTTCTGCGCGCACTGCCATTGCCGCTGGTGCCGCGCCGCGCATGGCGCCGCGTTCGTCACCTGGGTGGGCGCGGCCGAGGAGCGCTTCCGGCTGCTGCCGGGCTCGGCCGAGCCGCGCTGGTTCCAGTCGTCGCAGCAGAGCCGCCGCGGCTTCTGCGGCGCCTGCGGCACGACGCTGTTCTTCGCCTCGACGCTGTGCCCCGGCGAGGTGCACGTCGCGCGCGCCGCGTTCGCGGGCGCGATCGACCGCGAGCCGGACTGCCACGTGTTCTACGACCAGCGCCCGGAGTGGTTCGAGGCTGGCGACGGCCTGCCGAAGTACACGGGCGAGGAGCCAGGCCTCGCGAAGTTCAAGGCCGTGCAGCGCTAGCCGCGCAGCGCGTCCAGCAAGTCGGGCAGCGAGGCCAACGGTTCCGAGCAGACCGGCCCGCGGCAAACATAGGCGACCGCGGCACCGCGCGGCGCCTTGGCGGCCAGCGCCTCCGGCAGGCCGTCAACTTCCGCGGGAATCGCCACGACCATCCGCCGCGGCGCGTAGATCGTCGCCAGCGCCCGCGACCATTCCGTGATCGTCGGGGATTCGCCGCGGATCACGATGATCTCGACCGGATCGTGGAACTCCTCCAGCGCATTCAGCAGCGCCGTATGCGCCTGGGGCGCGCGCGACATGGACTCCCATCCGGCCCGCAGGGTCGCCTCGGCCGCATCGAGGTAGCGAGTCTCGCCCAGCAGCCAGCCCAGGCGCGCCAATGCCGCCGCTGCGACGCCGTTGCCGCCGGGCGTCGCATCGTCGGCGAAGCTCCTGGGCCGGTGCAGCGGCGGGTCCTGGCCCTCGGCCGTGAACCAGAAGCCACCACGCTCGCGATCCGCGAACTTCGCCAGCAGCGCCTCGGCGAGGTCGCGGGCGAAGGCCAGGTCCGCAGCCCGGAAGCGCGATTGCAGCAATTCGAGCAGCGCATCGAGTAGGTACGCATGGTCGTCGAGGTAGGCCGGGAAGCGCGCGCGGCCGTCCTTCCAGGCGGCGTACAGCGCGCCGTCCCGCCAGCAGTTCGCGCGCAGGAAGTCCGCGGCGGCACAGGCGGCATCCACGTGCGCATCCTTGCCGAGCGCGCGGCCACTGATCGCGAGGCCGCGGATCATGAGGCCGTTCCAGCCGGTGAGGATCTTGTCATCGAGTCCCGGGCGCACGCGCCGCGCACGCGCGGCGAACAACTTCGCGCGGCCCGAGTCCAGCAGTTGCGCCGTCCGCACCGGCCCGAGCCCGGCCTCCTCGGCGACCTGCGCTAGCGGCACGAACGAGTGCAGGTGCCAGGCGCCCTCGAAGTTCGGCTCGCGGTCGAGCCCATAGCGGCGCGCGAGCACGCGGTACTCGTCGGCCGCCAGCAGCGACTGCACTTCGTCGCGCTGCCAGGCGTAGAACTTCCCCTCGTGGCCTTCGGAGTCCGCGTCGAGCGCGGCGTAGAAGCCGCCTTCCGGCGCGCGCATCTCGGTCAGCGCCCAGGCGGCGGTGTCCTCGGCCGCGCGGCGAAACAGAGCGTCGCCCGTCGCGACCGCCGCCTGCGCGTAGAGCGCGAGCAGCGTGCCGTTGTCGTAGAGCATCTTCTCGAAGTGCGGGATCATCCAGTACGGGTCGACCGCGTAGCGGCAAAAGCCTCCGCCCAGCTGGTCGAACAGGCCGCCCTCGGCCATGCGCGTGAGCGTCAGCGTCGCCATGTAGAGGGCCTTGAGATCCGGCTGCTGGCCCTGCGCGCCCGCCTGCCAGCTGCGCAGCAGCCGCTCGATGCCGCCGGCATGCGGGAACTTGGGCGCGCCGCCGAAGCCGCCGTACTCGCCGTCGAAACTGCGCTCCAGGTCGCGTCGGGCGGCTTCGAGCGGCTGCGCGGACAGCGCCCGGTCCGGGGCGGCAGCCGGAGGCGCCAGGTCGTCGAACACCCTGCGCAGCGATTCGTTCTGGCGCTTCACGCTGGCGCGCTCGTCGCGGTAGAACGCCGCCACGCGCTCGAGCAGGTCGGTGAAAGCCGGCATGCCGTAGCGCGGCTCTTTCGGGAAGTAGGTGCCGCCGAAGAACGGCGTCAGGTCGTCGGGCGCGAGGAACATGGTGAGCGGCCAGCCGCCGCCGCGCTGCGCGAGGACCTGGTGCGCGAGCTGGTACACGCGGTCGAGGTCCGGGCGCTCCTCGCGGTCCACCTTCACGTTGACGAACAGCCGGTTCATCACCGCGGCCGTCGCCTCGTCCTCGAAGGACTCGTGCGCCATGACGTGGCACCAGTGGCAGGCGGAATACCCGATCGACAGCAGGATGGGCCTGTCTTCGCTGCGCGCCCGCCCGATCGCCTCCTCGCCCCAGGGGTACCAGTCCACCGGATTCTCCGCGTGCTGGAGCAGGTAGGGGCTGGTCTCGCCGGCGAGCCGGTTCTTCGGCCGCCCGGTGGTCGTGGCATGCATGAGGTCGCGGCCGGGGTCGGTTAGAATTGCGGCCACTATAGCCACGGCGCCGTGATCCCGCGAATGTCCGCCCAGACCGCCACCGCCGCCGTCGCCGCCGGCGAACTGCCGCCGCTCCTGCTCAAGCCGCAGGAGGAACGCCGCATCCATGCCGGGCACCTGTGGGTGTTCTCGAACGAGATCAACGTCGCCACGACACCGCTCACGGCCTTCCAGCCCGGCGATCACGTGCAGCTGCGCTCGAGCCATGACCGCTTCCTCGGCTATGCCTACGTCAATCCGCGCACGCTCATCAGCGCGCGGATCCTCGGCCGCGACCCGGAGTACCCGCCGGGCAAGTCGCTGCTCGTGCACCGATTCAAGGTGGCGCTCGCGCTGCGCGAGCGCCTGCATGCCACGCCGTTCTACCGGCTGGCCTTCGGCGAGGCGGACCTGCTGCCCGGGCTCGTGGTCGACCGCTACGGCGACGTGCTGGTCGCGCAGATCGGCACTGCCGGCATGGAAGCGATGAAGGGCGAGATCCAGGACGCCCTGGTCAAGGTGCTCGCTCCGGCGGGCATGCTGTGGAAGAACGATGCGGGGATCCGCGAGCTGGAGGGCCTCGAGCGCTACGTCGAGACCGCCTTTGGCGAAGTGCCCGACTACGTCGAAGTGCCGGAAGGCGGCGTCGACTTCCGCGTGCCGCTGGCGGCCGGGCAGAAGACCGGCTGGTACTTCGACCAGACGGCGAATCGCGCGATGATCGCGCGCCACGTCCGCGGCCTGCGCGTGCTCGACCTGTTCAGCTACGCCGGCAGCTTCGGCCTGCAGGCGAAGCGGGCGGGGGCGGCCGAGGTCACCTGCGTGGATTCCTCGGCGCCCGCGCTCGAAGCCGCAGCGGCGACCGCGGAGGCGAACGAGCTCGACGTCGAGCTGCTGCAGGGCGACGTGTTCGACGCGCTGGAGCAGTTCGCCGCCGAGCGGCGCCGCTTCGACGTCGTCATCGTGGACCCGCCGGCCTTCATCAAGCGGCGCAAGGACCATCCCAAGGGCCTGGCGGCCTACCGCCGGCTCAACCAGCTCGCGATGCAGACGCTGGACCGCGACGGGCTGCTGCTGTCCTGCTCCTGTTCCTACCACCTGGCGCCGGGCGAGCTGACCGACGGCGTGCAGCGCGCGGCGCGCCACCTCGGCCGGTTCGCCCAGCTCATTGCAGTCGGGGCGCAATCCCCGGATCATCCGGTGCACCCGGCGATCGAGGAGACCCGCTACTTGCGCGCCTTCCTGTTCCGCGTGACCGACTCATGCTGACCTATCCCGAGTTCGACCCGGTCGCCTTCTCCATCGGCCCGGTCAAGGTGCACTGGTACGGGCTCATGTACGTGGCCGGGTTCGTCGCCGCCTGGTGGCTGGCGCGCAGGCGCGCGGCGGCGCCGCGCTCGACCTGGAAGCCGGCCGACGTGGACGACCTCATTTTCTTCGCCGCCATCGGCGTGATCCTCGGCGGCCGGCTCGGCTGGGTGCTGGTCTACGGCTTCGAGGGCCTGCGCGCCGATCCGCCCTCGATCCTGCGCGTGTGGGAGGGCGGCATGTCCTTCCACGGCGGCCTCGCGGGCGTGATGATCGCGATCGCCCTGTTCGCCAGGCGGCGCGGGCGGCGCATCGCGGACGTGTTCGACTTCACGGCGCCGCTGCCGGCCGTGGGCCTGTTCGCCGGGCGCATCGGCAATTTCATCAACGGCGAGCTGTGGGGCGCGCCGACCGACCTGCCCTGGGGCATGCTGGTCGAGGGCGAGGTCCGCCATCCGTCGCAGCTCTACGAGGCCGCGCTCGAGGGCCTGGTGCTGTTCGCCGCGCTGTGGTGGTTCACGTCGAAGCCGCGCGCGCGCCTGGCGCCCGCGGGCCTGTTCCTGACGGGCTATGCGGCGTTCCGATTCGCGGTCGAGTTCGTGCGCCTGCCGGATGCGCACCTCGGCTACCTCGCCTTCGGCTGGCTGACGATGGGCCAGCTGCTGTCGCTGCCGATGCTGGCGGCGGGGCTCGCGATGCTGGCCTGGTCGGTGAAGCGGCGCGAGCCATCCGGGAACTACGCCTGATGCGCCAGTACCTGGACCTGATGCGCCTGGTGCGCGAGCGCGGTGCGCGCAAGGCGGACCGCACCGGTACCGGCACGCTGGCTGTGTTCGGCCACCAGATGCGCTTCGACCTGACGGCCGGGTTTCCGCTGGTGACCACCAAGCGCGTGCACCTGAAGTCCGTGATCGCCGAGCTGCTCTGGTTCCTGCGCGGCGACACCAACGTGAAATGGCTGCGCGAGCAGGGCGTCACCATCTGGGACGAGTGGGCCGACGCGAACGGCGAGCTCGGGCCGGTGTACGGCCGCCAGTGGCGCGCCTGGCAGGCGGCCGACGGCCGGCAGATCGACCAGATCGCGCGCGTGATCGGGCAGCTGCGGCGCGAGCCGGACTCGCGCCGCATCATCGTCAGCGCCTGGAACGTCGGCGAGCTCGAGAAGATGGCGCTCGCACCCTGCCACGCCTTCTTCCAGTTCTACGTGGCGGGCGGCCGGCTCTCCTGCCAGGTGTACCAGAGGAGCTGCGACATCTTCCTCGGCGTGCCGTTCAACATCGCCTCCTATGCCCTGCTCACGCATATCCTGGCGCAGCAGGCCGACCTTGCCGTGGGCGATCTCATCTGGACCGGCGGCGACTGCCACCTCTACCTCAACCATCTGGCCCAGGCCGACGAGCAGCTCGCGCGCGAGCCGCGTCCGCTGCCGCGCCTCGCGCTGCTGCGGCGCCCGGACGATGTCGCGGCCTACGAGGTGGCGGACTTCCAGGTCGTCGGCTACGAGCCGCACGCGGCGATCCGCGCGCCGGTCGCGGTCTAGCCAGGCGCGTGGCCGCGGCGGTCGCGATCGTCGCGATGGCCGACAACGGCGTCATCGGGCGCGGCGGCGGCCTGCCGTGGCGGCTGCCGGAGGACCTGAGGCGCTTCAAGTCGCTGACCATGGGCCATGCGCTGCTGATGGGCCGCCGCACGCAGGAATCGATCGGTCGCGCGCTGCCGGGGCGGCGCAACTTCGTGCTGTCGCGCGACCCGGCCTGGCGCGCACCCGGCTGCGAGAGCGTCGCGAGCCCCGAGGCGGCCCTCGCGCTGACGGATCCCTTGCAGATGCTGTTCGTGATCGGCGGCGCGGAGGTCTATCGCGCCTGCTGGGGGCTGGTGCAGCGCGTCGAGCTCACCGAGGTGCACGCGGACATCCCGGGCGACACGCGATTGGAAGGGTTCGACCGCCACGCGTGGCGCGAGACCTTCCGCGAGGAGCATGCGGCGGACGCGCGGCACGCGCATCCCTACAGCTTCGTCACGCTGGAGCGGCGTTGAGCGCGTCCTCGACGATGGATACCGCGCGCCAGCAGTCCTCGTACGAATTGTAGAGCGGGGCGGGGGCGAGGCGGATCACGTCCGGCTCGCGCCAGTCGCAGGTCAGCCCGCGCGAGATCAGCCCGTCGAACAATGCCCGGCCGCCGCCGCGGCTGCCGGCGAGCCGCACCGAGAGCTGCGCGCCGCGGCGCGCCGGGTCGCGCGGCGTCAGGATCTCGATGCGCGCGCCGAGCCGCTCGTCGAGCTGCCGCTCGAGGTATCCCGTGAGCGCGCGCGAGCGCGCGGCGAGCGCACCCATGCCGGCCTCGTCGAACAGCGGGAACGAGGCGAGCAGGGGCACCATGCCGAGCAGCGGATGGTTGCTGACCTGCCAGCCGGCCGCGCCGCGATATGGCTTCATCGATTCGGCGAAGTCGAAGCGCGTCGCGAGCTCATTTCCCCACCAGCCGGCGAGCTTCGGCAGGCCCGCGTCGAAATGGCGCTCGTGCACGAAGGCGCCGGCGGTCGCGCCGGGCCCGCCGTTCAGGTACTTGTACGAGCACCAGGCCGCGAAGTCGGCGCCCCAGTCGTGCAGGGCGAGCGGCACGTTGCCCATCGCGTGCGCGAGGTCCAGCCCGGCCACTGCGCCGACGCGGTGCGCGGCGGCGATCAGGCGCGCCAGGTCAAGGCGCTGGCCAGTCAGGTATTGCACGCCGGGCAGCAGCACCAGCGCGAGCCGCCCGCCTTCGCGCTCGATGGCGGCGGCGATGTCGTCCTCCTGCAGCAGCTGCTGGCCGGGACGCGCGGCCACCTGCACCAGCGCCTCGCGGCCATAGCCGTGCCATTCGAGTTGCGAGGCCACCGCGTAGCGGTCGGACGGGAACGCGTTCTGCTCGATGAGGATGCGATGGCGCTCGCGGGTCGGCCGATAGAAGCTGGCCATCAGCAGGTGCAGGTTGATCGTGAGCGAATGCATCACCACGACTTCCGGCAGCTGCGCGCCGGCCAGCGCCGCCGCGGTCGGCGCGAGGCGCTCGTGCAGGTTCAGCCAGTCGGCCCCGGGGTCGTGGTAGCCGAGCACGCCCAATTGCTGCCACTCCTGCATGAACTTCGCCACCTCGTCCATCGCGCGGCGCGGCTGCAGGCCGAGCGAGTTGCCGCACAGGTAGGTGACGGGCCGCCCGTCCGGCGTCGCCGGGACATGGAATGCGGCGCGCAGCCGCGACAGCGGATCGGCGGCATCCTGCGCCTGCGCCGATTCGAGCGACGCGTCGCTGCTCATTCGAAATGAACCGGATAGAGCAGCGGGCGCGAGGGCGCGGCGTCCGCGAGGAATGGCGGGATCTGCAGGTCGAGGAGGTACCAGCCGTCCGCGATCTCCGCCGCGACCCATGCCAGTTCGGTGATGGTGGCCTGCGGGCGGCCGGCGTCCGGCGCATGGCGGGAACCGGGCGGCAGGCCGAAGAAGGCGCGATGCGCCGTCAGCCGGCCACCGTCGTCGGCGCGGTCCGCGGACGGCAGGTCGAGCACGAGGTGCTCGATGCCGCCCTGCGCCAGCCACTGCGCGGCCTGGCGTGAAAGGAAGGGCGCCGGCGCGGGCCCCTGGTAGCGCTGCTGCAGCCGGTCGGACGGATTCGGCAGGGTGCGGACCACGAGCGCCTGTGGCGCCGGTCCCGGGTGCCGGGCGACGGCCTCGGCCAGGGCGCCGGCGGTCACCAGCAGGTCGTCAGGCGCGGGCGCGGGATCGCTGTCCTCGGCAACCGTGGCGGCCGCCACCGGCCGCAGCGACACCAGCAGCGCGAGCGAGAGTCCGCCGCGCAGGCGGTCGGCGATGGCGACACGGTCCTCCGTCACGTGCCCGACGCACTCGGTGTGGGTGCCGTTGCAATGCGGGACCAGGGTCAGCTGCTCGCAGTTGCAGCTGCCGCCGGCGCGGACGTCGCCGACGAAGCCGCCGGCTCGCAGGGCTCGCGCGGTGGCCGAGGGCGCGTCGAAACAGGACGGCTGCGGGCCGGAAAAATCCAGCGGGATCGCGATCGAGAGGGGCTCCCCGAAATCGGCGCGCAGGCGCCGGCCCGCCATCTCGAAACGCATGATCGTCATCGTGCCATTATATGCAGCCGACGGAACCCCTCCCGCCCGCGCGGGTCTGATAGGCGGATCCGCCACAGAGGAGCCTGATCGATGACGTTCCGCGCCGGAGTCCTGGCCTGCGCACTGCTGGCTGCGCTGCCGGCGGCCGCAACCGACACCGGCCACGAGGAAACGGCCGCCGCCTGGCAGCGCCAGGAGGTCGATTTCGTCTACATGGGATTCACGACCCGCTATTCCTGCGGCGGCCTCAAGAGCAAGGTCAAGCTGCTGCTGAAGCACCTCGGCGCGCGTCCCGACATCAAGATCACCGAGCGCGGCTGCGAGTTCGGCTACCAGTACGTCGCCGACTTCCCGCGCCTCAAGGTCGCGTTCTACGTGCCCGGCGTTCCGGAGGAGGGCCAGCGCGACGTCGGCGAGCCGGTGCTCGGCATGTGGAAGCCCGTCGTCATCAAGCGCAACTCGCCGAGGGGCCTGGAGATGGGCGACTGCGAGCTGGTGGAGCTGTTCCGCGACCGCTTCCTGCCGAAGTTCCGGATTCGCAGCATGCAGGGCGACGTGAACTGCATCCCGCACCAGCTGGTCGGCAACCGCATCGACCTGCGCTTCGAGGTCCTGACTGCGGTGCAGGACGTCGCGGCAGCCGCCCAGGCGCAGCGCCAGTAATCAGCGCGGCGGGCGCAGGCTGCCCTTGCAGGGCAGCAGCACCGGCTCCCGTCCGCCGCCGTCGAGCCGCATCGCGGCCAGCGACCCTCCCCAGACGCAGCCCGTGTCCAGGCACAGCAACCCGGGTTCCGCCAGGAAACCGAGCGCCGACCAGTGCCCGAAGACCAGCGCGTCCTCGCGCGTGCGCCGCCCGGGATGGCGGAACCAGGGCATGGCGCCCGGCGGCGCCTCCGCCACCGGACCCTTGAACGCCGGCAGCAGGCGCCCCTCGGCGTCCACGAACCGCAGGCGCGTGAGGCAGTTGACGGCGAAGCGCAGGCGTCCGATGCCCGTGAGCGCAGGCGTCCACAGGTCCGGCTGGTCGCCGTACATCTGCGCGAGCAGCGCCGCGGCGTCGGCGCGCAAGGCCGCCTCGACCTCGCGCGCCGCCGATTCCGCGTCCGCGAGCGACCACTGCGGCGGCAGCCCGGCGTGGATCAGCGTCCAGCCGAGCGCCGCATCGCGGTGCAGCAGCGGGCGCGCCCGCAGCCAGTCCAGCAGTTCCGCCGCATCCGGCGCATCCAGCACGGCCTGCAGCTCCGGCTCGCGCCGGCGCACGCCCGCCGGCGCCAGCGCCATCGCCAGCAGGTGCAGGTCGTGGTTGCCGAGCACGGCGGTCACGCAGGCGCCGAGCGCGCGGACTGCGCGCAGCACGCCGAGCGAGTCCGGGCCGCGGTTGACGAGGTCGCCCGTGAGCCACAGCGAGTCGCGCGCCGGATCGAAGCGCAGTCGCTCGAGCAGCGCCACGAATTCCGCGTGGCAGCCCTGCAGGTCGCCGACCGCGTAGACGGCCAACGTCGGTGTCCTAGTGGATCGTGCCGGGGATCGCGAGCGTGAACGGGGCGATCGGCGCGTCGAAGCGCACGCCGTCGTCGGCCAGCATCTGGTAGGAGCCCTGCATGGCGCCCACCGGCGTCTCCAGCACCGCGCCGCTGGTGTAGCGGAAGCCCTGGCCCGGCATCAGGTGCGGCTGTTCGCCGACCACGCCTTCGCCGCGCACTTCCTGCACCTTGCCGTTGGCGTCGGTGATGACCCAGTGGCGCGTGAGCAGCTTCGCCGGCACCGCGCCGCGGTTGCGGATCGTGATGGTGTACGCGAACACGAAGCGGCGCTCCTCGGGATCGGACTGGTCCTCCAGATAGCGCGTGTCCACGTCCACCGTGACGCGATGCGGGTCGGGGCTGGTCATGGCGCGGGCCTCGAGATCCGCACCGCGAGCACGTCGCAGGGTGCGGCGTGCAGCACGGTGTCCTCGGTGAGGTTCACGAGGATCGACGGGCCGCGGCGCTCGCGGCTGCCGAGCACAATGAGGTCTGCGTGCTGTTCCTGCGCCGCGCGCACGATCTCCGCCTTGACGTTGCCCGCCGCGACGTCGCGCCGGGCGCCGCCGATGCCGAGCCGGTCGCAGAGCTGGGCGAGCTGCAGCCTGGCGCGCTGTACCAGCCCCTCCTCGATCTGCACCGCAGGCAGCAGCGTCTCGCCCATGGGCTCCACCGGGACGTATTCGACCACGTGCAGCACCGAAAGCTCGGCGCCAAGCACGGACGCCAGGTCGCGGGCGCGCGCCCCGATCTGCTCGCTGTGTTCGCCGAGGTCCACGACCAGGAGGATCCTGCGGTACATCGCCATGCCCGCATTATAGGGCGGGCGCGGCCGGCTGCCCGGCGAGGCGGGCGAACTCGCCGGCGGAGAGCGTCTCCGGGCGGCGCCCGGCATCGATGCCGGCGGCCTCGAACGCAGCGGGATCGACCAGCCCGCGCAGCGAGTTGCGCAGGGTCTTGCGGCGCATCTGGAAGGCCGCGGCGACGACCCGCGAAAACCGGGCCGGGTCGGGGAGCGGGAACGGCGGCTGTCCATGCGGAACCAGGCGGACGACGGCCGAGTCCACGGCCGGCGGCGGCTGGAACGCGCCGCGCCCGACCCGGAACAGGAACTCGGCACGGCAGGCGGCGGCGAGCATCACCGTCAGCCGGCCGTAGGTCTTGCCGCCGGGCCTGGCGACCATGCGGTCGACCACTTCCTTCTGCAGCATGAAGTGCATGTCGGCGATGGCGGCCCGCGCATCGAGCAGCCGGAACAGCAGCGGCGTCGAGATGTTGTAGGGCAGGTTGCCGCAGACCCGAAGCTGCGGCCCGCCGGCCTGCAGCGCGGCGAAATCGAACTCCAGCGCGTCCGCCTGGTGCACCCGCAGCTCGCCCATGCCGGCCGCGCGGCCGGGCAGCGCCTGCGCCAGGTCGCGGTCCAGCTCGATCGCGTCGAGCCGGCCGCAGCGCGCGAGCAGCGGCAGCGTCAGCGCGCCGGTGCCGGGTCCGATCTCGACGATGCGCTCGCCGGGCTGCGGGTCGATCGCCGCGACGATGCGCGCGATCACGCCAGGGTCATGCAGGAAATGCTGCCCGAAGCGCTTGCGGGCGCGGATCATCCGAGGCGTTCTGCCAGGGCGATCGCCTCGAACAGGCTGCCGGGATCCGCGCGACCCGATCCCGCCAGCTCGAGCGCGGTGCCGTGATCCACCGACGTGCGCCGGATCGGCAGCCCGAGCGTGACGTTCACGGCGCGGCCGAAGCCCGCGTGCTTGATCACGGGCAGCCCCTGGTCGTGGAACATCGCCAGCACCGCGTCGCAGGCGGCGAGGGAGGCCGGCGTGAACGCGGTGTCCGCAGCCACCGGGCCCGAGGCCTCGATGCCGCGCGCACGGGCGGCAGCGACGGCCGGCGCGATGACCTCGATCTCCTCGCGGCCGAGATGCCCGGACTCGCCCGCGTGCGGGTTGAGGCCGCACACGAGGATGCGCGGCGCGGAGATCCGGAAGGCGTCACGCAAGCCCGCGTGCAGCACGTCGAGCGTGGCCGCGAGCGACGGCCGGGTGATGGCGCCCGGCACCGCGGCGACCGGCAGGTGCGTGGTGGCGAGCGCGACGCGCAGCGAACCGGCGACCAGCAGCATCACCGGGTGGGCGGCGCCGGTGCGCGCGGCGAGGTACTCGGTGTGCCCGGTAAACGGGACGCCGGCCTCGTTGATCGCCGACTTCTGCAGCGGCGCGGTGACCATGGCGGCGAATCGCCCGTCCCGGCAGCCGTCCACGGCCGCATCGAGCTGGGCCAGCACGTAGCCGGCATTGGCCGGGTCCGGGCGCCCGGCGACGACGGCAGCGGCGACTGCCACGGGCAGCGCCGGCATCGTGCCGGCGCGGTGCGGCACCACCGCCCCGTCCGCCCTCCACGCAGCGGGCCTGACCGCGACGCCGAGCGCCTCCGCGCGCGCGGCGAAGAGCGCCGGGTCGCCGGCAAACACGAGTTCGCAGGGCCAGTCGCGCAGCGCGGCGGCAATGGCGAGATCGGGCCCGATGCCGGCCGGCTCGCCGGTCGTGACGACGAGGCGCTTCCCGTTCAGCGGCTGCGGTACTCGACGTAGGCGTCGTCGCGGAGTCTTCGCAGCCACAGCTCGGTCTCCTCGTCGACCTTGCTCTCGCGCAGCGCGGTCAGCACGCGCTGCCGGCGAACCTCGTCGCTCTGGTCGTGCGTGCGCTTGCCGAGCATCTGCACGATGTGCCAGCCGAACTGGGTGCGGAACGGCTCGCTGATCTCGCCCTCGCCGAGCCCGGACAGCACCTCCTCGAACTGCGGATCGAAGGTCCCCGGCGAAGTCCAGCCCAGGTCGCCGCCGCGCGTCGCCGAGCCCGGATCCTCCGAGGTCACGCTCGCGAGCGCCTCGAAGTCCTCGCCGGCCAGGATGCGGCCGCGGATCGCGGCGAGGCGCTGGCGCGTGGTCGCATCGTCCTGCACCTCGTTCGGCCGCATCAGGATGTGGCGGGCATGGATCTGCTCGACCAGCATCGGGCCGCCGCCGCCCCCGCGCGCCTCGTCGAGGCGCACGAGGTGGAAGCCGGTGGGCGTTCGCACCGGCTCGCTGACGTCGCCCGGCTGCATTTTCACGACCAGGTCCGCGATGAACTGCGGCAGCTGGCCCAGGCGGCGCCAGCCGAGCTTGCCGCGTTCGAGCGCGGACTGCGCGTTGGAGTAGGCCAGCGCCAGCTGGCCGAAATCCTCGCCGCCGGCGGCGCGGGCGCGGATGTCGCGCGCGAGGCGCTCGACCCGCTCGATCTGGTCGGCGGTCGCCGATTCCGGCAGCGTCAGCAGGATGTGCGAGACGTCGAACTCGGCATTCTGGTCCGCCTGGCCGGCCTGGCGCTCGAGCGCCTGCTCGAGCTCGCGCGGCGAGACGTAGATGCGCGGGAACACGTCGCGCTGGCGCAGCAGCGAGAGCGTGATCTCGCGGCGCATCTCCTCGCGGTAGCCGGCGTAGTCGATGCCCTGCGCCTCGAGCGCGAGCGGCATCTGCTCGAACGGGATGCCGTTGCGGCGCGCGACGTCGCGCAGCGCCTCGTTCAGCATCTCGTCGGATACCTTCACGCCGAGCCGCTGCGCGCGCTGGATCTGGACCTCCTGCAGCACCAGCCGCTCGAGCACCTGCTGGCGGATCACGTCGTTGGACGGAAGCTGGGTGCCCTGCTCGCGCAGCCGGCCCGCGATCAGCCGGGTCTGGCTGTCGAGCTGGCTCTGCAGCACGATGCCCTCGTTGACGATCGCGACCACGCGGTCGAGCGGGACGCCGGTCGTGGACAGTTCCCGCGTCTGGGCGAGCGCCGTCGCGGGCAGCGTCAGTGCGGTCAGGGCGATCAGCAGTCGTCTCATGGCGGGTCCGGTTCAGGGCAGGGCGGCGGAGCCGGGGGAGTATCCACGAATGCTCCGCTGCAGGAAAGTGTCGTCCCGGGTTCCGACCGACGACAGGCCCTTGAGTTCCAGTTCGAGCATGACCGAGGTGTCTTCCTCGCCGGTGCGGTTCGAGATGTAGCGCCGCGCGACCAGCCGCAGGCGCCAGCAGCAGCTGCCGTATTCGAGGCCGGCGAAGCGGTCGATCGAACTGCTTTCCTTCACCGAATAGACCTGGCGCGCGAACACCTGCCACCGGGGCGACAGCCGCCAGGCGGCGGACGCGTCCCACTGCTCGAGGCGGCCCTCGCGGTAGCGGTAGCCGAGGTTCACGACCGAGTCCGGACGCGGCCGGTACTGCACGCCCGCCTGGCCGAGGACCGTGTTCGATTCGTTGTCGTCCCACTCCATCGCCAGCCGGGCGCTCCAGTGGCGCCAGCCCGTGAGCTCGATCTCGCCGACCATGTTGGAGGAGTCCTTGGCCGCCGGCAGTTCGCCCGGCAGCGTCACCTCCGGCGGCTCGAAGAAGAAGCGCTGGCCGATGGTCGCGGTGAGGAACTGCTGGCCGGTGTCGTCGTGCACGAAGCGCGTGGTGAGGCCGACGGCGAGCTCGTTGGCGTCGCCGAGCCGGTCCGCGCCGACGTAGCGGTTGGTGCGGAACAGCTGCACCAGGTTGAGGTCGGGCAGCGCCGTGTCGAACACCGGCAGGCCGGACTGGTCGCGGTACGGAATCCAGGTGTAGCGCAGGCGCGGCTCGAGCGTCTGCATCATGCCGCCGGGCCGCCCCGCCTCGCGCTCGAATACCAGGCCGGCGTCCAGCGACAGCACGGGCGCCTCGCGGTCGGGCGTATCGTCCTCGCCGGGCGCGGTGCCGGACAGGCTGTAGCCCGTCATGCGCCAGGCGGCGCTCGGTTCCAGGTGCCAGCCCGGCCCGCGCAGCGTCCACGCGAGCCGCGGGGCGAAGTCGAGCCGCAGGCCGGTGACGCCGACGTCGCGTTCGAACCAGACCGCCTCCGAGTCGAGCGCGGCCGACCAGCCGCCCGTCCCCAGCGGCCAGTGTCCCGTGAACGCGATCTGCGGCAGCCGCGCGTACGGCCGGGTGGCCGGGTCCAGCGTGCGATCGATGGTCTGGAATTCCTGCACGCGGCCGTCCACGCGCCAACCCTGCCCAAGCCAGGACAGGCGCAGGAAGCGGTCGAGGTAGGTGATGCTGGTGCCGTCGGGCCCGAGCCCGAAGTCCTCGAAGTACAGCCCGTCGCTCGCGTCGGCGAAGTCGGCGTCGAAGCGCAGCCGGTCGGTGAAGTCGGTGCGGTGCTCGAGCGCGGTGAACCGCCGGTCGCGGCTGGCGACGTTGTCGCTCGGCAGGAAGCGGTTGCCGATTTCACCGCGGCTGCGCTGCGTCAGGTAGCGGAACTGCGAGTCGAGGCCCGCGCCGCGCCGCGAGAGCAGGAAGGGCTTGAGCTGCAGGTCGTAGTTCGGCGCCAGGTTGAGGTAGTAAGGCACGCCGATCTCGAAGCCGCCCTTGTCCGAGTTGCCGAACGACGGGAACAGGAAGCCGGACTTGCGCGCGTCGCCGACGGGGAAGGAGATGACCGGCGCGTACAGGATCGGCACGCCCTTGAGCGTCACCCGCACGTCGCGGCCGCGGCCCTGCTGTGCGCGCTGGTCGATGTCGATCGACGAGGCGCGCAGGAACCAGTCGCCGTTGCCTGCCGGGCAGGTCGTGAAACGGACCTCGCGCAGCGCCAGGTCGCCGGTCGCCGTCATCTCGAGCTCGCTCGCGGAACCGCGCGCCGGACGCAACGGCAGTTCGAACTCGGTGCCCGTGAAGCGGCCGCCGCCACTCGACCGCCAGGAGCCGCTCGTACCCTTGAGCCGCAACCCGGGCGCCTGGAACTCGACGCCGCCCTCGACCTCGAAGCGCTGCTCCGAGGCGTCGTAGGTCGCGGATTCCGACCTCAGCGTGCGGTCGCCCTGCCGGACGGTGACGCCGCCCGTGAGGTGCGCATCGCCATCGCGCGAGACTTCCGCGGCGCCGCTGGTCACCTGGATCGGACGCTCGTCCGCGTCGCCTGTCGCGAGCTCGTCCGCGACGCCCGGCGCCAGGGCACCGGCGGCCGGCCACAGGCATTCCTCGGCCGCGGCGGGCGCGAGCAGGCAGGCGGACGCGAGCGAGGCGATGATGCGGCGCGAAAACACGGTAGCGCGCAAGTCTATAATGCGAGCCCCCCGGCCGTCGCCTGCGCATGACATCGACACCGAACGCCGACCTGCGATTGCAGAGCCTCGAACGCTGGATCGCGGGCCTGCCGGGCGCGCCCGTGCAGCGCATCGCGCCCGCCTCGTCGGACGCCAGCTTCCGCCGCTATTTCCGCGTGTGCCGCGAGGGCGGCGGCACGCAGGTCGCGATGGACGCGCCGCCCGAGCGCGAGGCGCTGGATGCCTGGCTGCAGGCCGCCCGCATCCTGTCCGCCGCGGGCGTGCACGTGCCCGAGGTGATCGCAGCGGACGCCGAGCAGGGTTTCGTGCTGATCGGCGATCTCGGGCGACAGCATTACCTGGAGGCGCTGGCCGCAGGCGCGGACCCGGATCCGCTGTATGCGGATGCGATCGACGCCCTGGTGCGCATGCAGTCGGCGGGCACCGCGCATGCCTCCGTGCTGCCGCCGTACGACCGCGAGCTGCTGATGCGGGAGATGGAGCTGTTCCCGGAGTGGTTCCTTGGGCGCCACCTCGGCCTCGCACCCGACGCCGCGCAACGGCGCACGGTCGCCGGTGCGTTCGACTGGCTCTGCGACCAGGCACTCGCGCAGCCCGTCGTGCTCGTGCACCGCGACTATCATTCGCGCAACCTGCTGGTCAGTTCCGGGGGCAGTCCCGGCATCGTCGATTTCCAGGACGCGGTGCGCGGCCCGGTCAGCTACGACCTCGTGTCGCTGCTGAAGGACTGCTACATCGTCTGGCCGCGCGCACGCACGCTGGCCTGGCTCGACCGCTACCGCGCGCGTGCAGCGGCGGCCGGCATTGACGTCGGCGCCGACCGCGCGCAGTTCCTGGGCTGGTTCGACCGCATGGGCCTGCAGCGCCACCTCAAGGTGCTCGGCATCTTCGCGCGCCTGTGGCACCGCGACGGCAAGGCGGGCTACCTTGGCGACCTGCCGCGCGTGCTCGACTACGCGCTGGAGGCGACGGCGGCCGAGCCTGCGCTCGCCGATTTCGACGCGTACCTCCGCCGTCAGGTGGCGCCGGCCTTCTCCGCCGTCGCGCGGCGCACGGGAACCGCGCGTTGAAGGCGATGATCCTCGCCGCCGGGCGCGGCGAGCGCATGCGGCCGCTGACGCTCGGCCGGCCGAAGCCGCTGCTCGAAGCCGGCGGTCATCGCCTCATCGAGTACCACCTGGCCGCGCTCGCGAAGCTGGGGATCGCCGACGTCGTCGTCAATCTGTCCTGGCTGGGCGCGCAGATCCGGGATGCGCTCGGCGACGGGGGCCGCTACGGCGTCACGCTCCGTTACAGCGACGAGGGACCGGAGGCGCTGGGCACGGGTGGCGGCATCTTCAGGGCGCTGCCGCTGCTCGGCGAGGAGCCGTTCCTGGTCGTCAACGGCGACGTCTGGAGCGACTTCGACTTCGCGATGCTGCGCCGGCCGGCCGGTTCGATCGCGCACCTGGTGCTGGTCGAGAATCCGCCGCATCACCCGGGTGGCGACTACAGCCTCGACACCACCGGCAGCATCCAGCCGCTGCCGAACCGGCTGACCTACGCCGGCATCTCGGTGCTCGACCCGCAGCTGTTCGCCGGCTGCACCGCGGGCGGGTTCCCGCTGAAGCCGCTGTTCGATCGCGCCATGCAGGCCGGCAGGCTGAGCGGCCAGCGCCATCGCGGCGCCTGGACCGACGTCGGCACGCCGGAGCGGCTGGCCGCACTCGACGCGGACCTGCGCCTCGGCCGCATCCGCCACCCGGTGCTGTCCTCGCCGGTGGGCTAGAATGGCGCCGCCCAGGCCGCCCCGGTGTGTCGCAAGTGGCTGATTTCAAAGGCATAGAGCTGAAAGTCGAGCCGCGGCCGAGAAGCGGCGACAAGTACGTGACCCCGCAGGGCTTCACGGCGATCCGCGACGGCATCAAGCGCGCCGCGGCCGCCGAGCCGATCCGGCCCGGCGCCAAGCCCCGCTGGCTGCGCGCGCCGATGCCGGCGGGCGCGCGTTTCGACGAGGTGCGCCGCACCGTCCGCGAGCACCGGCTCGCCACGGTCTGCGAGGAGGCGCACTGCCCGAACATCGGCGAGTGCTGGAACGCGGGCACCGCGACGCTGATGCTGATGGGATCCGTCTGCACGCGCGCCTGCCGTTTCTGCGCCGTGGACACCGGCAACCCGCGCGGCTGGCTGGATCCCGAGGAACCCGCGAACGCCGCGCGCACGGTGGCGCTCATGGGCCTCGGCTACGTCGTGCTGACTTCGGTGAACCGCGACGACCTGCCCGACGGCGGCGCCGGCCACTTCGCCGCCTGCGTGCGCGCGATCAAGGCGGCGTCGCCACGCACCGCGGTCGAAGCGCTGACGCCCGACTTCCAGGGCGAGCGTGCCGGCGTCGAGACGGTCGTGGACTCCGGGATCGAGGTATTCGCGCAGAACGTCGAGACGGTCGAGCGGCTGACGCAGCCGGTGCGTGACCCGCGCGCGGGCTACCGGCAGACGCTCGATGTCCTCGCCCACGCCAAGCGCCACAAGCCCGGGGTGCTCACCAAGACCAGCCTGATGCTCGGGCTCGGCGAGACGGAGGCGGAGCTGCTCGCGACCATGGACGAGTTGCGCGCGATCGGCTGCGACCTGCTGACGCTCGGCCAGTACCTGCGCCCGACGCTGAACCACCTGCCGGTCGAACGCTACGTGACGCCGGAAGAGTTCGCACAGCTCCGGGAGCAGGCGCTCGCGCGCGGCTTCCGCGAATGCGTCTCCGGGCCGATGGTGCGCTCCAGCTACCGCGCCGAGCGCGCGCTCGCCGGCGACAACTGCGGGCTGCCCTGATGCACCCGTTCCCGCACCGCTACCAGGTCAGCATCCGCGCCACGCCCGACGCGCCGCTCGCGCTCGGCGGGGAAGGGCTGCCGCCGCTCGAATCGCTGCCGCCGCCGCAGTTCGGCGGCCCCGGCGGCTACTGGTCGCCGGAGACGATGCTGATCGCCGCGGCCGGCGACTGCGTGCTGCTCACCTTCCGCGCCATCGCGCGGGCCTCGAAGTTCGAATGGCGCGAGGCGACGGCGGACGTGGAGGGACTGCTCGAGCGCTTCGAGGGCAACAGCCGCTTCACGCAAATCCGCACGCGCGTCCGCCTGGTGGTGCCGGCGGGCACGGACGCGAACCGCGCGCGGCTTCTGCTGGAGAAAGCCGAAAAGGGCTGCCTGATCTCCAACTCGCTGACCGCGACGCGGCACCTCGAGTGCGAGGTCGTCGAGGGCGCATGAACGCGCTGCTGCGCTGGCTGGGCCGCAGCGGCTACGAGCCGGCCTGGCGCGCGATGCAGGCCTTCACCGACGCGCGCGGCCCGGCGACGCCCGACGAGATCTGGTTCCTCGAGCACGACCGCGTGTTCACGCAGGGGCTGAACGGCCGCGCCGAGCACCTGCTCGCTCCCGGCGACATCCCGGTGGTCGGCATCGACCGCGGCGGGCAGGTGACCTACCACGGCCCGGGGCAGCTCGTGGTCTATCCGCTGGTGGACCTGCGCCGCCGCGGCATCGGCGTGCGCGAGCTGGTCGTGGCGCTCGAGAATGCGGTGATCGCGCTTGCCGCGGCCCACGGCATCGAGGCCGCGGGCCGCCGCGACGCGCCGGGCGTGTACGTGCGCGGGCGCAAGCTCGCCAGCATCGGGCTGCGCATCCGCCGCGGCTGCAGCTATCACGGCCTCGCGCTCAACGTGGACATGGACCTCGAGCCGTTCTCGCGCATCAATCCCTGCGGCATGGCGGGACTGGCGATGACGCAGCTGCGGGAGCTGGGCGCGGCGCTCGACGTGCGTGCCGCCGCCGATGCACTCGCACCGCGGCTCTGCGGCGCGCTCGGCCTCGGCTGGGACGGGGGCTGGCTCGCGGCGCCGGATCCTGCGCCGCCGCCTCAGAGCGCGACCAGCACCACTCCGCTGGCCGTGAGGTCCTGGTAGATCGCGTCGAGCTGCGCGCGGCTCTCGGCGCGTATCGTGTAGGTCAGCGCGAGGAACCGGCCCTCGCGGCTCATGCGTTCCGAGATCTGCGCGGGCGCGAGCGGTCCCGCATGGCGCTCGACGATCGCCAGCGTGAGCGTGCGGAACGATTCCGAATCGCGGCCCATGACCTTGATCGGAAAGTCGGTCGGGAAGCGGAACAGCTCGCCGGACTCGCTCATGCGGGCAGCGCGGTCGAGAATTCCTGCCGGGTCGCGAGGAAATCCGCGTGGATCCTGCGGAACACCGGCCCGGGCCGGCCTGCGCCGACCGGCCGGCCGTCGAGCCGCGCGACCGCGCGGATGCCGCCGCCGGCCGAGGCGATGATGATCTCGTCGGCGCCGCGCAGCTCGGCCTCGCTGACCGGGCGGCGCTCGATGGCGATACCGGCGCGCGCGGCGAGTTCGTGCAGCACGCTGCGGGTCGTGCCCGGCAGGATCGCCTGCGTCTGCGGCGGCGTGACGACGCGCCCGTCGCCGACGACGTGCACGCTGCTGGTGCTGCCCTCGGTCAGCCAGCCGCCGCGCATCAGGATGGACTCCGTGGCGCCGGCGTCGGCCGCCCGCCAGCGGTGCAGGACGTTGCCGAGCAGAGATGTGGTCTTGATGTCGCAGCGCGCCCAGCGCAGGTCCTCCGCCGTGATGGCCTGCGTGCCATCCTCGACAACGCCCGCGGGCTGCACCGGCAGCGGCGAGACGCAGGCGAAGACGGTCGGCGCGGTGCCTGCGCGCGGCACGTGGTTGCGGTCGGGCTCGGCGCCGCGCGTGACCTGCACGTAGAGCAGCAGGTCGCCGCCGCCGTTGCCGTGCACCAGCTTGCCGAAGGCCGCGAGCCAGCCCGCGCGGTCGAGCGCGGGCGCCATGCGGATCTCGTGCAGGCTGCGCTCGAGCCGCTCGAGGTGCGCGTCGAGGCGGTAGGCGCGCCCACCGTAGACCGGCAGCACCTCGTAGACGCCGTCGCCGAACAGGAAGCCGCGGTCGAGGGGCGAGATGTGCGCCTGCTCCAGTGGCAGCAGGCGGCCGTTCAGCCAGACCAGTGGCAGCGGCATGCCGCGGCGCCCTAGGCGAACCAGGCGAGGATCGTGTCCCAGATCCTGCGGAAGACGTTGCCGCGCGGTACCTCGGCGAGCGGCGACAGCGGCGCTTCGGCGACGACCTGGCCATCCACGGCAACGCGCAGGATCCCGGTGCGATCCGAAGGCGACAGCGGCGCGAAGACCTTGGGCGCCAGCTCGACCGCGAAGGTGGCGCGATCGGCCTGCCCGCGCGGCAGCGTGACCCAGAGGTCCTCCGCGACGCCGACCGGGGCGCGTCCGCCGCGCGCCTTGTAGATGCGTTGCACCGCGACTTCCTCGCCCGCCGCCCTGAGGCGCCGGGTCTCGAAGAACGAGAAGCCGTAGTTGAGCAGTGCCAGGCTCGCGTCCTCGCGCGCCTTCATGCTGCTGGTGCCCATGACGACCGCGACCAGGCGCATGCCGTCGCGCTGCGCGGAAGAAACGAGGCAGTAGCCCGCGGCCTCGGTCATGCCGGTCTTGACGCCGTCCACGCTCGGGTCGCGCGCCAGCAGCCCGTTGCGGTTGGGCTGGCGGATGCGGTTCCAGGTGAATTCGCGCTGCGAGTACCAGCGGTAGTAGTCCGGGAACTCGCGGATGATGGCGCGAGTCAGGCGCGCGATGTCGGCGACCGTCATGCGGTGATCGGGCCCGGGCAGGCCGGTCGAGTTCTGGAAATGGCTGGCGCGCATGCCGAGGCGCTCCGCGTACTGGTTCATCAGCGCCGCGAAGGTCTCCTCGGTGCCGCCGACGGCCTCGGCGAGCGCGATGGTCGCGTCGTTGCCGCTCTGCACGATCATGCCCTGGACCAGCACCTCGACCGGGACCCGCGTGCCGACGTCGAGGAAGGTGCGCGAGCCCTCGGCTCGCCAGGCGCGCTCGCTGATCGGCACCTCGGTATCGAGCTTCAGCTTGCCGTCGCGAAGCGCGTGGAACACCGCATAGGCCGTCATCAGCTTGGTGAGGCTCGCGGGCTCGACGCGCGCCTCGGCCTCGCGGCTCGCGAGCACCGCGCCGCTCGCCTGGTCGACGAGGATCCAGGCGGTGGCGGCCGGCGCGGGCGGCGGCGGCAGCGGCGGCGATTCGGCGCGCGCAATGGCGGCCAGGCAGGTCAGCAGGACGGCGGGCAGCAAGCGCATGAAAACCCCTTTCATTCCAGTGCCAGGCGCGGGGACTCGACTCCGGCCCCGCGCAGGCGATCCATGAGCTGGTCGAACTCGGCGACGCTGCCGACGGGTCCGGCGCGCACGCGGAACAGGCGCCGGCCGTCCACGCGCGCCTCGGCCACCGCAACGCCCGCGATGCCGGCCTCGCGCAGGCGGGTGGCGAGGCGCTCGGCATTGCCGGGCTCGGCGAATGCGCCGGCCTGGGCGTAGAACCGCGAGACGGGCGCCGGCGCCGCGGCCCCCGGCGAGCCGGTGGCCAGGCTGCGCACCTCGACGAGCGCGGTGCCGCTGCCGATCATGTCGAGCCGCTCCGCCGCGGCGCGCGACAGGTCGATGATGCGGTCCTTCGCGAACGGGCCGCGATCGTTCAGGCGCACGTCCACGCTGCGGCCGTTCTGCAGGTTGGTGACCCGCACCCAGGCGGGCAGCGGCAGCGTCGGATGCGCGCCGGTCATCGCATGCATGTCGTAGGTCTCGCCCGTGGCGGTGCGCTTGCCGTGGAAGTCGGGGCCGTACCAGGAGGCCACGCCCTGCTCGACGTAGCCCGCGGCGTCGGCGAGCACCACGTAGCGGCGCCCGGCGACCTCGTAGAAGGGCGGGTTGCCGCGGCTCGCCCGCGGCTCGTCACGCGGCACGTCGGGCGCGGGTTGCGGGCGCTGCGGCGGCGCCGAGCAGGCCGCCAGGGCCGCGAGCACGAGCAGGGCAGGCAGGCGGTGGGCGCGGTTCACGGCGCGGCGGGCAGCAGCGATTCGATGCGCCGGCCGAGGTCGTACACGGCGAGCGCATAGAGGACGCTGCGGTTGTAGCGGGTGATCACGCCGAAGTTGTGGAATCCGGCGCGCAGCTCCGGACCCGAGTCGCCGTCCACGCGCACGAACAGGGCGGGCGCCGAGTCGGGCAGGGCGGCTTCGAAGCGCAGGCCGTGGTCGCGCAGCGCGCCGACCGTCGAATCGGGCGCCAGCTTGCCCGGCGTGAGCCCGTCGGCGCGCGGGAACCACAGGGCGGCCGGCGTGGCCACCGGTTCGCCGCGGCGCCAGCCGTGCTCCGCGAGGTAGTTGGCGACGCTCGCGATCACGTCGTCCCAGCTGCCCCAGAGGTCGCGGCGCTCGTCGCCGTCGCCGTCCACGGCGTAGGCGCGGTAGCTGCGCGGCATGAACTGCGCCCGGCCCATCGCGCCCGCATACGAACCCTGCACGGTCGCGACGTCCACCTGCTCCTCGTTCACGAGCAGCAGGAACTGCTCGAGTTCGGCGCGGAAGTAGGCGCTGCGCGGCGGGTAGTCGAAGGCGAGCGTCGCCAGCGCGTCGAGCACGCGGAAGCGGCCGGTGATGCGCCCGAAGAAGGTCTCGCAGCCGAGGATGCCGACGATCACGTGCGCCGGGACCCCGGTGTCGCGCTCGGCGGCGGCGAGCCGCGCGCGGTGCTCGATCCAGAATTCGACGCCCGCGGCGATGCGCTCCGGGGTCAGGAAGTGCCGGCGGTACTGGTGCCAGGGCATCACCGCCTCGGCGGGGCGGGAGATCAGCTCGATGATGCGCGGCTGGCTCTTCGCGTCAGCCATGACCCGGTCGAGCCAGGCGGCGTCGAAGCCGTGCTTGCGGCGCATCTCGGCGACGAAGGCGCGCACGTCGTCGCGGCCGCTGTCGAGCGCGCCGGCGGGCGGCGCCGCGAGCAGCAGCGCGCAGGCAAGCCATCGCATCATCCCTGTCGCGGCCATGCGGGAGGTGACCAGGATTTCCTCAACCCACGAGTTTGCGGCTGGAATACAGCGACATCAGGATACCGAAGCCCGCCATCAGCGTCACGAAGGAAGTGCCGCCGTAGCTGACGAGCGGCAGCGGGACGCCGACGACCGGCAGCAGGCCGGTGACCATGCCGGCGTTGACGAAGACGTAGACGAAGAAGGTCAGCGCAATGCTGCCGGCGAGCAGGCGCGCGTAGGCGTCCCGGCATTGCGTCGCCATGTACAGGCTGCGGCCGACGATGAACAGGTAGCCGGCCAGCAGCGCCAGCAGTCCCAGCAGCCCGAGCTCCTCGCCGATCACGGCGAAGATGAAATCGGTCGAGCGCTCCGGCAGGAACTCGAGCTGGGCCTGGGTGCCGTTGGTCCAGCCCTTGCCGAACACCCCGCCGGAGCCGATCGCGATCTGCGACTGGATGATGTGGTAGCCGGCGCCCAGCGCGTCGCTCTGCGGGTCCAGCAGCGTCAGCACGCGCTGGCGCTGGTAGTCGTGCAGGAAGTGCCACAGCACCGGAACCGCGGCGCCGAGCACGGCCACGCCGCCGAGCAGCCAGGCCCAGGACAGCCCGGCCATCACCAGCACGATGAGCCCCGCCGCTGCCACCAGCAGCGCGGTCCCGAGGTCCGGCTGTTCGGCGATCAGCAGCACCGGCACGGCCAGGACGGCGAGCACGACGGCCACGGCGCCGGCCGAGGGCGGCAGCGGGCGCTGGTACAGGTACCAGGCGCACATCATGGGCACCGCCAGCTTGAGGATCTCCGAGGGCTGGAAGCGGATCACGCCGAGGTCGAGCCAGCGTTGCGCGCCCTTGCCGACGTCGCCGGCGAAGGCGACGAGGACGAGCAGCGCGATGCCGGCCGCGTAGGCGGCCGGCGCCAGCATGCGGAAGAAACGGTCCGGGACCCGCGCCAGCGCGACCATGACCGCGAAGCCGATGCCGAGCCGCGCGAGCTGGTTGATCCACAGCACGGTGTTGTTGCCGACGGCGCTCCACAGCACGAACATGCCGAACGCGCTGACGGCCACCAGCGCCGCCAGCAGCATGCCGTCGAGTCGCAGCGCCCTGAGCAGGCGCGCCGTCGCGGTGACCGTGCGGCGCGTGCGCGAGGCGGAGAGTTCCTCGTACATCAGTCGGCCTTCGGCAGCAGGTAGGCGTCGAACACCGCCCGCGCGATCGGCGCGGCCACGGCACTGCCCGCGCCGCCGTTCTCGACCAGGACGGCGACCACCAGCCTGGGGTCGTCCGCCGGCGCGAAAGCCACGAACAGCGCGTGGTCGCGCAGCCGCTCGGCGACGGTCTTTTCGTCGTAACGCTCGGTCTGGCCGACCGAGAACACCTGCGCGGTGCCGGTCTTGCCGGCGATGGAATAGGCGGCGCCGCGCGCGGCGCGGGCGGCGGTGCCGCGCGGCCCGCTGGTGACCGCGACCATGGCATTGACGATCGTCTCCCAGTTCTCGCGGCGCGCCAGCTCGACGGCCGGCAGTTCCTGCGGCGGCCGTTCCTCGACCGCTCCCGTGGCCGGGTCCACGAGCGCGCGCACGAGCCGCGGACGGAAGTGCCGGCCACGCGTCGCGAGTATCGTGGTGGACTTGGCGAGCTGCAGCAGGGTCGCGGTCCAGTAGCCCTGGCCGATGCCGACGATGACGGTCTCGCCCGGGAACCAGACCTGCTGCTCGCGGCGCGCAAAGGCGCCGCGCTTCCATTCCGGCGAGGGCATGATGCCGCCGCGCTCGCCCTGGACGTCGATGCCGGTCGGCTGGCCGAAACCCATGTGGCTCATCGCCTCGTGGATGCGCTCGATGCCGAGCGTATTCGCGAGCCGGTAGAAATAGACGTCGCAGGACTGCATCACCGCGCCTTCCATGTCCATCGTGCCGTGACCCTCGCGCTTCCAGTCGCGGAAGCGGTGGCGCGAGTTCGGCAGCGAGAAGTGGCCCGGGCAGAAGATGCGGTCCTCGGGACCCACGACCTCGTACTCCAGGCCCGCGAGCGCCATCACCGGCTTGATCGTGGAGCCGGGCGGGTAGGTGCCGCGCAGCACGCGGTTGAACAGCGGCTGGTCCGGATTCTCGGTCAGCGCGAGGTAGTCACGGCGCGAGATGCCGCGCGCGAAGCCGTTCGGGTCGAAGGAGGGCAGGCTCGCGAACACGAGCACGTCGCCGTTCCAGGGGTCGAGCGCGACCACGCCGCCGCGCCGGCCCGCCATCGCCTGCTCGGCGACGCGCTGCAGCTCGATGTCGATCGTGAGGCGCAGGTCGCGTCCGGCCTGCGGCGCGCGGCTGCGCAACTGGGTCTCGGCCCTGGTCAGCCCCTTGACCGGGCGGCCTTCCGCGTTGACCAGCACCTCGCGGTAGCCGCCGGCGCCGAGGAGCTGGTCCTCATAGGCGCGCTCGACGCCGGTCTTGCCGATCACGCCGGTGCCGAAGTAGCGCTCTCGATCCACGCGATCGAGATCGTCCTCGCTGATCGTGCCGACGTAGCCCATCGCGTGGGCGCCGGCCGGGCCATACGGGTAGTGACGCGCCATGCGCGTCTCCAGGAAGACGCCCGGCAGCTCGTGGCGGTGCACGGCATAGCGCGCGATGGTCTCGTCGTCGAGCTGCAGCCGTATGGGCACGGCCTCGAAGGCGCGGCGCGAGAGGACGAGCTGCCGCACGCGCGCGACGTCCTCCGGTTCGAGCAGGCCGAAGCGGCCGAGGCGCGCGAGCGTCTCCTCGAGGTCGCCCGCGCGCTCGCGCACGAGCTCGAGCTGGTACGCAGGGGTGTTCTCCGCGAGCACGCGCCCGGCCCGGTCGTAGAGGATGCCGCGGTTGGGCGGCAGCGGCTCGATGCGCGCGCGGTTGCCCTGCGACAGCTCGACATAGTGCGTGTGCTGCAGCACCTGCAGCCAGAAGGCGCGCCCGGCCAGCAGCAGCACCAGCGCCACGAGGACGGCGGTCGCGACCATCGCGCGCTGCAGGAAGATGCGCTGTTCGAGGGCCTCGTCCTTGATCCGGACCCTGCGCATCAGGCCCTCACCGCCGGGCCACGACGCGCGCGAACAGTCCGGACAGGAGCGGCCAGCAGGCCGCGCCGACCAGCACCGACAGCCAGCGGCGCCAGTCGGTCACCGGGTGGCCGGCGACGCCGTCGATCCAGAACAGGATGAACTCGTTGAGCCACAGCAGCGCCAGCACCACGGCGGTCTGCTGCAGCGGCGGGAACGCGCGGACCTGCAGGCGCAGTTTCGAGGCGACGTAGGCGATCACCACCAGCGCGAGCGCGTGCTGGCCGAGCAGCACGCCCTTGAAGGCGTCGAGCGCAAGCCCGGCGCCCCAGGCGAAGACCAGGCCGGTGAGGCGCGGCGACAGCAGCGTGAGCCAGAGCACGGTCAGCGCGACGAAGTCGGGCCGCAGCGGGCCGAGCCACGCCGGCAGCGGCAGCACCGAGGCGAGCAGCGCCGCCAGCGTCGCCGCCGCGACGCGTCCCCAGCCGAGGCCCGGGCGCGCGCGCATCACGGCTGGGGCTCCGCGGGCCCCGGTTCAGGCTCGACGACCGCGTTGTCGAACCAGGCCAGCAGCACTTCCGGGTCGCGGTCGAGCGCGGCGAGCGGCACGGCCTCGACCGCGAGCAGCGGCTGTGACGGGTCGCGCACGACGCTGCTGATCTTGCCGACCGGGTAGCCCGGCGGGTACACGCCGCCCAGGCCCGAACTGACCAGCAGGTCGCCCTCCTCGACGTCCGAGTTCTGCGGCAGGTACGGCAGCGAGAGCAGGCCCGAGCGGCCGGTGCCGAGCGCGATGGTGCGCGCGCCGGTCCGGTTCACCTGCACCGGGATCGCGTGCTCGGGATCGGTGATCGCCATGATCTCGGCCGACACCGGGCCGGCGCGGGTGACCTGGCCGAAAATGCCGTTGGCGTCGAGCGCAGCCTGGCCGCGGAACACGCCGTCGCGCGTGCCCTTGTTCACCAGCACGCGCTGCCGGAACGGGTCGAGGTCCACGCGCACGATCTCGGCGATCAGCGTGCGCTCCACGACCCGGGCAGTCGACTCGCGCGCGGTCCGCAGCCGCTGATTCTCCTGCTCGAGCGACTCGAAGCGCATGAGCTTGAGCCGCAGCACGAGGTTGTCGGCCGCGAGGCGCACGTTGGCGGCTTCGATCTCCGCGCGGGTCGCGAAGGATTCGCGCATCGCCGCCCAGGCCTGGACCGGCGCCTGCACCGCCCACTGGAACGGGTACACGGCCGCCGACGCCCAGTCGCGCACCTTCGCCAGGTGATGCTGGCGGTGGTCGGCGACCATGAGGCCGGCGGAGGCGAGCGCGAGCACGATGAGGCGCAGCCCGAGGGCGGGGCCGCCCAAGAGCAATGGCCTCGAATCCGGATCGTGGGAAGCCAAGCCGGCCTCTAACCGAGGCCGAACAGCCCCGGGTGTTCCTCGGACAGCTCGAGGATGCGGCCGCCGCCGCGCGCGACGCAGGTCATCGGATCCTCGGCGATGATCACCGGCAGGCCGGTCTCCTCCATGAGGAGCTTGTCGATGTCCTTGAGCAGCGCGCCGCCGCCGGTCAGCACGATGCCGCGCTCGGCGACGTCGGCGCCGAGCTCGGGCGGCGTCTGCTCGAGCGCCTTCTTGACCGCGCTGACGATGCCCTGCAGCGGCTCCTGCAGCGCCTCGAGGATCTCGTTCGAGTTCAGCGTGAAGCTGCGCGGCACGCCCTCGGAGAGGTTGCGGCCCTTGACCGAAATCTCGCGCACCTGCTGCCCCGGGTAGGCCGAGCCGATCTCGATCTTGATGCGCTCGGCGGTCGCCTCGCCGATCAGGATGCCGTAGTTGCGCCGAACGTAGTTGGTGATCGCCTCGTCGAAGCGGTCGCCGCCGATGCGCACCGACTCGGCGTAGACGATCCCGTTCAGCGAGATCACGGCGACCTCGGAAGTGCCGCCGCCGACGTCGAGCACCATCGAGCCGCGCGCCTCGTTGACGGGCAGTCCGGCGCCGACCGCCGCGGCCATCGGCTCCGGGATCACGTCCACGCGCCTCGCGCCCGCGCCCTCGGCGGACTCCTGGATCGCGCGGCGCTCGACCTGGGTCGAGCCGAAGGGCACGCAGATCAGCACGCGCGGCGACGGACGCAGCCAGCGGTTGCCGTGCACCTTGCCGATGAAGTACTGCAGCATGCGCTCGGTGTAGGTGAAGTCGGCGATCACGCCGTCCTTCATCGGGCGCACCGCGGTGATGTGCCCCGGCGTGCGGCCGATCATGCCCTTGGCCTCGCCGCCGACCGCGACGATGGTCTTGCCGCCGCGCCCGGGCTCGTCCTGGATCGCGACCACCGACGGCTCGTTCAGGACGATGCCCTGGCCGCGCACGTAGATCAGCGTGTTGGCGGTTCCGAGGTCGATCGAAATGTCGCTCGAGAAATAACCCCGGAGGCTCTTGAACATGTGCGGCTAAGTACCGGTAAAGACGACGGAACGAGGGCGGGCAGTGTAGCCTGCAGGCGCGACATTCCACAAGGCGACGTGTATGATTTCCGTCAAGCTTTTCCCTTGTTTTCCCGCACCGGGGCGATCGTGACGCTGACCCGCCGCGACGTCGAGAACATCGCGCACCTCGCCCGCCTGGAGATCTCCGAGGCGGAACTGCCGGTCTACGTGCAGAGCCTGTCGGCGATCCTGGCCTTCGTCGAGCAGCTCGCGGCGGCGCCTACCGAGGGGATCGAGCCGATGGCGCACCCGCTGGAGGGGCAGGTCCAGCGCCTGCGTGAGGACCAGGTCACGGAATCCGACCATCGCGACCGCTACCAGGCCAATGCCCCGGCCGTCGAGGCCGGCCTCTACCTGGTCCCCCGGGTGATCGAGTGAACCCGCACCACGCCACCGCCGCCGAGCTCGGGCGCGGCCTGAAGAGCCGGCAGTACTCCAGCGTCGAGGTGGCGCGCTGGTTCCTCGACCGCATCCATGAGACCCACGGCGCCCTCAACGCCTTCGTCACGGTGACGGCCGAGCGGGCGCTGGCGGACGCCAGGCGCGCGGATGCCATGATCGCGCGCGGGGAGGGCGGGCCGCTGACCGGCGTGCCGGTGGCGCACAAGGACATCTTCTGCACCGACGGCATCCTGACCTCCTGCGGGTCCCGCATGCTCGCGAACTTCATCGCGCCCTACGACGCGACCGTCGTCGAGCGGCTCACCGCCGCCGGCATGGTCCTGCTCGGCAAGACCAACATGGACGAGTTCGCGATGGGCTCGTCGAACGAGACCAGCCATTACGGACCGGTGCGCAATCCCTGGGACGGCAGCAAGGTGCCCGGCGGCTCCTCGGGCGGCTCTGCGGCCGCGGTCGCGGCGCGGCTCGCGCCGGTCGCGACCGGCACCGATACCGGCGGTTCCATCCGCCAGCCCGCGGCGCTCACCGGCCTCACCGGCCTGAAGCCGACCTACGGGCGCGTGTCGCGCTACGGCATGGTCGCCTTCGCCTCCAGCCTCGACCAGGCCGGCGTGCTGGCGCAGTCGGCGGAAGACGCGGCCCTCGTGCTCGGGGCGATGGCGGGCTTCGACCCGCGCGATTCGACCAGCGTGGATGCCCCGGTGCCGGATTACGCCGCCGCGCTCGGGCGCCCGGTGAAGGGACTGCGCATCGGCATCATCCGCGAGTTCTTCGGCGAGGGGCTGGACGCCGGCACCGGCGCCGCCGTGCACGCCGCGCTCGACGGCTTCCGCGCGATGGGGGCCGAGCTCGTCGACGTCAGCCTGCCGAACCTGCCGCTGTCGGTGCCGACCTACTACGTGGTGGCGCCCGCGGAGTGTTCCTCCAACCTGTCGCGCTACGACGGCGTGCGCTTCGGCCATCGCTGCCGCGATCCGCGGGACCTGATGGACCTCTACAGGCGCACCCGCGGCGAGGGCTTCGGCGCCGAGGTCAAGCGGCGCATCATGACCGGCACCTACGTGCTGTCGGCCGGCTACTACGACGCCTACTACCTGAAGGCGCAGAAGGTGCGCAGCCTGATCAACGACGATTTCCGGCGCGCCTTCTCGCAGGTGGACGTGCTGATGGGCCCGACCACGCCGACGCCGGCCTTCGATCTGGGCGCCAAGACCGGCGACCCGATCACCATGTACCTGAACGACATCTATACGATCGGCGCCAACCTGGCCGGATTGCCGGCGATTTCCGCGCCCTGCGGGCTGGTGGACGGCCTGCCCGTCGGCCTGCAGATCATCGGGCCGCACTTCTCGGAGGAGCGCCTGCTCGGGGCGGCGCATGCCTGGCAGCGCGACACCGACTGGCACCGGCGGCTGCCGCCGCTGTACGCCTGAGGCGCCCATGGCCATCGAGTGGGAAACCGTGATCGGCCTCGAGATCCACGCGCAGCTCGCGACGCGCGCCAAGATCTTTTCGGGCGCCTCCACCGCCTACGGCGCGCTGCCGAACGTGCAGGCCAGCCTGGTGGATCTCGGCTACCCCGGCGTGCTGCCGGTGCTGAACCGCGAGGCCGTGCGCATGGCGGTCAGGTTCGGCCTCGCGATCGGCGCGACCATTGCGCGGCGCTCGGTCTTCGCGCGCAAGAATTACTTCTACCCGGACCTGCCAAAGGGATACCAGATCAGCCAGTACGAGCTGCCGATCGTGCAGGACGGCCAGGTCGGGATCGTGCTCGAGGACGGAGCAGAGAAGCGCATCGGCGTCACCCGCGCGCACCTCGAGGAGGATGCGGGCAAGTCGCTGCACGAGGGCCTCGGCAACTCGTCAGGCATCGACCTCAATCGCGCCGGCACGCCGCTGCTGGAGATCGTCTCGGAACCCGACCTGCGCTCGGCGCGCGAGGCGATCGCCTACATGAAGAAGGTCCACACGCTGGTGCGCTACCTCGAGATCTGCGACGGCAACATGCAGGAGGGCTCGTTCCGCTGCGACGCGAACGTGTCCGTGCGCCACCGGGGCCGGCACGAGTTCGGCACCCGCTGCGAGATCAAGAACCTCAATTCCTTCCGTTTCGTCGAGCGCGCGATCCAGTACGAGGTCGCGCGGCAGATCGAGCTGATCGAGGGCGGCGGCAGCGTGGTGCAGGAGACGCGGCTCTACGACCCGGACCGGCACGAGACGCGCCCGATGCGCTCGAAGGAGGAGGCGAACGACTACCGCTACTTCCCGGACCCGGACCTGCTGCCGCTCGCGCTCGACGAGGCCTTCATCGAGGAAGTGCGCGCCACGCTGCCGGAACTGCCGGACCAGAAGGCGGCGCGCTTCACGCGCGAGCACGGGCTGTCCGCCTACGATGCCGGCGTGCTGACGGCGAGCCGCGAGCTCGCCGCATACTACGAAGAGGTGGCCGCCGGCACCGGCGGCGGGCACAAGCTCGCGGCGAACTGGGTCATGGGCGAGCTGTCGGGCTTCCTGAACCGCGACGGCATCGAGATCGGCGGCGCCCCGGTTACCGCGGCCGCGCTCGCGGGCCTGTTGCGTCGCATCCACGACGGCACGATCTCCGGCAAGATCGCCAAGGAGGTGTTCGAGGCGATGTGGACGGAGCGGGCGGAGGCGGACGCCGTGATCGAGGCCAGGGGACTGCGCCAGATCACGGACAGCGCCGCGATCGAGCAGGCGATCGCGCAGGTGATGGCGGCGAACCCGGCGCAGCTCGCCGACTACCGCGCGGGCAAGGACAAGCTGTTCGGCTTCTTCGTCGGGCAGGTCATGAAGGCGACCGGCGGCAAGGCCAATCCCGCGCAGCTCAACGAGCTGCTGCGCAGGATGCTGGCGGGATGAGCGGCAGCGCCGGCCTCCGCGCGCTCGCTCGCAGTATCCCGGCCAGCCTCCGCGCATGCCGGTCGCCGTCGGCACGGGACGTTGGCTCATGAGCGGCGACCTGCTGCACCGGTTCCTGTTCGAGGAGCTGCCCGTGCGCGGCCACCTCGTGCGCCTCGATGCGAGCTGGCGCGCGGCCGTCGAGCACCACGCCTATCCGCGCGCCGTGTCCGACGCCCTCGGCGAGGCCATGGCGGCGGCCGCGCTGATGGCGGGCGCGCTCAAGTTCGAGGGTCGCCTGTCGCTGCAGGTTGAGAGCCCGGGGCCGCTGAAGCTCCTGCTCGCGCAGTGCACCCACCGCCACGCCGTCCGCGGCGTCGCCCGGCACGAACCGGCGGCGGACCTCGCGGAAGCCGGCAACCTGTTCGCCAGCGGCCGGCTCGCGGTCACCATCGAGCAGCCCGAGGGCGACCGCTACCAGGGCATGGTGCCGCTCACCGGGGCCCCGCTCGCGGCCAGCCTCGAGCAGTACTTCGAGCGATCGGAGCAGCTGCCGTCACGGCTGGTGCTCGCGGCGACGGCGGAGCGCGCGGCCGGGCTGCTGCTGCAGCGGGTCGCGGTCGGCGACGAGGGCGCGCGCGCCGATGCCGACGACGCCTGGCTGCGCATCGGACTGCTGGCGGCGACGCTGCGACCCGAGGAGCTGCTGGAAATGCCCTGCCGGGACCTGCTCGGCAGGCTGTTCCCGGAGGACGACATCCGCCTGTTCGAGGGAACCCCGGTGTGGTTCCAGTGCAGCTGCTCGCGCGAGCGCGTCGCCGGCATCCTGCAGGCGCTCGGCGGCGACGAGGTCCAGGCGCTGCTCGCCGAGCGCGGGGACGTCGAAGTGCGCTGCGAGTTCTGCAACCGCGCCTGGCGCTTCGACGCGGTCGACGTGGCCGGGCTGTTCTCGACGGCGTCGCCGCAGCAGGCGTCGCCCGCCATCCACTGACGCCGCACGGGAGGCGCGCAGGGCGCACGGTATACTCGGGCGGATGCGCGACCGCCCGCCCGTGCAGGTGTCCTTCGAGTTCTTTCCGCCCGCCGACGAGGCCATGGAGCGCACGCTCTGGTCCTCGATCGAACGGCTGGCGCCGCTCGCCCCGCGTTTCGTCTCGGTCACCTACGGCGCCGACGGGTCGACCCGCGACCGTACCCACCGCGTGGTCGAGCGCGTGCTGCGCGAGACCCGCCTGACCGCTGCGCCGCACCTCACCTGCATCGGCGCGGGACGGGGCGAGATCCTCGAGGTGGCGCGGCGCTACCGGGACCTCGGCATCCGCCACATCGTCGCCCTGCGCGGCGACCCGCCCGCCGGCGGCGGGCCCTACCGGCCGCGCGCGGACGGATTCGCGCACGCCGCGGACCTCGTCGCCGGCCTGCGCGGCGTCGCCGACTTCGAGATTTCCGTCGCCGCCTTCCCGGAGACGCACCCGGAAGCCGAGTCCCGCGAGGCCGACCTCGACAACCTGCGGCGCAAGCTGGATGCCGGCGCCGCGCGGGCGATCACCCAGTTCTTCTTCGACACCGACCTGTTCCTGCGTTTCCGCGACGATTGCGAACGGCGCGGCATCCGCGCGCCGATCGTGCCGGGCATCCTGCCGATCACGCGCTTCCCCCAGCTGCTGCGCTTCGCCGCGCGCTGCGGGGCCTCGGTTCCGGACTGGCTGGTCGAGCGCTTCGAGGGGCTGGAGGACGACCCCCAGACGCGGCAGATGATCGCCGCCTCGGTCGCGATCGAGCAGGTCGCGCGGCTGCGCCGCGAGGGCGTCGACGAATTCCACTTCTACACGCTGAACCGTGCCGAGCTGGCCTACGCGATCTGCCATGCGCTCGGCATCCGCGCCCGATGAACCGGCGTGAGCGAATCGCCGGCCTGCGCCGGGCCCTCGGCGAACGCATCCTCGTGCTCGACGGCGCGATGGGCACGATGTTCCAGCGCGCCGCGCTCGACGGCTCCGACTACCGCGGCCGCCGCTTCGCGCAATGGCCGCGCGAGCTCACCGGGGCCAACGACCTGCTGTCGCTGACCCGTCCGGAACTGGTCGGCGCGATCCACCGCGAGTACCTGGACGCCGGCGCCGACATCATCGAGACCAACACCTTCAATGCCAGCGCGCCCTCGCTCGCCGACTACGGGCTCGAGGAGTACGTCGGCGAGATCAACCTCGAGTCCGCGCGCATCGCGCGGCGCGTGGCGGACGAGGCATTCGCGCGCGACGGGCGCCTGCGCTGGGTCGCGGGCGCGCTCGGCCCGACCAGCCGCACCGCCTCGCTGTCGCCCGACGTCAACGACCCCGGCTTCCGCAACACCAGCTTCGAGGCGCTGCGCGAGACCTACGGCGCCGCCGCGCGCGCGCTGATCGAGGGCGGCGCGGACCTGCTCGTGGTCGAGACGGTGTTCGACACGCTGAACGCGAAGGCGGCGCTGTACGCCATCGCCGAGGCGTTCGAGGCGCTCGGCGAGGAGCTGCCGCTGGTCGTCTCGGGCACGATCACCGACGCCTCCGGCCGCACGCTGTCGGGGCAGACCGTGGAGGCGTTCTGGAACTCGGTGCGCCACGCGCGCCCGCTCGCGGTCGGGCTCAATTGCGCGCTCGGCGCGAGGCAGCTGCGCCCGCACGTCGAGGATATGTCCCGCATCGCCGACTGCTTCGTCAGCGCCTATCCCAATGCCGGCCTGCCGAACGCCTTCGGCGAGTACGACGAGGCCGCCTGCGAGACCGCGGCACAGCTCGGCGAATGGGCGCAGGCGGGCATCGTCAACATCGTGGGCGGCTGCTGCGGCACCACCCCGGAGCACATCGCGGCGATCGCGAAAGCGGTGGCCGGGTTGCCGCCGCGCCGGCCCGCGTCGCCGCCGCGGCGCTGCCGGCTGTCGGGCCTGGAGGCGCTGAACATCGAGCCGGAGATGCTGTTCGTCAACGTCGGCGAGCGCACCAACGTCACCGGCTCCGCGAAGTTCCGCAAGCTGATCGAGTCGAATGACTACGCCGCCGCGCTCGCGATCGCGCGCGACCAGGTCGCGAATGGCGCCCAGGTCATCGACGTCAACATGGACGAGGGCATGCTCGACTCGCAGGCGGCCATGGTGAAGTTCCTGAACCTCGCCGCCTCCGAGCCGGACATCGCGCGCGTGCCGGTCATGATCGACTCGTCGAAGTGGTCGGTGATCGAGGCGGGCCTGCGCTGCCTGCAGGGCAAGGGCGTGGTCAACTCGATCTCGCTCAAGGAGGGAGAGGGCCCGTTCCTCGAGCAGGCCAGGAAGGTGCGACGCTACGGCGCGGCCGCGGTGGTCATGGCCTTCGACGAGCAGGGCCAGGCCGACACGGTCGGGCGCAAGGCCGCGATCTGCGAGCGCGCCTTCCGGCTGCTGACGGAGCAGGCCGGCTTCGCGCCCGAGGACATCATCTTCGACGCCAACATCTTCGCGGTGGCGACCGGCATCGAGGAGCACGCGGACTACGGCCGCGCCTTCATCGAGGCGGTGCGGCTGATCAAGGAACGCTGCCCGGGATCGCTGACCAGCGGCGGCGTCAGCAATGTCTCGTTCGCGTTCCGCGGCAACGACACGGTGCGCGAGGCGATGCACGCGGTGTTCCTGTACCACGCGATCCGCGCCGGCCTCGACATGGGCATCGTCAACGCCGGCCAGCTCGGCATCTACGAGCAGATCCCGGCCGAGCTGCGCGAGCGGGTCGAGGACGTGATCCTGAACCGCCGGCCGGACGCCACCGAGCGGCTGCTCGAGATCGCGGCCCGTTACCAGGGCGGCGCCGCGGAAAAGCGCGGCGACGACCTCGGCTGGCGCGAGCGGCCGGTGCACGAGCGCCTCGCGCACGCGCTGGTGAAGGGCATCGACGAGTTCATCGTCGAGGACGTCGAGGAGGCCCGCAAGGCGGCCGAGCGGCCGCTCGACGTGATCGAGGGGCCGCTGATGGACGGCATGAACGTGGTCGGCGACCTGTTCGGCACCGGCAGGATGTTCCTGCCGCAGGTGGTCAAGTCGGCGCGGGTGATGAAGCGCGCGGTCGCGCACCTGGTGCCCTACATCGAGCAGCAGCAGGGCGGCGAGCGCGCCCGCAATGGCCTGATCGTGATGGCGACGGTCAAGGGCGACGTGCACGACATCGGCAAGAACATCGTCGGCGTCGTGCTCCAGTGCAACAACTTCGAGGTCGTTGATCTCGGCGTCATGGTCCCGGCGGAGCGCATCCTCGCGACCGCGCGCGAGCGGCAGGCCGACATGATCGGGCTGTCGGGCCTGATCACGCCCTCGCTCGACGAGATGGTGCACGTCGCGCACGAGATGCAGCGCCAGGGCTTCACCATCCCGCTGCTGATCGGCGGCGCCACGACCTCGCCGGCGCACACCTCGGTGCGGATCGAGCCCGAGTACCGCCACGGCGTGGTGTACGTGAAGGATGCCTCGCGCTCGGTCGGCGTCTGCCAGGCGCTGGCGCAGCCGGCGACGCGGGCGGCGTTCTTCGAGCGCACGCGCGCCGAGCACGCGGCGCGGCGCGAGCAGCATGCGGGGCGGCGCCGGCGACCGCAGGGCCTGACGCTCGACGCCGCGCGCGCGCGCCGCTTCGCGCCCGACTGGGGCGCATACCGGCCGCCGGCGCCGCGCTTCACCGGCGCGCGCACGTTGCCGGAGGTCCCGCTCGGCGAACTGCTGCGCTACGTCGACTGGATGCCGTTCTTCAACGCCTGGGAGTTCTCGGGCAGGTTCCCGGACATCCTGCAGGACCCGGTGCGTGGACCGGCGGCGACCGCGCTGTGGGAGGATGCGCAGCGCATGCTGGACGCGCTGGTGCGCGAGCGCTGGCTCACGGCGCGCGCGGTGCTCGGCTTCTTCCCGGCCGCGGCCGCCGGCGACGACATCGAGGTGTTCGCCGACGAAGGCCGCAGCCGGCGCATCGCCACGCTGCACCACCTGCGCCAGCAGAAGGCGAAGCCGGCCGGCCAGCCGCAGCTGTGCCTCGCGGACTACGTCGCGCCGGGCGCGTCCGGCCCGCCGGACTGGATCGGGGCGTTTGCCGTGACCGCCGGCTTCGGCATCGAGGCGCACGTCGCGCGCTTCGAGGCCGCGCACGACGACTATTCCGCGATCCTGCTGAAGGCGCTGGCGGACCGCCTGGCCGAGGCCTGCGCCGAGATGCTGCACGAGCGCGTGCGGCGCGAGTTCTGGGCCTATGCGCCCGACGAGCGACTGGGCGCCGAGCAGCTGGTACGCGAGGAGTACCGCGGCATCCGCCCGGCGCCCGGCTATCCCGCCTGCCCGGACCACACCGAGAAGGCCGTGCTCTGGCAGCTGCTCGACGCCGGGGCGGCCACCGGCATCCGGCTGACCGAGTCGTTCGCGATGCATCCGGCGGCCTCGGTCAGCGGCTGGTATTTCTCGCATCCCGAGGCGCGATACTTCGCCGTCGGCCCGATCGGCAGCGACCAGGTCGAGGATTACGCGCGGCGCAAGGGGATCCCGGTGGAGGAAGCGCGCCGCTGGCTGGCGCCAAACCTCGCCCGCGGCGAGGCCGACGCGGCCTGAACTGCGGCCGGCCGCGCCGGTCCTGAGACGAAACGCCGCCGCGCGGCCCGGCTCCTCCTTATGATGGGCGCACCGTGGGCATGCGCTTCACCGTCAACGGCGTCGAGCGCGAATTCGCAGGCGACGGCGACATGCCGCTGCTCTGGTACCTTCGCGACCACGCGCGGCTGACCGGCACCAAGTACGGCTGCGGCGCGGGCATCTGCGGCGCCTGCACCGTGCTGGTGGACGGGCAGCCGCAGCGCGCCTGCCTGCTGCCGGTCGCGACGCTCGCCGGCCGCGCCGTCCGCACCATCGAGGGCCTCGGTGAGTCGGGCCTGCATGCGGTGCAGAAGGCGTGGATCGAGGAGGACGTCGCGCAGTGCGGCTACTGCCAGGCCGGCCAGATCCTGGCGGCCGCGGCGCTGCTCGAGCGCAGGCCGGACCCGTCGCCCGAGGACGTCGACACGATCACCAACTACTGCCGCTGCGGCACCTACGCGCGCATCCGCCGCGCGATCGCGCGCGCCGCGCGGGAGCTCAGCGCGAAATGAGCGCGGCGGCACCGCAGGTTTCCCGCCGCGCCTTCCTGCAGTCGTCGCTGACAGCCTCGGGCGGCCTGTTGCTGCAGGCCGCGCTGGCGCCCGCCGCGTTCGCACAGGACGCGACGGCGCCGCCGAACCCGCTCGGGCTGTACCTGCGCATCGAGCCGGACAACCGCGTGTTCATCGGCGCGCGCTGCCCGGAGATCGGTCAGGGGGTCAAGACCTCGTTGCCGATGATCATCGCGGACGAGCTGGATGCCGCCTGGACGGACGTCACCGTGGAGCAGCTCCCGCTCGGCCTCGATTTCTCCGGCGCGACGCCGCAATGGAGATACGGGCCGCAGGGCGCGGGAGGCAGCACCAGCATTCCCGGCGCCTGGTCCGATCTGCGCCAGGTCGGCGCCCAGGCTCGCTCGTTGATGCGCCGCGCCGCGGCGGCACGCTGGGGCGTCGCGGCGGAGTCCGTCGCCACGCAGGATGGCCATGCGCTGCACCCGGACGGGCGCCGCCTGAGCTACGGGGCGCTCGCCGCCGAGGCGGCGGCCCTGCCGTTGCCTGCCGCGCCGGTTGTGCTCAAGGCGCGCAGCGAGTACCGCATCATCGGCCGGCCGCAGAAGGTCGTGGACGCGCACGATATCGTCAGCGGCCGCGCGCGCTACGGCATCGACGTTTACGAACCGGGCGCGTGCACCGCGGTGATGCTGCGCTGCCCGTACTTCGACGGCGACATCGCCGGCTACGACGACCACGCGGCGCGCGCGGTGCCGGGCGTGCGTGCGGTGGTGGTCGTGCCGGGGCCGAAGCCGGGCGAGCCGCTGACCGCCAACCTGGCGACCGGGATCGCGGTCGTGGCGGACGACACCTGGTCCGCGCTCAGGGGCCGCGAGGCGCTCCGGGTCGAGTGGAGCCGCGGGCCGTTCGCGCACGAGTCGAGCGCCGCGCTCGACCGCCAGTGCGGCCTGCTGCTGGCACGCACCGGCCAGATCGTGCGCGACGACGGCGATTTCACCGCCGCGCGCGCCGCCGCGGCGCGCGTCGTCAGCGCGCGCTACCGCGTGCCGTTCGTCAGCCATGCGCCGCTCGAGCCCGAGAACTGCTTCGTGCACGTGCAGGCGGACCGTGCCCGGGTGATCGGGCCGCTGCAGCAGCCGGCCGGCGCGCAACGCGCGGTCCACCTGGTGACCGGCATTGCGCGGCCCGCGATCACGGTCGAGATGACGCGCTCCGGCGGCGGCTTCGGGCGCAAGCTCACCAACGACTTCGTCGCCGAGGCGGCGCTGATCTCGAAGGCCACGGGCCTGCCGATCAAGCTGATGTGGACGCGATCGGACGACCTGCAGCACGACTTCTTCCGGCCCTTCGGGCACCACGAGCTGGTCGCGGCGCTCGACGCGGCCGGCGCCGTTTCCGGCTGGACCCACCGCCTGGCCAGCGCCTCGAAGTATTACCGCCGCCCGAACATGAAGCCCGAGGACCTGTGGACGGCGGAGCTGTACCCGGACGACTTTCCGGCGCGCCTGGTGCCGAACTACCGGCTGGAGTGGCACGCGGTCACGAGCGGCATCCCGCGCGGCTCCTGGCGGGCGCCCGCACACACCGCGAATGCCTTCGCAGTGCAGAGCTTCCTCGACGAGGTGGCGCTGGCTGCGGACCGGGATCCGCTGGCGCTGCGGCTCGCGATGCTGGGCGCCGACCGCGAGTTCGACTACGCGCAGCACGGCGGGCCGAAGTTCAGCACCGGGCGGCTGCGGAACGTGCTCGAGCGCGTCGCCGCCGCGGTCGGCTGGGGGCGTGCGCTGCCGAAGGGCCGCGGCATCGGCCTCGCGGCGCACTTCACCTTCGGCGGCTACGCCGCGCACGCGATCGAGGTCGAGGTGTCGCCGCGCGGCGAGCTGGCGTTCCGGCGCGTGGTCTGCGCGATCGACTGCGGCCAGCCGGTGAACCCGCTGGGGATCGAGGCGCAGATGCAGGGTGGCACGATCGACGGCCTGTCCACGGCGCTCAATCTCGAGATCTCGATCGAGGGCGGCCGCGTACTGCAGTCGAATTTCGACGGCTATCCGCTCGCGGCCATGGCGCAGATGCCGCGCGACATCGAAGTTATCATCGTGGACTCGGCGGAATCGCCGGCCGGCTGCGGCGAGATGGGCATCCCGACCGCCGCGCCCGCGTTGATGAACGCGATCCACGCCGCCTGTGGCGTGCGCATCCGCAACCTGCCGATGCGCGACCAGCTGCGCGACGCGCTGCGCGCCTGACGGTCGAGGTGAACGCGTCCCCGCAGAACTTCAGAGGGACGCGTCCCCCTTGAAGCCTGCGCGCTCCAGCATTCCCATCTGCCACAGGATCCAGTCCTGCCGCTCGCGCAGGTAGTGCGACGGCCTGGCGACCCGCAGCCGCTTGGGGTTGGGCAGCACCGCGGCGAGCAGCGCGGCTTCCGCCCGGTCGAGCCGCGCGGCGGGCTTGCCGAAGTAGCGGCGGCTCGCCGCCTCGACGCCCCAGACGCCGGGGCCGAACTCCGCGCTGTTCAGGTACACCTCGAGGATGCGCCGCTTCGGCCACAGCGCCTCGATCCACAGCGTGAACCAGGCCTCGAGTCCCTTGCGCGCCCAGCTCTGGCCCGGCCACAGGAACAGGTTCTTCGCGACCTGCTGGCTGATGGTGCTGGCGCCGCGCAGGCGGCGGCCGCGCTGTGCCGCGGTGAGCGCCTGGTCGATCGCCTCGAAGTCGAAGCCGCCGTGCTCGAGGAACTTCTGGTCCTCCGCGGCGATGACCGCGGTCGCCGCATGGCGCGAGATCGCGGCCCAGGGCACCCAGTCGTGGTGCCGCGGCCGCTCGTCGTCCAGCAGCATGAAGGCGGTGACGGGCACCGGCACGAAGCGGAACAGCCCGACGGTGGCGATGCTGCCGAGCGTGAGAGCGGCCAGCGCCAGCGCAGCCCCGCGTGCCAGGCGCAGGGGCCAGGAGCGCCGTTTCAACGCGGCTTCCCCGGGGTCAGAGCCCGCTCGCGCGCCGCACCAGCGTGATGACGACGGCTTCGAGCGGGACGTCGTCGTGGCCGCCGCGCCGCCCGGTCTTCGCCGCGGCGATCTTGTCCACGACGTCGATGCCGCCGGCCACGCGCCCGAACACGGCATAGCCGTAGTTGCCGGGGCGGTGGTCGAGGAAGGCGTTGTCCACCAGATTGATGAAGAACTGCGCGGTCGCGCTGTGCAGGTCGCTGGTGCGGGCCATGGCGATCGCCCCGCGCCGGTTGCGCAGGCCGTTGTCGGCCTCGTTGGTGATCGGCTCGTGCGTCGGCTTCTGCTTCATGTCGGCGGTGAAGCCGCCGCCCTGGACCATGAAGCCCGGGATCACGCGGTGGAAGATGGTGCCGTCGAAGTACCCCTCGTCCACGTAGCGCAGGAAGTTCCTGCAGCTGATCGGCGCCGACTCCTCGTCGAGTTCCACGGTGAAGTTGCCGAGCGTCGTCTCGAAACGGATCATGCGTTCACTCCCGTCTGCCGGACGCCGATTCTAATGTGTCCGGCGCCATCCTGCCCTGCGTGACGCGCTCGAATCGCGCGAGGTCGCAATGGGTCGCGATTCCCCCGAGTCCCGCGCGCGCCATCAGCGTGCGCACCGCCTCGCCCTGGCCGGCGCCGTGTTCCGCCACCAGCACGCCGCCCGGCGCGAGCGCGGCCGGCGCGCCGGCGCAGATTTCCGCCAGCGCCTCGAGGCCGGTTGGCCCCGCGACCAGGGCGGCGCGCGGCTCATGGGCGAGCGCGGCCAGGGCCGGGTCTTCCGCCGCGAGGTAGGGCGGGTTCGCGGCGACGAGGTCGAAGCGCTCGCCGGCCACCGGTCCGAACCAGGACCCGCGCAGGAAGCGGATGTTGCCGATGCCGAGGCGCGAGGCATTCCCGGCAGCGACCGCGAGTGCCCCGGCGCCCACGTCCACGGCCGTGACCGCGGCGTCGGGCCGCTCGCGCGCGATCGCGAGCGCAATCGCGCCGCTGCCGGTGCCGAGGTCGAGCACCGAAGGACGCGCGATGCCCGCGATCGCCGCGAGTCCGAGCTCCACGAGCAGCTCGGTTTCCGGGCGCGGCACCAGTACGGCCGGCGTGACGGCGAGCTCCAGCGACCAGAATTCGCGCCGGCCGGTCAGATAGGCGACCGGTTCGCCGCGCTGGCGCCGACCGGCGAGGGCCTCGAGTCGGTCCACCTGCGCCGGCGACAGCGCACGCTCCGGGTCGGCGGCGAGCGCCGCGCGGCTCGTGCCCGCGACCTCCGCGAGCAGCAGCTCGGCGTCGAGCGTGGCGCTGTCCGAAACGGCCGCGAAGCGGTGCGCGAGCGCCGCGACCGCCTCGCGAACGCGGGTCATTCGAACTCGGCGAGTTCCTCGGCCCGGTGCTCGCGCGCGAGCGCGTCGATCACGTCGTCGAGGTCGCCGTCGATGATCGCGTCGAGCCGGTACAGCGTGAGCTCGATGCGGTGGTCGGTGAGCCGGCCCTGCGGGAAGTTGTAGGTGCGGATGCGCCCGGAGCGGTCGCCGGTGCCGACCTGCAGGCGCCGCGTGCGCGCGCGGCTGGCGGCGGCGCGCTCGCGCTCGGTCGCCAGCATCTTCGCGCGAAGCAGCGCCATCGCCCGCGCGCGGTTCTTGTGCTGCGAGCGCTCGTCCTGGCACTCGACCACGATGCCGGTCGGCAGGTGCGTGATGCGCACGGCGGAATCGGTCTTGTTGACGTGCTGGCCGCCGGCGCCGGAAGCGCGGTAGGTGTCCACGCGCAGGTCCGCAGGGTTCACGGCGACGCTTTCGACTTCGGCGATCTCCGGCAGCACCGCGACCGTGCAGGTCGAGGTGTGGATGCGGCCCTGCGCCTCGGTCGCTGGCACGCGCTGCACGCGGTGGGTGCCCGACTCGAACTTGAGGCGCGCGTACACGCCGCGGCCCGCGACGCGGCTGATGACCTCGCGGTAGCCGCCGTGCTCTCCGCGGCTTTCCGACAGCATCTCGACCGACCAGCCGCGCCGCTCCGAGTAGCGCGAGTACATGCGGAACAGGTTCCCGGCGAACAGCGCCGCCTCGTCGCCGCCGGCGGCGGCGCGGATCTCCAGGAACACGTTGTGCCCGTCGAGAGGGTCCTCGGGCACCAGCAGGTCCGAGAGCGCCGCCTGGTCGGCGGCGATCGCGCGCTCCAGTTCGCCGATTTCCTGCCGCGCCAGCTCGCGCACGCCGGCATCGGCGTCGGCGGCCATCGCGCCGGCGGCGGCCAGCTGCCGCTCGCGCTCGGCGAGCCTGGCCACGCCGCGCGCGATCGGGTCGAGGCGGGCGAACTCCTGCGACAACTCACGGAAGCGGTCGGCGCGCGCCAGCACCTGCGGATCCGCGAGCAGCCGCTCGACCTCGGCATGGCGGTCGGCGACCTGCCCGAGCCGCCGGCGGATGGCCTCCTTCACTGGCCGTCCCGGCCGGTGCGGAACAGCCGCGCCGCCGCCTGCGCGAGGCCGGGATCGCCGCTCTCGGCGGCGTCGCGCAGCGCCGTGGAGGGCGCGTGCAGCAGCCGGTTGGTCAGCGTGCCGGCGAGGAATTCCAGCACCTCGCCGGGCGGATGGCCGGCGGCCAGCAGGCGCCGCGCCTGCTCGAGCGTCTGCGCGCGCACCACCTCGGCCTGGCCGCGCAGCTCGCGGATCATCGGCACCGCGTCCTGCACGCGCAGGCCCGCCATGAAGCGCGCCGCGTCGTGCTCGATGATGCGCCGGGCCTCCGCGGCTTCCTCCTGGCGCGCCTTGAGGTTGACGTCCACGACCTGCCGCAGGTCGTCGATCGTGTACAGGTACACGTCCTCGAGCGCGGCGACCGCCGGGTCGATGTCGCGCGGCACCGCGATGTCCAGCATGAACATCGGGCGGTGCCGGCGGACGCCGAGCGCCGCCTGCACCGCGGCCAGCGTGATCACGTGGCCGGGGCGGGCGGTCGAGGAGATCACGATGTCCGCCTGCGGCAGGTGGGCGTCGATGGCGTCCAGCAGGATCGCGGACGCCTGCAGGCCGTCGGCGATGCGCTCGGCGCGCGCCAGGCTGCGGTTGGCGATGATCAGGCGGCCGATGCGCTGCGCGTGCAGGTGGCGCGCCGAAAGCTCGATCATCTCGCCCGCGCCGACCAGCAGCGCCGTGTGCCGGTCGAAGTTCGCGAAGATGCGGCGCGCCAGCTGGATGCCGGCCGACGCGACCGATACCGCATTCGCGCCGATCGCGGTCTCGGTCCGCACCTGCTTGGCCACGGCGAAGGTCTGCTGGAACAGCCGGTTCAGCAGCGGGCCGGCCGTGCCGGCCTGCTGCGCCGCGCGATAGGCGTCCTTGAGCTGGCCGAGGATCTGCGGCTCGCCCAGGATCATCGAGTCGAGGCCCGCGGCGACGGCGAACACGTGGCGCACGGCCTCTTCGCCCTCGATGCGGTACAGGCAGTCGTCGAGCGGCGCGCCGGACTCGGCGGCCAGCCACCCGGCCAGCGGCGCGGCCGCGCCCGCCGCGGCGCAGTAGAGCTCGGTGCGGTTGCAGGTCGAGACGATCGCCGCTTCCTCGACGCCTGCAAGCGCGGACAGCGACGCCAGCGCCTGCGGCAGGCGCGCGGCGTCGAAGACGATGCGCTCGCGCACGTCCACGGGCGCGGTGCGGTGATTCAGTCCGACGACGAGGAGCGACATGATGGGCCGGCAGCGGAAATCCGCAGGATTGTCCGGTAACGAACACGGCAGCACAAGCGCTGCGATATAGTGCCGCGATGCCCGCCGCGCGCCGCCTGATCGCCGCCACGCTGCTGCTCGCCGGTGCCGCGCCGGTGCAGGCGACGGTCCCGCGCTGCGGCGACGACGCCTGGGAACTCGCCGTCGCGGCGGAACGCGCCCTGGCGCGCGGCGACTGGCCGGGTTCGGCGCGGTGGTACGGCTGCGCCGCCGCGGGCAGCGCGGATCCCGCGATCGCCGAACGCGCGACCCGCACCGCGTTCGAGCACCGCCAGTACGCGGCAACCGTCCGCCACGCCCGCCGCTGGCTCGCGCTGCAGCCCGCCAGCGAACCCGCGCGGCGCCACCTCGCGATCGGCCTGCTGCGCATCTATGACGATGCCGGCGCAGCCGTCGAGTTCGGCCGGCTGCTGGACAGTGCCTACGAGGACCGTGCGCGCGGCTTCATGGTGCTGCTGGGCATGCTCGCGGAGGAAGGCAACGAGACCGGCGCCGCGCGCGTCATGGAGCGGCTCGCAGAGGCGGATGCCGGGATCGCCGAGGCGCAGTATGCGGCGAGCGTGCTGTGGCAGCGCGCGGAGGACGGCGGCCGCGCGGTCGCCGCCGCGAGGCGCGCGCTGGCGCTGCGCGCCGGCTGGCGCATGGCGGAACTGGCGGAGGTGCGCGCGCAGGCGACCCGGGGCGGGCAGGCCGCGGCGCTCGAGCGCCTTGCGGCGCTGGCCGCGGATGGCGACCCGTACACGCGCATCAGCCACGCCTGGATGCTGCTCGGCGCGGACCGCCGCGACGAGGCTGCCGCCATCTTCCAGGAGTTGCGCGGTGCGGGCGGTGCCGCGGCCGCGGACGCCGTCGCCGGGCTCACGGCCATGGCCCTCGACGAGCGGCGCTTCGACGATGCCGTGCGCCTGCAGGAAGATGCCGTGCGCGACCCGCAGCAGGCGGAGACGGCGCATTGGCAGCTCGGGCGCGTTGCGGAGCAACGCGGCGACCCGGCGGCGGCCGCGCGGTACTACGAGCGCATCCGCAGCGGCGCGCGCGCGGTGCCGGCGCAACTGCGGGCCTGGCGGCTGTGGCGCGCGGAGGGCGCGCCCGAGCGTGCGGAGCTGCTGCTCGACGATTTCCTGGCCGCCGATCCCGGCGCGACGCGCGACGTGGTCGTGGGCGTCGCCAACCTGCTGCTCGAAGAGGGCCGCGCCGCGGAGGCCATTGCGCTCGTGGACCGCGCGCTCACGGTGCTGCCGGATGACGACCTGCGCCTGGCGCGCGGATTCCTGCTCGAGCGAATCGACCGTGTGCCCGAGGCCGTCGCCGACCTGCGTGCGGTGCTGAAACGGCGGCCCGGGGATCCGGTGGCGCAGAACGCGCTGGGCTATACGCTGGTGGACCGCACCCGGTCGCTGCAGGAGGGCCGCCGGCTGATCGAGCGCGCGCTCGCCGCGAAGCCGGACAGCTACGCCATCCAGGATTCCATGGGCTGGGCGCTGGTGCGGCTCGGCAAGCTCGAGGAGGGCAGGGCCTGGCTGGAGACGGCCTGGGAGCGCTCCAGGGATCCGGAGGTCGCCGCGCACCTCGGGGAGACCTACTGGCAGCTCGGCCGCATCGAGGACGCGCGGCGCATCTGGGACGAGACGCTGGCCCGGCATCCGGACAGCCGGCCGCTGCTGCGCGCGATCGAGCGCCATCCGCGGTGAACGCGCGTCCCGCCGCCTGCGTCGCGGCGCTGCTGCTCGCCGGTTGCGCCACCCTGCCGGCGCCGGTCGAGGGCGACTGGCCGGCGCGCCGGACCGCGCTGCAGGCGCTCGACGGCTGGACGCTCACGGGCCGGGTGGCCGTCGCCGCCGGCGCCGAAGGATTCTCGGGCGGCCTGCGCTGGCGGCAGGACGGCGCAAGTGCCGAGATCGACATGCGCGGGCCGTTCGGCGGCACGGCGCTGGCGATCCGCATCGACGGCGATTCGATGACGGTGACGGACGCACAGGGCGTGCATATCCACGGCGACGAAGCGCGCCGCGTGACCGAACGGTACGTCGGTGCGCCGCTGCCGCTGCCGCAGCTGCGCTACTGGCTGGTCGGCGTGCCGGCGCCGGGTTCCGAATTTCGCGAAACGCTGGGCGCGGACGCCCGCCTCGCAGCGCTGGAGCAGGCCGGCTGGCTGGTGCGCTACACCCGTTATGCCGCGGCGGCCGGCCAGGCGCTGCCGGACCGGATCGAGCTCTCGGCCGGGGAGGTGCGGTTGCGGCTGGCGGTTTCCGGCTGGCGGTTCGCGCCGTGAACCCGGCGCCATGGCCGGCTCCGGCCAAGCTCAACCTGTTCCTGCACGTCCTCGGGCGGCGCGCCGACGGCTACCACGACATCCAGACGGCATTCCAGCTGATCGACCTTGCCGACAGCCTGGTGATCCGGCCGCGCGCCGACGGCGCAATCGTGCGACCCGGGGGCCCGCCGGCGGTGCCCGAGCAAACCGACCTGTGCATCCGCGCCGCGCGGCGCCTGCAGGCCGAGCATCCCGCAGGCCCGGGAGCCGAGATCCGGCTCGCCAAGCGCATCCCGATCATGGGCGGTCTCGGCGGGGGCAGTTCCGATGCGGCGACCACGCTGGTGGCGCTCAACGAGATCTGGGGCCTGCGGTTGCCGGTCGATCGGCTCGCGGCGATCGGGCGCGAACTGGGCGCCGACGTGCCGCTGTTCGTGCATGGGCACAGCGCATGGGCGGAGGGAACGGGCGAGCGGCTGACCCCTCTGGCGCTGCCGGCCATGCACTTTGCGCTGGTCTACCCTGGGGCGGGGGTGCCTACCGCCGAGGTGTTTCAGGCGCCTGAATTGACAAGGAATTCCGCCAGGACGACAATTCGCGGTTTCCTGAAGGCAGGCGGACGCAACGATTGCGAGGCGGTGGTGGCCGCCCGCCACCCGGCGGTGGCGGCGGCGCTCACCTGGCTGCGGCAGCGCGGCGATGCGCGCCTGACCGGCACCGGCAGCTGCGTCTTCGCGCCGTTTGCCGACGAGCGGTCGGCGCACGCGGCGCTCGAGGGGCTGCCGCCCGGGTGGACCGGGTTGGTGGCGCGCGGACTGGACCGCTCGCCCCTGCAGGAACGCCTGGCGGCGGAGCGATCCGGCGGCTGCGGACCGGAGTGAATTGGGGTGTCGCCAAGTGGTAAGGCAACGGATTTTGATTCCGTCATGCGAAGGTTCGAATCCTTCCACCCCAGCCAGTTGAAGCGAGGCGCGTCGGCATGAGGGAGAGTCGCGTGGACCAGTCCACGATGGCGGTGTTCACCGGCAACGCGAATCCGGGGCTGGCGCAGGACATCGTGCGGCACCTGATGATGCCACTCGGCCGGGCGCTGGTCGGGCGCTTCAGCGACGGCGAGATCCAGGTCGAGATCATGGAGAACGTCCGCGGCCGGGACGTCTACCTGGTGCAGTCGACCTGCCCGCCGGCGAACGAGCACCTGATGGAGCTGCTGGTGATGGCGGATGCCTGCCGCCGCGCCTCGGCGGCGCGGGTCACCGCGGTGATCCCGTACCTGGGCTATGCGCGCCAGGACCGGCGCCAGCGCGCGATGCGGGTGCCGCGATCACGGCGAAGCTGGTCGCGGACATGATTTCGGGCGCGGGCGTGGACCGGGTGCTGACCGTGGACCTGCACGCGGACCAGATCCAGGGCTTCTTCGGCGTGCCGGTGGACAACGTGTATGCGTCCCCGGTGCTGCTGGGCGAGGTCTGGAAGCAGAAGTACGACAACATGATCGTGGTGTCGCCGGACGTCGGCGGCGTGGTGCGGGCGAGGGCGCTGGCCCGGCGCCTCGACGACGCGGACCTCGCGATCATCGACAAGCGGCGGCCGCGCGCGAACGAGTCGCAGGTGATGAACATCATCGGCGACGTGCGCGGCAGGTCCTGCGTGCTGGTGGACGACCTGGTCGACACCGCGGGCACGCTGTGCCAGGCCGCGCAGGCGCTGAAGGACGAGGGCGCGGTGCGGGTGATCGCCTACATCACCCACCCGGTGCTGTCTGGAAGCGCGGTGGAGAGGATTGCGTCCTCGGCGCTCGACGAGCTGGTCGTGACCGACACGATCCCGCTCAGCGACGAGGCGAAGAAGTGCAGGCGCATCCGCGTGCTCTCGGTCGCAGAGCTGCTCGCGGAGACCATGCGGCGGATCCGCGACGAGGAATCCGTCAGTTCGTTGTACGTGGACTGAATTATTCTGGAGCATAGAACATGAAGATTTCCTTCGAACTCGACGCCGAGTTCCGGGACGACCAGGGCAAGGGTGCGAGCCGCCGCCTGCGTCATCTCGGCAAGGTGCCGGCGATCCTCTACGGCGGCAAGCGCGACGCGCGCGCGCTGGTCGTGGACCACACGCGGCTCGCGCAGCTGATGGACGACGAGCGCTTCTACTCGACCATCCTCGCGCTCAAGGTCGGCAGCCAGACCCAGGCCGCCGTGCTCAAGGACGTGCAGCGCCATCCATACCGGAACCAGATCGTGCACATCGACTTCCAGCGCGTGCTGGAGGACGAGAGGATCCGCATGCGCATTCCGCTGCACTTCAAGGGCGCGGCGGAGGCCAGGGGCATCAAGGAGCAGGGCGGCGTGCTCTCGCACGTGCGCAACGACATCGAGGTGAGCTGCCTGCCGAAGGACCTGCCGGAGTTCGTCGAGGTGGACGTGTCCGGCCTCGGCATCGGCGACATCATCCACCTCTCCGAGGTCAAGCTGCCGGCCGGTGTCGAAATCCCCGAACTGAAGCTCGGCAAGGAGCACGACATCGCCATCGTCATTGCCCGCGAAGCCAAGGAAGAAATCGACGTCGTTCCGGCCGAGGGCGAAGCCGCCCCCGCCGACGCGAAGAAGGACGACAAGA
>JAHCAM010000049.1 GCA_019634895.1 Steroidobacteraceae bacterium | reverse complement strand
GGCCACCACGGCGCGCACCCGCGCGCGCAGGAGACCAGCATGACACCCGCCAGGGTCGCGCACGCAATTGCCATGCAAACCGAGATCGAAGCCCGCCAGGCGCTCGAGGAAGCCGTCAGGACGCTTCGCCGAGCCGGTGCTGACGCCGAGGCCGTTCGCCTATTCCTGGCGCGCTGTGCGGCGTCTGGGCGCGTCCTGGGGGTGTCGGGGGCCGTGGACAGCTTGGCCGGCTGCAAGCGTTAACCGCGCGCTCCGTCGTCTTTCGCTAATCCCGTAGAACTGTGATCCCGCGCGACGCCTTCGGCCGCCTGATTGCGGACCCTCGCACGCTCGACCGAGCCGAGCGGATCGCAGAGGTTCGTCGCGTCGCCGGCCGGCTACAGGCCGACGTCGACCGAGGTTCGCGCTGGTTTGGGTCCGCGCTGCTCGATTGGCTGCACGTCGGTGGAGATCTGGCCGACCGGCTGGCGATCCGTCCCGAGCAGGGATCGCATCGCACCGTGGCGGCGATGCTGCGGCAGGAGCGACAGGACGCCGCGCTGCTGCGCCTCGCATCGGCCGTCGGCTGTGACCGGCTGGCGCTGCGCGTCCTGCGCGGCGAGGTCGAAAGCGCACCCGAGCACCGGCACCTAGTCGACGCCGCGCGCGAAGCACAGGCGCCGAGCGGGCCGCACGCCATCAGCCGAGCGCGCCGACGTGATCGACAGCGCGGGATGACGCGATCAACGAAATGATGCGGTGACGACTCTTTGAGGAAAGACCGCATGACTCCCACCGCTGGCCGGCTCGCCGGTCGCTTCATCAGGGCTCGCGCCATCGCGCGAGGCGATCAAATCGCATTCGAGGAATTCGTCGATCGCTCGGGCTGGACCGACGGCCACATCATCAAGGCGGCCATCTCTGGATCGAACACGACGAACGCTAGCGCGTTCGTGCAGCAGGTTGGCGCGGACTTCATGGAGTACGTTCGCGCCAAGTCCGTTGTCGGGCGACTGAGCGGTTTTCGCCGCACGCCGTTTGCCACGCGGGTGGTTCGGCAGACGAGCGGGCCGGCGGCGTTTTGGGTCGGCGAGTCTGGCCTGATCCCGGTCGGCCGCGCGACGTACACGAAAGACGACGGGCTCGCGCCGACGAAATGCTCGGCGATCGCGGTGCAGACGCTCGAACTGGCGCGGGCGAGCGGTTCCGAGTCGATCTTGCTTGCGGACCTCGGCAAAGCGACGGCCGAGGCGATCGACGCGAGCTTCTTCGATCCTGCGAATTCTGGATCGACGGACGAACCGGCTTCGGTAACGAACGGCCAAACTTCGGTTTCCGCAAGCACGACGGCTGCGGCGGACCTGGCCGATGCAGTCTCGGCGCTGGTCGCTGGCGGCGGCGACTTCGAGGCGGCGGTATGGGTCATGCGCCCCGAGGTCTATTCGATCCTCGTGCTGACGCGCGTTGCGTCCGAGGACGGAAGGATTGCCACGCGACCAGTGCTCACGACCTCGGCGATTCCGAAGGACACGAGCGGTTCGCCAATCGTCCTGGTCGACCCGAGCGGGATCGAGCTGGCCGGTGGCGTCGATGCACAGTTAGACGTGTCCCTGCACGGCGACATCATCATGGACGACGACCCGACGGGCACGGGAGCAGCGGGCTACACGGGGCTTTGGCAAACCGAATCGTTTGCGATGCGCGCGACCGCGCATATCGCCTGGCGAGCCGCAAGCGGCCGTGCGGTCTACGTTGCCGACGCGGCGTACTGAGATGGCGACCGATCACGAGCCGGTCACCTATGCCGCGTTACGCACGCTGGTCGAAGGATTGACCGAAGAATTGGCCGGCAAGTTTGGAGCGATCGAGCGGCGCCTAGCCGAACTGGAGTCGCGCCAGGTGCGCTACGTCGGCGTGTACGAGTCGGGCCGGCGCTATCGCAAGGGCGAGCTGGTCACGCACGACGGCAGCGTCTGGCATTGCGAGGCCGCGACGGAGGCGAAACCCGGCACTACGGACGCATGGGTGCTCGCGGTAAAGCGAGGGAAGGACGCGCGATGAACGGACTGGAGCACGACATGAGCTTGCTGCTCGCCAAGCATGACTGCACCGGACGCGAGTTCGTCGCCGCTGCGCTGCGCGTGGCCGAAGGCTACTTCGAGCGCGGCGACCTGCCGGCGCTGGCCGACGTGGGCGAACTGGCGGACGCGCTGCGCAGGGGGTTCGCGTGAGTCGAGACAGCACCGCGCAGCACGAAGCGCGGATCAAGGCGTTGATCGCCGAGCGTGGGCTGCACTTGCACACGTCCCCCGGCGGGGCGGTGCGAATCCACGGCTCGGGCGTTGACCTGCGCGCCGCGTCGCTGCGCCACGTCGAGGTGCGCGACCTCAAGCCCGACACCGGGCCGGCTGCGCGGCTGTGAACGTGCGAATGATCGTGCTGGCGCTGCTCGCCGGACTTCTCGACGATGCGCCTGGCCGAACGCGGCACGCGCAATCCTCGCCACAGTGCGCCGGCCTGGTGGCTCGGCACGATCACGGACGGCGCTCGCTGGTGGTTCGAGTTTGCGGCGGCGGTGAGCCTGGCCGGGATCACGCTCGAGCTGCGCGCAGGCTGGAAGCTGCTTCCGTTTTTCGATGGCGCGCGTCCTGACGACTTCGGCGCGACGCCGGTCGGGATGCAGGTGCTTTCAATCCGCACGGCGCGAGCCGGCTAAGGGGCAACTGATGGACGAGAATCTGGACCCGACCGCACGACCCGGCGAGATGGCCTATGCGCCGATGGTCAAGCTGGTCGAGATGGCATTCTGGATCGGCGAGCTGGTCGAGCGGGTCAACCTGCTCGAAGCGCGGATCGTCGAGCTTGAAGGTGGCCAGCGGGCGAGACACTGACGCTTGACGCGCTCGGGAAGCCGGGCGCAGACTACTCCCGCGCCGAGGTTTCGGCGCACGGGCTTGGCGGCCCGGGAAACGTAGGCGGGCAACCGCCGCAATGGCGGTTTTTTCATGCCCGCTCGCTGTGCACCGCTATGGGCGGGCCGGCGGGAGGTCCGAAAGGGCCTGCCGGTTCCTACGTTCCGGTCCGCCAACCCGTCGGTTCCGCCCCCCATGCAAGGAGCATGACGACATGAGTACCCCGACCGTTGATGATCTGCTCAAGAAGATCGAGTGGATTGACGCGCTCACCCGTGAGGCCGCAGGCAACATCGAATCGCTCGCTCGCGCCGCGACAGAGTGTTTGAAGGGCGGTAACCACCTGACGCCTGTCTATCGCTTGCTCGGTCTGATCAAGTACCACGCCGATCAATTGGAGAACACGGTCAATTGCGAAGCCGAGGCGGTTGGAGCGGCATTCTCGGAGACGGACGACTACGAGACGCAGGACGAGTTGAGAATCATCCGTCGCTGGCAACGCGTTGAGAAACCCATGGAGTCCAGCCTTGAGTGAGTCGAGCGACGAACGCCTCGCGCTGGCGCATCAGGCACTTCTCGAATGCACGGAGATGTTTCGGGCGATCCGCGCCGCCAGCGAGAACGGCGGCGACTACCTGACCCTTGCGGACATTGGCGAGAAGCTCGCCTACGCGGCAGCGAACGCATTGGACGGCACCGGCTGATCGCCGCCACCGCCGCACTCGAGCCGCCTTCGGGCGGCTTTTTCGTGTCCGTGAGAAGTGTAGACCATGTGTAGACCAAAGCTTTGTGCGGCGCGGCAAGTTAGCGAGTGCTATCGCAGAAACCATTGGTGCGCGGGGCGGGACTCGAACCCGCACGCCTTGCGGCCGCGGATTTTAAGTCCCTTGAAATGGCACCGGCAAGCTTTGACAGGCGCCGATAGGCCAGAAATCTAGCCAAACGAATCAACGACTTAGCATTGCGTTGCACCGGCAGGCCGCGCTAGACTCCGATTGCAGCCGGGCGAGAAGTGTAGACCGAGTGTAGACCAGCGGTCGCCAGCGACACCCGGCGGATAAACAATCCGGTGGGTGTGACATGGGCGCGAGACTGACGGACACGGCGGTTGCGGCGGCGATCAAGAAGGCGAGGGCGCAGGGCTCGCCAGTGTGGAAGCACGAAAGCCGCGGGCGGGGCTCCGGCGCGCTGTCGCTCAAGGCGGGCACCGGCGGGCGGGCGCACTGGTACTACCGCTATTCCGAGGACCGCAAGAACCGCTACGTTCCGATCGGTCCCTACGGCACCGGTGCCGACGAGTTCACCCTACAGGCCGCGCGCGTCGAGTGCGACCGGCTCGCAGCGAAGCGCGCCGACGTGCCGGCCGGCGACCTGCGCGGGCACCTGGCGCTGCAGGAAGCCGCACGCGAGGCCGAGCACCGCCGCCAGGTGCGCGAGGTCAAGGAAGCGCCCGAGCGGTCCCTGCACGCGCTGATGCTCGCCTATGCCGACGCGCTCGAGGCGAAGGGCAAGCCGGCCGCGCGCGACGTTCGCGGCATGACGCGCCTGCACGTCGCCGAAGCCTTCCCGCACTACGCCGACGCGCCGGCGCGCGAGTTCACCCGGCGCCAGGCCGTGGAGGTGGTTCGCCGCCTGGTCGAGCGCGGCAATGGCCGCACCGCCGGCAAGCTGCGGTCCTACCTGCGCGCGGCGTTCGCGCTTGCGCTCAAGGCCGAGTCCGATCCATCGGCACCGGCGAAGATGCTCGGCTTCGGGATCGAGGCGAATCCGATCGCCGACACGGCGGCGATGCCGCAGTTCAACCGAACGCGCTCGCGCGCGCTGGCCGAGTCCGAGCTGCGGGCACTGTGGGCGCGGCTGACCGCCACCGACACGCCGTCGGCGCTTGCGATCCGGCTATCCCTGCTGCTCGGCGGGCAGCGGTTCGAGCAATTGCTGCGGGCTCGCGTGTCGGACTTCGATGATGAGGCCGCGACACTCACCCTCTACGATCCGAAAGGCCGGCGCACCGAGCCACGCGCGCACGTCCTGCCGCTGGGCAAACGGGCGGCCGAGCTGGTCGCCGCACGCGCGGCCGCGGCGAAGGCGGCGACGGTTTCGCACCTGTTCCCGGCCGACGCCGATCGGTCGCTCGATCCGCGCACGGTATCGAAGTTCCTGCAGGGCGTGCGCCGAGCAATGCTCGCCGCCAACGAAGCGACAGACTTCCAGCTATCGGACCTGCGCCGCACCTGCGAAACACGGCTTGCCGAGCGGGGCGTGTCGAAAGACCTGCGCGCGCAAATCCAGTCGCACGGACTCGGCGGCGTGCAGGATCGGCACTATGACCGATACGAGTACCTCAAGGAGAAGCGCGCGGCACTCGATGCCTGGGCCGCGTGGCTCGAAACGAAGCCGGCCGATAACGTCGTGCCGATCGCCAAGAAGCCACGCGCTCGCAAGGTGGCGTCATGAGCAAGCGAACGGCCGACGAGATTGCGCGGGACGTTCTATTCGGCACAGACGGCGATCGCGCGAAGCTTACGCGTGAAGTGCTCGAGCTCAACACGCAGGAGCAAGCCAACTACCTGCGCCGGCTCTATCGAGCGACCCGCAACAACCTGATCGTCTGGCAGATTTACGCGCTGTATCGCCAAGCGAAGCTACCAATCCCCGAGGACGTTCTACGGATGCTCGATCGCTTCGGCGAGACGTTGCAGACGGCGAGCGGGGCGAAGGAGATCGCGCAGGCGCTCGGGCTAACAGGCGAGAAGGGCGGCGCGCAGAGCGCGGCGGCACTGGCGAAGGCGATTCCCCATCTTCACCTGGTCACGGCCGTCTACATCCGCATGGAGCACGACAAGACGCTGCCCGCTGCCCATCGCTGGAGCCAGGCACGCATCTTCGCGCAGGTGGCGAAGGAGATGAAAACGACCGCCGGCGCCGTCAAATCCGCGTGGGGGCGGCACGTCAAGACGATCCAGACGAAGCGGGCAGGGGAAGCCGGGACGATCGACACGATCGCCGCCGCGCTGCGACCGCGCAAGGTGCGGTAACTCGCGGGTTAGCGTACCGACCCCCAAGCTTGCTGCAATGGGCTCCGAGACTTAGCGGGGCCTAGCGACTGTCTCACGGCCGAAGTGCAAGGCCGCGCCGGCTCCGCACCCTTAGAGGAGCCTGGCGAATGTCTCGCAAGAGCACCGCCCCGAGCGAAGGGGCCACCAATGATCCGCTGTTGACCGACGAGCAGGGCAGGAACCTGCTCAACGTCGGCATGACGCGCTTTCTGGAGCTGCAGAAAGAGCCCGACTTCCCGGCGCCGATCTGGCTCGGGCCGCGCGGCAAGCGGCATCTGCGGAGCGAGCTGCTCCGCTATGCGCTGTCGAAACGCGAGCGAGTGCCGGCATGAACCCGCACCCGTTCACCGCCGACGAGCTCGCCGCCGGCCGCAGTCAGGCCGCGCAGTTCCTGGAACGGCTCGCCAGTGGACCCGTCGAGTCCGACGCGCTCGCGCAGGCGATCGAGCTCGCGCGCATGGGCAGCCTGGCGAGGCTGCGCGGCTTCGCGGCAGCGGTGCAGGAAGCGATCCGGGAGGCCGGCCATGCGACGACCGACTGAAAGGTGCGGGGGGCGCGGCCAGGCGCCCGGGACCGCAGGACAGACGAGAGAAAGCATCGCCAGTGTGGCCGATCACGTCGGCGCCGGCAAACAAGCCGCAAAGACCCTGCACCGCCGGCACCTGGACGAGTCGCAGCGGGCAATGGTGGGGGGGAAGCTGGCCGACTTGCCGCAGGGAAGGCCAGAAGAAACCGGCCAATTGGCCGGAATAACACAATCGAATGCTGCCGAGATGTTGAGCGTCAGCCGGCAGACGGAAAGTGCGCAAATTTGCGCAGTTCCCCAAACGCAAGCCGCGCTGCCCCGCCTCGGCGAGATGATAGATGCGGCGAAAAAATCTGGCGTCGTTAGGACTGGACCGGACAAGAAAATTAGTTCCCAAGCGGAACCAATACGCCAGCAACTAGCCGACCTCGGCAACTGCGCCAACTGCGGCCAGCACATCCGGCTGACCGGCGGCGCGACGACGTGTCCGACGTGCACGGCCTGGCGGCGCTGGTACGTCGCGCACCGGATCGCAAGTCGGCTTCTGCGGGAGGCGATGCGATGAGCCGTGGCCTCTCTCAACAGCAGCGACTGATTCTCGGCCTGGCCGTCGCCATGTCCCGGCACCACTACGGCTCGCCAAAGGCGCATATCCCGCAGACTGATCCGGGCTGGCGGATTCCGGTGGCGTTCACCGCGAACCTGCCTGACGTGACGACCGCGCTCGCCACGCACATCGTGCACGGCGTGACGATCGAACACTACAAGCACTCGGTTGCCAAGACCTACACGAACGGCGTGTTCGCGCTGACGCCAGAGACAAAATCAGCGAAGAATTCCGCCAGCCGCGCAATCACGATCCTGATGAAGCGCGGACTACTCGTGTATCGACCGCACCGGAGAGGCGAGAGCCTCCAAGATTTTGAATGGGGCTACCTGCTGACGCCGACCGGCCTTGAGAGCGGCAGACAACACGAGATCAACCTACCGGCAGACATTAACCACCGCTTGGTGGCGCTCGGTTGGTTGGTTGTTCGACGCCGGCTCGGCTGTGGCGCCTGGGGCTATGACAAGGCGATCCCGCTCACCTTCAGACACCCAAAAGTGTTGGCGCTGACTGAATTCGGACTCGCGCCAACAGATACCAGTGCATCCGGTAAGCGTTGTCGTGGTTCAAGTCGTGGACCGCGCCAACAGATTGACCACGCGCAGGTTCTATCTGTTGGCGATGGGTCAATTGGCGCGTCGCCAACAGATAACAGTGACGACGAGCGCGATAAGTGTTTGCGCGGTTCCGATCGGGAACCGAATCAACACATAGACCACGGCGAGCGGGTGGCGGCATGAGCGTCGATAACCTGCTCTCCCGCCTGGACCGGGTGAAGAAGACTGGCCGATCGGAATGGGTCGCCTGCTGTCCCGCGCACGACAGCAAGAGCCGCCAGTCGCTTGCGATCAGCGAGACCGCCGACGGCCGCGTGCTGATTCACGACTTCGGCGGCTGCTCGCCGGCCGAGGTGCTCGCCGCGCTCGGGATGGACTTCGCTGACTTGTTCCCCGAGCGCGACCCGGACGACGTGGGGCGTCGTGCCGGCTGGCGCACCGCCGGCCACCGCGATTCGCGCCAGGAGCAGGTTCATGTCTCGGCTCGCACCGCGTTGACGGCGATCGCAGCGGACGCGACCGAGGTCGCCGTGATCGTCTCAGACGTGGCCGCCGGCCGCGCCGATCCTGACGCCGTGCGCTTGCACTTGTTCGAGCTGGCCGGGCGGATCGGATCGGCGCTGGATATGGCGGAGGTGAACCGTGGCCGCTGACTACCAGAAGGCGCGCGAGGCAGTCGACGAGGCCATGCGGGCGCGCGCGCTGCGTTTCCGGTTCCTCACGATCGACGAACTATTGCGCCAGCCGGCGCAGGCGTGGCGCGTCCTGCGCGTCGTGCCGGCCCGTGGCCTGGTCGTGATCTGGGGCGCGTCCGGTTCCGGCAAGACGTTCGCGGCGCTGGACATGGCTGGCGCGATCGTCCGAGGCCTGCCGTGGGCCGGCCGGCGCACCTGTCGCGGCGCCGTGGCCTACATCGCCGCCGAGGGCCACATGCGCGACCGGATCGACGCCTATCTGCAGCACAACGGACTGACGGCCGACGACCTGACCGACCTACGGGTGCTCGATTCGGCCGTCAACCTGCTGGACCCGGACGCCGATATTGGCGACCTGATCGCGTCCCTGCGCGTGCTGGCGATCGAAGTCGGCGGACTGGCCGCCGTGATCGTCGACACGCTGAACCGCGTCATGCCGGGCGGCGACGAGAATTCGTCGGAGGACATGGGCCTGGTGATCGCCGCCGCGAAGCTGATCGAGCGCGAATTCGGCTGCACCGTGATCTTCATTCACCACAGCGGCAAAGACGAGAGCAAAGGCAGTCGCGGACACTCGTCGCTCAAAGCCGCCACCGACGCCGAGGTGAGCGTCAGGCGCGACGGCGATGTCCGCACCGTGACCGCCGAGAAGGTGCGCGACGGCGAGGACGGCGAGGTGCTGATGACGTTTCGGCTCGGCGTCGTCGACCTGGGCGCGATGATCGACGTCGACCCGGACGCCGACCCGGCCGAGCGGCGGACATCGTGCGTCGTCGAGCCGTGCGAGGCCGCAGCGTCGACCGGATCGTCGCGGCTGTCCGATACCGACCACATCGCGCTGCGGGTGCTGCGCGAACTGTGCGCGGAAACGAAGGACCGCACCGAGGCGACGTCGATCCACGCCGCCGGCCTGCCGCGCGTTCAAGTCGACGACTGGCGCGAGCGATTCCGCCGGGTGCGCGCCGTCGACAAGGCCGACAGCAAGGCAATGGACGCCAGCAAGAAGGCGTTTCAACGCGCCGTCGACAAGCTGCTCAAGCAACGCATCATCGGCGTCTATGAGGCTCGCGCATGGCTGTGGTGAGGCGCGGGACAGGACAGCGGGACGCGGGACACCCCTATAGGGTGGTGTCCCGTCCCGTCCCGCTAACGCCTGCCATGTCCGAGCGGGACATGTCCCGGCAATGTCCCGTCCCGTCCCGCTGTCCCGCTGAGTCACTTCCCGGATTACCGACTTCACCGACCACAGCGACCGGCGCCAACCGCTGGCACGTCGTCTGCCGGCTGCTCGCGTCACCTTCCCGCGAGTCCCGCCGCCTGGCCAACCTGCTCACCGGCTGGCCGCACGTCGCGCGCAAGCACCTGCTCCCCGACGACGTGCGGCGGC
>JAHCAM010000048.1 GCA_019634895.1 Steroidobacteraceae bacterium | reverse complement strand
GAGTTCGGCTTCTGCTACGGCGTGGAGCGGGCGGTGGAGTACGCGTACCAGACGCGGCTCAAGTTCCCGGACAAGCGGATCTTCCTGGCCGGCGAGATCATCCACAACCCGCACGTCAACGCCAAGCTGCGGGAGATGGGCATCGTGTTCCTCAAGCCCAGCGACAAGGGCTTCGACTACACCGGCGTCGAGCCGCAGGACGTGGTCATCCTGCCGGCTTTCGGCGTGACGATCCAGGACTTCGAGACGCTGCGCGGCCTCGGCTGCGTGATGGTGGACACGACCTGTGGCTCGGTGCTCAACGTGTGGAAGCGCGTGGATGCCTACGCGCGCGACGGGTTCACGGCGCTGATCCACGGCAAGTACTACCACGAGGAGACGCGGGCGACGGCGTCGCAGGTGGAGAAGTACCCCGGCGGCACGTACCTCGTCGTGCGCGATATGGCGCAGGCCGAGGACGTGATGGCGTATCTCGCCGGCACGTTCGCCGGCGGGCGCGAGGCCTTCCTCGCCAAGTACGCGCACGCGGCCAGTCCGCACTTCGACCCGGACCTGCACTTGCAGCGCATCGGCGTGGCCAACCAGACCACGATGCTGGCCCGCGAGTCGCTGGCCATCGGCGAGGCGGTGGGGCAGACGATGGCGCGCGTGCACGGCGAGGCGCATCGCGCCGAGCACTTCCGCACCTTCGACACCATCTGCTCGGCGACGCAGGATCGGCAGGACGCCGTCAACGCCTTGCTCACCGAGCCGCTGGACGTGATGCTGGTCGTCGGCGGCTACAACTCGTCGAACACCATCTCGCTGGCGGCGCTGTGTTCGGAGAAGGTGCGCACGTACCACATCGAGGACGCGGCCTGCCTTGAGCCGGCGACGGGCTCGATCCGCCACCGCGACTTGGCGACGGGCAAGGAGGTGACCGAGGCCTCGTGGATGCCGGCGCGCGGCCCGGTGCGCGTGGGCCTCACAGCCGGGGCGAGCACGCCGAACAACAAGATCGGCGAGACGGTGTCGCGCGTGCTGCAGACGCGCGGCGTGGACCTGGCGTCCGTCGTCTGAGCGCCGTGCCCGCGTTGGCCGCCGCGGAGCCTGGCTTCATCGCCCTCGAAGGGGGCGACTCACGAATCGAGGTGGTGCCCGCGCTGGGCGGACGGATCCGTTCGTTGCACCTGTTCGGGCACGAATGGCTGCACCAGGGCGGCGCGGCCGAGCGGCCCCGCGTGAACCTCGCGGCGACGTCCGGCGCCGGCTGGGATGAATGCGCGCCAAGCGCCGGCGGCGGCACGGTGCCGGAGTGGGTGAAGGGCGTCGGTGGGCGCCCGATTCCCGTCGGAGGCGAGGCGCGCACGCAGCATCCCGAGACGACGCTGCTCACCGACGCCGATGGCCACAAGGTCACCTGCGTGTGGCGTGGCGAGCGGATGCCGTGGGTGCTCACGCGCACGGTGTTGGTGCGTCCGGACGGCGCGGTCGAGGCACGCTATGAGGCCCTGACCACCGGCCGCGAGCGCCTGCCGTTCCTCTGGAGCGCGTGGATGGTACTGCCGCTCACCAAGATGACGCGCCTGCGGCTGCCCGACGGCGGCCGCTTCCGCGTGGCCGCGCTCAGCGGCGCGACGATGACCGGCGGCGTGATGGAAGGCGACGGCAAGTGGCCGCGCCTCATCCTCGACGAGAAGTCGCGCGACCTCTCTACGCCGTGGAGCATCCCGCGCAAGGCGCAGCTCGGCGCGTGGCTGGACCTCGGCAGCGGGCGTTCGATGATCCAGCTGTGGCAGGACGAGGCGCGGCTGACGATCAGCTGCGACGGGGCGGGTGTGCCGTACTGCGGCGTGTTCGTGGACCGCAGCGGGATGCAGCACGCGAGGTCGCGTGGGCTGGGCAAGGTCGGCACGCCGACGCTGTGCATCGCGCCGTCGCTCGGGGCGCCCGATACCTACCAGGAGGCGCTCGGGGCGTGGCAGTCGATGACCTGGCTGGTGCCGGGTGAGCCGCGCCGATGGACCGTGACGATCCGTGGAGGGACCGCGTGACCGCGCTGGCGCCGTTGATGGATGGGTTGGTGGACTATGCCGGGCTGTTCCCACCGGCGGCCTTGCCGATGGACGAGGCGGTGCATCGCTATGCCGGGTACCGCGGCGGGCCCGACCGGGAGATGCTCGGCCGCTTCGTCGTGCCGGCGGATGGGCTGAGCGCGCTGGCGCGCGCGCGCGCCGGCATCGCGCGGGCCGCGAGCGACGTGGGGCCGTGGCCGCTGGCCGTGCTCGCCACCGCCGCCGACGCGCCGGCGATCGCCAGCTTCGAGGCCGTGCACGGGGCGACGCTTCGGGTGGATACCATCGAGGCCAAGGCCGACGACCCGATGACGATCGCGGCCCTCGCCGCGACGTATCCCGAGTATCCGGTGTACGTGGAGATTGCGTCGGCCAGCGATCCGGAACCGCTGATCGGCGTGCTGGCGGCGCAGGGCCTGCGCGCCAAGCTGCGGATGGGCGGCGTCGTGCCCGAGGCCTTCCCGGCGCCCGAGCAGGTGCTGCGCTTCCTCTCCGCCTGCGTCAGGCACCGCGTGCCGTTCAAGGCGACGGCCGGCCTGCACCATCCGCTGCGCGGCGAGTTCCCGCTCACCTACCAGCCGAACTGCGCGTCCGGTACGATGTACGGGTTCCTCAACGTGTACCTCACGGCGCTGTTCCTCTATGCCGGCTATTCCGCCGATGCCGTCCGGCCATTGCTCGAGGAGCGAGACCCGGATTCCATCGTCACCATCGGCGACGACGTGCTCTGGCGCGGCCTGCGCCTCGACGCCGGCTGCGTGCGCGAGGCGCGGCAGCGCTTCGTCGGCGCGTTCGGTTCCTGCTCGTTCGAGGAGCCGGCACAGGAGCTTTCCCGGATGATCCTCTTGCCGTACCTCTCGTGACCCTCGACGCGACGCTGGACCCGGCGCTCCGCAGTTGGGTGGACTCGGCGAACCTGCCCGGTGCCGACTTCCCCATACAGAACCTGCCCTTCGGCTGCTTCCATCCGGCGGATGGCCAGCTCGCGCGCTGCGGCGTGGCGATCGGCACGCAGATCCTCGACCTGCTCGAGGCGCGCGAGGCGGGCCTGCTCGACGGATTGCGGGCTGAAGTCGTGGACGCCTGCGGCGCCGAGTCGCTGACGCCGTTGTTCGCGACGGGCCGCAGCGGCATCAGCAGCCTGCGGCAGCGCGTGAGTGCGTTGCTGGCCAGCGGCGGCGATGCCGCGGCGCGTGCGCGCGCCGTGCCCGGCCTGCTCGTGGCGCAGGACGCGGTGCGGATGGCGCTGCCCGCCGTCATCGGCGACTACACCGACTTCTACGCGAGCATCGACCACGCCACGAACGTGGGGTCGATGTTCCGGCCAGACAATCCGCTGCTGCCCAACTACAAGCACGTGCCGATCGGCTATCACGGTCGGGCGAGCTCGGTCATCGTGAGCGGCGGCCCGGTGAAGCGGCCGATGGGGCAGGTCGCGGCCAAGCCGGAAGGTCCGCCGACGTTCGGACCAAGTGCGCGGATGGACTACGAGTTGGAAGTCGGCGCGTTCATCGCCGGTGGCAATGCGCTGGGCCACGCGATTCCGCTGGCCGAGGCCGAGCGCCACCTGGCCGGCCTGGTGTTGGTGAACGATTGGTCGGCGCGCGACGTGCAGGCGTGGGAGTACCAGCCGCTCGGGCCGTTCCTCGCCAAGAACTTCGCGACGACAGTGTCCCCCTGGGTGGTGACGCTGGACGCGCTGGAGCCGTTCCGCGTGCCGGCGCGCGAGCGCGACGCCTCCGACCCACCGGTACTGCCGTACCTGACGGACGCGCGCAACGAACGCGCTGGCGGCTTCGGGATCACGCTGGAGGTGTGGCTGCGCAGCGCGCAGATGCGCGAAGCTGGCGAGCCTGCGGTGCGGATTTCGCACGGCGACTTCACCGGGATGTACTGGACGATGGCGCAGATGCTCACGCACCACGCCAGCAACGGCTGCAACCTGCGGCCCGGCGACCTGCTGGCCAGCGGCACGGTGAGCGGGGCGGCGAAGGATTCGCGCGGGTGCCTGCTCGAGCTCACGTGGCGCGGCAGTGAGCCGATCACCCTGCCCAACGGCGAGACCCGCGGCTTCCTCGCCGACGGGGACGAGGTGATCCTGCGCGGGTGGTGCGAACGGCCGGGCGCGGTGCGCATCGGCTTCGGTGAATGCCGAGGGCAGTTGCTCCCGGCCGGTTGAGTCCCCAGCGGAGGGTGTGCTGATGCGCGGTGTGGCGGTGGCGGTGCTGTTGGCCTGCGCGGGACCGGCGCTGGGCGCGCAGGGCGGAACGGACATCTGGGTGGTGACGCTCCGCGAGCGCGTGGACAACGTGACGCTCGGCCAGCCGGTGAACGTCACGCGCCGCGCGGGTTACGACAACCAACCTGCGTTCACGCCAGACGGCCAGCACGTGCTCTTCACGAGCATCCGCGAAGACGCCCAGGCCGACATCTACCGCGTGCCGGTGACCGGCGGCGAGGCCACGCGGGTGATCGGCACGCCCGAGAGCGAGTACTCGGCGACACCGTTGCCCACCGGCGACGGACTCAGCGTGATCCGCGTGGAGCTGGATTCCACGCAGCGTCTGTGGCGCTTTGACTGGAGCGGCCGGGCGCAGCGGGCGCTGATCCCCGCGCTCAAGCCGGTCGGCTACCACGTGTGGGTGGGGACGGACCACATCGGTGCGTTCGTGCTCGGTTCGCCCAACGCGCTCGTGCTCATCAACGCGCTGACCGAGCGCGTGGACACGCTCGCGCGCGGCATCGGGCGGGCGTTTGCGCGCGTACCCGACCGCGCGGCGTTCACGTTCGTGCACTTCCACGGCGACACGAGCTGGATCGGCGAGGTGGACGTGCGCACGCAGGCCGTGCGGCGCGTGGCCATCGTCCCCCCGGGCGGCGAGTATCACGTCTGGACGCCGGGCGGCGCGCTGCTGGCGACGGCGGGCAGTCGCATCTACCGCCGCGCCGGCAACGACTGGGTGGTGATCGCCGACTATACCTCGCTCGGCGTCCGCAGCATTTCGCGCATCGCCATCAACCCGCAGGGCGATCGTCTCGCGTTCGTGGCGGCGGATCCGTAACCGTGGGCGACGCCGGCGCGCACTTCGCGCACCTGTTCAGCGGGCACGCGGCGACGTATGCGGCGTACCGGCCGCGGTATCCTGACGCGCTGTATGACTGGCTGCTCGCGCACGCGCCGCAGCGCGCGCAGGCCTGGGACGTGGGCACCGGCAACGGACAGGTCGCGCTGGCATTGGCCGCGCGTTGCGAGCGTGTGCTGGCCACGGATCCGAGCGCCGAGCAGCTCGCGGCCGCACCGGCGCACCCGCGCGTGACGTATCGCGAGGCGACGTACGACTCCGGGTTGCCGGAGGCGTCGGTCGGCTTGGTGACCGTCGGGCAGGCGCTGCATTGGTTCGATCTGCCGGCGTTCTTCGCCGAGGTCAGGCGTGTGATGGTGCCGGGCGGGTTGTTCGCCGCCTTCGCGTACGTGCACAGCAGTGTGGATGCGGCGCTCGATCGCGTGACGCGGCAGTATCACGACGTCACCTGCGACGCGTACTGGGCGCCGGAGCATCATCTCATCCGCAGCGAGTATCGCACGCTGGACCTACCGATCGTGGAGCTGCCTGCCCCGAGGATGTTCGTCGAGGCGACGATGACGTTGGCGCAGTATGCGGGGTTCTTCCGGTCGTGGAGTGCGACGCAGCGGTTGCTGCGCGCGGAAGGGGAGGCGCCGGTGCTGGCGTTCGAGCGGGAGTTGGCGGCGGCGTGGGGGGACGACGTGCCGCGGCTGGTGCGTTGGCCGCTCATCGTGCGCGCGGGGCGGCTGGCCTGATGCGGCACGTCCTCATCTACGGCGTGGTGGCGGGGCTGTGCGTGGCCATCCTGCGGCTGGTGGAGTACCGGTTCCTCGTGCTCGATCATTCGCTGGAGATCTACGGGGGCCTCGTGGCCGTCCTGTTTGCCAGCGTGGGCATCTGGCTCGGCCTCAAGCTCACGCGCAAGCAGGTCGAGGTTCGGGAGGTGGTGGTGGAGGTGCCCGCGCCCGCGAACTTCGTGCGCGACGAGGCACAGGTCGCGGCGCTCGGGCTCACGCCGCGCGAGCTGGAGATCCTTGAGCTGATGGCCGCCGGGTTGAGTAACCGGGAGATCGCCGAGCGGGCGTTCGTGAGCGAGAACACCGTGAAGACGCACGCCAGCCGGGTGCTCGACAAGCTCGGGGCGGCGCGGCGGACGCAGGCCATCCAGCGGGCGAAGGAGCTCAGGCTGATCGGTTGAGGGCCTGGCTGTGCGCCGAGGAGTCCCGCCGAAGTCCTCCCAACGGGTGATTTCCGCCCGGATTCGGCGAAATCACCCTTTCTGGTGACGCGCTGCGGTGGCCGCGGGCGCTAGGATGCCCCAGCTTTTCACCACCTACCCGGAGCCCCAATGAAGAAGATCGTGTTGACGTTCGGCCTGATTGCCGGCGTCGTGATATCCCTGATGATGGTCGTGACCATCCCCTTCGCCGACTCGATGGGTCAGGGCGCGGGGATGCTGCTGGGTTACACCGGAATGGTGCTGGCCTCGCTGATGATCTACTTCGGCGTGCGGCAGTACCGGGACGTCGAAGGCCGCGGGCAGGTCAGCTTCGGGCAGGCGTTCAAGGTGGCGATGGGGATCTCGGCCATCGCCGTGGCCTGCTACGTGCTGACCTGGGAGGTCGTGTTCCGCAACTTCCAGTCCGACTTCGGGGAGAAGTACTCGGTGGCGCAGTTGGAGCGCGAGAAGGCGAAGGGCGCGAGCGAGGAGGAGCTGGCCAAGAAGTCCGCGGAGTTTGAGCAGTTCTGGGCGAAGTACAAGGCGAATATGCTGTTCCGCTGGGGGTTGACGACGCTGGAGCCGCTGCCGGTGGTGCTGCTGTTCAGCTTGGTGAGTGCGGGGGTGCTCAGGCGGAAGGCCGCCAGCGCGTAGCCTCAGGCTCTCGCGGCGCCCACGCTGGGCGCCGCGAACCCGAAGGCCGAGGACGCGGCCTCATCGATCTCGGCCTGGTCCGCGCTTTGCGAGGCTGCACTCAACGCAGCCAGTTGTGTGGCGCTGAGCGCCGATAGCAAGGGGACCCGGACGCGCCGCAGCGTCTGCGCCTGATACCGCACGCTCCCCCCGCGCATCTGAACCGAGAACGCCCGGATCTGGAGCAACACGTGAGAACTGCGCAGCAACGCCTGGAGCGCTGCGAGCGGCCACGATCCTGACGTGATCCAGTAGAGATTGTGATGCGGGTAGAACGCGCCGGTGTCGAGCGCGACGTTTCCGCCGAGCTGGATGTCCGGGATGAGCAGCTTGGGCGTCGTCGTGAGCTTAGGCCAGATCCGATCGATGGTTCGGTACCAGTTCCGCGGACGCACCTCGGCGACGTGACGCTTAGAGAGCGCCGACCGGTGCGAGTCGAAATACGCCGAGAGGCCGGGATACGACGGCAGGTCGACGAGCTTCCCGCTGTCCTCGGCGTCGAACGGATTCACCAAGTAGCGACCGGACCATTCGATGCGTTGTGGCGAGACATCGGCAGAGACGGCCAACGGGATCTGCCTGTCGTCCTCGATCTCCGGATGCTTCGCGTCCAACACGAAGACTCCATCCGCGCCCGTGGCGACGCCAATGCCCACCTTGGTGGCCGCGCCAGAATCTTCGATGAGCGAGAACTCAGCCGACAACGAGCTGAGCAACTGTGCTTCGTCCCGGGAGGTGGTGCTCCACGGCGCTCCGTCTGGATACCACTTCGCGAACCGCGCCAACGGTCCCCGCTTGCTGGCGCCGCTGCCTTGGCGACGAAGAGACTCTAGGGTCTTGGGTTCCACGTCCGACAGCGTCGTTGCCAGCGTCGCGGACCCGACCTGTCGGTCGATTGTCACGATGGCCGGATACGCAGACACGTCCGAGAGGAACGGCTGCGTGTGCTCAAGGTTGATGTAATGCCGTACGCGGAACCGACTGGAGATCACGCGTCGAAGCGCCGTTCCGTACTGGTTCTTGGCAAACCGATTCGCGCAGATGAAGGCGAGGACGCCGTCCGGCCGGAGGAGTCTCAGGCCCTGCTCGAAAAAGGCGATGTAGACGTCAGCCCTGTCGGTCAGTGTCGCGAACCGCCGCCGATATTCGACGAGCACTCGCTTCGGCAGATCTTCCAGCCGGACGTACGGCGGGTTGCCTACGACAAAGGCAAACTCTGGCTCCCAAGGCGACAGGAGGAAGTCTGCTTCGACTGCCCACTGCTTTGCGAGCTGCCTGGCGCGGAGTTTCGGGCAGCCAGCGTCAACGAGCTGCGCGACGATCGACTTCTGAGCCTCGGAGACCGCGGCTGCACTGAGGTCCACGGCGCGGATGGCTTGGTCAAGAAGCTCGTTGCTCCATTCAACTTCACCGACGGCGAGCCGCTCGGACTCAATCAGCCGACGAACGACCGCATTGAGGAAGGCGCCATCCCCGCAGCTCGGCTCGAGTAACGGAGCCGTGCTGAGGCGCAGTACGTCTGGTCGGTAGCCAGCCAGATCGAGGATGACTTCGACAATCTCTGGTTTGGTATACACGACACCAACGTCCCCGGACTCGTGCTCACCGGCCCAGACCTCGCGCCATGTGGGGGCGAAGAGCTCAAGCATCGCGAGGGGTTCCGGCGCCGACCAAATGGCCGAAGAGCGAGAGCGCGAAGTGTTCGAAGCTGAGCTCGGCGCTCGGCTGCTCGAACGCACCGGTCGTCCCCTTTGGAGACGTCAGGAGAGCCGCCGCGGTGTAGTTCCTCTCCAACACAAGTCGCCGGCAGAGGATGGCGTAGCGGTCGATGTACGACGTGTTGTTGAAGATGGGCATCGGCTCGAACACGGCCTTCGGGAGGCGCACTGGCGCCGTGGACTTCTCGGCCTTCTCGACGAGCAGGAAGTAGCCGAGCCACGGCTGATGCGTACCAAGCGCGCCTTCGCGGTAGGCCACCCAGAAGTCGGTCGAACTTCCGATCGCCTCCTCAGTCCGGTTGTTGAAATTGTTGCCGAAGCTCGGTCCCACTTGGGACTTCATCTCGATTGCGGCGCAGAGGCGGCCTCCGCGAACGACCACGATGTCCCACTTCTTGGTGGGCCGATAGAAACCCGGGAGCTCGACGCCGGCCCGAAGGCGGATCTCGCTTGCAGTGAAGCCGGCCGCGACGATGATCTTGACCAGAAGGTCAGAAAACGCATCGAGGTGTAGTCCGCCCGTGACCTCGCCTCTGGTGCCGGCATCTTGCGTTCCAGCCTCGGTTTGGCGCCGTGCCTGGCTGGCGCGGACCTTCCAGTAGGCTGCCACCGCCTGCTTTACGGCAGCTTCCAAGTCCGGCTTGCTGAAGGGGAACTGGGGAGTCGGCACTGGGGGAGTTCGGCGAGGTCTGCGCACTGGGCGGGCTCCTTGAATGTAGCGCCGAGTCGAGGGGCGGAGCAGCGGAAGCTGCGCGGCGCGGGCCACGGAGCTCGGCCAATTCCACGCCATTCGACTCCAGAGCCCGCCGGGGGACGCGGCCTGGGCCGGTCTGGCTTGCGACCCAGACGTACCGGGCATCAGCTTGTGGGAAGCCCTCTTGCCCTCGCCCCTTTGTCCGATGCCGTCAAAACCAGCTGTGCGCCAGTCAAACCCCTCCGCTCACCCCGTTCGCGATGCGGGAGATGCACTCTATAGGGCGGCCTTGGAGTGCTGTCATCAACACGAGCGGATCGCGGCGCTGATCAAGCTGGAGGCGGATGATCAGGAGTTCGCGGCCGCCTGGGATATGGCGGATCTGGCGGAGAAGCAGATGGCGCTGCGGACGGCTTCCTACGAGGAGGTCGCTGCTGCGGGGCGTGGAGGGGAGCCGGAAGACTGGTGGCATCGCGCGAACGGCCTGTGGATGGCTTGCCGGGAGTATTCGCGGCGGTACTCGGCAAGCTCGGATG
>JAHCAM010000047.1 GCA_019634895.1 Steroidobacteraceae bacterium | reverse complement strand
CAAGGCGGTGTCGGCGGGCTTTCGCGGTCTCGTGCAGGCCTGCGTGATCTACGCGCTCGCGGGAATGATGAACGTCGAGGTTCGCCACGACGCGTGGGCCGTCGTCGCCGTGCTGGTCACGGTGGTCGTCGGCTCGGCCGTCTTTTCGACGTTCTCGCTGATCATCGCCTGCATCGTGAAGACGCGCGAGCGCTTCATGGGCGTGGGCCAGGTCCTGACGATGCCCCTGTTCTTCGCGAGCAGCGCGATCTATCCGCTCGAGCTCATGCCGGACTGGCTGCACGTCGTCGCACGCGCGAATCCGCTCACCTACCTCGTCGACGCGCTGCGCCAGCTCATGTTGCCGGGCCCCGCTTCGCTCGCATGGGGCGTGGATCTCCTCGTCCTGGCCGGCGTCTTCGCGCTGCTGATGGCCGTGGCCGTGCGGCTGTACCCGGGGCTCGTACGCTGAGTCGCCTTCGCTCAGGTCGCGGCCTGCAGGAAGCCGCCGCGCAGTTCCTCGCGCAGGTGCTCGACGAGCAGGCGCACCGGGCGCGGCGTGCCGCGACTCCAGGGGCGCAGCGCGTAGATCGAATCGCCGAAGAATCCCACGGGGCGCCATTCGCGAAGGACTTCGCGCAGCCGGCCGGCGCGCAGCGCCGGCGCCGCGCTGAAATCGGGTAGCTGCGCGATTCCCAGCCCCGAGAGAACGGCGTCGCGAAGGACTTCGGAATTGTTGGTGCGCAGCGGCCCGCGCACGGCAACGCTCGCGCGCGCGCCGTCGTGCGCTCCGCGTGCCGTCGGCGCGTCGGCCTCGAAGTGCCAGAGCGCCGGGCCCGGCCGCAGGTAGGCGAGGCAGTCGTGCTCGACGAGCTGCGCGGGCTGCGACGGGCTGCCGCGTCGGCGCAGGTAGCCGGCGCTGGCCACGAGCAGCGTGCGCGTCGCGGCGAGCCGCGTGGCGACGTGGTTCTCGGGCGGTGCGCTCGTGTGGCGAATGGCCAGGTCGAAGCCCTCTTGCGCGAGGTGCACGAGCACGTCGGAGAGCTCGAGCTCGATGCGGATCTGCGGGTACGCACGCAGGAACGGCTCGAGCGACGGTGCGACGTATTGGCGCCCGAGCGCCACGGGCGCCGAGACGCGCAGCACGCCGCGCGGCTGGGCGGCGAGGTCGCGCGCCGCGGCGACGCTCGACTCGATTCGCGAGAAGCATTCGCTCGTGTCGTCGACCAGTTGCTGCCCGACGTGCGTCAGGCGCACCGAGCGCGTCGTGCGCTGCAACAGCGCAGCGCCGACCGTGCGCTCGAGCTCGTTGACGCGTTGGCTCACGGCGGCCTTCGACACGCCGAGCTGGCGTGCCGCCGTAGTGAAGCTTCCGCATCGCGCCACGGCGGTCAGCGCGTGCACGCGCGACCAGACGAGGTCGCTGCGAAAGACGTCGTCGCCGGAAGCCATCGGTACCTGTCTATTGTTCACGGAAGTGAACGGTATTGTCACATACGCATACCCGCTGCGAAGCGCGCGCGGCTAGACTTCCTCGCGTTCATCGGGAGAGACGACATGAATGCAGCGAGCGAGCACGGCGCCCCGGTGCGCCGCCACGACGACCCCGGTACCGTGGGTCACTTCATCGGCGGACGGTGCGTCGCCGGCACGGGCGCGACGTCGCCGGTCTACGACCCGGCCACGGGCGAGCGTGCGCGCGAAGTCGCGCTGGCGACGCAGGCTGCAATGTTGGGCATAGAACGATTGTGCCAAGGACCCGAGGAAGGCCGGGGATCAGCGCTGTATGGGTGGAAGCCGTCAGGAGCCGTGTCGCAGTTCAAGGCGACCGCTTTCCGGCATTCAAGTCAGCGAGGCCGCTGTCCCTGGACGACCCGGAGCCGACATCCACTGTCCCGATCTCGCCGCCCTGAAGCTGCCAGTCGGACACCCCCGCAGTCACCCACAAGAGGCCCCGCGGCGGAGGGCACGCCTCGGCGGGCAGCCATCAAGGCGATTGAGGCACGGGGCACGGCTTGAGACCGTGCGGGCTCACCTCACCGGGAGCCCATCGTGCGAGCCACGGCGCAGCAGCCCCAGCGGGCTGCCGATGGCGCCCCGCTCCACTACGAACGCCACCGCCCCGAGCAGACCACGCTTTACCGCCTGGTGCAGCAGCACGCCGCCAGCTTCATCGCCCACACCGAGGCCAGCACCGGCGCCGAGTTGCCCCGGTTCATCAAGGACGAGTTCGACGCCTTCCTGGAATGCGGCATCCTGGCCCACGGCTTCCTGAGGCTTCGGTGCGGCGAGTGCGGCCACGACAAGCTGCTGGCGTTCAGCTGCAAGCGGCGAGGGTTCTGCCCCTCATGCGGTGCGCGGAGGATGTCGCAGACGGCGGCGCACCTGGTCGACCACGTCATCCCGCACGTGCCGGTGCGGCAATGGGTGCTGTCGCTGCCGATCCCGCTGCGCGTGCTGCTGGCCGCGCAGCCCGAGCTGGTCACGCCGGTGCTGCAGGTGGTGCAGCGTGTGATTACGCGCCACCTGCTGGATGCTGTCGGGCTCGAGGCCGACGAAGGCCACGGCGGGGCGGTCACGCTGATACAACGCTTCGGCTCCGCGGCCAACCTCAACATACATCTTCACGGCCTGCTGCTGGATGGGGTGTACCGGTGTGGTGCGGATGGCGTGCCGGAGTTCGTCGAAGTGGGTTTTCCCACCGACGACGACGTGCATGCGCTGTTACAGACCATCATCGCCCGGCTCATGAAGATGCTCACGCGCCGGGGTGTGCTGGTCGAGGACATGGGGCAGACCTACCTGGCCGAGCCGGATGCCGACGGCGAGGACGCGCGCACGCTGCGCCCGCTGCAGGCCGCGGCCATCACTTACCGCATCGCCTTGGGCCCGCGCGCCGGGCAGAAGGTGCTGACCCTGCGAGGCGCGATGCCGCGCGAGGCCACCGCGCGCCAGCCGCTGTGCGCGGACATCGACGGATTCAGCCTGCACGCCGCGGTCCGGGTCGAAGCACACGACCGCAAGCGGCTGGAGCAGCTGTGCCGCTACATCACCCGGCCGGCGCTTTCTGACCAACGCGTGCAGCTCAACGATGCAGGGCAGGTGGAGTTGAAGCTCAAGACACCGTGGCGCGACGGAACCACGCACCTGGTGATGAGCCCGCTGGAGTTCATGCAGCGGCTTGCGGCGCTGGTTCCGCGGCCGCGGCTGCATCTCATCCGGTTCCATGGCGTGCTGGCGCCCAACGCCAAGCTGCGGCCTCTGGTGGTGCCGCAAGGCCCACCGGCGCAAGCACAGGCGGCCACCGAGGCTGCAGCCGCCGCCGAGCGCGAAGTCGAGACTGTCCAGGCCGGGCTGCACCGCATCGGCTGGGCGCGGTTGCTCAAGCGGGTCTTCGACATCGACATGCAGCACTGCCCGAACTGCCGCGCGGGGGAGCTCAAGATCATCGCGGCCATCCTCGAGCGACCGGTGATCGAGAAGATCCTGACCCACCTGGGACTGGATCCGCAGCCGCCGCCCAGGGGCCGAGCGCGCGAGGCGTGGCAAGACTGAAGCCGCCTGAGCCGCGTCGACCGTCCCGGACACCGCACACATCACCACGGGCTGCGCAGCCTGGCGCCAGCCGCCGGTGGCGCTGCGCCCGCATGCGGACTGGATGGCGGAGAACTCAGGGTCAACCCCGAAATCAAGGCCCAACGAGCGCGAGGCGAACCGTCGGGGCGGGCCGAATCCGGACAAGGCAACGGCCCAGGCGCCAGTTCCAAACCATCCAGGCAGGCATCGGCCGCCCACCCAGGGCTGATTCGGGCTTTCCGGGCTTTCCACAGACCGTTTGAAATTCCTATGCGCGCGGGCCCTGCACCGACCAGGACTGACCCTGCAGGCACGCGGCGATGCGCGCATCGAGCTTGTCCAGCAGCCGATGCAACACGGCCTGCTCGCGTGCGCTCAACGCAACCAGCACCGAGCGCTCCATCTCACTGAGCGTGGCCGCGATCTCGTCGTGCACGCCGCGCCCGGCGCGCGTCAGGCGCAGGCTCACGCGTCGCCGGTCCTGCGGATCCGCCTGCCGGCTCACGAATCCCTTCTCGGCGAGCGTCGTCAACGCCCGCGTCACGCGAAACGGATCGGTCGAGGTCCGCTGCGCGAGCTCCTTGGCCGACAGCGGCTCGTAGCGCGCGATGACCGCCAGCACGCGCCACGTGCCCACCGAGAGCCCGTATCGCTCGTGCGAGGGTGCCAGTGCCGTCCCCATCCGGCTCGCCACGAGCGCGAAGCGGTAGGTGAACCGCTGCTCGAGCGGTAGGAGGCCGTCGCGGCGGCTGCTCTGCACGTTCTCTCGCATTTGCGCTCGACCGATTCCCGTTGACACGACATTCTAGACGCGATACGCTAGCGAAACGCAATAATTGCAGAATGCAAGTAATTGGAGACCGCATGCTGACGCCGCTCCTGTTCGAGCCCATCACCATCGGCGGGCTGCGCGTGCCGAACCGGCTGACGATGCCGCCGATGCACGCGAACCTCGGCTCGATGCAGGAGGGCATCACCGACCGCGGCATCGATTTCTACGTGGCGCGCGCGAAAGGCGGGTTCGGCCTCATGGGCGTGGGCGTCATCGATGCGTTCTTCGTCGACCACGCCGGCAGCCCGCACGAGCTGTTCCTCGACAACGACCTGCACGTGCAGCGCTATGCGCGCCTCGTGCAGGAGCTGCGCCGCCACGGCACGGTTCCCTACGCGCAGATCGGCATCCGGCGCCTGTTCCACGTGAGCCGCCTGCACCGCGAGAAGGCCACCGACCGTCCGAGCCTGGCCGAAATTCCGGCCGAACAGATCGAGGAGATGATCGAGGCCGTCGTCGCGGCCTCGGTGAGGGCCGCCAGGGCCGGCTTCATGGCCGTCGACATCCTCGGCGTCGGCGGAAGCGGGCACAGCCTGTTCGCTTCGCGCGTGTTCAACGACCGCTGCGACGCGTGGGGCGGCACGCCCGAGAAGCGCATCCGCTTCGCGGTGGAGACGGTGCGCGGCATCAAGAAGGCGCTCGGCGAGGATTTTCCGGTCTTCTACCGGCTGCACGGCAGCGAGTTCCTGCCCGGAGGCTACGGCATAGAGGGTGCACAGTTCAACGCCGTGCAACTCGAGCGCGCCGGCGTCTGCTTCTTCAACGTGACCGGCGGCGGGCACGCCACCTCGGTCCCGCAGCTCACGCCGAACGTTCCGCAGGGCGCCTATGCGTACCTCGCGCGCGAGATCAAGCGCGTGGTGGGCTCGGCGGCCGTCGCGGCGTCGAACCGCAACAATCATCCGCTCGAGGCCGAGCGGATCCTGCGCCACGGCTGGGCCGACCTGATCAGCCTGGGCCGGCAGTCGCTGGCCGACGCCGACTGGCCGCTGAAGGCGCGCGAGGGCCGGTTTTCCGACATCCGCTACTGCATCGCCTGCAACGAGTGCATGGACACGGCGGTCATCCGCAACGAGCCCGTGCGTTGCCTGGTGAACCCGCGCGAGGGCGCGGTCTCGGAAGTCGAGCCGATCCCCATGGCGCGCGTTCGCCGGCGCGTCGTCGTCGTCGGTGGCGGTGTCGCCGGACTGCAGTTCGCGCTGACCAGCGCCGAGCGCGGGCACGAGGTCACGCTGATCGAGCGCAAGGGGCACCTGGGCGGCATGTGGCAGCACGCCTCGACGCCGCCCGGACGAGAGCAGCTGTTCACCTTCCTCGAATGGCTGGTCGGGCAGTGCTCGAAGGCCGGCGTCGTGTTCCGCATGCAGACCGAGGCGACGCCGGAGTTGCTGCGCGCGATGAACGCCGATCTCATCGCAGTCTCGCCGGGCAGCGAGCCCGTCGAGTCGTCGCTGCCCGGAGCGGACCTGCCGCACGTGCATCCGGCGACGGCAGCGCTGGAGGGCCGCATCCCGATCGGCGAGCGCGTGGTCGTCATCGGCGGCGGCGGCATCGGCGTGGAGATCGCGCCGTTTCTCGCCCGGCGCTGGCAGATGCGCTCCGAAGTCCTCGATTTCCTCGACGACTACGAGGCGCTCGCCGACAACGATCGCGAGATCCTCGATCGCAAGGGCCACCACGTCACGCTGGTGAGCCGTCAGCGGCGCCTGGGCGGCTCCGTGGGCGGCTCCACGCGCTGGGTGCTCGGCAAGGAGGCGGCGATCGCCGGCGTCGAGATCCTCGCGAACGCGGTCGCGAAGGAGATCACCGCGAGCGAGGTCGTCGTGGAGAAGGGCAACGAGGAAATCCGCATCCCCGCCGACACCGTGTTCCTTGCCACCGGGCTGAATCCCGACACGCGGCTGTACGAGCAGTTGACGGCATCGAAGGTCGCCCCGAGAGTGGAGCTCATCGGCGACCCGGAGCAGGCGATGCACGCGATCGAGAGCGTTTCACAGGCGTTCAGGCTGGCGCTCGAAGTGTAGCGACCCGACCGAGGAGCACTCGTGGCACGCGTGGCACGCTATACGCCGGAGACGGTCGCCCGGTACGAGCACGAAGGGTACTGGACGCGCCAGTATCCGGTGGATTTCTGGCAGGAGAACGCGCTGCGGTTTCCCGAGCGCGACGCGCTGGTGTTCGGCTCGCGACGATTCACCTGGAAGGCCGCGGCGCAGGCGATCGACCGCCTCGCCGTCGGGCTCGTTCGCTGCGGGTTCGCGAAGGACGATGTCCTCGCGCTGCAGGCGCCCAATTCGGCCACGCTGATGCTGCTGCGACTCGCGGCCGAGGAAGCGGGCGTGATCTCGCTGCTGGTGCCGCCGACGTTCTCGCGCGCCGAAGTCGGCGCGATCGCCGGCCGGCTGCCGCTGGCCGGCGCGGTGTTGCCGAATGCCGAGCGCGCGCGCGAGCTGGCCGAGGTCTACCGAGCCGGCGCGGCGCCCTCGTTCAGGCTGCTCTCGATCGGCGAATCGCCGCTGCCGGGTGCGATCGACGTCGAGTCGTGGCTCGCGCGTCCCTGTGCGCCGGGCGAGCCCGCGCGCGTTCTCGAAGGACGTCGCTTTCGGCCCTACGAGTACGCGGCGATCATCACGACGAGCGGCACGACGGGCGCGCCTCGCTTCGTCGAGCACACGGCCTGTGCGCGCTCGGCGTCCGGGCGCGTGTACATCGACCGGCTGCGGCTCACCTGCGACGACGTCGTCGCGGGAATGGTGTCGATCTTCGCGGGCAACTGCGATCTCGTCGTGCACCACACGGCGCCGCAGGTCGGGGCGAGAGTCGTGCTCGTCGATCGCTTCGATCCGGAATCCGCCTGTCGCCTCCTCGAGTCCGAACGCGTCACCTGTGCGGTGTTCGTGCCGACGCTGCTGCACCGCCTGCTCGCCTACGAGGGCCTGCGCCGGCACGACCTCTCGTCGCTGCGCATCGTCACGAGTTTCGGCGCGATCCTCGCGCCGGAGATCGCAGCCGAGGTCGAGCGGGTGCTCGGCGTGAAGGTCATCCAGGGCTACGGCGCGTCCGACTACGGGTCGCTGGCAAGCACGTCGATCGACGATCCGCAGCGCGTGCGCCTGGCCGGCGTCGGACGTCCGTTGACCGGCACCGAATTGCGCATCTGCGACGAGCACGGCACCGCGCTCGAGCCGGGCGTACCGGGGCGCATCTTCGCGCGCGGTCCCCATTGCGTGGGCGGCTTCGTGCGCGACGAGGCCGCCACGGCGCAGGCCTGGGAGTCGGGCTACTACGCGATGGGCGACTTCGGCCACGTCGACGACGACGGCTACCTCTGGCTCTCGGGCCGCGTTCGGGAGCTCGTGATCCGCGGCGGACAGAACATCGTTCCCGCCGAGATCGAAGATGCGATTCTCGGACATCCCGACGTCGCCGAGGTGGCCGTGATCGGCGTTCCCGACGCCGAGATGGGCGAGCGCGTCTGTGCGGCGATCGTGCCCAGGGCGGGCGCGCGCCTCACGCTCGATTCGATCACCGCGCATCTCGGCGAGCGCGGGCTTGCCCGGTTCAAGCATCCCGAGCGCCTTCTCGTGCTCGAAACGATGCCGCTGAATCCGGCAGCGACGAAGATCGACAAGCGCGCGCTGCGCGCATTGGCGGTCGGACATCGAACCGGCGACAGGTCGGAGGCAGTTTCCCGGGCGTGAACGCGACGGCCGCCCGAAGGCGGCACGAAAGGAGGAGAACCATGAAGCGAGCGCTGTTTCAAAGGGCCATGGCCACCTGCGCGGTGCTGGCCTCGATGCATGCGATCGGGCTGCCTGCTGCGCACGCGCAGGCGTCGTTCCCCGAGCGGCCCGTGCACATCGTCGTGCCGTTCCTCGCCGGCGGATCGGTCGACACGGTTGCGCGGCTCATCGGCGACAAGCTCTCGCCGCGGCTGGGCCAGCAGGTCGTCGTCGAGAACAAGGCCGGTGCCGGCGGCGTCGTCGGAGCCGACTTCGTCGCGCGCGCGCGTCCCGACGGGCACACGCTGCTGTTGACGCCGCCCGGGCCGCTCACCACGAACGCGGTCCTGCTCAAGAGCATGCCGTACGACGCGCGCAAGGCGTTCGACCCGGTCTCGCTCGTCGCAGCGTTGCCGAACGTGCTGCTCGTCGGGGAGAAGCGAAGCGCGTGGACCGCGCAGAAGATCATCGCCGAGGCGAAGGCGAACCCCGAGAAGCTCACCTACGGTTCGCAGGGCATCGGCACGACCGGGCACCTGACGGGCGTCCTGTTCGACCAGCAGACCGGCGCCAGGCTCACGCACGTTGCGTACAAGGGCTTTCCGCCGGTGCTCGTGGACGTGATCGCGGGCCGCGTCGACATGATGTTCGTCGACACCGCGAACGCGCTTCCGCGCGTACGCAACCATTCGCTGATCGCGCTGGCAGTCGCCTCGAAGAGCCGCGTCTCGTCGCTGCCCGACGTGCCCACGTTCGCCGAGCTCGGCTATCCCGGCGTCGTTTCGGATACCTGGTTCGCGCTGATGGCACCCGCGGGAACGCCGCAGGCGATCCGCCAGCGCCTGCGCGACGAAGTGGCGGCGATCCTGAAGGATCCCGAAGTCCTCGATCGGCTGCGCGAACTCGGCGTGGAGCCGGTGGGCGATCAGCCCGACGAGCTCGACGAGCACATCCGCAAGGAATACGAGCGCTGGCGCACGATCATCGAGAGCGCAGGCCTCGGACCGAAATAGGGGGCTCGGCCGCGCGCGAGCGCGGTCGAGGGCGCGACGCGCACACGCATGCCCCGATCGCCTTCGAGCGAGTTCGAAACGGTGCCGAAGGCCGCGGCCGCAGCCGGGCAGCGCGCGCCCGCCGTCGACGTGCGGCAGCTCACGCGCCGCTTCGGCGAGGTCACGGCGGTCGACCACGTCACGCTTCGCGTCGAGCGCGGACAGGTCTTCGGGCTGCTCGGCTCGAACGGCGCGGGCAAGACGACGCTGATCAAGATGCTCACGACGCTGCTGCCGCCGAGCGAGGGCGAGGCCTTCGTCGCCGGCGCGAGCATCCTCGCCGAGCCGGCGAAGGTGCGGCAGCGCATCGGCTACGTTCCGCAGATGGTCTCGGCCGACGGCTCGCTCACCGGGCGCGAGAACCTGCTGTTCTCGGCGCGGCTGTACGGCATCGCCGCACGCAGCCGCAGGCAGCGCATCTGCGACGCGCTCGCGTTCATGGGGCTCGAGGACGCGGCCGATCGGCTCGTCAAGACCTACTCGGGCGGAATGATCCGGCGTCTCGAGCTGGCCCAGTCGATGATGCACCGGCCCGAGGTGCTCTTTCTCGACGAGCCTACGATCGGTCTCGACCCGCTTGCGCGCCACGCGGTCTGGGACCGGCTGCGTGCGCTGCGGCGCGACTTCGGCATGACCGTGCTGCTCACCACGCACGACATGGAAGAGGCCGAAACCCTCTGCGACACGCTGGCGATCCTGCACCTCGGGCGCGTCGCGGTCAGCGGCCCACCGAGCGAGCTGAGTGCGGCGATCTCGCCCGAGGCGACGCTCGACGACGTGTTCGCGTACCACTGCGGCACGAGCATCGATTCGGGCGGCCGCATCGCCGACACGCGCGGTGCGCGCGCCACGGCGCGTCGCCTGCGTTGAGAAGGCCGTCCGCGCGCCGATGGCACTGAAGCGATTCGGCCTGCAGGCATGGGCCGTGGCCGACGTCGAGCTGCGCAAGCTCGTGCGCGACCCGACCGAGCTCTTCTCGCGTGCGGTGCAGCCCGTGCTCTGGCTCAGCGTCTTCGGCCAGGTGATGGCGCGCGTGCGGGGCATCGGGGTCGGACCCGGCGGATACCTGGCGTTCCTCACGCCGGGAATTCTCGCCCAGAGCGTGCTCTTCAGCGCGATCTTCTACGGCATCGGCGTCATCTGGGAGCGCGATCTCGGCGTCGTGCACAAGCAGCTCGTGAGCCCGGCGAATCGCGGCGCGCTCGTCGTGGG
>JAHCAM010000046.1 GCA_019634895.1 Steroidobacteraceae bacterium | reverse complement strand
CGAGCAGCCGAGCGCACCGCCGGAGCGCCGCGAGCCGAACGCACCGCCGAGCGCGGAATCACCGGCCGCGCCGCAGCCGAAGCCGCCGACCGAGACGCCGCACCCGTCCGAACGCACGCTGGCACGGGCGGCCAAGCGCGTGCGGCCCGTGCCCGAGCACCACGAGGATTGAGGTGGTGGACACCCTGCCCCATGAGATCGTCACCGTGGTCGGGCGCACCGGCAGCGGGAAAACGCAGCTCATCGCGCGGCTGATCGGGCCGCGTCACCCGCGCCGGATCACGCTCGATATGGTCGGCGAGTGCCGGAAGCTCTATCCCAGGGCGGTGCGCGTGACCGACCTGGCGGCGCTGGTCATGTTGCTGCGGAAGCTGCATGAGCACAACGTCAGCGAATGGCACGTCGTGGCGTCGCTGTCGCTGGCGGACATCGGCGCGTTGCTGCGCTTGCTCGCGCCGGCGGGCGAGGGCGCCGAATACAGCCTCAGCGCCGCGTTCGGGGGCGTCACGCTGGAAATCTTCGAGCTGGACGTGATCGCGCCGGTGGACCGCAGCGAGCGCGAGACGCGGGAGGCCGTGCGCAACGCCTATGCGCGCGGCCGGCACTACGGGCTGTCCATCCTGGCGGCGACGCAGCGCCCACACCAAATGGACCGGATCGCCAGCAGCCAGAGTAGCTATGTGGTCACGTTCCAGATGCACGAACCGGCCGACCTGCGCTGGCTGGAGAAGGTCGGCGGCAAGCGGTTCGCCGAGATCGCGCGCAGTGGCCTGAAGGACTATCAATCCGCCTGGTACGCCGTGCGCAGCGGCACCGTGATGCTGCTGCACGCGGATTACAAGACCTGGGAGACGGTGAAGTGAGTTTTGTTGCGCGTAACCATCCACAAAAACCGGTAGACGATTCGGTAGACGACCGGAGGACTCCGCCGGAGTTTTTCGCTCGACTCAACCGGATCCACAACTTCACGCTGGACGCGGCGGCGAGCCGAGATAATGCGCTTGTAGACCGCTACTGCGATCTCGCATCCAACGGGCTGCTGGTGTCGTGGGTGGGCCAACGTGTGTGGTGCAATCCGCCATATTCTCGGCTGGGGCCGTGGCTCGAGAAAGCGTGGTACGCAATGGAGTACGGCGGTTGCGAGCGCGTCGTTATGCTGCTGCCGGCGAATCGCTGCGAGCAACCATTCTGGCAAAAACACATTGAGCCGTTCCGTGACGGCAAGGAGGACCGTGGCGGGATTCGATTGACTGTCGAGTTTCTGCCTGGGCGTATGCGGTTTGGATTCCCGCCAGGCAGGATCCGCCCGAAGAAAGGCGATCGCCCACCGTTCGGCCTAGTGCTGCTGACCTGGACTCGCTGACGCACCTCGAGCGGAAACATTGCCACTGGGGGGACTTGCGCGCATTAGTGGCCGACCGCTACTAATGCGCGCAGCCGCACCGTAGCCGCGCCGAGTGAGCCGGTCCTATCGCGTGCGTCCATTCGGAGAAACGTCCCAATGCGTCAGCACCTGATGACCGGCCTGGTGGCCATCGTCGCCGTGGCGATCGTGTGGAACATCGGCGCCGCGCGCCGCATCATGTTCCCCAACACCCCGCGCCTCTAAGCGCGAGCCAACCCAACCGGAGCATAGCCCATGGCTCGCCTCACTCGCAGCAACAAGGGTACGAAGCCGGTCTTGCTGACCGGTGAGCGTACGCAGGTCATCCTCGACAACCGGAAGCGCACCAAGCGCCTCATCATCGCCATCGCCGGCACGCTGACGGTTGCGGGTGGCCCTGCTGGCGCCGTGCGCAACGGCGGGCGGTTGTCTACGATCTACAGCCACGCCGTCAACGAGAACGGCGAGGACACCTGGGGGCCGAATCGCGCCTACATGGTGCGCCAGCTCGCCGAGATGCGCGCCGCGCAGCCGCTCGCGGCCGAGACGCTGCCCCCGTCGGGCGCGCTGCCCATCGGCGTGTATCCGCTCTTCGAGGAGTACGCGATCAACTTCGGCTACAACGGCCAGGTCGGTCCGAGCGAGACGGATTTCATCGAGCGCGACCCGTCCAGCTTCCTCACCCTCGACACCTTCCTCACGCCTGGCTTCAACGCCGTGACCACGCTGGTCGCGCCGGCCGGCGGCAGCACGGTGACGCTCAGCAACCTCACGGTGCGCGTCACGCAGGAGTTCGCCGAGCTGGATGGCGCTACCCTGCCGGTGTTCAAGCCGCGCGCCCGCGAGCAGGTCCAGCCCGTCGCCGGCACCGTCGCGGCCGAGCTGAACTACATCAAGACGCAGAACCGCTTGCGCGCCCTGATCTGGTCGCAGGAGGCGGTCATCGGCGCCGACGGCGGCGTGATCGTGGACACGTCGGTCATCATGGCGCTGCGCGTCATCGGTGACGGCGGCTTCAACGTCATCGGTCCCAATCAGGTGCCGTTCCGTGACCTGGTGGACTCGCAGCGGCTGGACTTCGGCGGCGACGTGACGTGGAGCGGCGGGATTTTCGGCCAGGACTTCGCCTACAACGCGCGCCTGGCGAACACCCTGTTCCCCGCGATCCAGGCGCCGAACTTCCGTGGCGAGCTGGCCGTGCAGCTTTCGACGCTGCCTGGCGCCACCACGTCTCGCACCGTGCAGCTCATCGAGGAGCTGACGCGGCCGGAAGGGACGGTGGGACCGCTGCCGGAGTGGGCGCAGACGGTGGCGGCGTAGTATGGCCATCGTCGCCGCGCCAGTCCTGGCGTCGGCGTCCGTGATCGGGTCGGCTGCATCCAAGGTGGGAGAGGGTGTAGCCGGCCTGTTCGGGGACACTGCGACCGACAAGGCCAGGAAGGACCGTGCGGCGCTGCTGACGAACGCGGCGCTCGCCGGTGACGTGAACGCATTGCGCCAGTTGGCGTTCGATGCGTTCGAGCCGCGCCTAGGCTATCCTGGCGACTCGCGCACGCCGATTGACGGCAAGCGCAGCCCCGAGGACACCCGCAACCTGGCGCGCCGTGGATTGCAGCAGTACGTCGCCAAGTTCGGCGGGCTGCCGAGCGAGCTGGCGCAGTATGCCGGCCAGTTGGGCGCGCCGGTGCTGGACAAGGCGCCGACCGTGCTGGAAAGGGTGCTCGCGCCCGTCGTGAACACCGTGACGGACCAGGCGCTGGACCGTGCCGCGACGCGGGCGGCGGAATCGGCGCGCCAGGTGGCGCCGTGGATGATCGGCGGGGCCGTGCTCATCGCGGTGGCCGTCGCGCTGTACGTCGGCCGCAAGTAGGCCGGCGCCGAGTCCCAACTTCGCACAGAGGGCCGTCGCGGTGCGCTTCCTGAATACGTTTCCAGAGCAGCGCATCGCGGCGTATCCGCGCGCGGTGTACCGCGTCGTGATCGAGCGCGCGCCAGGGGCCGCCCTGAGCTACCTGACCGGCGTGCTGCGCTGGCCGGCCGTGGTCCAGGCCGTGCAGGACCGCAGCGTCAACCGTGCGGCGTTCCCGCTGGGGCGTGGTGACGCTGGCGTGCTCGCGCGCGATACCGTCGCCACCCTCGACTACCAGGCCGCCACGGACGCGGGAAACGCGACCGTGGCCGACCTGGCGAACGCCGTCCAGGGCGCGAGCAGCTACGCCCGCGTCGTGAGCGTCGAGCGCCGCGAGCCTGTCCCAGGCGTCGGCGCCGGCGGCGTGGATGCATTCAACGCCGACAAGGCCGAAGCCACGGCCGCCGCGCGCAAGGAAGCCGCCGAGACCGGCGTGCTCGCGCAGCTCGCGGGTGCCTTGAAGGTCGGGCGCAACGTGCTCATCCTGGCCGTGATCGTCGCGGCCGGCGTCGCGGCCTATAACCTGGTGCCGCGCCAGGGGGGGCGCTGATGATCCTCTACGGCGGTGACGCCACGGTGACGCTGCGCGGTGCCCGCGACGATGGCACGGCCGCCGCGTACGGCGGTGCGCCCACGCCGATCCTGAAAGCGGGGCCGGTGACGCTCGCGCCGAGCGCGCCGCTGCCGGCGCCTGATGCCATCCCCAAGCCGACCGGCGGCGGTGCCACCGCTGGCGGTATCGCGTACAACGCCCCGAAGCTGCCCCAGACAGCCAAGGAGGCGGCGGTGCCGTCAGCGGTCGCGCTGCGCCAGGTGCCGGCCGCCACGGCCGCAGCGGCCGCGGCCGCCCCCACTCCCTACACGGCCGTCAGCGGCGTCACCTGGGCGCTGCTGGGCGTGCTGCTGCTGCTGATCGTACTCGGCAGCGAGGACCGGAAGAAATGACCACGCTGCTGCGGGGCGCGCTGCTGTCGCCGCACTTCACGGTGGACGAAGCCTTGAAGTCCACCCCGAACCTGTCGGGCATCCCCGCGAACGTGCGGCCGGCCGTGCAGCTCGCGGCGCAGCGCATGGAGGAACTGCGCGCGCTGCTGGGCCGCAAGCCGGTCAACCCCACGAGCTGGTATCGGGACTTCGAGAACAATCAGCGCGTTGGCGGCAAGGCCGATAGCTCGCACCTGAGCGGCTACGCCCTCGACTTCACAGTCAAGGGGATGCGCCCGCGCGAGATCATGCATATGATCGCCGCGAACGTCACCACGCTGGGCGTGGATCAGGCCATCGAATATGGTGGCCACGTCCACATTTCGTTCGATCCGCGCCGACGCGGGCAACTGCTCCTTGCGACCGGCGGGGGCACGTTCGTACCTTGGAAGCCGACCGAAGCCATCCAACCCATGAGCAAAGAGCCTGGCAGTCCCGAACCTGGTAGTTCCGCGTGGTGGCTCGCCCTGGCGGCGGCCATCGTCACCGCGATCCTCACCTTCCTCACGAAGCAGAGCTGAGCCATGCCCATCAAGCCGTTCCGCGTGAACCTGGCGAACGTCGGCACCACCGAGCTGGCGCCGCCAGGCGTACGCATCAACGCGGTGAGCGTGACCGAGCTGACGGCGCCGGCCATGGCGACGTTCAAGCTGGGCAACAATCCGGCGTTCACCGTCCTCGACACGGGCCGGCTGCGCATCGGCAGCGACGCGCTGCCGTCCGACGCCAAGCAAGGCTTCTGGGTGGAGAACCCAATCGCCCAGGCGGGCGCGTTCGTCGCGGGCATCATCAGCTATACGCGCGCCGGTGACAAGGGCGTCGGGCCGGACGCGGCCGTGGATTACGGCACATGATCGAGTTCGTCGGCGCGAGCCTCACGCGGTCCCAGGCGGATGGCCGGTACGTGCGGCGGTTCGTCGGGGCGACTTTGACGGCGGATACCTACCTGGGCGACAACGCATCGGGGCCTGGGCAGGAAGTCGTGCTGTCGAATCCGAGCGGGCCGATAATGGGCGCACTGCCACTTTCCGTTCCGCCGGCACTATATGAGGCCGGCGACGGAGGCAGGTTCGCCAACCGCGTCAAGATTTTTCGCCTAGGGTTGAATGCGTCCATTCGAGGAGGCCGCGTCAACGGAAGCTACGCCGCGCCGCTTGCTGTTACGGCGGGTGAGGGTCTATTCAATGTCGAGTCGGCTGGATGGGATGGCGTCGCGCTTTCACTTGGCGGTCGCGTCGGATTTGTTGCAACTGAACCTTGGGGACCGGCTGCGCGAGGGACGCGCATTTTTCTCGGCGCCGTTCGTGACGGCAGCACTTCTTTGGCTGCGCTGCTTTGGGAGTCGCCCAGCGTCGGGCTGGGGTTGCTTTCCTCTGCATTGGCGCAGGTGAACTTTCACGCTGGCGTCAACGGCGTGCAGCTACGCAATAGCCTGAATACCCTTACACAGTTGCGCGCTGATGATGTTGGCTTGTTCGCCGGCAACCTTCCTACGTCGCCAGGCTCGCTGCCCGCCGGTTATCTCTGGTGCGACACCGGCGCCGGCAACGTCATCAAGCGCGTGTAGCGCATCCTTCACTTCACCTTCTGGGGAACCCTCATGCAGCGTATCTTCAAGCTCAACAGCGTCGTGCTCGCCGTCTCGCTGCTCCACAGCGGCAAGCAGTCGCACGTCCACGCATCCGGCGCCGAGTGCGTCGAGGGCACCGCGCCGGACGGCACGCCGCAGTGCTTCACCGGCGACCCCATGGACGTGCAGATCAAGGATGACGTCATCGTCGGCAAGGCGCGCGAGCTGATGGAGCTGATCGGCGCGTACCTGGCCGACGCATCGAGCGTGCCGGTGCGCGGCGCCAAGCACAATGCGCTGATCTCGCCGGAGTAGGCGCGTGCCCATCGAGCCGCGCCGCGTGGACTTCTCCACGGGGCAGCCCGTGGAGATCGTGCGCAAGGGCCAGCGCATCAACGGGCTGATGGCGCAGCGCGTGCCGCGCGGCCTCACGTTCGGCGTGAAGTTCGGCAACAACCCCGTCATCCTAGGCTACAGCGGGAAAGGAACCTGGACGTTCGGCCCCGATACCGCGCTGGCCGACGTGACCGAGGGCGTCGAGATCCACCCGACCGCGCCGGCGCCAGGGCAGAGCGTGGATTTCACCGTCAGCTACGGCGTATGAGCGGCGGCATCACTTACTGGCCGATGGCCGACGATCCGCCGCAGCCGCGCGGGGCGGGCCGGTCGCTGTGGCTGCAATCGCAGCCGGACGAAGCGGTCCTGCGCTACCGCACCACGCAAGGGCAGAGCGCGACGGTCTCGCAGAATCCGGCGGGCGCCGGCGGATCGTCGGGCTACCTGGCCGGCGTCGGGACGTACTTCGCGCGGGCCACCGCCCCAAGCGCATGGGCGCACCTGGCGGCCGGTGATTCGGCAGGCATCACGCCGAGCATCAGCCCCAACGGTCCCATGGATGCCGTGGCGCCGGTCGCCTATCCGCGCGAGAACGCGGTGCTGGTGTTCCGCGAGGAGATCCAGTGGACCCAGAACGCGGACGCCGTGGTCCCTGCGAGCATCGCCACCGCGCACGGCATCACCTGTCAGTTCAATACGCAATACACCGGCATTCCCAACGGGCTGCTGGCGGCGGCGGCGGTGTCGTTCGTCGGCATCGCGTGGCAGGTGCAGAGCGGCCAGATGCTGCTAGTGACCAAGCGCAACCCCGCAGCGGCCGTGACGTCCGTGATCCCTCTCGGCGACTACGACCCTGCACAGTGGGCGCTTGTCGAGCATCGCCTATACGCCCCGACCACGACCGACATTGGGCGCTACGAGCTGTGGGTGAATCAACGGCTGATCGCCACGCGCGCCGGCAGCCTGGCCAGCTTCCCCATCGTCCAGGCGGCGGGCTGGAAGTACGGCGCGATGCTCTATCTGACCGACAACTACGCCGGCAAGGTCGGCGGGATTCGCGTGCGCTACTCCGAAGTGTTCACCTGCGACGGCAGCGAAAGCGCCCTGGCCTACTGATGCCCGACCATATCCGGCCGTTCCTCATGTCGGCATCACCGCAGCGCATCCGCGCGCGGGCGGCGGGGCTGCGCATCGCACTGGGACGGATCCCACTGCGCGTTGACTTGCGTGACGAGATCATGCAAGCGGCGTTCGCCCTGCGCTATGAGATCGCGGCGCTGATGCTGTTCGCCGATGGACTGGACCGGCTGCACCGGCCGCGCACCAAGAGGCGCGCCGTCGCGTGACGCCGAGCGCCGGCCGCTTCCGCAGCGAAGCCGCCGGCCGAGTCGCAACCGCGAGCTTTGGTAGCACTGTGCTACTAATCGCTGCAGCGGATCGCCGGCGATCATCGGGGCCCTGCGCATGAGGACGCCGCCAATCCGCCCTGGCGCCGTCGCGGGGGCGCTGAGCCGCCGCGAGGATGCCCCGCCCCGCGTCCAGGCTGCCCCAGGAGGCCCGAACGCCCGCGAAGGCGGGCCGGTGACGCCCCTGGCCCCTCGGCCGCCCCGAAACCCCACGCCAGACGCCGTTCGGCTGACGCGCACCATCCTGGACAGTGAGGCGCAGCCGAACGCCCTGGGCCGCCGCTGGCCCCGCACGCCCGACAGGCCAAGCGAGCGCAGCGAGCGGGACGCCGTGGCCGGCCGCCAGGCCGGTGCCGTCGCCGGTGCCGTGGCGGTTCTCGGAAGTAACACCAACAGTGTTTCCGCGTCCGATACGCTTTCGGTGCGTGCAGGGCGCGCAAAGCTATATGCGCTAAGGCGTTACCTGTGGCCCATCAGCGCCAAGCGGGTGGCCAAGTGCGGGCGCTGCGCGATCGAGGACGTAGGGATCGGGATGCGTGGCGGGCGGGCGCGCTTCACGGGCCTGATGCGCTGCGGGTCGGTCTGGGCCTGTCCGGTCTGCTCGGCGGCGATCCGCGCCGAGCGGGCGGCCGAGATCGGGCAGCTCTACCGCTGGCAGCTCGAGCGCGGCGGGGAAATCCTCATGCTGACCGTGACCGTCGCGCACGGCATGGGCGACGATCTGAGAACCGTCCGGCAGGGCGTGGCGAACGCCTGGCGCACGGTGCAACAGGGGCGCGCGTGGAAGGAACTGCGCAGCCTCTACTGGCTGTCGGGCTACGTCCGTGCGCTGGAAGTGACGCACGGCCGCAACGGCTGGCACCCGCACCTGCATATTCTGCTGTGCCTGGACAAGCCGCTGTCTGACCGTGCCCGCGAGCTGATGCGGCGCAGCCTCTCGGCGCGCTGGCAGCTCGCCGTATCGAGGGTGCTGGGGGCGCAGCACCGGCCGAACGACGGCAACGGCTGCAACCTGCGGCCGGCCCATGAGGCCGAGTATATCGCCAAGCTGGGGCTGGAAGTCGCCGACGTGCATACGAAGGGCGCCAAGCGGGGCAACCGCACGCCGTGGCAGATCGCGGCGGAGTATCAGGCCGGTAATCGCAACTACGGCGTGCTGTGGCAAGCGTACGCCAGGGGGATGCTGGGCGCGCGGATGCTTACGTGGTCGCGCGGGCTGCGCGTGGCGTGCGGCCTGGTGCCCGAGCTGACCGACGAGGAGATCGTGAACGCCGAGGACGCCGAGCCGACCGAACGGGTCATGCTGCTGCCGGCCGTCGTGTGGCGCGAGCTGCGTGACGGGCCGGCCTGGCTGCTGCTAGATGCGGCCGAGACGGGCAGCCGTGACGTGCTGCTGGCGGAAGTCGAGCGGCACCTAGGGATGGCGCGCAACCGGCCGCGTGAGGGCATCCGGCGGCTGTTCCTGAGCGGGTGACATATGCCCGAAGGGACACCGGCACTAGCGCGACGCGCGCATGTGCCACAATATGCATCCACAACCTACAATCCTCTGGGGGGCAAGATGGAAAATCGGTGCATCGAGTTGATGGTAAACTTCCATAGCTACAAATTGGATGGGACTGGGATGGCTGCGGTCGCGCTCAATCCTAAGCACATCGTTGCCATCGAGACGCGCGGTAAAGACCCGTGCAGCAAGTTCATGATTTATACCGTGCGGATGCTTAGCGGTGACGTGTACAAGATCTCTTCTGAGCCGGAGTACATGAGCGGCGCATTCAATGTGGAGAAGTCGTTTTAGGCAGTATCCCGTCGCACTTCGGCGGCGGATATGTTCACTTTCTGGGGAGGTGTACGACCATGAGCAACGGAAACGCACGCAAGCTGCTGGCCACCGTCGTAGGCGACGAACTGACTGGGCTCCCGTCGTGGAAGCCGAACGAGCTGGGGGATGCCATCGTCGGGAAGTATGTTGGCGAGCACAGCTACGAGACGCAGGACAAGGACGCGCAGGGCAAGGCGACGGGCCGCCCGCGCACGGTGAGCTGCGTGAAGCTCGCCGGCGCCGTGGTGATTGACGCGGCCAGCGGTGACGCCGCGCTGCACCGCAGCATGATCGTGGCGCGCAACGCCGACACCAAGCACAAGCTGGATGCGGATACGCTCGCGCAGGGCTGCTATCTGCTCATCCAGTTCACGTCGGTCGCGGCGGACTTCAACCACATGCGGCGCTATCGCGTCGCCGTGATCTCGGAAGGCGACTACCGCGAGTTCCTTTTCGCGGCCGGCGCGCCGCAGTCGCAGCCGTAGCGCGCGGATGCGCTGATATGCTCTGGACCGACGATCCCGCACCGTCACCACAGCCCGCGACGCTGCGGCACTTCATGGGCCAGTCGCCGGACGGCACGGCGCTGCTGCTGGAAAATCACTGCGCGTGGCCGTGCGATTTCTGCAAGCGGCGTCGCCGCGTGGCCGTCACCGTGCTCGCGCCCTTCATGAAGGGCCGGTCACGCCCGCGCGACCACGTAAGCATCCGCGCGCTCACCGTTTGCTGGCGCTGTCTGCTGGGGCCTGTGGTGCGCGTGCTGTTCGGGCGCAAGCCGAAGATCACGTCACGCCGCACGGTGCGCTGATATGCCGCCGTTCCTGTGGTTCATCGTCATCTATGTGGCCGTCGTGGCGGCTTACATCATCCTCATGAGGGCATCGAATATGGCAGTCGAGCGAATCACCGTGGACGGCGCCGAGCAGTTGCCGCCGTTCCGTGGCGATGCCGTCACCTACTACACGACGCTGCTGAGTGACCGCACCCTCACGCAGCGCGGGTACGACGGCGCATTGGCGCGGCGCGCGGACGGCGCCGAGTGGGAGCACGCAGGGTATCGCGTGGACAACGACACGGTGCTGCGCAGCGTGCATGTCGAGCCGCTGGCACCGTTCGCGGAACCTGAGAAGCTGCCGCGCCGGCGCCGGAGGGGCGCATGAAGTTGCGCGCGGGACGTATCGCTATCGCGTGCTGCCGCTGCGGGCTTCCGGCAGTCACGGTGGACCATGGAGCGATCCGAAATGCGGTCACGGCGGCGAGTTTTCTCCGACCGGAGCTGCGTTTCCTCTCTCCGTCGCAGATTTCCGAACGAATCACGGCCACCGCAGCCGTGGAATGCCTGGCGTGCAACGACGCGCGCCAGGCACCATAACGCGGATCACCGAGGGATGACCATGCCGAAAAAGGACACCACCGCGAGCAAGCGGCCGGCCGCGAAGAAGCAGCCGGCGCGCAAGGCACCGGCCGCGAAGCGGGAGGCTGACAGCGGCGCCGAGCAGAAGCCGTGGCACGGCTACCGCCGCGCGACGCCGAGCGGGCGCGCCCATGGCTGACGGCGCCGAGCATGAGGATGCCGAGCGCGAGGACGGCGGCAGCGTCGCGGAGGACGCTGCCGCTGCCGCGCGGGCGGCGGGGATCGAGCTGCCGAGCGCCGAGCCGCCGGCCGAGGACGGTGGCGACGGCGGGGGCGAGGATGGCGGCGGCGAGACGGACACGCTGCCGCCGCTGACGCCGGCCGATGCGCCGCGCAAGCGTGGCCGGCCGCGCAAGAAGCGCGACGACAGCGAGCGCGCCAGGAAGGACCGGCGTAACCTGCGACTCAAGCAGAAGCGCCAGGCCGAACGCGCGCTGCGGGCGGCCGAGGAAGCTGCCGGCATCAAGCCGACGCCGAGCGCAGCGCCCGCGCCGAGTGCGCCGGCGGCAGCGGCGGCGCCTGGTGCTCAACCGGCCACGGACGGCGCGCCGGTGGGCGCCGTGCTCGAGGACGGGGCCGCGATGGCGACGCCGGAGCAGTTGGCGACGCTCTGCGGGCTGGGCGTGGACGTGGTGGACCGCACGCTGGTTCCGCTGCTGCTGCCGGACTCGCTGCGCGGATTGCGCCCGCGCGATCTCACCGCCGACGAGCGCGAAATGCTGGGCGGCGTCTGGGCCACGGCGCTGCTGCCGTACCTGGGCGGGGCGGCGTCGGCCATGGGCGTGGCCGTGATCACCACGGTGCAGGTGTTCGCGCTGCGGGCCATGGAGACGGC
>JAHCAM010000045.1 GCA_019634895.1 Steroidobacteraceae bacterium | reverse complement strand
TTCCGAAGAGGTCAACGTGCGCCTCTCGGCCGCGAGCATCGCCGAGTATCGCGAACTGCCCGAGGCCGGCTACCGGCCGATCGGCTACCTGTTCTACGTGCCGCACGCCCAATGGAGCACGCACCGGGAGGCAGCGCTGATGCAGCAGCGCCTCGGCATGCCGGTCGAGCTCCTCGACGTTGCCGCGGCGACGCGCATCGTGCCCGCCGACACCGACGGCTTCGCTGGCGCGACCTGGTGCGGGCTCGACGGCGTCGTCGATCCCCACGGCATCACGATGCACTGGCTCGCGCAGGCCCGTTCGCGCGGCGCGGTGGTGAAGCTGAACTGCGCGGTACGCTCGATCGAGCGACGCGGCGAGCGATGGCGCGCCGGCGCCGCAGACGGCGAGGTCGAAGCCGACTGGATCGTCAATGCCGCCGGCGCCTGGGCCGGCGAGGTCGCGGCGCTGGCTGGCCTTCAGGTACCGGTACGCCCGGCCCGACGCATGGTCTACACCACGGCGCCGCTCGCGCCGGCACCCGCGTATCCGCTCACCGTCGACCTCGACACCGGCCTGTGGTTCCGCCCGGAGCGCGAGCGGTTGATCTTCGGCCTGGGCAACCCCGCCGACACCGGCTTCGCCGAGGGCGTCGACTGGAACTGGCTCGAGACGGTCTACGAATCCGCGCTACGCCACTTCCGCTGGTTCGAGACGCTGTCGATCGACCGACGCGCGTGCTGGTGGGGCTACTATGAGACGACGCCCGACCACCAGCCGGTCGTCGGCGAGATGCCGGGCGCGCGGGGCTGGTACAACGCCTGCGGCTTCTCGGGCCACGGGGTCCAGCAGGCCGCGGCGATCGGTCGCATCGCGGCGCAGGAGATCGCCGGCGAACCGGCATTCGTCGACATGGCGCCGCTGCGCATCGAACGCTTCGCGGCGGGCGCGCCGCACCCCGAACGCCTGGTCGTCTGAGCATGGCGCACGACGAAGCGGCCGACCGCGCCCCGACCCGATCCGTTCCCGCATCGCTCGACGTGGCGCTCGTCAAGACGAGTTCGCTGGGCGACGTGATCCACGCGCTGCCGGTGGTGACCGACATCCTCGCGGCCTGCCCCGCAGCCCGGATCGACTGGGTGGTCGAGGAGTCGTTCGCCGAGTTGCCGGCGCTTCACCCGGGCGTCGCGACCATCCATCGCGTCGCGATGCGGCGCTGGCGCAAGGCGCCGCTGTCGGCGACGACCCGCGCCGAGTGGTCGCGCTTTCGCGCCGGATTCCGCGCGCGCCGCTACGACCTGATCCTCGACCTGCAAGGGCTGGTGAAGAGCGCCTTCCTCGCGCTGCAGGGCCGCGGCCCGCGGGCCGGGTTCGACCGCGCGAGCGCGCGAGAACCGCTGGCGGCGCTGTTCTACGAGCGGCGCTTCCGCGTCGACCAGAAGCAGCACGCGATCCGCGCGCTGCGCTCGCTTGCCGCGCAGGCGCTCGACTACCGCGCCGAGGGCTTGCCGCGCTTCGCGCTCGCGCCGCCGCCGGCGGAAGGCCTCGCGCAGATGCCCGGCGGACCGCTCGCGCCCGGTTCGATCGTGCTGCTGCACATGACCGCGCGCGCCGAAAAGCAGTGGCCGGTGGATCGCTGGCGAGCGCTCGCGCAGCGACTCGACGTGGCCGGCCGCGACTTCGTGGTGCCGTGGGGCAACGACGCGGAACGGGCGCGCGCCGAAGCGATCGCTGCCGGCCTGGCGCGCGCGCGCGTGCCGCAGCGGTTGAGCCTCGCGCAGTGTGCCGCGCTGCTCGCGCACGCGCGCGCGGTCGTCGGCCTCGACACGGGGCTCACTCACCTGGCCGCGGCATTCGAGCGCCCGCTGGTGTTCATGGTGCCCGACACGCCGCGCTGGCCGCGCTATCGGGCCGAGCCGTTCTGGCTGCCGCAGATGGCGGCGTTCGGTCACGCCGGAAAGATGCCCGAGGTCGACGAGGTCTGGTCGGCGCTCGAGCGGATGGGCACGCTCGACTGACGTCGCGCCGCTGCGCTGCGGCTTCGCCCTCCGCGGGCACTGTCCCCGTCGGACGCGGATCAGCGCATCGCGACGCGCAGCGGAATCCGCCGCCTGCCGAAGCGCCCCGGCTCCGCGCCGAAGCGGCCCGCGAGCGCCGTCCCGCAGTGCGGGCACGCGCCCTTCGCGTCGAGTTCGTATCCGAGGATCTCGTGCCAGTCGCGCTCGATGAGCACGGCGCCGCAACCGGCGCAGAAGGTCGCGCCGCCCTCGCGGTCGTGAACGTTGCCGGTGTAGACGTGGCGCAGGCCGTTGTCGAGCGCGATCTTGCGCGCGCGCGCCAGCGTGATGGCGGGCGTCGGCGCGACGTCGGTCATCCGGTAGTCGGGGTGGAACGCCGAGAAGTGCAGCGGCACGTCCGTGCCGAGTTCGGCCGCGATCCAGCGCGTCATCGCGTCGATCTCGTCGTTGCCGTCGTTCTGGCCGGGGATCAGCAGCGTGGTGATCTCGAGCCAGCAATCGGTCTCGTGCTTCACGTAGCGCAGCGTCTCGAGCACAGGCGCCAAGTGCGCGCCGGTCAGCCTGAAGTAGAAGTCCTCGCTGAATGCCTTCAGGTCGACGTTGGCCGCATCCATCTTCGAGAAGAACTCGCGTCGCGGCTCGGCGTGGAGGTAGCCAGCGGTCACCGCGACGGTCTTCACGCCGAGCGCATGGCAGGCGTCGGCGGTGTCCATCGCGTACTCGGCGAAGATCACCGGGTCGTTGTAAGTGAACGCGACGCTCGCGCATCCGTTGTCGCGTGCCGCCTCGGCGATGCGCGCCGGGCTCGCGCGGTCCATCAGCCGGTCCATCTCGCGACTCTTCGAGATGTCCCAGTTCTGGCAGAACTTGCAGGCCAGGTTGCAGCCCGCGGTGCCGAACGACAGGATGCTCGATCCGGGATGGAAGTGATTCAGCGGCTTCTTCTCGATCGGGTCGATGCAGAAGCCCGAGCTGCGCCCGTAGGTGGCCAGCACCATCGCGTCGCCGCGGCGCTCGCGCACGAAGCACAGCCCGCGCTGGCCGTCGTGCAGCTTGCAGTCGCGCGGGCACAGGTCGCACTGGATGCGGCCATCGTCCAGCCGGTGCCACCACCTGGCGGCACGAGCGTCGGGGGCGTCGTCGCGCAGACTCATGCGGGCACCTCGCCGTCGGCGTACTTCAGGACGCGGTAGCGCGACAGCGTCAGCTCTTCGTGCCAGAAGCCGGTCGGCAGGCCGGCCTTGCGCCGCAGCGCCGACAGGAACTCGCGCGCGTCGGCCATCTGCGCCCACACCTGCGGCAGGAAGGTCGCGCGCCGGCCGCGCCAGTCGAGAACCACGCCGTCCTCGTGCGGACGCAGCACCCGGCAGGCGTCCGACTCCGTCGCGGCCGCCACCGGCTCGAGCGCGCCCAGCAGCGACACCTCGACCGCGAGCCCGGGCCACTCGTCGGGGCCTAGCGACGGGAAGCGCGGATCCTCGAACGCGGCGCGGCGCGCGTTGCGGCGCACGTCCTCGTCGAGCGAGTGCTCGCCGGCCTCGAGCCGCCCGATGCAGCCACGCAACTCCCCCGCGCGGCGCAACGTGACGAACGTGGCCCCGGGGGCCGCGAGCGCCGGGTGCGAAGGCTCGGCCACCTGCGGCAGGCCGAGCGCCGCGGCGATCGCGTTGCGGGCGCGGCTGAGCAGCGCCGCGCCGAGCGCGTCGTCGTGCGCGCTGTCGTGCGCGACGCGGGCCTCGGCGTCCGCCGCCTCCGCGGGCGCGACGCCCGTCGCATCCGGCCAGAATCCGATCGCGCCGTAGCCGACCACCCGCGAGCGATCTCCGGCCGTGTCGCCGGAGTTGCGCAGCTCGAGCAGCCGCGGCGCCAGGCCGCGCGCGCGCGCGACCCGAAGCGCGCCGTTCAGCGGCGTCGCGCCGCACGCCTGGTCGTGATCGATGCTCGCGTCGAGCGCGAGAATCTGCTCGACGGTCGCCGCGTCGGCGGCGCGTGCATGCGCATACGGCAGGTAGTGCGACAGGTCGGTGCTCACGACGACCAGCGTCTCGTCGCCGCCCCAGGTGCGCTCGAGTACCTCGGCGACCTCGCCGGCAGCCGCGCGCCCGACCACGAACGGCACGATCGAAAAACTCCCGAGCACCGCCTGCAGGAACGGCAGCTGCACCTCGAGCGAATGCTCGTGCGCGTGCGCGACGTCGCTCGACACGACCTGCGGCAGGGCGGCCAGCGCGTCGATCGACGCGCGATCGACCGCCACCGCGCCGAGCGGCGTCTCGAATGCGCAGGTCGTCGGCACGGCGAGCCCGCGCACCGCGACGCGATGCGCCGGGCCGAGCAGCACGACGCGCTCGATGCGCCCGCGCCACGGCGCGAGCAGCGCATAGGCCTGCGCAGCGATCGGACCGGAGTAGACGTAGCCCGCGTGCGGCACGACCAGCAGCTTCGGCGCGGGCCCGCGCGCGGCGTCCGCTGCGGCTGGCGTCGACGACAGCCAGTCGGTCATCGCGCCGCGCAGCGCACCCGGCATTGCCGGGTAGAAAGCGCCCGCTACCGCGGCCCGGCGGATCGACGACGACATGCTGTACTCCTCACGCCCCGCATATGGGGCCGCACGGCGTGCAGACAAGAGCGTCGCCGCGGAAACTTCGGCGCCGCACGTCGATGCGGCGACCGGCGCCTCAGCGGGCGCGGACCAGCAGGAACCGGTACCCCGCCTTCGGCTGGCCCGGCCGCGAATAGGCGAACGGCAGCTCGAACTCGCCCGCGGCCGCGGCACCCTCGGCCAGGCCGAGCGCCTCCGCGCGGTCGCGCAGCCAGGCTTCGTCGGCAGGACCCGCACCCGCGACCAGCAGGAGCGCCTCGCCGTCGGCCACCCCGGGCGGCGGCGCGCCCGCCGCGGAAACCTCGACCCGCGCGCCGGTGAAGCGCGTTCGCAGCACGCCGGCCATCACCCGGTCGGCCGCGACGATCGTCCCGCGCCCGTCGTAGCCCTCTGCATTCAGCGCGTGCGCCAGCGCGGCCGCCGGCTGGTTCAGGTCGCCCGGCTTGCCGCGCCAGCCGTCGTAGGCGGGCCTCAGCGTCAGCAGCGTGAAGAAGACGATCGCGAAACCGGCCAGCACTCGACGCCATGCACGCAGGCGCGGATGCCCGTCGAGGTCGGTGCGGCAGCCGAACCAGACGAGCGGCGCCATGCACAGCAGCGGTTGCAGCCAGCGCCCCTTCACGTTGGTAACCCCGCCCAGCACCACCATCGCCGCCAGCAGCACGGCGAGCGCGGCCAGGTAGCGCAGCCACAGCGAGCAGAAGGGGCCGCGCGCGCCCGGCGTCTTCGCGCGCCACGCGTCGCGCCCGAACACCGCTGCCGCTGCGACGACCAGCACGACCAGCGTGCCGGCGACCGCCTCGACGAGGCTGCCGAGCCCGGCCAGCGCGCCGGCGACGGCACCCGGCCGGGCCTCCATCTTCGCCAGCGTGCGGTCGCTGGCCATCTGCCAGTGGTCGAGCAGCCACCACGCGTGCGGTGCGACGACGACGATCGCCACCAGTGCGCTGGCGAGGATCCACGGGTTGAGCGCGAGCGTTCGCGTGCGCGGGCTGGCGAGCATCGCCAGCGCCAGCGCCGCGAAGAACAGCGCGTAGCTGTACTTCGACAGCATCCCCAGCCCCGCGACGAGGCCCAGCAGCAGGTAGAGCGCGGGTCGGGGTCGCTCGACGAGCCGCATCGTGACGAGGACCGTCGCGCTCGCCATCGTCGTCACCAGAACCGAGTGCGTGAGGTCGCGGTGCGACTCCCAGCCGATGTGCGGGATCAGCAGCATGCTCGCCGATGCGAGCAGCGCGAGCGGCGCGGGCATCGCCCGCAACGCCGCGAGGTAGACGAACAGGTAGGTGAGCGCGATCAGCACGTTCTTCAACAGCGCCAGCGAGAACACCGAGACGCCGGCGAGCTGGAACACGCCCCACTGCAGCCAGGTGTACAACGGCGGCTGCGCGCCGTAGCCGGGCGCGAGTTGCTGCGTCCACAGGGCCTGCTCGGCCTCGTCGAGCTCGAGCGCCCCCGAGATCAGCGTTCGCGACAGCAGGTGCGCGCCGAAGTAGACGAGCATCAGCAGCAGCAATTGACGACCCGACGGCGCAGCGGCGGGCGAGTTCGTGGTGGCGCGGATCATCGGCGCGAAGCTCGATCACTCATCAGTTAACATTGCCGGCAGCCTGCCGAGCCCCCATGCCCCAATCCGTCGCATCCGAGATCGCCCTCACCCCGACCACCGACGAGCCGGATGTCAGCATTGTCGTCCCCATTTACAACGAGGTCGACAACCTGCCCGATCTGGTCGATCGCATCGACCACGCGATGCGCCCGACCGGGCGCGCGTTCGAACTGATCGCCGTCGACGACGGATCGCGCGACGACAGCGCGGCCGTGCTCACCCGGCTCGCGGCCGACCGCCCGTGGTTGCGTCCGGTACTGCTGGCGCGCAATTATGGCCAATCGAGCGCGCTGCAGGCCGGGTTCGACCGCGTGCGCGGGCGCTACGTCGTCACGCTCGACGCCGACCTCCAGAACGACCCGCTCGACATTCCGGCGATGCTCGAGCGCCTCGACCGCGACGACGACGTCGACATGATCTCCGGCTGGCGCCAGCAGCGCCAGGACAAGGCGCTGTCGCGCCGGCTTCCGTCGGTGATCGCCAATCGCCTGATCTCGCGCAGCACCGGCGTGCACCTGCACGACTACGGCTGCGCGCTCAAGGCGTACCGGCGCGAGATCATCGACCGCATCCGGCTGTACGGCGAGCTGCATCGGTTCATCCCTTCGCTGGCGCGCGATGCCGGTGCGCACATCGCCGAGATGCCGGTGCGCCACCACGCGCGAACGCGCGGCGTCTCCAAGTACGGCATCGACCGCACGTTCCGGGTGATCCTCGACCTGGTGCTGATCGTCTTCTTCATGCGGTACCGGCAGCGCCCGCTGCACGCGTTCGGCGCGGTCGGCCTGTGGCTCGCAGCGCCGGGCGCGCTGATCCTCGCGTGGCTGTTCGTGCTCAAGCTGGGCGGAGAGGACATCGGCGGCCGGCCGCTGCTGCTGGCCGGCGTGATGCTGGTGCTGATGGGCGTGCAGCTGGTCGTCGCCGGGCTCGTCGGCGAACTGCTCACGCGCATCTACCACGAAGGGCGCGGCACCCCGCAGTATTTCGTCCGCGAGCCGCGCGCGCGCGAGCGTTCGGCGCAGCGTGCGCCGTGAACGGGCCAGGCAGGCCTTCGCGGACGCGCTGATGACGCGCGGACGCGCGACCGGATGGGCGCGGGTCGCGCGGATCGTCCTCGCGCCGCTGCTGGTCGCAGCCATCCTCTGGTGGGCCGATCCGCGCCGCGTGCTGCACGAGGTCGCCGGCGCGCAACCGGCGTGGGTCCTTGCCGGGCTCGCCTCGTCGGCGCTCGCGAACTTCGTCTCGGCCCAGCGCTGGCGCGCGCTGGCCGGCTGGCTCGGACACCGCATCGGCGCGTTCGCCGCGGCGGGCCTGTACTTTCGCGCCGTCGCCATCAACGCGCTGCTGCCCGGCGCGATCGTCGGCGGCGACGTCTATCGCGCGGTCGCGCTCAATCGCCGCGGGCTGCCGGCGCTCGAGGCGGGACTGTCGGTGTTCCTCGACCGGCTGAGCGGCCTGTGGATGCTGGTGGTGCTGGGCGCCGCGGCCGCGGCCTGGGGGGTCGCCGACGCGACCTCGACCGCGGTGGCGCTCGGGCCGGCCGCGCTGCGCGCCCCCGGGGCGGGCGCACTGGCCGCGCTCGCGGCCGGCCTGCTGGCGGCGCCGGCGCTGGGCATCGTCGTCCTGCGCAGACTCGGCGCAAGCATTGCCGCGCAGGCGACGACCGGGAACGGCTGGCGCGCGCGGGTCGCCGTGGTTGCGCGGCATCGGGGCGCCTGGCGCCAGTACGCGCTGCAGGTCGTCGCGTCGCTCGGCGTGCAGCTGCTGTCGATCGGCGCGTTCGCGCTCGGCGGGCGCGCGCTCGGCATCGAGTTGCCGGCGTGGAGCTGGGCCGCCGTCGCGGTGCCGGTCTTCCTGATGGCGACGCTGCCGGTCAGCTTCGGCGGGTGGGGCACGCGCGAGGCGGCAGCGGTGGTCGCGCTCTCGGCGTTCGGCGTCCCGGCCGCATCGGCCGTCGGCGCCTCGGTGCTGTACGGACTGTTCGCGCTCGCGCAGGCGCTCGCGGGTGGCGTGCTGCTGGCTACCGATCCGCGCGAACGCCGCGCCACAGCGCCGCGGTGAACAGCATGTACATCATGCTGACGTTGGAGCGCAGCAGGTACGACTCGAACAGGCAGATCGTGATCATCAGCACCGGCACCGCGCGACGGATCCGCTCGCGGCCGTCGACCGGTCCGCGGCGCAGCATCGGATAGAAGAGCACGAGCGCGAGCGCCAGGCCTCCGGGAATGCCGGCGGCGGTCAGCGTCAGCAGGTACTGGTTGTGCGGATTCCAGGCGGGCTCCCAGCGCGGAGTGTGCAGCGCGTTCATCCGCTCGTATTCGCGCGGATAGTCGCCGATGCCCACGCCGAGCAGAGGATGCTCCGCGTAGATTCGCAGCGCATTGAGCCCGTAGACGACGCGCAGGCTGACCGACGTTTCCGGCTGTTCCTCGTAGTGGACGAACTGGTCGACCGCCATGTCGACCCTGCTCCTGAAGTAGCTGCTGCCGTAGTAGCCGCCCGCCAGTACCGCGGCGACCAGCGCAGCGGCGACCGAGGCCGCGACGACCGGACGGCGCGCGTGCCGCTGGAACGCGAGCAACGCGAGCAGCGCGAGAAAGCCGATCATCCCCGCCCGCCCGCCGGCGATCAGGAGGTTCAGCGTCGTCGCGGCGAGCAGCGCCCCATGGAGCAGGCGCTCGCGCGCCGCGGTCGCGTCGAACATCAGCCGATGGGCCGCGAGGTATCCCGCCAGCGCGAGCGCCGGCGTGTAGAAGATCCGGTCGACGAACGGCGCGGTGTCGTCCGGGCTCTTGTCGACACGAATGCCGTCGGGCAGCCCCGGCCACAGGGTGAGCTGCGCCCAGTTGTAGAACGCCAGCGCCTCGCACAATGCGATCGACGCGAGAAACGCGGCGACGTAGCGTCTGAAGTGCTCGGGACGCGCGACGCTGAAGTACAGCGGGAACAGCAGGAAGAACTTGTGCCGCTGCAGCATCTGCCAGCCCCATCCCCGGTCGTCCGTCCAGAGCATCGACAGCAGCAACGCGCCGTAGTAACCGAGCACGACCCAGACGAGCGGCTCGCGGGCGAGTTCGCGCAGCTTCTCGCCGAAGCGTCCTTCGATCGTCCAGAGCGCCAGCATCGCCGCCGACAGGACGTAGGCCGGCGCGACCTGCACCGGAATGCAGAAGAAGACCGCGGCGAGCAGCCACGAGTTGGCCAGCGGAATGCGCTCGCGCAGCCGCGCGAGGTTCACGCGAACTCCACGCCGCAGGCCGTGAACGCCCGCCGCATGTCTTCGCGCTCCTGCTCCGACTTGAACCTCACGCGCTCCCAGCCGAACGCGACCACGCGCACCCGCGGCGGGTAGATCTGGCGCGCAAGCAGCAGCGACGACGAGCGCACGCCGATCACGACGTCGTACGGCGTCTGCGCCATGTGCGATTCGAGCGCACCCGCCGGCTCGATCACCAGGTAGTCGGGATGGCCGAGCTCGCGGGCATCGTCCTTCGGATGCGCCTTGTAGTCGATGCTCGCGATGCCCTCGCCCGCCAGCCAGCGGCGCATCCGCTCGGTGGTCTCGGCCAGGTCCGCGGCCGACATCAGGCGAAACGGGGTCAGCGGCTGCCCGATCACCAGCGCGCGGCGCGCGCCCGGGGCCGGCTCGTCACGCACCCGTGCGTCGACCAGCGGCGGCAGCACCCGCACCTTGTGCGGCGGATACTCGTTCGGCAGCCCCGGCAGCACGTAGATGCGGTCGCAGAACGGGGCGTCCGAGCCGATCCGGTCGCCGCCGAAGCACTGGTAGTCGAGCTCGGGAGCGAACAGGCGGCGCAGCTTGCGCGCGCACTGCAGCACGCGCTTGAGCGGCGACAGCGGATAGCGGCGAATGCTGATCACGCCGTCGGGCAGGATGCGCGCGCGCATCTCGCGCGCCCCGCAGGCGGCGGGCAACGCGCGCAGGAAGTAGTTGATCGCCTCGGTGTCGTAGACGGCGCTGTGCAGGACCAGGCGGTCGCACGGCCCGACGAGCCCGGCGACCAGCCCGATGTTGGCGCGCAGGCGGCGATGGCGGCCGAACGGCCCCGGCAGCGGCTCGAGCCGAGGCCAGGCCATGTAGCTGCAGGCGTCCCATTCGCGCGGGTCGACCACCGCGTCGAGCCCCGGCTTGTACCAGACCAGCACCTGGCGCGAACCCGCCTCGAAGTTCCCGGCGATGCGCCGGGCCGCGAGGTACTGGAGGGGCGACGCGACGAAGTAGACGGCAACCGTGCCGGAACGGCTCATGCGGGGCGATGCGGGTGGCTGTGCGCAGCGCAGATGCTACCTCTTTACGGCCGCGGCCCCCGCTACGCCGCGATCGCCGTCGCGATGCGGCCGCTCGCCGGCCAGCGCCCGGTCGATCGCCCACGACGCGGCGGCCAGCCCCATCGCCGCGGTCACCGTGACCAGCGACCCGTAGCCGGCGCAGTTCAGCGGCGCGCCGCCACGCGCCCCCTCCTCGCAAGCCGCCTCGCGTGCCGCGCGGCCGAGGTGCTCGTCGGAATAGATCGCCTCGACGCGGAAGCGCTTGCCCGCATCGCGAGGAAAGCCATGGTCGCGCCGCAGCCGCGCGCGCACCGCCGCCAGCAGCGCGTCGCCGCGGGTGCGCGACAAGTCGTCGCGGCGCAGCCGCAACGGGTCGGTGCGCCCGCCGGCGCCGCCGCAGACGACGATCGGCTGGCGGCGCCGGCGCAGGCAGGCGACGAGCGCGGCCTTGGCCCGCGGCGCATCGATCGCGTCGACGACCAGCGCGTCGGTCGGCACGAGTTCCTCGACGTTCTCGGCGGTCACGAAGTCGTCGACGACGCGCACCTCGCAGGCGGGCGAGATGTCGGCGATACGCCGGCGCATGACCTCGACCTTCGCGGCGCCCAGCGTCGACCCGAGCGCGTGCACCTGCCGGTTCACGTTGGACTCGGAGACGTGATCGAGGTCGATCAGCGTCAGCCGCCCGACGCCCGAGCGCGCCAACGCCTCGGCGGTCCACGAGCCGACGCCGCCGACGCCGATCACGCAGGCGTGCGTGCGCGCCAGCACCGCGAGCGCGTCGTCTCCGTACAGGCGCGCCACGCCGCCGAAACGCCGTGCGGCATCCACCGGAGGGGGATCCGCGGCCCCCGCGCGCGCCGCCGTCATCGCCCGCTACGGCAGGATCAGCGACGAGCCGGTGGTCTTGCGCGATTCGAGGTCGCGGTGCGCCTGCACCGCTTCGGCCAGACGATAGCGCTGGTCGATCTCGATCTTCACCTTGCCCGAGCCGACCATCCTGAACAGGTCCGCCGCCATCTCCTCGAGATTGGCGCGATTGGCGGTGTGCGCCATCAGCGACGGGCGGGTGACGTACAGCGAGCCCTTCAGCGCGGTGAGCGCCATCGGCGGCACCGGCCCGGATGCGTTGCCGAAGCTGACCATCAGCCCGAACGGCTGCAGGCAGTCGATCGAAGCCTGGAAGGTGTCCTTCCCGACCGAGTCGTAGACCACCGGGACCATGGCCCCGCCGGTGATC
>JAHCAM010000044.1 GCA_019634895.1 Steroidobacteraceae bacterium | reverse complement strand
CGTTCCGCTCCCTCGCGCGACAGGCCGCGAACCAGGCCGAGGCCGAGGCGCAGCGCCGGCGCCGTGCCTGCGGCGTCCTCCAGCGTCGAGTCCACGCCGCTCGCGTTGACGTCCACGCCGCGCACTTCCACGCCGTGCGCCCGCGCATCCCGGACCAGCTGCGCCGGCGCATAAAACCCCATTGGCTGGCTGTTGAGCAGCGCGCAGCAGAACGCCGCCGGCTCGTGGCGCTTGAGCCAGGCCGAAACGTAGACCAGCAGCGCGAAGCTCGCGGCGTGGCTCTCCGGGAAGCCGTATTCGCCGAAGCCGAGGATCTGCCGGAAGATCCGCTCCGCGAATTCCTCGCTGTAGCCTTTGGCGCGCAGGCGGCCCTTCAGCTTCGCCTCGAACGGCTCGAGCCCGCCGCGGCGCTTCCAGGCCGCCATCGCCCGCCGCAGCTGATCGGCCTCGCCGGGCGTGAAATCCGCCGCGACCATGGCCAGCTGCATGACCTGCTCCTGGAAGATCGGCACGCCGAGCGTGCGTGACAGCACGGCCTCCACTTCCGGGCCCGGGTAGGCGACCGGCTCTGCGCCGCTGCGCCGGCGCAGGTAGGGATGCACCATCTGCCCCTGGATCGGCCCTGGGCGCACGATCGCGACCTCGATCACGAGGTCGTAGTAACAGCGCGGTTTCAGGCGCGGCAGCATCGCCATCTGCGCGCGCGACTCGATCTGGAACACGCCGACCGTGTCCGCGCGGCAGATCATTTCGTAGACGCCCGGGTCCTCGGCCGGGATGTCCTGCAGGCGCAGTTCGCGCCCCCGCCGCCGGGAAACCAGCGCGAGCGCGCGGCGGATCGCGGTGAGCATGCCGAGGCCCAGCACGTCCACCTTGAGGAGCCCGAGTTCGTCGAGGTCGTCCTTGTCCCACTCGATCACGGTGCGTTCCGCCATCGCGGCGTTCTCGATCGGCACCAGCTCCTCGAGCGGGCCGCGCGAGATCACGAAGCCGCCGGTGTGCTGCGACAGGTGCCGCGGGAAACCGGCGATCTCGCGCGTGAGGGCGAGTACCCGCGCGATCAGGGGGTTGCCGGTATCGAACCCGGCATCGCGGATGCGCGAATCCTCGGTCTCGCGGCCGTCCCACCACTGCATCGCATCGGCCAGGCGCCCGACCTGCGCCGGATCCAGGCCCAATGCCTTGCCGACGTCACGGACCGCGCTCCTGGGGCGGTAGCAGATGACCGTCGCGGTGAGCGCGGCGCGCTCGCGGCCGTACTTGCGGTAGAGGTACTGGATGACCTCCTCGCGCCGCTCGTGCTCGAAGTCCACGTCGATGTCCGGCGGCTCGTTGCGCTCGCGCGAGAGGAAGCGCTCGAACAGCACCGTCATGCGCGCCGGGTCCACCTCGGTGATGCCGAGCGCATAGCAGACGGCGGAATTCGCGGCTGAGCCGCGGCCCTGGCAGAGGATGCCGCGGCCGCGCGCGAAGGCCACGAGGTCCTGCACGGTCAGGAAATAGCGCTCGTAGCCGAGTTCGGCGACCAGCGACAGTTCACGCTCGATCAGCGCCTGCACGGCGGGCGGCGTGCCGCCGGGCCAGCGCCGCAGGGCGCCCTCCTGCACCAGCCGGCGCAGGTGCTCCGCCGGCGTGGCGCCCGCCGGCACCACTTCCTCCGGGTACTCGTAACGCAGTTCGTCGAGCGAGAAGCGGCAGCGACCGGCCACCTCGAGCGTCGCCCCGAGCAGCTCCGGGGAGTACAACTCGGCAAGGCGGGAAAGCGGCCGCAGCACGCGCTCGCCGTTCGGGTACAGCGCGAATCCCGCATCTGCGACGGTGGTCTTCAGGCGCACCGCCGTCAGCGTGTCCTGCAGTGCGCGCCGGCGGCGCTGGTGCATGTGCACGTCGCCGGCGGCGACGGCGGGAAGGCCGAGAGAGCGGGCGAGCGACAGCAGCTGCCCGAGGCGCGGGCGGTCGCTGCCAGTGGTCAGCAACTCGATGGCGAGCCACAGGCAGCCAGGGAACCGTTCCGCGAGCCATGCCCCCTCCTCCGGCTGCGGGATGGCCCCCGGCAGCCAGAGCACGAGGCAGTCCGGCAGGCCGGCGTCGAGGTCGCCGCGCGCGAGCGCGTAGCGGCCCTTGGGCGCATGGCGCCGGCCGCGCGTGATCAGCCGGCAGAGCGCGCCGTAGCCCCGCCGGCTCGTGGCGAGCGCCACGAACCGCAGGCCGTCCGCGAGCGTGAACTCGCTGCCGGCGATGAGCGGCAGGCCCGCCTCGCGCGCCGCCACGTGCGCGCGCACGATGCCGGCGAGCGAGCATTCGTCGGTCAGCGCAAGGGCGGCGTAGCCGAGCTGCCGTGCGCGCTCGACGAGTTCCTCCGGGTGCGAGGCGCCGCGCAAAAATGTGAAATTGCTGAGGCAATGCAACTCGGCGTACGACATCGTGGGTCATCTGCGTCATCGCCCGTCGCGCCGACTTCGCGCCGGGACCCCCGCTCGTTCGCGCCACCGGAACTTACGCGCTCACTCGCGGAGTCCCGGCGCTCGTCCGCGTGACGGGCGGCGTGGCGGCTGACCCGCGTCGTGCGCCGGCGAAGTGCCGCGTCCGCCACGCGCGAGGTGGCGGGGTTCCCGCGAGCGAACTCGTAAGTTCCGGCGGAGTTCGCGAGCGGGAAACCCCGCCGGATCCCGCGCGTGGCGGCCTCGCACATCACCCGAACACGCCGTGGAGGAACCAGCCGCCGGCCGGCGGACGCTCGCGGAAGATCCACAGCCGGACCCCTGCGCGGGTCCAGGCGACGTAGTAGTCCCGGCGCACGTCGTGACCGTCCCACCAGCCGCTCTCGATGCGCTCCGGCCCGCTGACCTGCACGCCCTGCCAGTCGTCGAATGGCTGCGGCTCGGCGAGCATCCACAGCGGGCGCGGCGGAGCCGTGGCGGGCCATGGCGCGGGCAACGGCCGGCCGCCCGGCTCGGCGATCCGCCAGGCGCGTTCCGGGCGATGTTCCGGCACCGGGCAGACGCCGAACACCGCGTCCCGGCCGAGCCGCGCGCGCAGCCGGTCGAGCAGCCGCGCGGTCGCTTCCGGATCGGCGCTGCTCCCGCGCGCGAGCAGGTTCGCGTCGCGCGGCGCGATCGGCAGCAGCATCCCGGTGCGCAGCCGTAACGCCGTGACCGGCGCCGGCAGCGGGCAGCGTGCGAGCCGCTCCGACAGCAGCCACTGCAGTTCGCCTGCATCCGAAGACGGCCGGGCGAGGCCGAGCCGCAGCCGGGTCGGCATGCGGGTGCGGTGCAGCAGATCCAGGCGCAGCCCGGGGATGCCGCAGGCGCGGGCGCGCAGGAAGGCCCCGAGATTCGCGAGCAGGCGCCCGAGCGCGGGCTGCAGCCGGATGGCCGTGGCCGCCTCGCAGGGCAGATCCAGCCGGTCGTCGAAGCGCTCCGGAACCACGTGGCGCCGGCGCGGCTCGCGGCGCCTGCCGAGCCCCGCATCGAGTTCGTCGAGCAATTCCGGGCCGAAGCGCATGGCGAACTCTGCCCGCGGCAGCCGCAGCAGGCCGGCGAGATCCCTGATGCCGAGCTCGCCGAGCGCCGCAACCGTCTGCGGCGGCCAGCGCAGGCAGGAAAGCGGCAGGCGCGCCGCGAGTCCGGGCAGCGCGTCGCTCCGTGTCACCGTCATCCCGAGTTCCGCCCGTGCCAGCCACAGTGCCGCGCGCGGCGTCGGGGCGATCGCGAGCGACGCGCCGAGACCGCTGCCCGACAGGCCCGCGAGCGCGCGGCGGCAGAGCGCCATCGCGCCGCCGAACAGGTCGAGGCTGCCCTTCACCTCGGCGAGCACTGCGTCGGGCGGCTCGGGGCTGACCACCGGCGTGAACTGCAGCGCCCAGCGCGCGAGGCGATCGAGCAGCGCCACTTCCGCGGCGGGCTGGCGCTCTTCGACCCGCAGCCCGGGCACGAGCGCGAGCGCTGCCGCAAGGCCCATGCCGGGCCGGATGCCCTGGCGGGCGGCGCGCTCGTTGCAGGACACGATCGTGCGGCGCGGATCGTCCGTTGCCGTCGCCGCGGCGGCACGCACGGACTGCGCTGCCGGCAGCAGGGCTTCGATCGGCAGGCGGGGAAAATGCGCAGCCAGCCACAGCTCGCGCGCAGCGGCAGTGGCGGCGGCGCGGCGCGGCACCAGCGCAAGCGACGGCTGGCGTACCGCCGGAGCCGTCGCCGGAAAGGCCGGACGCGACTCGGACATGGGGAATCCCGGCCCTATGGCCGCACGAGGCGCGTGACGCGCGCGGGCATGCCGCCGCGGCACTTGAGGATCTCGACGTCGAGGCCGTCGGCGTGGGCCGAGAGCGAGAGGCGCAGCGCTGCCGGAGAGGATTCGTCGCGATGGCGCGGCGGCCGGAACAGGAAACCCGGACTCTGTCCTTCTTCGGCTGCGAGCGCTAGGCGGCGCAGGACCGTGTCGCCCGCAGCCTCGGCCCAGCCGAGCACGGCGGCGCAGGCACCGGAACCCAGTGCCTGCTCCATCGCCCACAGCACGTCGAAGCCGGCCCGTGGCCGGACCACCAGCATGCGGGAGGAATCGAGCCCGGCGGCGGCGAGCGCCGGCGCATAAGGCAGGTGCGGCGGCGCGAGCCAGGCGATCCAGCGCGGCGCTTCGGGCCGGTCCGCGGCAAGCGTGCACAGCGCCGGCAGCAGCAGGCGGATCTCGCCGACGCCCGCAGCGGGAACCAGGATCTCGGTCAATGCGGAAAGCGGCCAGCCCCCGCCCGGCAGGCGCTCATCGAGCCGGCGGAAGCCCGTCGGCACGGTCGCCGGCCCCGGCGTGACGCTGCCGCCGCGCCACAGGCGCGGGTGGCGCAGCAATGCCGCCAGCGGGTCGGTCACTGCATCGCGTCCGGGCGGCCGCGCCGCAGCACCCCGACCACCACGCCCTCGATGGTCAGCGACTGCTTGCGCAGGTCCACGCGGATCGGCTCGAACTCCGGGTTCTCCGGCATCAGCCAGACCACCGAGCCTTCCTGCCGATAGCGCTTGACCGTCACCTCGTTCTCCAGACGGGCGACGATGATCTGCCGGTTGCGGACGTCCGCTGAGCGGTGGACGGCCACCAGGTCGCCGTCCAGGATGCCGACGTCACGCATGCTCATGCCGCTGACCCGCAGCAGGTAGTGCGGGCGCGGATTGAACAGCGCCGGATCGATCTGGAAACGGCCTTCGACGTGCTCCTCCGCCAGGATCGGCCGGCCGGCGGCCACCCGGCCGATCAGCGGCAGGCCGAACTGCTCGCGCAGCGCGTCCTTGAGCACGATGCCGCGGGCGCTGCCGGCGATCAGCGCGAGCACGCCCTTGCGCTGCAGTGCGCGCAGGTGCTCCTCGGCCGCATTGGCGGAACGGAAGCCGAGCGCCTCCGCGATTTCCGCCCGGGTCGGCGGCAGGCCGTTGCTGGCGATGGCGTCCTGGATGAACTCGAGGATCTGGCGTTGACGGGGGGTAAGATCCGACATGGCGCACCTGTACGAATGATCAGTAACTGGGATTATATACAGTCATTGCCTGCTGGCAAGCAGAACCCGGTCTGCACTTCCCTCGCCCGTCACGAGATCCCCCCGACACCGTCGTGCGCGACCGCACACGCGCCCCATGCTCACGCCCCGGTACACCCCTGCACGCGCACGCGCGCTCCGCTCACGCGCGCGCAGGTCGCGGCGCTCACGCACTCGCTGCGAGACGACAGCGCGCAGCCACTCTGCAGCTCGCGAGCACATGGCATGTCGCCCGGCGGCGACAGCACCATCGTGCTTTCACACCTTGGCCCGATAGGCTACGATTCGTCGGTCAGCCGCGCGGAATGGAAGGAACACGCGGCGCCGTGCATCCGCGAAAGCGGGTTGTTACGTTCCATGCAACCTTGTGGAGAACAATCTCATGACCAATATCCTGAAGGTGGGCGTTGCTGCCGCCGTGCTCGCACTGGCCGCCGGCTGCCAGGACCTCAAGCCCATGCAGGCGGACATCGACTCGCTGAAGTCGCAGGTTTCGCGCTTGTCCGGTGACGTCGACGGCGTGAAAGCCGCCGCCGATGGTGCCAGCCGCGCCGCGGCCGCTGCGCAGCAGGCCGCCACCTCCGCGCAGAACACGGCCAACCAGGCCCTGTCTGCCGCGCAGGCGGCCCAGCAGTGCTGCGATGCGAACAGCGAGAAGCTGAACCGCATGTTCCAGAAGTCGATGTCGAAGTAATCGACCTCGGATGCCGATGACGGGACCCCGCGGCGGCGACGCTGCGGGGTTCTTTTTTTCTACGGCGCGTTCGCGGCCAGCGCGGCCGCCGGCAGCGACACGGCGGTCGGGATACCGCGGGCATCGCGCCAGGCGCGCTCGGCGGCGAGCCAGTCGATGGGCTGCGGCGCTGACGCGGTGGCCTCGACGATCAGGCGCGTGAGATCCGTGAGCGTGGGCGGCGTGACCGCGTCTTCCTGCAGCGGCGGATGCACCTCGATGTGCAGTTCGCCATCGTGCCAGCCGAACTTGTACGGCTGGTTGACGATGTGGACGATCGTGTTCACCGGCGCCATCTCGAACAGCCGCTCGATGTCCTCCGGATACAGGCGCATGCAGCCGTGCGTCACCTGCATGCCGACGCCCGCGGGGCGATTGGTGCCGTGGATCAGGTAGGCGCCCCCGGGGATGCCGAGCCGCATCGCGTAGCGGCCGAGGGGATTGTCCGGGCCCGCAGGCACGACCGGCGGCAGGATGTCGCCGCGCCGCGCGTGCTCGTCGCGCACCGACTGCGGCGGCGTCCAGGTCGGGTTCCTGACCTTGGAGACGATCCGGGTGGTGCCCAGCGGCGTGTTCCAGTCCATCTTGCCGATGCTGACCGGGAAGCTCCAGACCACCGCCTGCTCCCCGGGCCCGGCCGGCGGATACCAGTACAGGCGATGTTCCGGCAGGTTGATGACGATGCCCTCGCGCGGCGCCATCGGCAGGATCCTGCGCTTGGGCACCAGCACCGGCGTGCCGGCACCGGGCAGCCAGGGATCGACGCCGGGATTGGCGTTGGTGATCTCTTCGTAGCCGAGGCCGTGCCGGCGTGCGAGGTCGAGCAGCGTGTCCTTGGCCCCGGCCTCGTCGTGGCGGACTTCACCGATCAGGTCGCTCCCCGCCGCGGGCAGGTTGAACGGTTCGGCCCAGGCCGGTGCGAACGCCGCCAGCGGCACGCAGGTCGATGCGAGTGTCGCAGCCGCGGCGATGATGCGGGGTCGTCCTGCCATGAATCAATGGACCATCGCGGGTGCGCCGGGGTTCCGCGTCAGTAGCGGATCAGCGCGGAGCCCCAGGTAAAGCCGCCGCCGAAGGTCTCGAGCAGCAGCAGCTGGCCGCGATGAATCCGGCCGTCGCGGACCGCGGTATCGAGCGCGAGCGGGATCGACGCCGCCGAGGTGTTGCCATGGTCCTGGACGGTGACCACCACCTTCTCCATCGGCAGGTCGAGCTTGTCTGCCGCCGCCTGGATGATGCGCAGGTTGGCCTGGTGCGGGACCAGCCAGTCGATGTCGCTGCGCTCGATCCCGTTCTTGGCGAGCGTCTCGTCCACCAGTCGCGACAGCGTGCGGACCGCGACCTTGAAGACCTCATTGCCGAGCATCTTGAGGCCGTCGGTGGAATTGCTGCGCAGCTTGTCGAAGCCGCTCGAGACGCCGTAGGGGAAATACAGCAGATCCTTGTACTTGCCGTCCGAATGCAGGTGCGTGGCGATGACGCCGGGTTCGTCGGCGGGCGTCAGCACGAAAGCACCTGCACCGTCTCCGAACAGCACGCAGGTTGCGCGGTCTGTCCAGTCCACGAACCGCGACAGGCATTCCACGCCGACCACGAGCGCGCACTTGGACTCGCCGCAGCGCACGTACTTGTCGGCGACCGAGAGCGCGTAGATGAACCCGCTGCAGGCGGCCTCGAGCGAGAATGCGGGACAGCCGTGGATGCCGAGGCGCTGCTGCAGCAGCGTCCCCGTATTCGGAAAGATCAGGTCCGGCGTGGTGGTGCCGACCACGATCAGGTCGACGTCGGACGGCGCCAGCCCCGCCGACTTGAGCGCGCGCCGCGCGGCGTGCTCGGCCAGCGAGGAACTGGTCTCGTCGGGGCCGGCGATGTGGCGGCGCTCGATGCCGGTGCGCGTGCGGATCCACTCGTCGGTCGTGTCGACCGAGCGCTCCAGATCCGCGTTGGTCAGCACGCGCTCCGGCAGGTAGCTGCCGGTGCCGGCGACGCGCGAATAGCGGTTCATGCCGCGATCACCGCAGCCGCGGGCCAGCCGCGGCTCACTCCTGGCCGGCGTCCTCGACCGGAGCCTCGATCACGCGGCGGCCGCGGTAGAAGCCGTCGCGGCTGATGCGATGGCGCAGGTGCGTTTCGCCGGTGGTCGGGTCCTTCGACAGCGCCGGCTTGGCGAGGCGGTCGTGCGACCGGTGCATCCCGCGCTTGGAGGGGGTCTTGCGGCTTTTCTGTACGGCCATGGGAATTCAACTCCGGTTCGGTTTCAGTGTTTCAGCAGTTCCTTCAAACCCGCGAACGGCCGCCGGGTTGCGGAGCGCCCGCCTTCTTCCGCCTGCGACGCAGCCGCATCGGGCAGCGTACAGACCTCGCCTTCCGCGTGCCGCGCGATCAGCGGCAGCGCCAGCAGCAGTTCGTCCTCGACCAGCGCCGCGAGGTCGAGCCGCTGCGGATCGCAGGCCACCGCCTCGAGGTCCGCCGGCACCGGCACCTCGTCGCTTGCCACGAACGCAAGCCGCGATGCCGACTCCAGCACCCGCTGCAGGGGCGCGAGACAGCGCTGGCAGGTCAACTCGGCCGTCGCCTCCACCCGCAGGTCCCCGACCGCGACCCCCTCGATCCGCGACAGGGCCAACCGTGCAGTCGCCATCCCTTCGGGCCCCGCAAGGCGCTCCGCCAGGCGCGCGAAATCGGCGATCCGGAACTCCCTCTCGATGACCGCCCCGGCCGCAGCCAGGCTCTGTGCGTCCAGCAGCGGGTCCCCGGGCCTCGGCATGGGGGCGGTATCATAGTGACCGCTGCCGGGGGTGTCAAAAAACTTGTCGCGCAAACCCTTGTTTTTCAAGCATTGATCGCGCATGGCGGGGACTCTCTTGCTGGCTTCGACCTCGCCCTACCGGCGCAGCCTGCTGGAACGGCTGGGGTTGCCTTTCACGGCCGTAGCGCCAGAGGTCGACGAGCGGATCATGTCCGGCGAGGAGCCGCCAGCGCGGGCCTTGCGGCTGGCGCGTGCCAAGGCGGAGGCGGTAGCCGCACGCCATCCCCCATGCTGGGTTCTGGGGTCGGACCAGGTGGTGGATTGCGACGGGACCGTGCTCGACAAGCCCGGTGACGCCGCGCGATGCCGCCTGCAGCTCGGCGCCGAGAGCGGCCGCGCCGTCCGCTTCCATACGGGCGTGGTACTGATGCGCGCGGATCCGTCGTCGGCACGGGCGCACGTGGATCTCACCACGGTGCATTTCCGTCGGCTTTCCGCGGCGGAGATCGCGCGCTACGTCGAACGCGACCTGCCCTTCGACTGCGCCGGCGCATTCCGCAGCGAGGGCCTCGGGATCACGCTGTTCGAGTCCGTCGACACCCGCGATCCCAGCGCCCTCATCGGCCTGCCATTGATCTGGGTGGCCGCGGCGCTGCGCGCCGCCGGCCTGGACCCGCTCAGCGGCGATTCCGGGCCGTCAGCCCGCGCAGTGTGACCAGCAGGGCGGCCAGATCTGCCGGCAGCGGCGCCGTCGCCCGGAACGCGGCGCCGGTGTCCGGCCAGGCGAATGCCGCCGATTCGGCATGCAGGAACATGCGCCGCAGGCCGAGTTCCGCGAGCGCCTCGTTGGCGGCGCGGTCTCCGTACTTCTCGTCGCCGGCCACCGGGTGGCCCGCGAATGCGGCATGCACGCGGATCTGGTGCGTGCGCCCGGTGCGGATGGCGACATCCATGAGCGTCGCCAGATCGCCGAAGCGCTCGCGCGGCGAGAACTCGGAGACGGCGAGCTTGCCCCCTGCATGCACGCGCACCACGCGCTCGCCGCCCTGCCGCTGCCGCGTCAGCACCGGCGCATCGATGATCTTGCGCCCGAGGCTCCAGCGGCCGGCGAGCAGCGTCGCATAGTGCTTCTGCACCCTGCCTTCGCGCAGCAGCGCGTGCAGCATGACCAGCGCGGGGCGCGAGCGCGCAACCAGCAGGCAGCCGCTGGTGTCGCGATCCAGGCGGTGTGCCAGTTCGAGGGGCTCATCCGGACGCAGGGCGCGTAGCACCTCGATGGCGCCGAACGCGAGTCCGGAGCCGCCGTGGACGGCTAGGCCCGGCGGCTTGTTGAGCACCAGAACGCGCTCGTCCTCGTGGATCACGGCGTCGCGCACCGCGGCCAGCAGCGCGTCGGGCGGGCGGCGCGGGGCGCCGCCTGCGGCCGGCTCCGGGCGCACCGGCGGCAGCCGCACCTCGTCCTGCGCCGCAAGCCGGTATTCGGGCCGCTTGCGCTTGCCGTTGACGCGGACTTCCCCGCGTCGCAACAGGCGGTAGACGCGGCTTTTCGGCACGCCCGCGAGTGTGCGCAACAGGAAGTTGTCGAGCCGCTGGCCTTCGCCCGCCGCGCCCGCCTTGACCCGCCGAACGTTGCCGCCGGGCAATCGACCCGGCGTCACCGTTTTCCTCTAACGTATTGATTTTCCGAGCCCATGGCTGTTATCGTAGCCGCCAATCAGGTCTTACGGCACAGGCTTCGCAATCCGAAGCGTGGCCGCTGACCGGTACGCGGTCCCTCTCCATCGACCCCAGGTCCGATCCCGGCGTCGCGGCGGGCAGGCCGCATGTTAGTTGGTCCGGTTGTCCCGGACCATCGCCGGCCGTTCGCACGGATGTGCTATCCGCGTGTCGATCTCGCAAGCGTGCGCTGGAATGCGTTGGCCTGCGGCACTGAGCCGCAGCCCCGTTCCGCGCGCGCGGGATCCGCGCCCGCTGTCCACCGGGTTTTCCCTCGTGACGCGATTGACTGTCCCGCGCGACACGGCCCCCAGCACCTCGGAAGGGGCCCATGAAAAGAATGCTGATCAACGCAACCCAGCAGGAGGAGTTGCGCGTCGCCCTGGTTGACGGCCAGAAGCTGTACGACCTGTCCATCGACCTCCCGTCACGCGAGCAGAAGAAAGGCAATGTCTACAAGGCGCGCGTCACGCGCGTCGAGCAGAGCCTGGAAGCCGCCTTCGTCGAGTATGGTTCGCAGCGCCAGGGATTCCTGCCGCTGAAGGAAGTCGCTCGCGAGTATTTCCGGTTCCAGCCCGCCCCGGGCGCGCGCTTCAACATCCGCGACGTGCTCCAGGAAGGCCAGGAGCTGCTGGTGCAGGTCGAGAAGGAGGAGCGCGGCAACAAGGGCGCCGCGCTCACGACCTTCATCTCCCTCGCCGGCCGCTTCCTGGTGCTGATGCCGAACAATCCGCGCGCCGGCGGCGTCTCGCGGCGCATCGAGGGCGAGGAACGGGACGTGACCCGCGACTCCCTGGAGGCCCTGCGCGTGCCCGATGGCATGGGCACCATCGTGCGCACCGCCGGCGTGGGCCGCGGTCCCGAGGAACTGCAGTGGGACCTCGACAACCTGCGCGCCAACTGGGATGCGATCGTGACCGCGGCGCGCGAACGCTCCGCGCCCTTCCTCGTGTACCAGGAGAGCGACGCCGTGACGCGGGCGCTCCGCGACTACCTGTCGGACGACATCGGCGAGGTGCTCATCGACGAACCGGAGTCGCATGCCCGCGCGCTCGAGTACGTCCAGCGCTTCATGTCCCAGGATGCGCTGCGGCAGATCCGGCTCTACACCGACGAGGTGCCGCTGTTCACGCGCTTCCAGATCGAGAG
>JAHCAM010000043.1 GCA_019634895.1 Steroidobacteraceae bacterium | reverse complement strand
GGTTGAGCGAACGAAACACCACCACGCAGTCGGCTTGGCCGGTGGCGATGGCGGCCGCGCCATTGGCGACCGCGGCGCAGCAGCCGCCACCGCCGCCGCCCCACTGCATGGTGGCGGAGCGCAGGCGCGGCAGCCCCAGCGCGGAGGCCAGGCGGGTGGCTTCGCTGCGGTCGTCGCCGTACGAGGCGAAGCCGTCGATGTGGCGTGGATCCAGGCCCGCGTCGGCGCAGGCGCGCAGCACGGCCTGCAGCGCCAGCTTGAACTCGGCATCGGGAGACTGGCCGTGCTTGTAGTAGTGCGTCTCCCCGATGCCGACGATCGCGACACGGCCCTTCAGTGTGCGCTGGGCCATCGTTGGGACCGCATCAGACAGTGATGTTGAACTTCTTCACGATCGGCCCCCACAGGGCGATCTCGCCTTCGATCGTGCGGCCCAGCTCTTCCTGCGTGCTGCCCCACGGCTCCACGTTGCGGTCGGTTAAGAACTTGCTGACCTCGGGGCGGCGCACCGCGGCGGCGATGGTGCTGGAAAGCTTCTGTGCGACGGGGTCGGGCACGCCAGCCGGGGCCAGCACGCCGAACCACACCGGGGCCTGGAATCCGGGCACGGTCTCGGCGATGGCAGGCAGGTCCGGCAGCACTGGCGTCCGCTTGGGCGTCGCCACCGCCAGGTAGCGGATCTTGCCGGCCTGCACCATGGCAGCGCCATCCACCCCCGTCACGAACGCCATCTGCACCTGGCCCTCGGCGAAAGCGGTCATCAGCGGCGGGGCGCCGGTATAAGGGATGTGCTGGAAGCGGGTGCCGGCCAGCTCGTTGAAGTACTCGCTGAAGAGGTGGGAACCGCCGCCGACGCCGGTGGAGCCGTAATTCACCTTGTCGCCCCGCGACCGCGCCCACGCGACGAATTCGGCCACGGACTTGTGGGGCGAATCGGCGGGCACGGCGAGGATCATCGGGACCCGCACCACGCCGGAGATCGGCCGGAAGTCCTTCTGGGGGTCGTAGGGCAGCTTGCGCATCAGGCCGGCGGTGGCGCTCGGGCCGCTGTTGCCGAACACCAGCGTGTAGCCGTCCGCGGGCTGCTTGGCGACGTAGTTGGTACCGATGGTGCCGCCGGCTCCAGGCTTGTTTTCGACGATCACGGTCTGGCCCAGCACCTCGCGCATCGGTTGGGCGATCGCCCGTGCGAGCTGGTCGGTGATACCGCCGGCCGGGTACGGCACGACGATGCGGATCACCCGGGAGGGAAACGCCTCCCCCTGCTGGCTGAAGGCGGGAAGCCCCACGGAAGCGGCGGCGCCGCCGGCGGCCAGCATCCTGAGTGCGCTGCGACGGGTGTGCAGGGTCATGGTTGTCTCCTGGTTGTGAATGCGCGCCGCTGCTGCCGGTCGCGCGGGGTTGAAATCAAGATGCGGGCACCGGGTCGCGGTCCATCGGGCCCGGCACGGCTGCGGCTGCGGCTGCGGCTGCAGGACCGAAGGCACCGGCGCGCTCCAGTTCGGCGATCTGCCGTTCGTCCAGGCCAAGAGCGTCCCGCAGGACCTCCTGCGTATGCTGCCCCACCGCCGGGGCCGCCACCGGATCGGCCATGGGCGTGGCGGCGTAGCGGATCGGCAAGCGCACGTTCGGAACCCAGCCGAGCACCGGATGGGGGATGCGGGTGACGAGTTCGTGGTCGCGCGCCTCGGGCGAGCGGATCGCCTCGCCCACCGTGCGCGCCAATCCGCAGGGCACGCCGGCGGCGCGCATGCGAGCCTGCCAGTGCGCCCAGTCGTGCCGCGCGAACGCTTCGTCGAGGAAGGCGAACAGGCGCTCCCGATGCCGGATGCGCAGGGGACCCGTGGCGTAATCCGCATCGGCGGCCACGTCCGGACGTTCCAGCACCTGCCCCATGAGCCGCTGGAAGATGTTGTCGTTGCCGCTGTTGATGTAGAAGGTGAGGTCGCTGGCGCGGAAGGCGCCCGAGGGGCAGGTGTCGGGGGCGGTGTTGCCGCTGCGTTGCGGCTCCTTGCCGGTGAACAGCGACTGCATGGTCGCATAGCCCGTCATCAGGACGGCCGTGTCGAACAGGGACACCTCCACCCGCTGGCCGCGGCCCAGGCGCTCCCGGGCCAGCAACGCGCCGAGCACGGCGTTGCCCACCATCATGGCGGTGCTGATGTCCATCACCGGCGAGAGCGCCCGCACGCCTTCGCGGTCGGGATAACCGTTCATGGAAACGAAGCCGCTTTCGGCCTGCGCGATGGGATCGAAGCCGAAGCGGTCGGCGAAGGCGCCTTCGCGGCTGTAGGCGGCCACCGAGCAGTAGACCAGGCGCGGGTTCAGGGCAAGGCAGGTCTCGTGGTCCAGCCCCAGGCGACGCATCACGCCCGAGGAGAAGTTCTCGACCAGCACGTCGGCGCGGCAGACGAGGTCGCGCGCCAGCGCCAGCCCCTGCGGGGACTTCAGGTCCAGCGCGATGCTCTTCTTGTTGCGGTTGCTCCAGACGAAGGCTGCGCCGTGGTCCAGTTGCGGGTGCATGGGCGGATAGCGGCGCATGTCGTCGCCGCGGACCGGCGCCTCGACCTTGATCACCTCGGCGCCCATGTCGGCCAGGATCATGGTCGCCAGCGGCCCCGCGATGAAGTGCGAGAAGTCCACCACCCGGATGCCGTCCAGCGCATGGGGTGCGCCGGAGGCCCGTCGCTTGTGCTCCGGAAAGTCGGCTTCGAGGTTCTCCAACATGTCCTGGCCGCCTGCCTGCATCGGAGAACCGCTCACGGCGTGTACCCGAAGCCCTTGCCGAGCTCCGCCTTCATGTAGTCGCGTCCCAGTTCCATCCAGTCGGAACCGGCGGGGATGGTGACGGAGATGGCCCGCATCATGAAGGAAGACGGCTTCGCGGCGGAGACCGGCTCGGCGCCCTCCGCCAGCTTCTTCGCGCTCTCCAGGAGCAGCCGGCGCACGCGCACGATGCCTGCATCGGTGGAGCCCAGGTGCTCCTGCGAACGGTCGCAGATGGTCGCCACGCCCGACTGGCACGCGGCATCCTCCACCCACGGGCCGGGCATGCCGGTCTGGTAGTCGTAGGTGTAGGCGTTGCCCCGGTTGAACCGGCTCCAGTACCGGTGATAAGGCACCGTCACCGGCCTGGCCTCATAGGCGCCATGCGAATGGTGGCCGCCCTCGCGGCCCTTGTAGCCTTCCTTGTACAGCTTGCGCGACTTCTCGTAGAAGGGCTGGTCCGGCGTGTACGAGAACATCATTGCCAGGGTGTGGTGGTCGTCGATGGGCACCCAGGCATGGCCGCTCAGCTCGGGGTACTTCGTGAACGGCGGCACCAAGGTCCAGAACGGCATCAGGAACTGGTTGACCCGCACGTAGTTGTGCTCGGTGCCGTCCTTGCGCCGCGCCGCGATGCTGATGCCGGCATCGTGCGGCTGGACCTCGAACTTGGGCGACAGGTCCTGGCCCTGCCGCCACTGCTTGATCGTGCTGCCGCCGCGGGGGCCATGCAGGATGGCGGCATGCGCGGAGTCGATTTCACCTTCCAGTGCCTGCAGCCAGTTGCACTCCTGCACCCGGAAGGTGACGAGGGAGTGCGACTCGGGCACCATGTTCCATTCGAGCTCAGGCAGCGGCGGCGTCTCGCGCTTCGGGCCCATGTAGGTCCACAGCACGCCGTTGCGCTCGCGCACGGGATAGGACTTGATGGTCATGCGGCTGGTCATGGCACTGCCCGGGGGTTCCGCCGGGGTCTCCTGGCACTGCCCCGTCACGTCGAACTTCCAGCCGTGGTAGATGCAGCGGATGCCGCCCTCCTCGTTGCGGGCGAACACCATGGGCGCGCCGCGGTGCGGGCAGGCCTGGTCCACCAGGCCGACCTGGCCCTCGCTGTCGCGGAACGCGACCAGGTCCTCGCCCAGCAGGCGCACCCGATGCGGCTGGCCGTCGCGCTCGACATCGGCGGACGCGAGGAAGGGGATCCAGTACAGCCGCATGAGCTGGCCCATCGCGGTACCGGGGCCGACGCGAACGAGCGTCTCGTTGTCTTGGGAATTCAGCATGGCCTTTTAGGGTGAGTGGTTGAACCGAACATCGATTCGCCCGATTCTAGGCAGTGCCGGCCGGCGCGTGATTCGAAAGGCCGCCGCGGTATTGAGAAACCGGAATTGAGCTGGCCCCACAGTGGTGGCAGCGGCCTTCAGGTCCAGTAGGGCTCGATGAGCGACTGCCGGCTCGCGTCGGCGCCAATGCCGGCGGAAGCCACCGTCAGCAGTTCGAGGAACCGCTGCTGGGCCCGCGTGAGGCGCCAGCTCTTGCGCATCGTGGCGCCGACCGTCGGCCTGCTTCCCGCCAGCGGTGCGCCGATGCAGCTGAGCAGGCCGGTGCGCACCTGCAGCGCCACCTGGTCCGGCATGGCGAGCGTCAGCAGGTCGCTGGCGGTCAGCAGGCGGCCGATGATCATGATCGAGCCGCACTCCACCGGCGCCTCGGGGCGGCGATCGGCGAAGAGGCGCTCCCATTCGGCACGCAGCGGCGAGTTCTCCGGCGCGATGATCCAGGGGTAGGAAGCCAGCATCTGCGGCGTGCAACTGCGCCGCGTCGCGAGCGGATGCTGCCGCCCCGCCACCACCACCGGGGCTTCCTCGTAAAGCGGGTGCGTGGCCAGGTCCGGCGCTGCGTCGTCGGGGATCTCGCCGACGATGATGTCGATCACACCGTCCCTGAGCGCCTCCACCAGTTCGCCCCAGCTGCCTTCGTGCACGCGGAACCCCGCGGGAAACCGTTCCGCCACCATCAGCGCCATGGCCTCGGGCACGAGGAAGCCACGTGCCAGGGGGGTCGTGCCGAGAGCGATGGTGGGGTTGTGCGGGTCGCGCCCGAGCTCGGAGAACGCCGCCTGGAGTTCGGCCAGCGCGAGCCTGCAACTGCGGGCAAAACGCCGACCGGCAAAGTTGACGTGCACTCCGCGGCCGCGGCGCTCCACCAGCTTGCGTCCCAGCGCCTCCTCGAGTTCGCGCACGGCCCGGTGCACTGCCGGCTGAGACAGCCCAAGGTCTGCGGCTGCAGCGGAGATGCTGCCGGCCCGCACCAGCGCCACGAAGGCGCGCAGTTGCGTCATGCTGAGCCGGCGATCCGGTTCGAACGCCGTGCCGCCCACCTGGCGGGTGCCCGTTGCCAGGTGGGCCAGGCAGGCCCGCGCCCGGTCCACCACCAGTTCCCCGGCCGCCGTGGGCACGATCCCGTCCGGGCGCCGCTCGAACAGCACCTCTCCCATCAGCTTCTCCAGCTTCAGGATGCCCTGCGTCAGCGCCGGCTGGCTGAGCCCCACCGCGCCAGCGGCCGCACTGATGCTGCCGTGCTCGTGCACGGCCGTCAGGCCGCGCAAGTGGCGCAGGTTCAGCTGGAAGGCCGCCTGTGCCGCGCCGGGCTGCGCGTCCGGCGGAGACTGCGCGTGGTTCATGGTCGCCAAGGAAGAGGAAGCTGGCCAGGCACCACTATAAAGCGCACCCTCGTCGGGGCTTCCGCTTGTTGAATTGACCGCCGGTGCCGCCACCCTTGGCGCTGAGGCGCCGGTACTTACTTTCCGCGGGTCAGCAGACGCATTTGCGCGTAATTTCCGGGCTGCGTTTCGAGGTGCCTAGAACGTGCTTGCGGGGACGCCGAGCAGCGCGAGCACTTTGCGCTGCAGGTCGGTGAGTGTGAGGTTGAATGCCTGAACGGTGCGGCCGTGTTGACGCAGTTGATGGCGCTCGGCCAGGCTGAACAGGCGCAGCACCTGCTCGGTGGTGGGATGCGCGCACTGGCGCTGCTCGGGGTAGATGGGCAGTTCCTCGATGGCTTCGTGCGCCATGGCCTGGCGCAGCTCGCGCTCGATGAGGGCCTGCACCAGCAGTGCGATCGCGTACAGGGTGAACAGTGCCTCGATGCGACCCTCGTCCTTGAGGAACACCGGGGCGATCTGGTGTACGGTCTTGATCTGCTCGAAGCGCTTCTCGATCATGGGCTGGCCTTTGTGGGCCTGCAGGACCTGTGCGGCGCTGAGCTTGCGGTCGTTCGTCATCAACGGGTACATGCCGTCGCTTCGCCGGTCGTAGGCGATGGCCTGCTCGTCGGTGCTCCATTGCACGTCGAAGCGTCGCTTGGTGATCTTGCGGTAGGCCGTGTCGGGGCCCGGGCGGCCACGGCGGGTTTGCTTGAAGACGTGCTCTTCGCGAACGACGCGGCGAACCTTGAGGTAGCGACCCACATGGTGCCTGTCCACGATGAGCTTGATCTGCAGGTCGATCTCGGGGGCGCCGCGCAGCCGGGTCTTGGCGGAGGCCAGGCGCTGGCGCAACCGCTCGAACTCTTCGATGGCAGCGGCGATGTTGCGTAGCCGCCGGGCATGCTGGCGCAGCGTCAGCAGCGTGCTCCAGACCCACACGATGGACCAGGCTTCCATGGAGGGTAGCGGCGCCCGATGGACGTACCAGCAGTCGCGCGGCCCGTCGCTGTAGCGCGGGTTGGGCCGATCCCACACCAGGGACCACTCGGGCGTGTGGGTTTGCAGCCATTCGCGAAACTGCGCATCCTCAAGCCGGCTGCGTGGCATCACGGTGACGAAGCGGCCCCCTGCGCGGTCGATGTGATCCATGTTCTCGCGCGAACACAGTTTGCTGTCGGCCACGTACAGGAAGTCGCTCCTGCCGGCCACCGCCCTGAGCGTCTCCCAGGTCTGCACGTGGGTGACCGAGTCGCTGGTGTTGCCGTCGGTGCAGCGAAACGCCACCGGCACGTTGCCGTCGGCGCTCATGGTCAGAATGAACAGCAGTTGCTTGAGGTCCGGCCTGTGCGCCTTCGAATGCCCGAAGGTGATCGCGGGCGCGGTGCGAGCGCGAATCTGGCGGCCTCGGGCGCGGCGGTAGCCGCCGCAGAAGCTGATCGATGTGGAGTCGTTGTGGAACTCCTCGAAACGCACCCCGAAGCGCTGCCCAACGGCCAACACGAGCTCAGTCAGCAACGCCGTGCGATCGGCATCGAACAGCCGGTCCAAGGCGCGCCCGAGGCGGTCGTCGCTCAGGTGCTCCATCTCCTGGGCACTGATGCCGAACATGCCATCGGCGAAGCCGTGCACGGTCTCGTGCTGGCGGTAGATCGGTTCGCGCTCCACGATGATCGATCGCAGCAGCACGCCCAGCGCGCTGGCATGGGTGATGCTGCAGCGAGCGTCCGAGGGGATGTGGCGCGACAGGGTGTCGTGCAGGCCGATGCGCTCGATGAAGTGGTTGATCAGGGGCAGCGGGCCCAGGCGCTCGGTGTGAAGAGTGAAGCCTGCCGCCTCCTTGGTGGAAGTCGGGGCTTGCGAGCTTGGCATTCTGGCGCTACTATTAACGACAGAATCGCAAAAGTCAAGCACTCATGCCGCGTTCACTCGCACAAAACATCAAGCAGGTCCGAGACAAGATCGGCGGCGTCCGGGCGGCCCTGGCCGACATCGAGTACCTGTGCTCGGGCACGTTGCACATGCGCATGAAGGTGTGCGGCAAGCCCGGGTGCCGTTGCGCCCAGGATCCGCAGGCCCGTCATGGCCCGTACTACGAATGGGGGCACATGATCGGCGGCAAGCTCGTGCATCGCATGGTCACGCCAGCGCAGGCCGAGCTTCTACAACACGCGATCGACAACCACCGCCGTGCCAAGCAGCTTATGCGTGAGTGGGAGGAGCAGACCGAGCGTCTCATCGACTTGGAAGTACCGCGCCAACCTTGACCTTCCCGCGACCGGGAAATTACGCGCAAATGCGTCTGGCGACCTGCGGAAAGTAAGTCGCGGCGGCGGCTCCTGCGCCACCTGCGGGCCCGGGACGAAAAGGCGGCCGTGGCCGAGATCGTCACCAGCCTGACCCGGCTGCAGGACAAGTACCTCGCGCTGGCCGACCGGCAGCGGGCCCAGGCGGCCAGCACCCGCGATGCAACGGCGGCTGCGCTAGCCGCGCCAACGGCCAAGCGCGTCCGCCAGGTCCCCGGCGGCAGCGGCCGGCGCTGACTGGATGGCTGCCGGCGTCCGCGAGAAGCGCGGCGCCGGTGCGGGATGCGTGACGCCATCCAGCACCACGAATGCGCCACGCGCGACGTTGTGCGGGTGCCGGGCGGCTTCGCTGAGCGGCAGCACGGGCGCGAAGCAGGCGTCGGTTCCTTCCAGCAGCTCGCGCCAATGGGCCGCGGGGCGGCTCTTGAAGAGCTGCGCCAGCGCCTCGCGCAGGGCCGGCCAGCGCGAACGGTCCGAGGGCGCGGACTGCCACTCGGGACCCAGTTGCAGCAACTCGCACAAGCGAGCGAAGAACTGCGGCTCCAGCGGCCCGACGCTCACGTGCGGTCCATCGGCGGTTTCGTACACCCCGTACCACGGCCATCCGCCGTCCGGCATGTTGCTTTCGCGGCGTTCGACGAAGGCACCGCGCTGGGATTGGCCGATGAACTGCGCCATCAGGTTGACGACGCCGTCGGTGATCGCCGCATCCACCACCTGCCCCAGCCCAGACCGCCGCGCCTCGTGCAATGCGGCCAGGATGCCCATGACCAGGTAGAGGCTGCCCCCGCCGTAGTCCCCCAGCAGGTTCAGCGGCGGCACCGGCCGGTCGGCCGTGCCGATGGCGTGCAGCGCACCGGTGAGCGCGATGTAGTTGATGTCGTGCCCCGCGGCCTGCGCCAGCGGCCCATGCTGGCCCCAGCCCGTCATTCGGCCGTAGACCAGCCGCGCGTTGCGACGCGCGACCGCCTCCGGCCCCAGCCCCAGGCGCTCCATGACGCCCGGGCGGAAGCCTTCCACCAGGACGTCGGCCGCCTGCAGCAGCTGCAGCACCTGCTCGATGCAGGCGGCGTCCTTGAGGTCGGCCTGCACCACCGTGCGTCCCCGCTGCGTGACGTTGCGCGGATCACTGGCGCGTGCCCCCGGGCGGTCGATCGTCACCACGTCGGCGCCCATGTCCGACAGCAGCATGCAGGCGAAGGGCCCCGGTCCGATGCCCGCGAACTCGACGACCCGCAAGTCCGCGAGCGGGCCCGCGCGGCGCGCGGGGGAAGCATTCGGTTCCATCACGGTTTCTCCTCGATCGGATGCGCACGCGCCGATGCAGCACGACGCGCCGCAAACAGCGCGGCCCGCCAGGCAAAGACGAAGGCCGGCCCCAGTGTCGTTCCCGGGCCCGGATAGGTGCCCCGCATCACGGACGCGGCATCGTTGCCGCAGGCATAGAGTCCTACGACGACACGGCCAGCGCGGTCCAGCACCCGGCCATCGGCATCGATCGGCAGCCCCGAACTCGAAGCCGCGTCGGCCGGCAGGATGCGCAACGCGACGAAGGGCGGTTGGCCGATTTCGCCCAGGCAAGGGTTCGGTCGGTGGGCCGGGTCGCCGTTGAACCGGTCGACCGGCGCATCGCCCTTGTGGAAGTCCGGGTCACGGCCAGTTGCAGCATAGTCGTTGGTCCGCTGCACGGTGGCGAGCAGCCCCGCGGGATCGATGCCGGCGCGCTGCGCCAGCGCCGGCAGGCGGTCGGCCACGCAGACATAGCCTTGGCGGATCCAGCGATCCAGCCGGCGCGTCCCCGGCAGGATCACGCCCAGTCCGTACTTGTGCACGAAGGCCGCATCGCAGACCAGCCAGGCCGCATCGCCGCCGGTGCGCTGCAGGTGGCGCACCATCGCCTCCACGAAGTGGTGGTACGAACCCGCTTCGTCGGCGAACCTGCGTCCCTGGGCGTCCACGGCAACCAGGCCCGGCTTGGCGCGGTCCAGGAAAAGATGGGGAAAAAGCCCTGGCCCACCTGGGCGTGGCACGCGCGACACCGGCTGCCGGAAGAAGTCGCCGGCGGCGTAGCGCTCGAACCCGGCGCCGGCGGATCGCGCCGCGGTGATGCCTTCGCCGTTGACTGCATCGCAAGCCAGCGAAGGCAAGGACATTCCGGCAGGAGCCAGTTCGGCGCGCAGGGCCTCGCCGTGACCAACGCCACCGGTGGCCAGGACCACGCCCGCCCGGCTGTCGAGGCGCCGCTCCTGGCCATCGACGGCAAAGGTGGCTCCCCGCACCTTGCCGCCTTCGACGGTCAGTTCCCGCAGGCGCCAGCCGAAGCGAACGTCGACGCCGGCGCGCTGCAGGCTGTAGAACAGGCGGGCGACCAGCGCATTGCCCATCACCAGGCGCGTGCCGCGGGGATAGCGGATGCGGTCGACAAGGTAGCGGGCCACCAGCCCGGCACTGGCAACGAACGCGGGCCAGGATTGCCAGCGCCGCACCAGTGCCTGGATGTCGGCCTTGCCCACCATCATCCCGCCGAGCAGCAGGAACTCCGGCATCGGCGGCCGGATCCGCGCGAATGCGCCACGCAGCAGCCGTCCGTCGAAGGGGCGCGGCGCCAGCGCCCGGCCAGCGATCGCCGCACCGGGCAAAGCCAGGTAGTCCGGATGCTGTCCCGCACTGACGAAGGCGACGTCGGTGCGCTCCTCGAGGTAGGCAATGGCCGCGTCGCCGGATTCCAGGAACGCCTGCCGCAGCTGGCGCCCATCGTCCGGCCCGATCAGCGCGTCCAGGTAGCTGGCCGCCGCCTGGACCGAGTCTGCATGGCCCGCCTCCGCCCCGTGCCGGTTGCCCGGGATCCAGAGCGTGCCGGCGGAAGTGGCCGTCGTGCCTCCGACTTGTTGTGAGCCCTCGCACAGCACGACGCGCAGGCCTTCGATCGCCGCCACCAGCGCGGCCACCATGCCGCCCGCCCCGGCACCGACCACGACCAGGTCGATATCGGCTTGCCTTTCATCCGTCGAAGACGACCCCGTCACCGGCAGCGCCACTGCAGCAGCGTGTACGGCTGCGAAGCCTCCGGGTGATGCTCGAACACGCCCTGAACTTCGGCCCCGATGCGCACTTGCTGCAGCGGATCGCCCAGCAGGTTGCCCACCATGCGGACGCGGCCCGCGTGCGGAAGCTCCACCACGACGGCCAGGTAGGCACCGTGATCCTTGAGGGCCGGATGCGCCGGATGCCAGATGCGCTCCCAGCTGAAGATCAGGCCGGACGGTTCCACCTCGACCCAGGCTGGGTCGAATTGCAGGCAGGCGTGGCAGATCCATTCAGGCCCGAACTGCCAGGCCTGGCAGCGTGCGCAGCGCTGCACGCGCAGCACGCCTTCGCGCAGGCCGTTCCAGTACGGCGCCGAGACGCCATCCGGCTCGGGAACCGGAATGGGCAGGCCCGGCGGAAGGTAGGAAGAAGGCATGGTCATCGCGGTGTCTCTCCCAGTGCATCGCGCGAGCCCAGCAACAGGTTGCTCGCCGGCGCCGCCATGGGTCCCCCGATCACCAGCGCCACGTCGCTGCGCGCCGCCTGCGCCGTGGAGGTGCCGCGCACCTGCCGTACCGCCTCCAGCACCAGCTCGAAGCCATGCATGTAGCACTCGGCGAGGTTGCCGCCGCTGGTGTTCAGCGGCAGCCGCCCGCTCGGTGCGATCAGGTTCTCCAAGGTGAGGAAGTCGTTCGCCTCCTGCGGGCTGAAGAAGCGGTGTTCGGCCAGGGCCATGACAACGCCCCCGGTGAAGTTCTCGTAGCTCTGGACCACGCCGACGTCGGCGGGGCCGAGGCCGGCCATCCGGTAGAGATCCTCGGCCACCGTTTCGAAGTTCGCCGAGGCATAGGACGGCGAATTGTGGGCGTGCGTGGCGAAGCGATGGCTCGACCCGGAGGCGGCTCCGAGCAGGTACACCGGCTTGTGCGCGAAATCGGCGGCGCGCTCGGCATCCACCATCACGATGGCCGCGGCGCCGTCGTTCTCCATGCAGCAGTCGAACAGGTGCAGCGGCTCGGCGATCCAGCGCGAGGCATCGTACTTTTCCGCGTCCAGCGGCTTGCCATGCATCACGGCCCGCGGGTTCGCCTGCGCATGGTGATAGGACGCCAGTGCGATGGCACGCAGCGCCTCCTGCCGGATGCCGTGCTCATGCATGTAGCGCTGGATCCGCATGGCGAAGCGCTGCGGCGGCGAGATCACGCCGTAGGGCACCAGGTAGGCGCGCTCGCCCGAGATCGTGCCGCTGCCGGCGCTCTGGCCGAAGCGGCCGTACTGCCCCT
>JAHCAM010000042.1 GCA_019634895.1 Steroidobacteraceae bacterium | reverse complement strand
AGGCCCTGGATCTTGTGCGGGCCCGGCTTCAGCGGCTCGCCGCGGCGCGTCTGCGTGAGCACCGGGCTCCCGCTCGGCTCGACCGCGACCGACTGGATCTTCCTGCCGCACGTGTTCTTGATGTAGCGCGAGATGCCGGTGATCGTGCCGCCCGTGCCGACGCCGCTCACCAGGATGTCGATCGCGCCGTCGGTGTCGTTCCAGATCTCGGGGCCGGTCGTGGCTTCGTGGATCGCCGGGTTGGCCGGATTCGTGAACTGCTGCAGCAACACGTACTTCGGGTCGGACGCCGCGATCTCCTCGGCCTTCGCGACCGCCGCGGCAGTACCTCCTGCGCCGTCGGTGAGCACCAGTCGCGCGCCATAGGCGAGCAGCAGCTTGCGGCGCTCCATGCTCATCGTGTCGGGCATCGTCAGCGTGATCGGAATGCCCTTCGAGGCAGCGACGAACGCCAGCGCGATGCCGGTATTGCCGCTGGTGGGCTCGACGATCTCCTTGCCTGGGCCGAGCAGCCCACGCCTCTCGGCGTCCCAGATCATTGCCGCACCGATCCGGCACTTGACCGAGTAGGCGGGGTTGCGGCCCTCGACCTTGGCCAGCACCGTGGCCTTCGCGCCGTCGGTGATGCGGTTCAGGCGCACGAGCGGCGTGCGGCCGATGGACATCGCGTTGTCGGTGAACCAGGCGGGCATGGGGGTTGCCTCCTTCAGCAGGTCGTGTGTGCCGCAGTGTCCCGGAAAGACCGTAGGGACCGCCCGCGGTCGGTCCAGCCATTATCCTCCGGCCGCGAAGAGTCCGAGGCGGCCCGATCACCCGCCGCGCGCGAGCAGCGACTCGGCACCGCGCGCGACGCACCGCCGGTGCCGCTCGTCGACGCGATTGGCGAACCATTCGGTGGTGAGCTTGCGCGTGATCTTCGGGCTTCGAAGCGCGATGCGCGGCACCACCGCGCGGGGCAGCGGGCGGCCCGCGGCGGCGTCCGCGAGCTCGAACACGCCCCGGTACAGCGCGCCGCGCTCGAACTGCGCGCTCTCGCCCTGCTCGAGCGCCTTGCGGATGGCCGCGTCGTCGAGGCCGAGGCGCTTGCCGAGCGCGCGCACCGCGCGCTCGGTGCTGCCGGGCTCGGCGGCACTGCCGCTGTGACGGATCAGGTCGCCGTCGAGGTCGAGACGCACGCCCGACGCGACCGCGACCGCGTTCTGGAACGCGGCGTTGCGGCTCGCGTAGCGACCCGCGTTGAAGTCGGCGAAGCGGTAGAGCGGCCGGTCGTAGGCGGCCGGATAGTCGAGCAGGTGCGCGATGCCGAAGTACAGGCCGCCGCGGCGCGTAAACACTTCGTGCCGGATCGAATCGGCGACCGGATACGGATAGCTGCGTTGTCGCGCGTGCCGCTCGGCGAAGTCGACGCCGACCTGCATCGGGCCGCCGGTGCGCACCGGGTTGAACCCGGCGAACAGGCGCCGACCCATCGGCACCATTCCGATGAAGTCCTCGTAGATCTCGCTCAACTCGCGCTCGGTGCGCACCGCGTCGATTCGGGCGGCCCAGGTCCTGCCGTCGGGCGACGCGAGCTGCAGCGCCGCGCGCACCGCAAAGTCGGGCACGCCGACGCGAGCCGCGCGGCGGTCGATCTCCTCGCGCGCGATGCGCGCCAGCCCCGGCACCGCGGGATCTGCGCGATAGCTCGACTCCTGCTCGGCGATGGCGAGCGCAGCGCAGACGTTCGACAGCGTCGGCGCGATGCCGAGCGAGACGAACGCGGCGTGCACGTCGGCGGCCCAGCCGCTGCGATCGGCAAGGCTCGCCGGCAGCAGGTCGGCGATCTGCGCGCGCGGCAGCTCGCGGCCGTACGGCCCCGGCTCGCCGCGCTGCCCATCGGCCGCGCAGCCCGCGAGCACCGCGAGCACGAGAGCCGCCAGCGTCGCGCGGGCACGAAGGAACGGAGGGCGGAAGCCGGGCGAGTGCATCGAGGCGAGCGAGGCGGAGCAGCCGGCATCCTAACCGAGCGGTGCTAGCATCCCCGGATGCCCTCGAGCGCCCCTCCCGTCGCGATCTCGACGGTCGAACTCACCAAGCGCTACGGCGAGTTCACGGCGCTCGACCGGCTCGACCTGAGCGTGCCCCGCGGCCGGATCTTCGGGCTGCTCGGCCCCAACGGCGCCGGCAAGAGCACGACCATCAAGATCCTGACGACGCTGCTCGACGCGAGCTCGGGCTCGGCGACCGTGGCCGGCTTCGACGTCGCCGCCGACCCGGTCGAGGTCCGGCGTCGCATCGGCTACGTCCCGCAGCTGCTGTCGGCCGACGGCGCGCTGACCGCGACCGAGAACCTGGTCCTGTCGGCGCGCCTGCACGGGCTGCACGGGCGCATTCGCGTCGCACGCGTGAGCGAGGCGCTGGCGTTCGCCGGCCTCGAGGCCGTGGCGAACAAGCTGGTGCGCACCTTCTCCGGCGGCATGGTGCGTCGGCTGGAGGTCGCGCAGGCGACGCTGCATCGGCCCGAGGTGCTTTTCCTGGACGAGCCCACGCTCGGCCTCGATCCGGTCGCGCGCAAGACCGTCTGGGAGCGCCTGCGCCAGTTACGGGAGACCGAGGGCATGACGATCCTCATCACGACGCACGACATGGAGGAGGCCGACGTGCTCTGCGACGAGCTGGCGATCCTGCACCAGGGACGGTTGGCGGTGCTCGGCGCACCGGAGGCACTGAAGGCCGAGATCGGGCCCGACGCCACGCTGGCCGACGTGTTCGTCCGCTTCAGCGGAGCGGTGCTCGACCACGGCGGCAGCTACCGCGAAGTGCGCGAGAGCCGCGACACCGTGCGCCGACTCGGATGAGCCCCTTCCTCGAGTTCTTCCGCGAGGCCGCGGCGGTCGCCGACGCGGAGGTGCGCAAGCTCCGGCGCGACCCGACCGAACTGCTGTCGCGCGCGGTGCAACCAGTGCTGTGGCTCGCGGTGTTCGGGCAGGTATTCAGCCAGGTCCGCGGGATCCCCACCGGCGACCTGCGCTACCTCGACTTCATGGCGCCCGGAATCCTCGCGCAGAGCATCCTTTTCAGCGCGATCTTCTACGGCATCGCGATCATCTGGGAGCGCGATCTCGGCATCGTGCACAAGCTGCTGGTCACGCCCGCGCATCGCAGTGCGCTGGTGTTCGGCAAGGCGATCGCGGCGGGACTGCGCGGACTCGTGCAGGCGGCGGTCGTCTACCTGGTTGCGATCCTGCTGCAGGTCCACATCCGCTGGGAGCCGCTGCCGGTGCTGACGGTGGCGGCGGGCGTGTTCGTCGGCTCGTGCATCTTTTCCACCTTCTCGCTGTTCATCGCCTGCATCGTCAAGACGCGCGAGCGCTTCATGGGCATCGGCCAGGTGCTGACGATGCCGCTGTTCTTCGCGTCGAGCGCGCTCTACCCGGTGCAGCTGATGCCGGGCTGGCTGCAGGCGCTGGCCGCGGTGAACCCGCTGACCTACCTGGTCGGCGCGTTGCGCGGGTCGATGATCGTCGGCGGCACGAGCGTGCACGCGCTCGGCACCAGCTTCGGCATCATGCTGCTCGTGTTCGCGCTGCTGCTCGCGCTGGCGTCGAAGCTGTATCCGGGCCTCGCCCGCTAGCGCCCGGAAACCGTCGCGCCGGCATCGTTGCAGGCCGCTCGTCTCCATGTATAATGCGACGCATTCGCGTTTGCATTACCATTCAGACAACAGCGTCCTCCGGCCCCGCCTCCGATGCCCTCCCTCCCGCCGATTCCGCTCGCCGGCATCCGACGACCCCGCCACGCGCTGCTGTCGCTGGCGACCGCGCTCGCCGCCTGCGGCAGCGGCGAGTCCGCGCTGGCGCCCGCGCCCGGCACGAACACCGTGCAACTGTCCGCCGCAGCCGCGCTGGGCGAGAAGATCTTCCGCGACCCCGGCTTGTCCGCATCCGGCCGCCAGTCCTGCGCGAGCTGCCACGACCCGGACAACGCCCACGCGCCCGCCAACGCGCTGGCGGGGCAGCCTGGCGGCGCGTTGCTCGACCAGCAGGGCGGGCGACAGGCGCCGTCGATCCGCTACCTCGACACCAACCGCGCGTTCCGCTTCGACGACGAAGGCACGCCGACCGGCGGCTTCTTCTGGGACGGGCGGGCCGCGTCGCTGCAGCAACAGGCCGGCGAGCCGTTCCTGAATCCGCGCGAGATGGCCAACCCCGGCAAGGCCGAGGTCGTCGCGAAACTCGCGCGGGCGAGCTACGAAGCCGAATTCCGGGCGCTGTACGGCAACGAGGTCTTCGCCGACGTCGACGGGGCGTTCCAGCGGATGACGCTGGCGCTCCAGCAGTACCAGCTCGAAGACGCCGGCTTCCACGCGTACACCAGCAAGTACGACGAGTTCCTGCGCGGCCGCGCGAAGCTGAGCGAGCAGGAACTGCGCGGCCTGGCGCTGTTCAACGATCCCTCGAAGGGGAACTGCGCCGCCTGCCACCCCTCGGGCCGCGGCAGCGACGGCAGCCTGCCGCTGTTCACCGACTTCAGCTACGACGCGCTCGGGGTGCCGCGCAACCCCGAACTGCAGCAGAACGCGGACCCCGCTTTTTACGACCTCGGGCTGTGCGCGAGGCCGGCCGGCGACCTTGCGGCGCGCACCGACCTGTGCGGCGCGTTCAAGGTGCCGTCGCTGCGCAACGTCGCCAGGCGCCACACCTTCTTCCACAACGGTCGCTTCAGGGCGTTGAAGGAAGCGCTGACCTTCTACGTGCAGCGCGATACCGACCCTCGGAAGTGGTACCCGCTCGACGCGAGCGGCCAGCCAGTGAAGTTCGACGACCTGCCCCCCGCGTACCGGGCGAACGTCAACACGAGCGAAGCGCCGTACGACCGCAAGCCCGGTGACGCGCCGGCACTGTCGGACAGCGAGGTCGACGACGTGGTCGCGTTCCTGGACACGCTCAGCGACGACTACCAGCCGTGACCCGAGGAACTCCCATGCGACGCACGCCCCTTTCGATCGCCGTCTCGACCGCGCTGCTCGGCGCCGCGCTGTCGATGCCCGCCCATGCCCAGACTCCGACCGAGCTCGAACTGGCACGCAAGCTCGACCGCCTCGCCGCGGAACTGGCCGAAGTGAAGGCGCAGCTCGCGACGCTCAGGGCGCAGGGCGGCAACGCCGGTACGGCCGCGGCCGCGTCCGAAGCCGGCACGGCGACTCGAGCGGCACCGGCACCGGCGACGGCCGACGCCGCCCCGGCGGCCGGACGCCCGACCCGCGCCGAACTCCCGACCCGCGCCGAACTCGCGGAACCGGCGACGGTGCTGACCAGCTACGGCGAGATCAACTACACGCGCCCGACGAAGGCGCCGCAGGACGCGCAAGTCGACCTGCGTCGCTTCGTGCTCGGCTTCCAGCACCGGATGGATTCGAAGACCCGACTGGTTGCGGAACTCGAGGTCGAGCACGCGGTGAGCTCGGCCGACGACCCGGGCGAGGTGGCACTCGAGCAGGCTTTCGTCGAGCGCGAGCTCGGAGCGCGCCTCGCCGCGCGCGCAGGCCTGTTCCTGATCCCCGCCGGCATGCTCAACGAGAACCACGAGCCGACCGCCTACTACGGCGTGCACCGCAACTTCGTCGAGACCGCGATCATCCCGAGCACCTGGCGCGAGGTCGGCGTGCAGCTGATCGGCAACCTCGACAACGGGCTCACCATCCAGGGCGGCCTCAGCACCGGCTTCGACGTCGGCAAGTGGGACGCGACGTCGACGGAAGGCGCCGAGTCGCCGCTGGGCGCGATCCACCAGGAAGGCGCGCAGGCCCGCGCGCGCAACCTCGCCGTGTTCGGCGCGATCAACTGGCGCGGCGTGCCGGGCCTGCTGGTCGGCGGCTCGGCGTTCAGCGGCGCTGCGAGCCACTCGCAGCCGCTGCTGCCGAGCGCGCGCGTGTCGCTGTGGGACCTGCACGCACGCTGGTCGCCTGGCCGCTGGGACCTGTCTTCGGTCTATGCGCGCGGCTCGATCTCGAACACCGCGGCGCTCAACGCCACGCTGGTGGGCAACCCCACGCTGATCCCCGAACGCTTCGATGGCTGGTACCTGCAGGGCGCCTACCGGCTCTGGAGCCAGGGCGACTACGTGCTGAGCCCGTTCGTGCGGCTCGAGCGCTTCAACACTGCGCGTGACTACGCCGATCTGGGCGCAGGACTGACGCCGCAGGCAGCCGGCACCGAGCGCGTGACCACCGTCGGCGTGAACTTCCTGGTCGGGCAGGGCGTGGTGCTGAAGGCCGACGTACAGCGCTTCGGGCTCGTCTCGGCGAACAACCGCGTCAACCTCGGGCTGGGCTGGAGCTTCTGATGCGCCTGACGCTGTTCCCGGCCGCGCTGGTGGCGCTCGCGCCGGCGAGCGCGTTCGCGGTCCACTACCTGAGCGCCGAGCAGGCGCAGAAGCTGATGTTTCCCGACGCCGAACGCTTCGAGCTCCGCGACGTCGCAGCCGACGCCGGATCGACGCACGCCGGCGACGCGCCGATGCAGGTGCGCATCGCGCGGCGCGGCGATGCGACACTCGGCTACGTCGTCGTCGACGAGGTGGTCGGCAAGTTCGAGCGCATCACCTACGCGGTCGGCCTGAATCGCGACGGCAGCGTGCGGCAGGTGGAGGTGATGGACTACCGCGAGAGCCACGGTCACGAGATCCGGCTGCCGGCCTGGCGCCGGCAGTTCGAAGGCAAGACCGTCGCGTCGGCAATCCGCGTCGGCGAGGACATCGCCAACATCAGCGGCGCGACGTTGAGCTGCCAGCACGTCACCGACGGCGTGCGCCGGATCGTCGCGCGGATCGATGCGCTGCGGCGCAGCGGCAGCCTCGGATGAACACGATCGGCGCGACCGGTCCGTGGCGGCGCCGCGCGCGGCCGCTGCTCGGCACGCTGGTCGAGGTCGGACTGCGCGACGGCGAAGCCGCGGGCGACGGCGAGGGCGCAGCGCGCGCGGCGTTCGAGGCGATCGCGCACGTCCAGGCGCGCATGTCGCGCTTCGACCCCGACAGCGACGTGTCGCGCTTTCACACGCTGGCCGTGGGCGAAGCGATCGCCGTCGATCCCGCGACGGCCGAGGTGCTGCACGCGGCGCGCTGGCTGCACGACGCCACCGATGGCGTGTTCGACGTGGGCCTGGGCAGCGGCGCGCGGGGCTGGCGCTGCGACGGCGAGCGGCTCGAGCGGCTGGCGCCGGTCGCCACGCTCGACCTCGGAGGCATCGCCAAGGGGTATGCGGTCGACGTCGCAGTCGAGGCGCTGCGGCGGCACGGCTGCGAGTCGGGCTGGGTCAACGCCGGCGGAGACCTGCGCGTCTTCGGCGACGCCCGCGTGCCGGTGATGCTTCGCGACGAAGCGCACGGAGGCGTGCGCCCGTTCGCGACGGTGGCCGACGCGGCGCTGGCGAGCAGTCATTTCGGACCGCAGAGCCGCTCGCGGGCCTGGGGCCTCGATCGCGGCGCACGGGCCTGTTGCGTGAGCGTCGCGGCGCCGCGCTGCGTGTGGGCCGACGCGCTGACCAAGGTGGTGGCCGTCGGCGGCGACGCGCGGCATCGCGCGCTCGGCGCCTGCGGGGCGCACGCATGGCTTCACTGAATCGCGTCGCCCCGTGGCAGCGCAGGCTGCTGCACGCATCGGCCTGGCTGCTCGCCGCGAGCGGCGTCGCGTGGCTCGCGATCCACTACCTGTGGGGCGCGGGCGCCGGCGAGCTGCCGCATCCGCTCGAGCCCTGGCTGATCCGCCTGCACGGCGCCGCGGCGTTCGCCGCGTTGTTCATGGCCGGCGTGCTCGCCGGTGGGCACGTCCCCAACGGCTGGCGGCTGACCTCGCCGAGGATGCGCCGCCCCGATCTCGCCGGCCAGCGCCGCACCGGGCTCGCGATGACCGTCCTCGGCGCGTCCTCGGTCTTCAGCGCCTACCTGCTCTATTACTTCGCACCCGAGCCGGTTCGCCCCGCGCTCGGCTGGACCCACGCGGCCGTCGGCCTGGCCATGGCGCTGCTCGTGCCGCTGCACGGCGGCCCGGCACGCGGCGGCTGAGCGACGCCGGACGCCGCGATCGGGCCGCGGCGCGTATCGCCGACCATGCCCAGCACCGCGTCGCGGACCCGCGTCCGCGGTCGGCACCGCCGCCTGCTCGAGCACCCACGACGACGCCGCCGGCGCGTCGGGCCGTGAGCGGCGCCAGCGCCTTCAGCGCGTCGAACGCGATGCTCGCTCACGATCGCCGACACTTCGGCACCGATGCCGCACAGCCGGTTGGCTTCGTGCACGACGACCATCCAGCGGTCTTGCGCACCGAGCGCAGGATCGCCTTCCTCGTCGAGCGGCTTGAGCGTGCGCAGGTCGGTCTTTTTCAGCCGGATGCCCTGCGCGGCCAGGGACTCGGGGCGGGCGAGCGCCGACCGTCTTCGCGTACGACACCAGCGTCGTCGCTGCCCTCGCCGCAACCGCCGCGCGGCCGATCTTTGACGTGAGTCGACCGAATCCGGGCACTCGCCCGGCGCCATCGTCAGCGCGATGTCCGCCGAAGAAGAACAGCACCGGGTTGTCGTCGCAGGATCGCCGCCTTCAGCCAGACCCTTGAAGTCGGCGGCGCTGGACGACATCACGACCTTCAACCCCGGCGCGTGCACGAACATCGCCTCGAGGTTGTGGTTGTGCTGCCCTCCGACGGCCCAGCCCGCACCGGTCATCGCCAGCACCACCATCGGGAACTCGAGCGGCCGCCCGACAGGTAGCGCAACTTGCCGGCGCTGTTAAACGATCGCGTCCATCGAGTAGGTGAAGGAACGGCGCAGGCAAGCAGGTCGACCACCAGGCGCAGCCGCACTGGCGGCTGCGCCGACCGCGGTGCCGGCGATGATCGCCTCGGCCAGCGGCGTGTTGCGCGCGATCGGCGCCGAACTCGTGCCAGCTCGTGGCGCTTCGTGGCGACGCCTTCGCCGAACAGGACGACGCGCGAATCGCGCCGCGTTTCCTCGGCCAGCGCATGGCGACCGCATCGTGTGCCGTGATCTGTGACATGACGGTTCCTTCGTATCGGGTTCGGCGTAGACGTCGGTCGTGAAGCTCACGCAGGTCGGGCCAGGCCGAGCCGTTGGCGAACACTGCGGCCGCCTCGATCGCGGCGTCGGCGCGCTGCCGGATCTGGTCGAGTTCGCCGCGGCTCGCGACGCCGGCGGCGACGCGCCGAGGTCGATCGGGTCGCGCGCCTTCCACTTCGCGAGCTCCGCAGGATCGACGTACTTCTGGTCGTCGGGCTCGGTGGCTTGCGGCAACGTGGGTCTCGAGCTTTCAGGAAGGTACAACTTGCCGGTGGCGCGGATCGCCGCGACCGCCTTGCGTGCGGCGACGTGCACGGCCTCGACGTCGTTGCCGTCGACCGTCACCGACTCGACGCCATGCGCGGCCGCCCAGGTGCGGATGTGTTCGATCGGCATCGTCTCGTCGCGACGCACGTACGCCTGCCACTGGTTGTTCTCGCAGACGTAGAGGATCGGCAACTGCCACTGTGCGGCGAGGTTCATCGACTCGTGGAAGATGCCTTCGCAGGCCGCGCCGTCGCCGAAGAAGGTCGCGACGATGCCGCCCGGCTCGCCCATCCCCATTTTCTGGGCCAGCGCGACGCCGGTGACCATCGACAGCTCGCCGCCGACGATCGTCGAGGTGAGCACGACGCCGAGCTCCTTCGCGGAGATGTGCAGCGAGCCGCTCTTGCCCTTGCAGTAGCCATCGACGCGGCCGAGCACCTCGGCCATCATCCGGCCGGGATCGGCGCCGCGCGCCAGCAGGTGGCCCGCGCTGCGGTGGTTGGTCACGATGCGGTCGCGCGGCTCGAGCGCACGCACCACGCCGACCGCAGCGGCCTCCTGCCCCACGGCGGTGCAGGTGCCGGCCGCGCCGGTCTGCGCATTGATCGCGACCAGCTTGTGCTCGTAGGCGCGGATGGTCATCATCGCCTCGAGCATCGAGAGGCGCGGATCGGGTTCGTTCGCCTGGTTCATGTCCCTTCCTTTCTGCTTCACGCGGGGGCCGGTGCGGCCCCGTCGTGCCGGGTGTTCCGAGGAAGCGAACTTTGCGCCGCCCGCCCGCGTGCCACAATGGCTCGGAGGAGCCAGAGCCGGAGGAGCCATCCGCGGGGATCGCCGCGGGGCTCCCGTACCATGGCGCTGGAGACTTCCGGAATCGCGGTGCTGACCGAACACGACATCTACCTCTTTCGCGAGGGCACGCACGCGCGCCTTCACGAGCACCTTGGCTGCCACCCCGGCGCGGCAGGCGAAGGCGCTCACTTCGCGGTCTGGGCGCCGAACGCGCGCGCGGTGTCGGTGATCGGCGACTGGAACGGCTGGGACGGCAACGCCGATGCACTGCAGCCCCGCTGGGACGGATCGGGCATCTGGGAAGGCTTCGTCGGCGCAGCGCGCGCCGGCCAGGCGTACAAGTACCGGATCGTGTCGGCCAGCGGCGCGCCGGTGCCCGACAAGAGCGATCCGTTCGCGTTCTTCTGCGAGGAGCCGCCGCGCACCGCGTCGCGCGTGTGGTCGCTCGACTTTGCGTGGAACGACGCCGACTGGATGGCCGGCCGGCACGCGCGCAACGCGCTCGACGCGCCGATGTCGATCTACGAGGTGCACGCTGGCTCGTGGCGGCGCCGCGGAGACGGCGGCATGCTGTCGTATCGCGAGCTGGCCGAGGCGCTGGTTCCGTGGGTGCTCGAGATGGGGTTCACGCACGTCGAACTGCTGCCGGTCACCGAGCACCCGTTCTACGGCTCCTGGGGCTACCAGACCACCGGCTACTTCGCGCCGACCGCGCGCTACGGCACGCCGCAGGACTTCATGTACCTGGTCGACCACCTGCACCGCCACGGCATCGGCGTGATCCTCGACTGGGTGCCCTCGCATTTCCCCGCCGACGCGCACGGCCTGGCGCAGTTCGACGGCACGCACCTGTACGAGCACGCCGACCCGCGGCAGGGCTTCCATCCCGAGTGGAGCTCGAGCATCTTCAATTACGGCCGCCACGAGGTGTCGGCGTTCCTGCTGTCGTCGGCGCTGTTCTGGCTCGAGCGCCACCACGTCGACGGCCTGCGCGTCGACGCGGTCGCGTCGATGCTCTACCTCGACTATTCGCGTGGCGAGGGGGAGTGGATCCCGAACCGCTACGGCGGGCGCGAGAACCTCGAGGCGGTCGCGTTCCTGCGCCGGCTGAACGAAGCGGTCTATCGCGACCACCCGGACACGGTGACGATCGCCGAGGAGTCCACCGCCTGGCCGATGGTGTCGCGACCGACGCACGCCGGGGGCCTCGGCTTCGGCATGAAGTGGAACATGGGATGGATGCACGACACGCTGGCCTATGCGCGTGAAGACCCGGTGCACCGGCGCCATCACCAGGACAAGCTCACCTTCTCGTTGTGGTACGCGTTCAACGAGAACTTCGTGCTGCCGCTTTCGCACGACGAGGTGGTCCACGGAAAGGGCTCGCTGATCGGCAAGATGCCCGGCGACGACTGGCAGAAGTTCGCCAACCTGCGCGCGTTCTACGGCTACATGTGGACGCACCCCGGCAAGAAGCTGCTGTTCATGGGCGGCGAGTTCGCCCAGCGCCGCGAGTGGACGCACGACGGCGAGCTCGAGTGGTGGGCCGCGTCGATGCCGGGACACGACGGCGTCAGGCGCTGGGTGGCCGACCTCAATCGCGTCTACCGCGACGAGCCGGCGCTGCACCAGCTCGACTTCTCCTCCGACGGCTTCCAGTGGATCGACTGCAGCGACGCGCTGCACAACGTGATCGCCTTCCTGCGCCGCCCGCGCGGCGGCGCGCCCGCGCTGCTGGTCGCCTGCAACTTCACGCCGGTGCCCCGCACGAACTACACGCTCGGCGTGCCCGCCGCCGGCCGCTGGCAGGAGATCCTCAACAGCGACGCGAAGGTCTACGGCGGCGGCGGCTGGGGCAATCTCGGCGGCGTCGACGCGATGCCGCTGGCGAGCCACGGGCAGCCCTGGTCGCTGTCGCTGACGCTGCCCGCGCTGTCGGCGGTGGTGCTGAAGGAGGTCCGGTGACCGATCGCCCGTGGCCGGGCAGGCCGTATCCGCTGGGCGCCACCTGGGACGGCGAAGGCGTCAACTTCGCGCTGTTCGCAGGCGACGCGCTGCTGGTCGAGCTGTGCCTGTTCGACGAGGACGGACGCCACGAGATCGGGCGCATCGCGCTCGACGAGTGCACCGACCAGGTCTGGCACTGCTACCTGCCGCAGGCGCGCCCCGGGCTCGTCTATGGCTACCGCGTGCACGGCCCCTACGAACCGGCGCTGGGGCTGCGCTTCAATCCGCACAAGCTGGTGCTCGATCCGTATGCGAAGGCGATCAGCGGCACCGTGCGCTGGC
>JAHCAM010000041.1 GCA_019634895.1 Steroidobacteraceae bacterium | reverse complement strand
GCGGATCGTCGAACGGATTCAGGCATTGGCAAGGGGCCCCAGGCCGCACGGCTGAGAGAAGCTGGCGGGGCACTCGGACCGGCACCGCATTCGCCAGGGCAATTATCGCGTCGTTTACCTCGTCGATGATCATCAGCGCGAAGTCACGATCTTCAAAGTCGGCGATCGCAAGGATGTGTACCGCTAGGTTGTCTCACAATGCGATGCAGTGGTCGCCAGCCGTCCTCTCCTGCCTGACGATTGCCGGCTGCGACAGGAGCGAACCACATTCCAGGCCAGAGGAAAGCAATGGAAGCGATTCTGAGGTCCACGATCAGCTGCCCAAAGTGCGGCACCAGTGCCGCTGAAGAGATGCCGACAAACGCGTGCGTCTATTTCTACGAATGCACCGGCTGCAAGACGCTGCTTCAGCCTTTGGCAGGCGACTGTTGTGTCTTCTGCTCGTACGGAGACGTCAAATGCCCGCCGATACAGATGAAGCGAAGCTGCTGCGCGTAACCAGGCAGGCTCTCGGCTGGCTCCTGATCGGCGCAGCCTGTGGCCTCGCCGGATGCAAAACCACCGACGTGCCGACCTTCTCCGTGTACGACGCGCTTCCGGGGAAGTGGGGACGGCAATACGACAAGGAGCTCGGCTGCGACGGTAACCCGCGTGTCATCAGCTTTTCCGAAGATCGCAAGCAGATGACCGTCACCTACGCGAAGCCCTGGAAAAGCGTCGTGGGAGAGACGGACACCGTGCGCTACTCTGCTGGCACCGGATCGACTGGAGACCCGGCTTGTGCACCAGGTCAATCGTCCGATGCCCGGCCGACTGACAATCGAAGTGTCCAGTGCGGACGCTGCAGCCGCCGTCGCAGGTCGGGTAAGTCAAGGATGTCAATAATCTTTGACATGATGTAAAAGATACTTTACATTGCCGGCCATCACCGAGGGAGCACGGCAATGAAGAACATCTCGGCTTACGAAAGCACCATCTGGAGCTCGCTGATCGTCACGGTCGCAGCCTCGATCTACTTCTTCGGCAAGGTCTTCGGCGCTATTGCCGCCGGATCGCCCCTGGCCCCGGGCGACGTGGCCCGCATGGGCCTCGCCGTCATCGTCATCCTCGTCGCGGTCGAGGTCGCCCTGGCCCTGGCCTTCGCGGCCTGGTGCAAGGGCGAACCACAGACCGACGAGCGCGACGAACTGATCGCCGCGAAGTCCGCGCGCAACGCCTATTACATCCTCATCACCGGCCTGTTCATCCTGATCGGCAATCTCGGCGTGCAGGCGCTGATCGGCAAGGGCCCGTGGCTCACGATGGACACCGGGACCACGGTCGTGATGCTGGTGTTCGCGCTGGTCGGCGCCGAGGTGAGCCACTACCTCAGCAGGATCGTGTACTACCGGGTCGGCGCATGATCACCAACCGCATCCGGGAATTGCGCAACGCACATGGCCAGATGACGCAGCAGGCGCTCGCCGAACGCATCGGCGTCACGCGCCAGACGGTGAACGCCATCGAGGGCGACAAGTACTCGCCATCGCTGGAGATCGCCTTCAGGATTGCCGCAGTATTCGGGGTACCGCTCGAGCACGTGTTCCAGTTCACTCCCCACAGAGAATGATTCAGGCGCAGCACATGAAATCGCAGTGTCCGAGATTCGCCGGCGTCCCGCTCGCCCCCACGTCCGTGGCGGCGTCGCCCAGACCTTTCCGACCACGCCCGCCATGCGTTACCGGGTCGATTTCGACCTCGCCGGAAATCCGAACCAGCTGCCGCGCGTCAAGCCGCTGCGGGTCTCGGCGGCCGGTCAGTCAACCGACACGGCGGTGGACGAGGCGACGACGCTGGAGTTCCTGAGCCTCACCGTCTCGCCGCAAACCGGCTATGGCGCGGCCATCGACGGCATCGGACCCTCCGGTGGGTGAGTGGCAACTTGTCGTCGCAAAACAAGTTTTACTCATTCACCGGCCCGATGCATCACTCCACTGTGAGAAATCCGGGCTAGCCTGGCTGCGCGCGGGTCGCGCGGGCGATCACTTGATCGGGAAATCCGATGCGTCGCAGCAAGCCGCGGAAGCGGGCATCGGCGCGCAGGGAATCGGCGCGCGGATCCCAGGTCATGAACACCAGGAAGGCGGAGCGCTCGGCGAAGGCCCGCTCCAGCCAGTCGAACGCGGCGTCCCGGTCGTGCAGCGCGGCATGGATCAGCGCGCGATCGTACGCCGAGGTATAGCGCTTGTCGGCGAACCCGTCCAGGCGCTGCAGCACCTGCTCCGCCTCGCGCTGCTTGCCGGCGGCGGCAAAGCCCTGGCCCAGGGCGGCCAACGCGAAGGGATCGCCGCCCATCAGCCGGACGCCGTTCTGCAGCGCGGCGATCGCCTCCTGGTGAGCACCGCGCTCGCTGTACGCCCAGCCCAGAATGATATGCGTCCAGAATATGTCCGGAGCCAGCTGCAGCGCCTTCATGCCCTGATTCAGGGAGCTGTCGTACCGCCGGGCCGAGTACAGGTGCCAGCCGTGGCAGGCCATGGTGCCCACGCCAAGCGGGTCCAGCTGGAACGCGCGCTCCATTTCCACCACCGATTCGTCGATGCGGCCCATGGTAATCAGGTAGTGGGCGTAGTCATGGCGGATGTTGGCGTGGCTGGGATTGAGTTCCAAAGCACGCCGGAATTCGCGCTCGGCTCCGGTGAAGTCCCAGGCGTAGTGCAGCTTCACCAGCGCCAGGGAGCCGTGCGCCTCGGCGCGCGATTCATCCTTCTCCACGGCCTTGAGCGCCGCCTCGTGCATGCGCGTAAAAGCCTCGTGCGGGGCCATCTCGCCGTAGAACGCCCGGAAATAGTAGGCTCGCGCCATGAGCGCATAGGCGGGTCCGTAATCCGGTTCGCGACCGATGGCGGCCTCGAAATGACCGATGGCCGGGACCAGGGACCAGTTGCTCAACTCGTAACTGCCTTTGAGAAACGCCTCGTAGGCGCGCGGGTCGAGACGGCGCTCCTCGGCCAGGCGGGCGCGGGCTGCAGGCACCAGCTTGGCCCCGATTTCGCGCACGATGGCGCTCGCAACCTCGTTCTGCAGGACCAGCATGTCGCCCAGGTCACGGTCATAGCTGCGCGCCCACAAGTGCGTGTCCGAGCGGGCGTGAATGAGCTGGGCCGTGATCCGCACGTGGTCACCTTCCCGCTGCACGGAACCCTCCACCACCGCGTCCACGCCGAGCTCGCGCGCAATCTGGGGCAGCGGCGCCCGCGCGTCCTTGTACTGCATGATCGACTGGCGCGAGATGACCCGGACCGGCGCGAACTGTCCCAGGTCGGTGATCAGCGCTTCGGTCATGGCATCGGCGAAGTAGGCGTGCGCCGGATCGGGCGAGAGATTCTGCAGCGGCAGCACCGCGATGGAGTGGATCTCGCCCGTGTCGGAGCGGCCGGCGCGCCAGGCGAGGACGACCGCCACGGCCGAGGCCAGTACCAGCAGCAACGAGGCAGTGGCGGTCAGCGCAATCAGGCGGCGTCGGATCGGTCGTGACCGGTCAGCACGGGCTGCGCCCGGGTCGCCCGCAGGGACCTCCGCAGTCCGGGTGTCACCATCGCCCGCCGCCGCGGGCCCGCGCACGATGGCCGCTCCCTCCAGGCGGTATCCCTTGCCGACGACCGTGTGCAGGTAGCGCGGTCGTTCCGGATCATCGCGCAGCGCCTGGCGAATCTTGCGCACGGCGGTGTTGATGCCGTGCTCGGTATCGAGGAAGACGTTCTTGCCCCAGAGCTGCTGGATGATCTCGTCGCGGGTGACGAGCTCGCCGGATCTCTGCGCCAGCAGGATGAGCAGTTCCATCGGGCGACGTTCGAGACGAACGGGCCGGCCCGCGAGGCGCACTTCATAGCGCGCCACGTCCACCTCGATGGCGTCGGGCTTCGGCGGAACCTCCATGGCGCCCTCCGCGACACGGGTCGCGCTGCGTACAGTCTACAAGCAACCGGAGGAGTCCGACCCTGGTGCTGTTACCGCCGCAGAATCAGTGACTTGCTGCTTCACCAGAACTTCACCCTACGGACACCGCCCGTGCATTGTCACGCGCCCGGCGACGGCCATACGTTGGCGCCCTCGCACCTCGGAGACTTTGGGGAGGCTCACATGGATCACCGTCAAGGCATGTTCAATGTTGTGCTCGCGCTCGGCCTGGTACTCGGCGCGCCGGGCGCGCAAGCGGACCGGCCATTCGATTACGTCACGATCGAAGTGCCGGATTCGGTGGTCACCCGGGCATTCGGAATCAACGCCGCGGGGCACATCGTCGGCTCCTACATCGGCAACGACGGCACGGAGGGCGCGTTCCTGTTACGCAACGGGCAGTACACCAGGTTTGTGTATCCCGGGGCCGGCTGGACTGAGGCCCGAGGCATCAATCCGCGGGGCGACATCGTCGGCATGTACGGGTACTTCGAGCCGGGCAGCCGCTCGCACGGGTTCCTGCGCACGGCGGACGGGCAGTTCTTCCCGATCGACTATCCCGGCGCCATGCATACCTGGCCCACCAGGATCAGTCCGACCGGCAAGATCGTCGGCTGCTTCCACAGCGACAACACCAATACGACGATGTACGGCTTCGAGCTCGCAAGCGGGGGTTACAGCAATTTTCACCTGCACAGCACGATGCACAACGGCGTCTCGCCCGACGGCGGCACCGTCGTCGGATTGCGGCAGGTTCCGGGGACACCCACGGAGGGATATATCCTGCAGCGCGGCGTCTACACGCCGTTCATGGTGCCCGACAGCCTGGCCACCACGGCCTGGGACGTGAACGCAGGCGGCGAAATCGTCGGCTTCTATCGCCTGGCGGGAGTGCCTCTGAGCGCGGCCTTCCGCGGCTATCTGCGCTCCGCAGCCGGCGATTTCACCACCATCCACTTCCCGGGCGCGACGCAGACGCGCGCCTTCGGCATCAACAGCGGTGGTGATGTGGTCGGGTTCTACATCTCCGGCGGACTAGTGCGCGGCTTCCTGCTCAGCCGCTCACAGCGGCTGATCGGGCCCTCGGGCACGTGATCGCGGGGCCGGGGGCCGCCCTGGGGCGGCCCCCGACGCGAGTCGGGGACAATCCCTAGGCTATCGCCGCGCGCTGCACCTTCTGCGGCTGCGACACGCCGTAGCCCTGCGCGTAGTCCACGCCCAGGCCGCGCAGCACCTCGATGATCTCGGCGTTCTCGGCCCACTCGGCGATGGTCTGCTTGCCGGTCAGGTGGCCGATCTCGTTGATCGAGCGCACCATCTCGCGATCGATCGGGTCGTGCAGCACGCCCTTGACGAAGCTGCCGTCGATCTTGAGGAAGTCCACCGGGAAGTGCTTCAGGTAGCCGAACGACGACAGCCCGGTGCCGAAGTCGTCGAGCGCGAACTTGCAGCCGAGCTCCTTGAGCGCCTGGATGAAGCGGCTGGCCTGCGAGAAGTTGGCGATCGCGGCGGTCTCGGTGATCTCGAAGCAGATCTTGCTGCCGTCGATGCCGCTGCGGTGGAACTGCTCGATCACGTAGGGCAGGAATTTGTCGTCGCCGAGGCTCTGCCCGGACAGGTTGATCGAGCACATCGTCAGGCGGCGGCGCTCGTCGGCCTCCGACACCAGCCAGCGGAAGGCGCTGTCGATGACCCAGCGGTCGATCGAGGGTGTGATGCCGTAGCGCTCGGCCGCGGCGATGAACTGGTCGGGGGCCACGATCTTGCCGGCCTCGTCGCGCATCCGCAGCAGCAGCTCGAAATGCTCGCCTGAATCCTCGTGCTGCAGCGGCTGGATGGTCATCCGGAACAGTTCGAAGCGCGATTCCTCGAGGGCGTTGTTGATGCGCGCGGCCCACTGCATCTCGCGGCGGCGGCGCATCAGGTCGATGTCGTTCTCCTCGAAGCAGTGCACGCGGTTGCGGCCCGACTCCTTGGCCGCGCCGCAGGCGGAGTCCGCCGCGGACAGCACCGAGGCGACGTCCTCGTTCTCCGCGTTGATCGGCACCACGCCGATGGACGCGCCGAGCCGGAAGGTGCGGTCCTCCCAGGTGTAGCGGAAGTTGCGGATCGACTCGCGCAGCGTCTCCGCGGTGCGCAGCGCCTCCTCCAGCGAGCAGCTCTCGAGCAGCACGCCGAACTCGTCGCCGCCGAGGCGCGCGAGGGTGTCGCGCCAGCGCACCTTGGACTTCAGCAGCGCGCCGACCTGGCCGAGCAGCGCGTCGCCCGCCGAATGGCCGCAGGTGTCGTTTACGATCTTGAACTGGTCGAGGTCGATGTAGCACAGCGCATAGGAGGTCTCGCGCGCCTTGGCGCTCTTCAGCGCCCGCTCGAGCCGGGTCTCGAACTCGCGGCGGTTCACGAGGCCGGTCAGCACGTCGTGGCTGGCGTGGTACGACAGCCGCCGGTTCAGCTCGCGCGACTCCGACACGTCGTGGAACACCAGCACGCCGCCGGTGACCGTGCCGCTGCCGTCGCGGATCGGGGACGCGGTGCTCTCGATGTAGAGTTCGTTGCCGTCCTTGCGGATCAGCAGCATCGGCCGCACCGACTTGATCGAGCGGATGCGCCGCACCGCGACCGCCAGCGGATTCTCGAGCGGCTCGCAGGTCTCCTCGTGGAAGGAGCGGAAGATCTCGTCGATCGAGCGGCCGAGGCTGTCCTCGAGCCGCCATCCGGTCAGCTCCTCGGCGACCGGGTTCAGGTACTCGACGCGGCCGTGCGCGTCGCAGGTGATCACGCCGTCGCCGATGGACTGCAGCGTGATCTGGGCGCTTTCCTTCTCGCGGAACAGCGCCTCCTCGTAGAGCTTGCGCTCGGTGATGTCGAGCTCGACGCCGATCAGGCGCCGCAGCCGTCCCTGGTCGTCGGTGCGCGCGACTGCGCGGCCGATGACCCAGCGCCACTCGCCGTCGGTGTGCTTGAGGCGGTGCACGCTCTCGAACATCGGGGTCTTGCCGGCGATGTGGTCGCGCATCGAGGCCGAGACGCGCGCCAGGTCCTCGGCATGGACCATGCGGTGCCAGTCCGGCGAGCTGATGACGTCGCCCTCCTCGAAGCCGAGCATCGACTTCCAGCGCGGCGAGAACCAGGTGCGGTTGGACTGCGCGTCGTAGTCCCACAGCCCGTCGTTGGCGCAGGGCAGCGCCATCTCCTGCCGCTCCTGCATGTCGGCGAGGCGGTCGGCGAGCGACACCTTCTCGAGGCCGCAGGCGAGGCTGGTGCCGACCAGCTTCAGCAGCAGGTGCAGGTTCACGTCCCAGCCGTCGCGCGGCGCGGACGAGGCGAAGGCCAGGAAGCCGCGCACCGTGCCCTGCACCGCGAATGCGATCAGCAGCAGCGAGCGGACGTCGAGTCCCGCGAGCCGCTCGGCGTCGCCCGACTGCTCGGGCCGCACGCTGACGGTGTCGCGGATCTCGAGGATGCGCACGTGCTCGAGCCGCGAGCGGATCCAGGGCAGCGATTCCAGCGGCTCGCCCTTCAGCACCTCCGGGCGGCACTGGGCGAAGGGCCCCTTGGAGGTCGCGATCGAGTCGATGCGCTCGCCGTGGCCGTCGAACAGCGCGATGAACACGGCATCGGTCTGGGTCGCCTCGCGCAGGATGTCGAGGCTCTGGCGGATCACCGCATCGGCGTTGCCGGCGGTGATGTTCTGGAAGTCCACCGCGACCTTGGTGCAGGCCAGGTCGATGCCGAGCGGCGGACGGTCGGGACGCGGCTGCCACAGCTTCGACGAGAGCACGTCGGAGGCCGTGAAGTCGGAGAATGAGTCGCCTTGCACCGTCGGCACCCGGATGGAATCCCCCTGATCTCGCGGCAGTCTCTCAGCCCTGCGTGTGCCCGCCGTAGGAACCAGTTAACGCTTCCGGCCCTGCGGCCGAATCGCTGGTTGCGCTGCATTTTGTCAGAAACTTCTAGGAATGCAAGCTAAGCGTCTGTATTTGCTATAATCCTGACGCTAACTCTGCCCGGGCAGCTGCCCCGACTTGACGATCACCGGGTTCCCCTCGGCGTCGCGCTGCACCTTCCAGCGGCGGTAGTTCCACAGCCAGTCCGCCGGCTGCTCGCGCGTGAGCCGCTCCACCGCGGCCGCGTAGCGCTCGAGCAGCGCGCCCTCGGCCAGCTCCTCCCCCGCCGCTGCCAGCGGCTGGAACTCGACCCGGTAATGGCCGCGCGACTCGCGCCGCATCGCCAGGTACCAGACCGGAAGCCCGGCCGCGCGCGCGATCGCCTCGGGCCCGACGAAGAACGCCGTGTCGAGGCCCATGAAGCGCGTGAAGTAGCGCACGCCCGAGGAAGTCGGCGCCTGGTCGGCGACGATCGCCACGATGCGCGCCGGGCCGCGGTGGCGCATGACGCGCATCAGCAGCCGCCGCGCCGCGATCATCTCGGCGCCGAAGCGCGAGCGGATGGTCAACATCAACCGGTCGCCGAAGCGCCCGCGCAGCGGCTTGTAGGCGGCATGAATGGGATGCCCGAGGGACGACAGCCTGAGCAGCGTCCATTCCCAGTTGCAGTTGTGCGAGGTCACGACCATGACCGACTGCCCGGAGTCCAGCGCGGCGCGCACGGCCTCCGCGCCCTCGAACCTCACGCGGCTGTCTATCTCACCGCGCGTGATCGACGCGGCCTTGATGATCTCGACCGACACCTGGGCGAAGCCGCGGTAGAACGCATGACGCGTCCTGCGGACCCAGGCGGCGTCGCGATCGGGAAAGCAGGCCGCGATCTGCGAGTCGATGACGCGGCGGCGGTGCCGGATCACGTGCTCGGCGAGCCACGCCAGGAGGCGCGCGAAGGCGTACCAGGCCGGCAGCGGCAGCGCCGACAGCGCGCGCAGCCACCACGGCAGCCGCGCGAACGGCTGGCGGTCCTCGAGCTCGGAGGGTCGGTGCCGGCGGCGCTGGGTGCGGGATCTGTGGATCTTCGACGCGTGCGGCATCGCGGGTCAGTCCCGGTCCTGCAGCGCGAGCGCATCGACGATTGCTCGCCAGGACACCAGCTTGAAGTTCTGGTTCGAGCCGGCCGGTTCGTTGCGGCCGTCCTGGACGACGAGCAGGCCGTCCGGGTACTGCGGGCCGACCGCGAGGCTGGTGATCTCCAGGCCGTCGGTGTCGGCCGCGCCGTCCACGCCGGATGCGGCATTCTCGACGATCGCGAACAGTCCCACGAATGCATGCGGCGCTTCGCGCCTGTAGACGGCATAGCTGTCGGCGCCCTGGTTCGAGACGACGAGATAGCCGCGCCCTGCGGGCCCCTTCCAGATCGCCACGCCTTCGATGTCCGCCCGGAGACCGCTGGCTCCGCCCACGCTGTCGATCCGCGTGCGTGCCCGGCCTGCCGTCGGCTCGGCCCCATATTTCCACAGCGCGCGGTCCTCCTCGGCGACGTACAGCGTCCCGGCCTCGTCGTCTGCGACGCAGCCTTCCGCCTGGCCCCCGACAGAGAACTCCCGGACGAGACTCGCCTGCACGCGGCCGTCCGTTCCACGCAGCTGCCATTGCCGGAAGCGGCCGCTGACGGCCTCGTTGACGAACACGAAGTGCTCGCCGCCGCGGCTGGCGTAGAGGCACAGGCCATATGGCTCGGAGAAGCCTGCCGGCAAACGGGGCTCGATCCTGCGCAGGCGCCGCACGTCCGGGTCGAGCGTGTAGAACACGATCGTCGCGTCCGTCCGGTTGGTGGCCGCGACCAGCACCGAAGGCCGACCGTCCATCAGGAAACCGTCGCGCAGGTCGACGTTGTTGAGGCGCCCGTCCGGAAGGTCCTGCAGCAGGCGGCCGTCGAGGCCGTACACCTGCAGGCCCCGCTGCTTGTCGGTGCCGATGATCAGGCTCAGGGACGGATCCGCGGGATGCACCCAGATCGCAGGGTCGTCGGCCGCATCGCCCGGGCTGGCGACGGGTTCCGTCTCGGCCGCAGGCATCACCCGATGCAGCGATGCACTCGAGGGCACCGCAGAGGCACCACGTGGCGGGACTCTGTTCGCCTGCGAGCACGCGGTCGCCAGGGCGATGAAAGCGAGCAGGACGTAGCGGGGGAGCATTCGGCGAGCCATGGTATATGACCTGCATGTGACAGTCGCCAACAATCGCGCGACAATCCGGCGATTACTCGCAGGCGGTGACCATGACCGGCAAGCTGGAGCAACTCGGCCACTGGATCGGCGGGCGTCGCATCGCGGGCCGCTCGGGCCGCAGCCTGCCCGTTTACAACCCCGCACTGGGCGTGGCCACCACCGAGGTGGCGCTCGCAACCGCGGACGAGACCCGCGCTGCGATCGCCTCCGCCCGAGACGCCCTGCCCGGCTGGGCCGCAACGCCGGCGCTGCGCCGCGCACGCGTGCTGTTCCGGTTCCGCGACCTTATCGAGCGGCATGGCGACGAGCTGGCCGCCATCCTCACCCGCGAGCACGGCAAGGTGCTCTCGGACGCCCGTGGCGAGGTGACCCGCGGTCTCGAGATCGTCGAGTTCGCCTGCGGCATCCCGCAGCTGCTGAAGGGCGAGTACAGCGACGCGGTCGGCAGCGGCATCGACAGCTGGTCGCTGCGCCAGCCGGTCGGCGTCTGCGCCGGCATCACGCCGTTCAATTTCCCGGCCATGGTGCCGATGTGGATGTTCCCGGTCGCCATCGCCTGCGGCAACACCTTCGTGCTCAAGCCCTCCGAAAAGGATCCCGGCTGCCCGCTGCGGCTCGCCGAACTGCTGGCTGAGGCCGGCGCGCCCGCGGGCGTGCTGAACGTCGTCAACGGCGATCGCGACGCCGTGGACACCCTGCTGACGGATCCCGGCGTGGAGGCCGTCAGCTTCGTCGGCTCGACGCCGGTGGCGGAGCACGTGTATCGAACGGGTTCGGAGCACGGCAAGCGCGTGCAGGCCCTGGGCGGCGCCAAGAACCACATGGTGGTGATGCCGGACGCGGACGTCGCGGTTGCGGCGCATGCGCTCGCGGGCGCGGCCTACGGCTCGGCCGGCGAGCGCTGCATGGCGATCTCCTGCGCGGTGGCGGTAGGCGATGCGGGTGACCGGCTCATTGAGGCGCTGAAGCCGGAGCTGGCGGCGATCCGCGTCCTGCCGGGCACGGCGGATGGCGCCGACATGGGCCCGCTGGTCACGCGCGAGCATCTCGAGCGCGTGCTGAGCTACGTGGATGCGGGCGTCAAGGAAGGCGCGCAGCTGGTCGTCGACGGCCGCGGCTTCACGGTGCCGGGCCACGAGCGCGGGTTCTTCATGGGCCCGGTGCTGTTCGACCGCGTGACCCCCGCCATGCGCATCTGGCGCGAGGAGATCTTCGGGCCGGTGCTGATCGTCGTGCGCGTACCGACGCTCGATGCCGCGCTCGAGCTGATCGCCAGCCACGAGTTCGGCAACGGCACCGCGATCTTCACCCGCGACGGCGGCACCGCGCGCGAGTTCACCCGGCGCGTGTCCGCCGGCATGGTCGGCATCAACGTGCCGATCCCGGTGCCGATGGCCTTCCACAGCTTCGGCGGCTGGAAGCGCTCGCTGTTCGGCCCGCTGCACATGCACGGGCCGGACGGGGTGCGGTTCTACACCCGGCTCAAGACCGTCACGGCGCGCTGGCCGGAGGGCTCGAAGGGCGCCGAGTTCACCATGCCGACGATGAAGTGAGATGACCGTGCGCGGCCTGATGATGCCTGCGCCGCTGACGATCACCTCGATCATGCGCCATGCCGAACGCGTGAACGGCTCGGCCGAAGTCGTCTCCGTCACCGCCGAGAACCCGCGCCACCGCTGCACGCTCGCCGACGTGTTCCGGCGCGCGCGCCAGCTCGCGAATGCGCTGGTCAGGGCCGGCGTGGGCCCGGGCGACCGCATCGCCACGCTCGCCTGGAACGACTACCGCCATCTCGAGCTCTACTACGCCGTGTCCTGCATTGGCGCGGTCCTGCACACGCTGAACCCGCGGCTGTTCCCGGAACAGATCGTCTACATCGCGAACCACGCGGAGGACCGTTTCCTGTTCGTGGACCTGACGCTGGTGCCGCTGGTCGAGAAGTTGCGTCCTGCGCTCAAGACGGTCGAGCGCGTGATCGTGCTCGGCAACGAGGGTTACGAGGCCTTCATCGCCGGCGAGCCGGATACCTTCGACTGGCCCGAGCTCGACGAGCGCACGGCGAGCGCGCTCTGCTACACCTCCGGCACCACCGGGCACCCGAAGGGCGTGCTGTACGACCACCGCTCGACCGTGCTGCACAGCTACGCCTCGGCGCTGGTGGACACCATGGGCTTCGGCCGTCGCGACACCATCCTCGCAGTGGTGCCGATGTTCCACGCCAATGCCTGGGGCCTGCCCTACAGCGTGCCGATGGTGGGCGCGAAGTTCGTGTTCCCGGGGCCGAAGATGGGCGATGGCGCGACGCTCGCCGCGCTGATCCAGGAGGAGAAGGTCACGCTCGCGGCCGGCGTGCCGACCGTCTGGCAGCTGCTGCTCAACTACACGCGCGAGCAGGGCATCGTGCTCGACTCGCTCGAGCAGGTGCTGGTCGGCGGCTCGGCCTGCCCGCTGTCCATCATGAACGAATTCCGCGACCGCCACGGCGTCTGGACCATCCATGCCTGGGGCATGACCGAGATGAGCCCGCTCGGCACGACCAACTCGAAGCCGCCGGGCTACGACGCCATGAGCGGGTCCGAGCAGGATGCGTTTCGCGTGCGCCAGGGCCGGCCGGTGTACGGCGTCGAGATGAAGATCGTGGACGACAGCGGGCGCGAGCTGCCCTGGGACGGCAAGTCCTCCGGCATGCTCAAGGTGCGCGGGCCGTGGGTCTGCAGCGACTACTACGAGCTCGGCGAGCCGAGCGCGGCGCACGACGCGGACGGCTGGTTTGCGACCGGCGACGTCGCCAACATCAGCCCGGACGGGACGCTGCAGATCACCGACCGCGCCAAGGACGTGATCAAGTCCGGCGGCGAGTGGATCAGCTCCATCGACCTCGAGTGCGTCGCTGCCGGCCACCCGAAAGTGCTGCAGGCGGCGGTGATCGGCATACCGCACCCGAAGTGGGACGAGCGGCCGCTGCTGGTCGTGGTGCCGCGCCCGGGCGAGCCGCCGACGAAGCAGGAGCTGCTCGCGTGGCTCGGCGGGCGTGTGGCCAAGTGGTGGATTCCCGACGACGTCGTCTT
>JAHCAM010000040.1 GCA_019634895.1 Steroidobacteraceae bacterium | reverse complement strand
ACGTTCGTGAACTTGGTGTCGCCGATCGTCTCCGGCAGGTCGCGGCCGGTCTCCACTTCGCGCACGCGCCAGGTGTCCCAGTCAGAACCGCCTTCCGAAACCGCCCAGGCGACGTAGCGCCCGTCCGGGCTGACCGAGTAGTTGGCGAGCGACGCGGTCGCGTCCGCGGACAGCGTATTCGGGTCCACCAGCACGCGCGGCGTCGCCGAGAGCGACTCGGCCCAGTACAGGACACCCTGGTTCTGCTTGCCGCTCTTCTCGACGAAGAAGTAGCGCCCGCCCTTCCTTACCGGCATGCGCGACTTGTCGTCGAGCCAGGCGTAGCCGTACTGCTCGTAGTCCCACAGTTCCGTCAGGCGCTGCTGGATCGCCGCGCGCGCCGGGATCGCGTCCAGGTAGGGCTGCGCCAGCTCGTTCTGCGCCGCGACCCAGCGCGACAGCTCAGCGGAGGGCGCTTCCATCCAGCGATAGGGGTCGGCGACCGTCGTGCCGTGATAGGCGTCCGTGACCGCGCCGCGCGCTGCCGCCGGATAGCGCAGGCCGGGGGACGCAGAATCGCCGTTCGCGCTCATGCCGGCGCAGGCAGCAAGCGCGGCCAGGGCAAGGCCGGATATGACATAGCGGGACACCGTTGCTTACACTCCAGTACGGACCGGGCCCGAAGTCTAGCAAAGGCATCCGCCGGCCCCTGACCCACCTGCGACAGGACGGAGCGACGATGCGTTCATTCGTGACCGGGCTCACGGCGGCCCTTGCCCTCGGGCCCGCGCTGGCGGCCGATCTCACCGTCGAGCGGCTGTTCGAGGCCCCGGATCTCGCCGGCCCGTCGCTGCGGCTCGCGCGCTTCTCGCCGGACGGCAGGCTCGTGAGCTACCTGCGCGGCCGCGACGACGCGCCGACGGTCTATGACCTCTGGGCCTATGACATCGGCAGCGGCCGGCACCGGCTGCTGGTGGATTCGCGCGCGCTGGTGCCGAGCGAGGGCGCGCTGTCGGCCGAGGAAGAGGCGCGGCGCGAGCGCCAGCGCATCGCCGCACTGCGCGGCATCGTCGAGTACCAGTGGGCGCCGGACTCGCGGGCGCTGCTGTTTCCGCTCGCCGGCGACCTCTATCACTACGAGCTCGGCAAGCCGGCGGACCGGGCCGTGCGCCGCCTGACCGCCACGGAGGCCTTCGAGACCGACCCGCGCTACTCGCCGCGCGGCACTTACGTGAGCTTCGTCCGTGACCAGGACCTCTACGCGGTCGAGCTTTCCTCCGGCACCGAGCGGCGCCTCACCACCGGCGGCGGCGGGCCCGTCAGCCACGGCGTCGCCGAGTTCATCGCGCAGGAGGAGATGGGCCGCAACACCGGCTACTGGTGGTCGCCGGACGAGCGCCACGTCGCCTACACCCGCGTGGACGAGTCGCCGGTCGCCGAGGTGGAGCGCTTCGAGATCGGCCCCGACGGCGTGCGCAGCTTCCGCCAGCGCTATCCGGCGACCGGCGAGGCGAACGCCGAGGTCCGGCTTGCGATCCTCTCGCTCGCCACCGGCGCGGTCGGCTGGGCGGACCTCGGGCGGAAGGACCAGTACCTCGCGCGCGTGGACTGGTTTCCCGAGGGCGACCGGGTGCTGGTGCAGCGGCAGTCACGCGACCAGAAGCGCCTCGACCTGATCGCATTCCCGGCGACCGGCGGCGAGGGCCAGGAGCTGTTCTCCGAGCGCAGCGACACCTGGGTCGCGCTGCACGACGATCTCTACTTCCTGCCGCAGCGGCGCGAGATCCTGTGGGCGTCCGAGCGCAGCGGCCACCGTCACCTGTACCGCTTCGACTACGTCGGCATGCTGAAGGGTGCGGTCACCGCGGGCGACTGGGACGTCGAGGGCGACTGGCATGCGCCGGCGGTGCGCGGCGTGGACGAACGCCGCGGGCGCGTGTATTTCATGGCGACGAAGAAGTCGCCGCTCGAGCGGCAGCTCTACGCCGCCGACCTCGACGCGGGAGCGGCGCGCGAGCCGGTCGCGCTGACGACGCGCGACGGCTGGCACAACGTGACGATGTCGCGCGATGCGCGGCGCATGATCGTGGGCTACAGCGACCCCGGCCAGCCGCCGCAGGTCTCGCTGCACGACGCCAACGGCCGGCGGCTCGCCTGGCTGGTCGAGAACCGGCTCGACGCCTCGCACCCTTACGCCCCCTACCTCGACCGCCATTCGACGCCCGAGTACGGCTCGATCGCGGCCGCCGACGGCACGCCGCTCTACTGGCAGATGCACAAGCCGGCGGGCTTCGACCCGGCGCGGCGCCATCCGGCGGTGCTGCTCGTCTACGGCGGGCCGACCGTGCAGACGGTCGCGCGGCGCTGGGGCGACCGGCGCGGCGGCCAGGCCGTGCAGCTCCTCACCCAGCGCGGCTACGTGGTGTTCGCGCTCGACAATCGCGGCTCCGGCAGCCGCGGGCGCGCGTTCAACGAGGCGCTGTATCGCCGGCTGGGCGGGGTCGAGGTCGCCGACCAGCTCGCGGGCATCGACTGGCTCAAGGGCCAGCCGTTCATCGATCCTGCGCGCGTCGGCGTCTACGGCTGGAGCTATGGCGGCTACATGACGCTGATGCTCCTGGCGCAGTCGCCCGGCACGTTCCGGGCCGGCGTCGCCGGCGCGCCGGTGACCGAATGGGCGCTCTATGACACGCACTACACCGAGCGCTACCTCGGCACACCGCAGGAGAATCCCGACGGCTACCGGCAATCGGACGTGCTGACGCACGCCGGCGCGATCTCCGACCGGCTGCTGCTGATCCACGGCATGGCCGACGACAACGTGCTGTTCACCAACACCACCAAGCTGATTCCGCTGCTGGTGGCGAAGGGCCTGCCGTTCGAGATGGTCGCCTACCCGGGCAGCCGCCACGCCGCGCTGTCGTTCAGGGACACCGGCATCCACGGCTGGACGACCATCCTCGACTTCTTCGACCGGCACCTGAAATAAAGGGGACGCGTCCAATTAAGCTCGGTTAATTGGACGCGTCCCCTTTATTTGAGCTTAATTGGACGCGTCCCCTTTATTTGCGTTTGATGGCGCAGCCGTGCGCGCCGGCCTGCTGTAGTTGCTCGAGCTTGCGGGCATCGGGGCGCCAGCCGGCGAACACGGGCACGCCAGCGCGATCGCAGAGCAGCCGCAGGTAGCGATCGGAGACATAACTGTCGGTGGGCGCCAGGATCAGGAAGTGCGCGCCCTCGGAAACGGCCTCCAGCGCGCCCTTGATGTCCTCGCAATGCGCGCCGACCAGGAACGCGCCGCTCTGGTCCACATGCAGCTGCTGCCCGCGCCAGTGCAGTACCGCGCCGTCGCAGCCGGTCTGCGCGGCCGCGCGCACGGTCTCGAAGCCGTCGCCCAGCATGAAGATACGGTGCCCCGCCGCGCGCGCCGCCTGCACCGCCTCACGTTTCGGCGCACCCTCGCCTGATTCCGGCAGCGGCCAGAGGATGGTCTGCGCGAGACCGCCGGCCAGCGCCGCCAGTTCTTCCGCGCTGTCGACCACGCGGGCAATCCGGGGCAGCCGCAGCGCGGTCACGATCGCCCGGTCCGCCTCCAGCAGGTCGTGCCGCGGCAACTCGTCGGGCGCGGCCCAGGCCAGCTCCTGCCGGTCCAGCGGCCGCGGTTCGCCCTCGTAGCGGGTCACCTGCCAGACGTCCAGCAGCACGCGCCGGTCAGGGTACTCGTGGCGCAGGCGGATCAGGGGCCGCGCGTCGTGCACGACGACGCCGAGTTCCTCGGCGAGTTCGCGGCGCAGGCCCTCGAGGGCATCCTCGCCCGGACCGAGCTTGCCGCCGGGGAATTCCCAGCGCCCGGCCATGTGGCTGCCGCGCGGGCGCTGCGCGATCAGGATCCGGCCTGCGGCGTCGCGCAAGGCGCCGGCGACGACATGGATTTCATCCGAACCGGCCATCCCTGGACCCTCGTCTCGACCGCGGAGCGGTCAGCGTCAGGCGTGCTGCAGCGCCCCGTGACAATGCTTGTACTTGCGGCCCGAACCACAGGGGCAGGGCTCGTTGCGCCCGATCTTACGCTCGCCGCGCACGAACGGGGTGGATTCCGGCGGCGGCACCGGCGGCGCCATGCCGCGGCCCGGCGCTGGTTCGGCCCCCGCCGCAGACACCGGCGCTGCGAGCTCGGGCGGGGGCGCGTGCTGCAGCTGCATGCGGCTCTGCAGCCGGCGGCGGCGCTCGGCCTCCTCGCGCTCGATCTCCTCCTCGCTGCGCACCTGCAGGCGCTGCAGCAGCATGACGGTGTCGCCGCGGATGCGCTCGAGCATGGCCGTGAACAGCGCGAACGCCTCGCGCTTGTATTCCTGCTTCGGGTTCTTCTGCGCGTAGGCGCGCAGGTAGATGCCCTGGCGCAGGTAATCCATGGCGGCGAGGTGCTCGCGCCAGTGCACGTCGAGCTGCTGCAGCATGACCGCGCGCTCGAGGTGCCGCATGACCGGCGCGCCGACCTGCTGCACCTTCTCCTCGTAGGCGGCCTCGATCGCCGTGAGCAGGCGGTCCGCCGCCTCCTGCCCCTGCCGCGACGGGTCCTCGGCGAGCCAGGCGGCGAGGCCGGTGCGCACGCCGAAGTCGCGCTCGACCGCCTGCTCGAGGCCCGCGACGTCCCACTGCTCCTCGACGCTGTCCGGCGGGATGTACTGGTCCACCAGCCCCTGCACGACCTCGGTGCGCACGTCGCGGATCACGCCGCCGATGTCGTCGGTGGACATGATCTCGGTGCGCTGGCGGTAGATGACCTTGCGCTGGTCGTTGGCGACGTCGTCGTACTCGAGCAGGTTCTTGCGGGCGTCGAAGTTGTGCGACTCGACCTTGCGCTGCGCGCGCTCGATCTGGCGCGTCAGCATGCCGCTCTCGATCGCCTCGCCCTCGCGCATGCCGACCGTGCGCAGCAGCGACTTGGTGCGCTGCGGGTCGCCGAAGATGCGCATCAGGTTGTCCTCGAGCGACAGGTAGAACCGGCTCGAGCCCGGGTCGCCCTGCCGGCCCGAGCGGCCGCGCAGCTGGTTGTCGATGCGCCGCGACTCGTGGCGCTCGGTGCCGATGATGTGCAGGCCGCCGGCCGCGATCACCTGCTCGTGCAGCCTCTGCCACTCGCCCTCGAGCTCGCGTGTCTTCGCCGCCAGCTCGTCCCCGGACAGGACGCCATCCTTGCGCAGCTGCTCGACCTGCTTGCCCACGTTGCCGCCCAGCACGATGTCGGTGCCGCGGCCGGCCATGTTGGTCGCGATCGTCACGGTGCCGGGGCGGCCGGCCTGGGCGATGATCATCGCCTCGCGGTCGTGCTGCTTGGCGTTCAGCACGGCGTGCGCGATGCCCTGTTCCTTGAGGAAGCCCGACAGCTTCTCCGAGGTGTCGATCGAGGTGGTGCCGACGAGGGCCGGCTGGCCGCGCTTCACGCAGTCGCGGATGTCCTCGACGATGGCGTCGAACTTGTCCTTCTGGTTCAGGTACACCAGGTCCGGCAGGTCCTTGCGGATCATCGGCCGGTGCGTCGGCACGACGACCACCTCGAGCCCGTAGATCTGCTGGAACTCGAAGGCCTCGGTGTCCGCCGTGCCGGTCATGCCGGCCAGCTTCGGGTACAGGCGGAAGTAGTTCTGGAAGGTGATCGAGGCGATGGTCTGGTTCTCTTCGCGGATGCGCACGCCTTCCTTCGCCTCGACCGCCTGGTGCAGGCCGTCGGACCAGCGCCGCCCGGGCATGGTGCGGCCGGTGAACTCGTCGACGATGATCACCTCGCCGTTCCTGACGATGTACTCGACGTCGCGGTGGTACAGCGTGTGCGCGCGCAGCGCGGCGTTCAGGTGGTGCATCAGCCGGATGCTGGCGGCGTCGTAGAGGCTGTCGCCCTCGCGCAGCAGGCCGGCCTGCTGCATCAGCTCCTCGGCCTTCTCGAAGCCGGTCTCGGACAGGTGGACCTGGCGCGACTTCTCGTCGGCGAAGAAGTCGCCCTCGCCCTCCTCCGCGGACTGGCGCCGGAATTTCGGCACCAGCGCGTTGATCTTGACGTAGAGCTCGGTGCTCTCCTCGGCCGGGCCCGAGATGATGAGCGGCGTGCGGGCCTCGTCGATCAGGATCGAGTCCACCTCGTCGACGATCGCGTAGTGCTGGCCGCGCTGCACGCGGTCCTCGAGCCGCTGCGCCAGGTTGTCGCGCAGGTAGTCGAAGCCATACTCGTTGTTGGTGCCGTAGGTGACGTCGCAGGCGTAGGCGGCGCGCTTCTCCTGCGGGGGCTGGCCGCTGGTGATCACGCCGACCGAGAGGCCGAGCGCTCGGTAGATCGGGCCCATCCACTCGGCGTCGCGCTGCGCCAGGTACTCGTTGACCGTCACGACGTGCACGCCCTTGCCGGCCAGTGCGTTCAGGTACACGGGCAGCGTGGCGACCAGCGTCTTGCCCTCGCCGGTGCGCATCTCGGAGATCTTGCCTTCGTGCAGCACCATGCCGCCGATCAGCTGCACGTCGAACGGGCGCAGGCCGACGGCGCGCGTCGCGGCCTCGCGCGCGGTCGCGAATGCCTCCGGCAGCAGGTCGTCGAGCGTCTCGCCGCCGGCCAGGCGGGCACGGAACTTCTCCGTCTGTCCGCGCAGCGCCTCGTCGGACAGCGCCGCGAGCGCGTCGGCGAAGCCGTTGGCCCGGCGCACGCGCTCGGCGTACTGGCGCAGCAGCCGCTGGTTCCGGCTGCCGAATATCCACGTAAAGAGTTTCAACACGCGCCTGGGACCTCGGACCGGAGAGCCCCGCCGCGGAGGGTTCCGCACGGCGAAGACCGGCCAAAAACCGGTAGTTTACTACGACAGTGTGGGGCCGATTTCGTGCCGATCCAGGGGATCAGCGGCTCACGAAGGACAGCGGATTGACCGGCCTGCCGTCCTGCAGCACCTCGAAATGCAGGTGCGTGCCGGTCGAGCGGCCGGTCGAGCCGATGAGCGCGATCGCGTCGCCGCGCTTGACGGTCTGGCCGGGCTCGACGAGGAGCTTGGAATTGTGCGCATAGCGCGTCAGGTAGCCGTTGCCGTGCGTGATCTCGACCAACCGCCCGTAGCCGCCGTCGGCACCGGCGTGGCTGACGATGCCGTCGGCGACCGCGAGCACGCGCGTGCCCGGCGGGGCCGCGAAATCGATGCCCTGGTGATTGGCCTGGTGGCCTTCGAAGGGGTCGGTGCGCTGACCATACAGCGAGGAAATGTAGCCCGCCTCGACCGGGCGCCCGCCCGGGACGATCTGCCGCGCGAGCTCGCGCGTCAGGATCAGGCTCTGCAGCGCCGTCAACTGGCGGCGGCGGTCCTCGATCTGGGCGCCCAGCGAATCGATCATGGCGTCGAGCGCCGGCACCACCGGGCTCTCGCCGGCGGCCGACTCGGGGCCACCGACGGCGGGCGGCTGGTCAAAGTCGAACTCGCCGCGCTTGAGTTTCGCGACCTCGGTCAGGTGCCTGCCGAGCGCATCGAGCCGAAGCAACTGCGCCTGCATCTGGCCGACGCGGGTGGCGAGCGTCGCGACCCGGTCATCCACGCTCTGCCCGATCTTCCCGAGTTCGGCCTGCTGCTCGGCCAGGTCTTCCTGCCAGCGCGCGATCGTGTGCGTGGAAACAGGGCTGGCGCCGCCCCAGGTGCTGCCGGCATGCCAGGCACCCGCGACCAGCAAAAGCACGGCGGCTCCCCCGGCCGAATACGCGAGCAGGCGCTTGAAGTTCATAATGATCGTCTGCACCCGACCGCCAAGGGCCTCCCCAGACGCGCGCAAGGTGCCAAAAAAACCCTTAAAACTCAAGAACTTTCCTGACCCGTTGGACATAATCCTGAGTCCGCGCGACAAAAAACCGACCCCCGTCAGTGACTTGCTGGCCAAGGCCCCTGGGGCGCTGGCCCGCCTGCGCGAGGGCGCCGGGCAGGCGGAGAGGACCCTGGTGGCATTGCGGTGCCGGCTGCCTACCGAGCTCACGGAGGAGGTCTGGGGCGCGAGCCTCAAGGACGGGACCCTCACCGTGCTGGTGCGGTCTGCGGCCTGGGGCACGCGCCTGCGCTACCTGGCGCCGCGGTTACTGGACGACCTGGCCGCGGATCTCGCTGCGCCGGTGGACCGGCTGAAGGTGAAGGTGCGCGGCCAACGCCACCGTTAGGCCGTCAGGCCGTGGCGCCGGCGGTGGTGGCGTAGGAAATGGGCGACGCGGCCTCGTCGCGGAACGTCACCTCTTCCCAGGCCTCGGCATCCGCCAGCATCGCGCGCAGCAGCCGGTTGTTGAGGCCGTGGCCGGACTTGAAGGCCGTGTACTCGCCGATCAGCGAGTGGCCGAGCAGGTAGAGGTCGCCGATCGCGTCCAGGATCTTGTGGCGCACGAACTCGTCCTCGTAGCGCAGACCGTCCTCGTTCAGGATCCGGTAGTCGTCGAGCACGATGGCGTTGTCGAGCGTGCCGCCGAGCGCGAGATTGCGCCCGCGCAGCGTCTCCAGGTCGCGCATGAAGCCGAAGGTGCGCGCACGGCTGACTTCGCGCAGGAAGGCCGTGGTCGAGAACTCCATCGTCGCGCGCTGCGCGTGGCGATGGAACACGGGATGGTCGAACTCGATCTCGAAGTTGACGCGGAAGCCCTCGTGCGGCTCGAAGCGCGCCCACTTGTCGCCCTCCCTCACTTCGACCGGCCTGCGCACGCGCACGAAGCGCTTGGGCGCCGGCTGCTCCTCGATGCCGGCCGACTGCACCAGGAACACGAACGGGCCGGCGCTGCCGTCCATGATCGGCACCTCGGCGGCGGTCAGCTCGACGAAGCAGTTGTCGATGCCGAGGCCGGCGAGCGCGGAGAGGAGATGCTCGACGGTCGAGACGCCAGCGCCGTCCAGCGACAGCGTGGTGCCGAGCGTGGTCTCGGTGACATGGGTGGCCCGCGCCGGGATGTCCACCGGCGGGTCGAGGTCCACGCGGCGGAACACGATGCCCGTGTTCGGCGGCGCGGGCCGCAGCACCATGAGCACCTTGCGCCCGGTGTGCAGGCCGATGCCGGTCGCGCGGATGGATGATTTCAGGGTCCGTTGCTGGGCCATGCAATGCCTATGGAAATCGGACGCGGTAGCTTATACCACGGCGGGGTCGGACGGCCGCCGGCCAGCGGAGGAGCGCCGGCGACCGTGAACCCCGTCTCATGGCGCGGGAGTCCCGTCCCGCTGCCGTTCGCGCGCGGCGCGCCGTCCCGACGCATTGCGCCAGGCGCGCAGCCGCAGGCGCGCGATCCGCAGGCCGTCGCGGCCCGCCGTCGACCGCATCGCCGCCGCCCTCAGTCGGCCTGGCGGCGCAGGAACGCCGGGATGTCGAGGACATCCTCGGACGTCGGCGCCCGCAGCCCGTCGCCGACCGCGCGCTGCGTCTGGTTGCGCTGGATCGCGGGACGGTCGAGGTGGCTGTAGTCCGGCGGCGCCTGGCGCGCGCGCGCGGCCACCAGCTTGACGTCGGCGTGCCGGCGCTGGCCGGGTGCCTGCTGCGGCGCTGCAACGACGGGCGCTGCCGCCTTGGCCGGCGTGCGGCCGAGTCCGGTCGCCACCACGGTCACGCGCAGTTCGCCCTTCATCTCCGGCTCGATGACCGTGCCGACCACGACGGTCGCATCCTCGGCCGCGAACTGCTTGACGGTGTTGCCGACCTCCTCGAACTCGCCGATCGAGAGGTCCATGCCCGCGGTGACGTTGACCAGGATGCCGTGCGCGCCGGCGAGGTTGATGTCCTCGAGCAGCGGCGACGATACCGCCATCTCCGCGGCGACGCGCGCGCGGTGATCGCCGGTGCCGACGCCGGAGCCCATCATCGCCAGGCCGGTCTCCGACATCACGGTGCGCACGTCGGCGAAGTCCACGTTGATCAGGCCCGGCCGCGTGATCAGCTCGGCGATGCCCTGCACCGCGCCCTGCAGCACCTCGTTGGCGCGCTTGAAGGCGTCCAGCAGGGTGGTCTGCCCGCCCAGCACCGCCAGCAGCTTCTGGTTCGGGATCGTGATCAGCGAGTCGACGTTGCGCGACAGCTCGTTGATGCCGACGTCGGCGATGGCGGCGCGCTTGCTGCCCTCCATGATGAACGGCTTGGTCACGACCGCGACCGTCAGGATGCCGAGCTCGCGCGCGACCTGCGCGACCACCGGCGCCGCGCCGGTGCCGGTGCCGCCGCCCATGCCGGCGGTGACGAACAGCATGTCGCATCCCTCGATCAGCTCGATGATGCGGTCGCGGTCCTCCATCGCCGCCTGCCGGCCCACCTCGGGGTTGGCGCCGGCGCCGAGGCCCTTGGTGATGTTGCAGCCGATCTGCAGCGAGGTCTTCACCTGCGAGTGCTTGAGCGCCTGCGCGTCGGTGTTCACGCAGATGAACTCGACGCCCTCGATGCCGCACTTGGCCATGTGCGCGACCGCGTTGCCGCCGCCGCCGCCCACGCCGAGCACCTTGATCACAGCGCTTTGGCTGTATGAATCCATCAGTTCGAACATGTCGTCTCCTCCGCTAGAAGTATCCCTGGAACCATGACTTCATCCTCTCCAGCACCGTCTTCACGCCGTCGCCGACCAGTTTCGGCGCCGGCTGGCCGAGGTTCGCCCGGCCGTACAGCAGCAGGCCCACGCCGGTGGCGTGGATCGGATTCCGGACCACGTCGCCGAGGCCGGTCACGCCCTGCGGCACGCCGAGGCGCACCGGGACGTGGAACACCTCCTCGGCCAGCTCGACCGCGCCTTCCATCTTTGCGCTGCCGCCGGTCAGCACGATGCCGGCCGCGATCGCCTCCTCGAAGCCGGAACGGCGCAGCTCGTCGCGGATCAGCGTGAACAGCTCCTCGTAGCGCGGCTCGACGATCTCGGCCAGCGTCTGGCGCGCGAGCCGGCGCGGCGGCCGGTCGCCGACCGAAGGCACCTCGATGGTCTCGTCGGGATTGGCGAGCTGCGACAGCGCGCAGGCGTAGCGGATCTTGATCTCCTCCGCGTACGGGGTCGGCGTGCGCATCGACACCGCGATGTCGTTGGTGACCTGGTCGCCGGCGACCGGGATCACCGCGGTGTGCCGGATCGCGCCGTGCGAGAACATGGCGACGTCGGTGGTGCCGCCGCCGATGTCCACCAGGCAGACGCCGAGGTCCTTCTCGTCCTCGGTCAGCACCGCGAAAGACGAGGCGAGCTGCTCGAGCACGATGTCCTCGACCTCGAGCCCGCAGCGCTGCACGCACTTGACGATGTTCTGCGCCGCGCTCTCGGCCCCGGTGACGATGTGCACGCGTGCCTCGAGGCGCACGCCCGACATGCCGATGGGCTCGCGGATGCCCTCCTGCCCGTCGATGATGAATTCCTGCGGCAGCACGTGCAGGATCTTCTGGTCGGCCGGCACCGGCACCGCCTGGGCGGCGTCCATCACCCGCGACACGTCGCCACCCACGACCTCCTTGTCCTTGATCGCGACGATGCCGTGCGAGTTGAGGCTGCGGACGTGGCTGCCGGCGATGCCCGTGAACACCGAGCGGATCTCGACGCCGGCCATCAGTTCCGCTTCCTCGACCGCGCGCTGGATCGACTGCACGGTGGAGTCGATGTTGACCACCACGCCCTTCTTGAGGCCGCGCGACGGATGCGAGCCGAGGCCGATCACCTCGAGGCTGCCGTCGGCGTGCATCTCGCCGACCAGGGCCACGACCTTCGACGTGCCGATGTCGAGCCCCACGATCAGGTTGCGGTCGGAACGCTTAGCCATCGGTGCGGTCATCTCCCGTGATGCGGCCGGCCATGGCGGCCGGCGTCGTGCGCGCGGGCTTGCGGTCGCGCCGCCAGCCGATCGAAAAGCCGTTCGAGTAGCGCATGTCGATGTAGTCGATGTCGGCGGCGCGGCCCGCGATCACCTGGGCGCCGACGTGCAGGAAGCGCTCCATGCGCTCGTCCACCTGGCGGCGGCCGAGGCGCACCGTCACGCCGTTCGACAGCGTGAGCTGCCAGGCGCCGCGCGGGTCCATGGACAGCGCCGCCACCCGCAGGCCCTGCTCGACCAGCCGGCCCTGGACCGCCAGGTAGCGCTGCGCCACCTGCCATTCCGTGCCCGGCGGCCCGTCCAGGCGCGGCAGCTCCGGCGGCACGTGGCGCACGCCGGTCGCGAACAGTTCGCCGCGCGTGTTGAGCAGTCCGTCGTCGCCCCAGCGCGCCGCCGGCTGCTGCTCGACGATCTCGACGCGGATGCGGTCGGGCCACAGGCGCTGCACGCGCGCGCGGTCCACCCAGGCGAGCGACTCGACCGCCGCGCGCAGCCGGTCGAGGTCCGCGCTGACGAAGCCGCCGCGGATCGCGCCGCGCGCGGCCTGCTCGACCTCGACCGCAGCGACGCGCTGGAACGGCCCGTCGATCACCACCGCGCGCACCGGCTGGTCGAGGCCGAGCGCGAGCAGCGCCGCGAGCGCAGCCAGGGCCGCGAGCGCACCGGCCACCCGCCCGGCGCGCGGCCACTCGAGGTCCGGCAGCTCGATGCGCCGGCCCGCGGGCTTGCGCCGGTTGCGCTTGCGCAGCCAGCCCATGGTCAGGTCCGCTCCCGCGCGAAGCTGGTTTCGAGCACGCGCCAGGCGAGCTCGGGAAAATCGATGCCGGTGGCGCGCGCGGCCATCGGCACCAGCGAGTGGCTGGTCATGCCCGGCACGGTGTTGATCTCGAGCAGCAGCGGATTGCCGTCCGGCCCGGCGACGAAGTCCACCCGTCCCCAGCCGCCGGCGCCGACCGCGGCGAAGGTGGCGAGCGCGGCCCGTGCCAGCGCCGCCTCGCCGGCGGCCGGCAGGCCGCAGGGAATGAGGTAGCGCGTGTCGTCGGCGAAGTACTTGGCCTGGTAGTCGTAGAACTCGCGCGGCGTCTCGATGCGGATCGCGGGCAGCGCCTCGCCCTGCAGCACGGCGACCGTGTACTCGCCCCCCGTGATCCAGCGCTCGGCAATCACCACCGCATCGAGCGCCGATGCCGCGCGCCAGGCGGCCGGCATCTCGGCGGCGCTGGTGACGCGGCTCATGCCCACGCTCGAGCCCTGCGAGGCCGGCTTGACCGCGAGCGGCAGGCCGAGCGCGGCCACCGCCCGCTCGCAATCGGCGGCGCTCGCCAGCACGACCCAGGGCGGCGTGGCGACGCCCGCGGCCTGCGCCAGCTGCTTGGTCCGCAGCTTGTCCATGCCGAGCGCGGAACCGAGCACGCCCGAACCCGTGTACGGCACGCCCAGCCACTCGAGCGCGCCCTGCACCGCGCCGTCCTCGCCACCCGGCCCGTGCAGCGCGATCCAGACGCGGTCCACGTTCTCGTCCACCAGCGCGGTCAGCGGCCGCTCGGCCGGGTCGAACGCCGTCGCCTGCACGCCGCGCGCAACCAGCGCCTCGAGCACCGCGCTGCCGGTCATCAGCGACACTTCGCGCTCGGCCGAGGCGCCGCCCATGAGTACGGCCACCCGGCCGAATGCGGCGGCGTCGCTGACGCGGCGGAACCCGATGCCGGTCGCGCGCAGGCGGCTCACGACGTCACCGCCAGGCGCCTTGGCCGGCGCGCGCGGGATCCGGCGGGGTGGCTCGCCCGCAAACTCCGCCGGAACTCACGAGTTTGCTCGCGAGCACCCCGCCACCTCGCGCGCGCCGGCCGCGGCAGCGGGCGTGCGCCGCGAGCGGCCGGGATCCTGCGAGCGAGCGAATCCGGTCGCCGGCCTGAGCGAGCGAGCAGGGATCCCGGCCGCGATGCGAGCGCACGCCTGATGCGGTGGTCGCTCACGCGGCCTCCCCGACCACGCGCACTTCCGGCACCAGGCGCACGCCGTGCACGCGCGCGACGACCGCCTGCACATGGGAAATCAGCGCCTCGATGTCCGCGGCGCGCGCCGCGCCGGTGTTGACGATGAAATTCGCGTGCTTCGGCGACACCTGCGCGCCGCCGATGCGGTGGCCCTTCAGGCCCGCGC
>JAHCAM010000004.1 GCA_019634895.1 Steroidobacteraceae bacterium | reverse complement strand
GGTCATGGACGCCTCCAACCTGATCAAGCCGGTGCTCGCTTCCGGCGAACTGCGCTGCATCGGCTCGACGACCTACCAGGAGTACCGCGGCATCTTCGAGAAGGACCACGCGCTCGCGCGCCGCTTCCAGAAGATCGACGTGGTGGAGCCCACCGTCGCCGAGACCGTCGACATCCTGCGCGGGCTCCGGTCGCGCTTCGAGGAGCACCACGGGGTGACCTACGTCGACGAGGCGCTGGTCGCGGCGGCGGAACTCTCGGAGCGGCACATCAACGACCGCCACCTGCCCGACAAGGCGATCGACGTCGTCGACGAGGCGGGCGCCTCGCTGCGGCTGCGCCCCGCCGCCGAGCGGGAGACGGCGGTCACCGTTCCCCACATCGAGGCCGTGGTGGCGCGCATCGCGCGCATCCCGCCGAAGAACGTGTCGCTCTCGGACCGCGAGATGCTGGCGAACCTGCAGCGCAACCTCAAGCTCGTGATCTATGGCCAGGACGCCGCCATCGACGCGCTCGCGGCCGCGATCAAGATGTCGCGGGCAGGACTCGGCAACGAGCGCCGCCCGGTCGGCAGCTTCCTGTTCGCCGGGCCCACCGGGGTCGGCAAGACCGAGGTCACGCGCCAGCTCGCGGTCGCGCTCGGCGTCGAGTTCCTGCGCTTCGACATGTCCGAGTACATGGAGCGCCACACGGTATCGCGCCTGATCGGCGCGCCGCCCGGCTACGTGGGCTTCGACCAGGGCGGGCTGCTCACCGAGGCGATCGCCAAGCAGCCGCACTGCGTGCTGCTGCTCGACGAGATCGAGAAGGCGCACCCGGACGTGTTCAACCTGCTGCTGCAGGTCATGGACCACGGCACGCTCACCGACAACAACGGCCGCAAGGCGGATTTCCGCCACGTGGTCATCGTCATGACGACCAACGCGGGCGCCGCCGAAATGAGCCGCGCCAGCATCGGCTTCACGCAGCAGGACCATGCGCCCGACGGCATGGAGGCGGTGCGGCGGATCTTCTCGCCCGAGTTCCGCAATCGCCTCGACGCGATCATCCAGTTTGCGCCGCTGGACCCGCCCACGATCGAGCGCGTGGTGGACAAGCTGCTGCTCGAGGTCGAGGCGCAACTGGAGCAGAAGGGGGTGGCGCTCACGGTGGACGATGCCGCCCGGCGCTGGATCGCGGAGAAAGGCTACGACCCGAAGATGGGTGCGCGGCCCATGGCGCGCGTGCTGCAGGAGCACGTCAAGCGGCCGCTGGCCGAGGAACTGCTGTTCGGCAGCCTGGCGGGCGGCGGCAGCGTGCGGGTGACGCTCGCCGCCGACGGCGGCGGGCTTGCGCTCGAATCCCGCCCCGCGCGCACCCCGGAACTGCTCGGCCAGGACTGATTTTAAAGGGGACGCGTCCAATTACCGTTGAGCGGTAATTGGACGCGTCCCCTTTATCTCAGCGGGCGCGGTAGACGATGCGGCCCTTGCTGAGGTCGTAGGGCGTCAGTTCGACGGTGACCGTGTCGCCGGTCAGGATGCGGATGTAGTGCTTGCGCATCTTGCCGGAGATGTGCGCGGTGACGACGTGGCCGTTTTGCAGCTTCACGCGGAAAGTCGTGTTGGGCAGGGTCTCGACGACCTCGCCGTCCATCTGGATTGCCTCTTCCTTCGCCATCCGGTCCTGCCGTCGCCAAAACCGCGCGGATTGTGCCGGAGCCGCTGCTGCAGCGCAATGAATTGTGTCGTCAGCGCCACATCGGGGGCGGTTCCGCGAGATGCCGCGCGAGCGCCAGCTCGAACTCGCGCCGCGGCAGGTTGCGGCTGCCGAGGCTCGCGAGGTGCGGGGAGGGCATCTGACAGTCGATCAGCGGAACGCCGCGCTGCAGGCATTCCTCGACCAGGCGCGCAAGCGCGGCCTTGGAGGCGTCGACGCTGTGGCTGAACATGGACTCGCCGAAGAACAGCCGGCCGAGCGCGACCCCATAGAGGCCGCCCACGAGCTCGCCGCCCGACCAGGTCTCGAAGGAATGGGCGAGCCCGCGGCGATGCAGTTCGACATAGGCCGCATGCATCTCGGGCGTGATCCAGGTGCCCGGGCTGCCGCGCCGGGGGCCGGCACAGGCGGCGATGACGGCCTCGAATGCCGTGTCGATGCGGGTCTCGTATCCGCGGCGCCGGATCGAGCGCGCCAGGCTCCTCGATTTGCGGAACTCGGCCGGAACCAGCACGGCGCGAGGGTCCGGCGCCCACCACAGGATCGGCTGCTCGGCCGAGTACCATGGGAACACGCCGTGGCGGTAGGCGTGCACCAGCCATTCCGGCGTGAGCGCGCCGCCGACCGCCAGCAGGCCGTTCGGCTCGGCGAGCGCGCGGGACGTCGGCGGCAACGCCGCCGGCGGGTCAGTCTTCTGCAGCCAGGCAATCCCGGACATCGGCAGGCAGCCTAGCGGGCCCGTCCCCGCGCCGGAAGGGCAGGTGCCGCAAGGCCTGCGCCAGCCACTGGCGCCGGCGCCGGCGCTCGCGCGCCAGCCAGGCGCCGATCGGCGCCGAGAAACGCGGGTCGACGATCTCGTGCAGCGACCAGACCGGCGTGGGCATGAAGCCGCGCAGCAGCTTGTGTTCGCCCTGCGTGCCCGGCTCGAAGCGCCCGAGGCCCTCGCGCAGGCAGTACTCGATGCCGCGGTAGTAGCACAACTCGAAGTGCAGGCTGTGGAACTCGCCCGCGGCGCCCCAGTAGCGGCCGAAGAGGGTGCCGGCGCTCCGCAGCGAGACTGCGCAGGCCACCGGCTCGCCACCCAGTTCCGCCAGCTCGACGACCATCGCCTCCGGCATCGTGCGCGCGAGTCTGTCGAAGAAGCCGGCATTCAGGTAGGGCGCGTTGCCATAGCGCGCGAAGGTCATCGCGTGCAGGCGGTAGACCGCCTCGACGGCCGGCGGGTCGAGTTCGGCGCCGGTCATGCGGCGGCACTGCAGGCCGGACTCCGCCACGCGCCGGCGTTCGCGCCGGACCTTCTTGCGCTTTTCCGAGGCGAACGACCCCAGCCATTCGTCGAAATCGCGGCTGCCGTCAGCGCGCCAGTGAAACTGGCAATCGAGGCGACGCATCAGTCCCGCCGCCGCCAGCGACTCCTGGTCGGCCGCTGCCGGAAACAGCACGTGCAGCGAGGACACGCCCAGGTCGCGCGCCAGCCCGCGCGCCGCCGCGATCAACTCGTCGCGCACGGCCGAGGACCGGGCCAGCAGACGCGGCCCCGTTGCGGGCGTGAACGGCACGGCCGAGACCAGGCGGGGGTAATAGCGCTGACCCGCGCGATGGAAGGCTTCGGCCCAGGCAAAGTCGAACACGAACTCGCCCCAGGAATGGGACTTCAGGTAAAGGGGCATCGCGCCGTCGAGCGCGCCGGACTGGTCGACATGCAGCAGGTGATGCGCGTCCCAGCCCGTCTCGGGCGTGGCGCAGCCGGATTCCTCCAGCGCCAGCAGGAACTCGTGCCGAAGGAAGGGTTCGCCATCGCCGGCCAGCGCGTTCCACTGCGCGGCGTCCACGCCGGCAAGCGAACGTGCGACCCGGACGGTCATCGCCGCAGCTCAGCCGCCGCCCGCGCGCTCGAGGTAACGATCCGCGTCGAGCGCGGCCATGCAGCCCGTTCCCGCCGACGTCACCGCCTGGCGGTAGACGTGATCGGCGACGTCGCCCGCCGCGAACACACCCGCCACGCTGGTCGCCGTCGCGTCACCGGACAGGCCGGTCTTCACCACGATGTAGCCGTTCTTCATCTCGAGCTGGCCGGCGAACAGCTCCGTGTTCGGCGTGTGCCCGACGGCGATGAACAGGCCGGTCACGTCGAGGTCCCGCAGCCTGCCGTCACCCGTGGCACGCACGCGCACACCGGTGACGCCGCCGTCGCCGCCCAGCACTTCGTCCACCTCGTGGTTCCACAGGAACGACACCTTTCCCGCATCGGCAAGCGCGCGCAGACGGTCCTGGAGGATCGCCTCCGCGCGAAGCTTGTCGCGGCGGTGGATCAGCGTGACATGCGCGGCGAGATTGGCGAGGTAGATCGCCTCTTCCACGGCGGTGTTGCCGCCGCCGACCACGGCCACCTTCTGGTCGCGGTAGAAAAAACCGTCACAGGTCGCACAGGCCGATACGCCGCGTCCGCGGAAGCGTGTCTCGGACTCCAGGCCGAGATAACGCGCGGAGGCGCCGGTCGCGACGATCAGCGCGTCGCAACGGTACTCACCATCCTCGCCCGTCAGCCGGAACGGCCGCTGCGCAAGGTCCACGCGGATGATCTGGTCCGACACGATCTCGACACCGAAGCGCTCGGCGTGCCGGCGCATGCGATCCATCAGGTCCGGACCGAGCAGGCCCTCGACATCGCCGGGCCAGTTGTCCACCTCGGTGGTCGTCATCAGCTGACCACCGGGCTGCAATCCGGCGATCAGCAGCGGCTTGCGGTTGGCGCGCGCCGCGTAGATCGCGGCCGCAAAGCCCGCGGGTCCTGAGCCGAGGATGATGAGGCGCGAGTGGCGAGGAGTCGTCATGTATAGTCCCGCATCCTAAAGTGCGTGCATGGGTGCTTGCCGGACGAATTGCAACGATTTTATAATCAATCGCTTATAAAGCTTTCCTGAACAGGATTCTGAGTCCTTGGCCAAGTCCGCCGCCGACGCCGCCCGACCCGACGCGAAACTCGACCCGGTGTTCGCGCGCGCATTGCGCGAAACCGCGTTCTGGCTGCTGGCCGCGCTCGCGCTGGTGCTGGTGATCGCGCTCGCGAGCTACGACGCCTATGACCGCAGCTTCAGCTACACCGGCGAGCCCGGCCAGGTCGGCAACCTGATCGGACCGGCCGGTGCCTGGATCGCGGGGTTGCTGCTGATGCTGTTCGGCTGGCCAGCGTACCTGTTCCCGGTCGCCATCGCATTCAGCGCCTGGGTCGGCCTCAAGCGCGCGCACGACGAGCCGGGCCAGACGCGCTCGACCGTTGCGCTGCGCACCATCGGCCTGGTGCTGGTGCTCGCGACCAGCTGCGGCCTTGCCACGCTGCACTACCCGGGCTCGCCGCTGCCGGCCGGCGCGGGCGGCATCCTCGGCAACCTGGTGGGCGAGGGGCTCGAGCAGATCCTTGCGCTGCTGGGCGCAACGCTGGTGATGCTCGCACTGTGGTTTGCGGGCGTGCAGCTGTTCACCGGCGTGTCCTGGCCGCGGATCATGGATTTCATCGGCCACTGGGTGCTCGCCGCGGTGTCCTGGGCCAACCGTCGCCTGTCCAGCCGGCGCGACCACGTCGCCGGGCGCGAATCACGCGAAGCGCGCGAAGCGGCCGTGCGCGAAGTGCAGAAGAAGGCGACCGCGCGCACCCCGCCACGCATCGAGCCGCCGGCGCCGCCGGTGCCGGAACGTTCGGTGCGCGCCGAAAAGGAGAAGCAGGTGCCGCTGTTCGCCAAGGCGGCGGCACGCGACCTGCCGGAACTCAAGCTGCTGGACGATCCGCCGCCGCGCGAGAAGAGCTATTCGACCGAGGCGCTGGACGCCATTTCGCGCCTGGTCGAGATCAAGCTCAAGGATTTCGGCGTGGAGGTCGAAGTGGTCGCCGTGCAGCCGGGTCCGGTGGTCACGCGCTTCGAACTCAAGCCGGCGCCGGGCGTCAAGGTCAGCCAGATCAGCGCCCTGGCCAAGGACCTCGCGCGCGCGCTGTCCGCCATCAGCGTGCGCGTAGTCGAGGTCATCCCGGGCAAGTCGGTGGTGGGCCTCGAGATCCCGAACGAGGTGCGCGAACTGGTGACCCTCGGCGAGATCGTGCGCTCGCGCGCCTACGACGAGCTCGCCTCGCCGCTGGCGCTCGCCCTCGGCAAGGACATCGGCGGCGCGCCGGTGGTCGCCGACCTGGCGAAGATGCCGCACCTGCTGATCGCCGGCACCACCGGTTCCGGCAAGTCGGTCGCCATCAACGCGATGGTGCTGTCGCTGCTGTACAAGAGCACGCCGGAACAGGTCCGGCTGATCATGATCGACCCGAAGATGCTGGAGCTCTCGGTCTACGAGGGCATTCCGCACCTGCTGGCGCCGGTGGTCACCGATCTCAAGCAGGCGGCCAACGCGCTGCGCTGGTGCGTTGCCGAGATGGAACGGCGCTATCCGCTGATGAAAGAGCTCGCCGTGCGCAACCTGGTCGGCCTCAACCGCAAGATCCGCGACGCGCAGGCCGCCGGCCAGCCGATCCGCGACCCGCTGATCGCGCGGCTGCTGGCCACGGGCAAATACGAGGGCGAGGTGCCGCTGCTCGAGCCGCTGCCCTACATCGTCGTGGTCATCGACGAGCTCGCAGACCTGATGATGATCGTCGGCAAGAAGGTCGAGGAGCTGATTGCGCGCCTGGCGCAGAAGGCGCGCGCATCCGGCATCCACCTGGTGCTGGCGACGCAGCGGCCGTCGGTGGACGTGATCACCGGCCTGATCAAGGCCAACATCCCGGCGCGCATCGCCTTCCAGGTCTCGGCCAAGGTGGATTCGCGCACCATCCTCGACGGCAGCGGCGCCGAGTCGCTGCTCTCGCACGGCGACATGCTCTACCTGCCGCCCGGCACCTCGACGCCGGAACGGGTCCACGGCGCCTTCGTCTCGGACCAGGAAGTGCACCGCGTCGTAGCCGCGCTCAAGGCCGGGCCGCAGCCCGAGTACGTGGATGAGGTGCTCACCGGTCCTGCCGGTCCGCTGCCCGGCATTGCGGACGAGCCGGGCGAGCCGGGCGCGGAGGGCGAGGCGAGCGGCGAACAGGACCCGCTCTATGACGAGGCCGTGCGCATCGTGACCGAGACCCGCCGGGCCTCGGTCTCCGGCGTGCAGCGCCGGCTCAAGATCGGCTACAACCGCGCCGCGCGCCTCGTGGAAACCATGGAGGCGGCGGGCCTCGTCGGCCCGCTGCAGTCCAACGGCAGCCGCGAGGTCCTCGCGCCGCCGCCGCCGGAGCAGTGATGCTGCGCCGGCTCGCCTGCCTCTGCATTCTCGGCTCGGCCGCAGCCGCGCCGGCGGCCGACCCGGCCGCCGACCTGGCGGCCGCACACAGGGTGCAGGACGCACTCGGCAGCCTGACCAGCCTGCGCGCCGAGTTCCGCCAGTCGGTCACGGACGCGCAGGGGCGCCTGCTCGAACAGGCCGAGGGCAGGGTGGCCCTCGCCAGGCCCGGCCGTTTCCGCTGGGACTACCGCGTGCCCGAGCAGCTCATCGTCTCCGACGGCAGGACCGTCTGGTTCCACGACGTGGAGCTCGAGCAGGTGACGATCCGCGCGGCATCGGAAACCCTCGCGGGAACGCCCGCGATGCTGCTCGCCGGCCAGGGCGAGCTGGCCGCGGAGTTCGCCATCACCGACGAGGGGCGGCAGGACGGCCTCGCCTGGAGCCTGCTGGTCCCGCGCCGTGCGGACAGCGATTTCCAGCAATTGCGCCTCGGCTTCGATGGCCCGGAGTTGCGCCGCATGCTGCTGCTCGACCGGCTCGGACAGACGACCCGACTGGAATTCGACGGCATCGAGCGCAATCCGCGCCTCGATGCTTCGCTGTTCACGTTCACGCCTCCCGCCGGCGTGGATGTCGTCGGCCGCGTGCCGTCCGGTTGAAGCTGACGCACAAGGCCTTCCGACGCGCCTGGCAGGCCGCAATCGCGCTGCTTGCGCTGGCCATCGTGCTCGGCAGCCTGCTGCCCATGCCGGTATCCGTCGGCGTCGCCGGACTCGACAAGCTCGAGCACTTCGTCGCGTACTTCACGCTGATGCTGCTGTGCTCGGGTATCGCGCGTCCGGGCCAGTTGTGGCAGTACGCCCTGGCCTGCGCCGCGCTCGGCATTGCAGTCGAACTGCTGCAGGCGGCCATCACCGAGACGCGCAGCGCGGAATGGGGCGACGTGCTCGCGAACGCGCTCGGCGTGCTCGCGGCCTGGGCCATCGCCCGCGGCGATCGCGCCGGCTGGGCGCGCCGCGTGGAGAGCCTGCTGTCGCGGCGCAACGGGCCCTGAGCGCCCGGCCGAAGGGCTAGAATCGGCGCACATGCGCCAGCAACCGGAACTTCCGATCGACGCGCCCGCGGCCGGCAGCTATCGGCCGCTGGCCGACCGCATGCGCCCGCGCACGCTCGCGGAGTTCGCCGGGCAGCAGCACCTGCTGGCGCCGGGCAAGCCGCTGCACCGGCTGCTGACCGAGGGCGTCGCCCACTCGATGGTGCTCTGGGGCCCGCCCGGCAGCGGCAAGACGACCCTCGCGCGGCTGGCCGCGCAGGCCTGCGAGGCGCGCTTCATTTCGCTGTCCGCGGTCGTGGCAGGCGTCAGGGACATCCGCCAGGCCGTCGAGGAGGCTCGGGCGTCGCGCGCGGCCGGCGGCCCGGCGACGGTGCTGTTCCTCGACGAGGTCCATCGCTTCAACAAGGCGCAGCAGGACACCTTCCTGCCGTTCGTCGAGGACGGCACGCTCGTGTTCATCGGCGCGACGACGGAGAATCCCTCGTTCGAGCTGAATTCCGCCCTGCTGTCCCGGGCGCGCGTCTACGTCCTGAAGGCGCTGACGACGGCCGAGCTGGTGGCGCTGGCCCGGCGCGCGCTCGCCGACGCCGAAAGCGGCCTCGGCCGCAGCGGCGTCTCCGCCGCCGCGGAGGCGCTCGCGCTCATCGCGGATGCCGCCGACGGCGATGCCCGCCGTGCACTCAACCTGCTCGAGGTCGCCGCCGACCTAGCCGGGGCTGGCGGCGGCACGACCATCACCCTCGCCATCGCACAGGAGGCCTGCGCCGGCGGGCACCGCCGCTTCGACAAGCGCGGCGAGCTCTTCTACGACCAGATCTCGGCGCTGCACAAGTCGGTGCGCGACAGCGACCCCGACGCCGCCCTCTACTGGCTCTGCCGCATGCTGGATGGCGGCTGCGACCCGGGCTTCCTCGCCCGGCGCATGGTGCGCATGGCGAGCGAGGACATCGGCAATGCCGATCCGCGCGCGCTGACGCTCGCGCTCGCCGCCTGGGACGGCTACGACCGCCTCGGCAGCCCGGAAGGCGAGCTTGCGCTGGCGCAGGCCTGTGTGTTCATGGCCTGCGCGCCCAAGAGCAATGCCGTTTACCGCGCATTCGGGGCGGCGATGGAGGACGCGAAATCGCAGGGCACGCTGGAAGTGCCGCTGCACCTGCGCAATGCGCCCACCCGCCTCATGAAGGACCTGGGTTACGGCCACGGATACCGCTATGCGCATGACGAACCGGATGCGCTGGCCCCGGGGCAGCGCCACTTCCCGGACGCGATGGAAGCGCGCAATTACTATGATCCGGCTCCGCGCGGGCTGGAACTGAAGCTGCGCGAGATGCTGGCGCGAATGCGCGCCGGTACCGGGACGCAGGCCGCTCCCGCCAGACAGGAGGACGACCGTGCTTGACATCCGGCAGTTGCGCAACGACCCGCAAGGCGTCGCGGCGAACCTCGCGCGGCGGGGCTACCGGCTGGACCTCGAACAGTTCAGCGCACTCGAGGGCCGCCGCAAGGAGGCGCAGGTCGCGGTGGACGCGCTGCGCAACGAGCGCAATACGCGCTCGAAGGCGATCGGCCAGGCCAAAGCGCGCGGCGATGACGTTGGGCCGCTGCTGGCCGAAGTGGAATCGCTGGGCGCCCGGCTCGCGGCCGGCGAGCAGGCGCTGGCCGGGCTGCAGTCCGGACTCGACCGCCTGCTGCTGGACCTGCCGAACCTGCTGCACGAAAGCGTGCCGGAGGGTCGCGACGAGACCTCGAATGTCGAGCTGCGCCGCCACGGCGAGCCGCGCCGATTCGAATTCGAGGCGCGCGATCACGTCGCGGTCGCGGAAGGCCTGGGCGGCCTCGACCCGCGGTCCGCCAGCCGCTTGTCGGGCGCGCGTTTCGCGGTGCTGACCGGCCCGGTCGCAGCGCTGCACCGCGCGCTGGCGCAGTTCATGCTCGACCTGCACGTGCGCGAGCACGGCTACCGCGAAGCCTGGGTGCCGTACCTGGTCACGCGCCAGACGCTGACCGGCACCGGCCAGCTGCCCAAGTTCGAGCAGGACCTGTTCCGGCTCGCCCGGGCCGAGTCCGAGAGCGAGCTGTTCCTCATCCCGACGGCGGAAGTGCCGCTCACCAACCTGGCCGGCGACCGGATATTCGACGCCGACGAGCTGCCGCTGAAACTGGTCGCCCACACGCCCTGCTTCCGCTCCGAGGCGGGCTCCTACGGCAAGGACACGCGCGGACTCATCCGCCAGCACCAGTTCGACAAGGTCGAGCTGGTGCAGATCGTGCGGCCGCAGGATTCATGTCAGGCACTTGAGGAACTGACCGGGCATGCCTCGAAGGTGCTCGAGCGGCTCGAGCTGCCGTATCGCGCGGTCGCGCTATGCGCCGGAGACGTCGGGTTTTCCAGCACCAAGACCTACGACCTCGAGGTCTGGTTGCCGGGGCAGGGCGCCTACCGGGAGATCTCCTCCTGCAGCAACTGCGATGCTTTCCAGGCTCGGCGCATGCAGGCGCGCTGGCGCAACCCGGAGACCGGCAAGCCCGAGCCGGTGCACACGTTGAACGGTTCGGGCGTGGCCGTCGGCCGTGCGCTCGTCGCCGTGCTCGAGAACTGCCAGGAGGCGGACGGCACGGTCACCGTGCCGGCCGTGCTCAGGCCCTATCTGGGCGGGATGGCACGGCTGCAGCCGGCCTGATCAGTCGTCGCCGGCCGCACCCAGCAGGTGCATCAGGCTCGCGAACAGGTTGTAGATGCTGACGTAGAGCGTGACGGTCGCGAGGATGTAGTTGGTCTCGCCGCCGTGCACGATCTCGCCGGTCTGGTACAGGATCAGCCCGGCCATCAGCAGCACGAACATGCCGGACACCGCGAGCGACAGCGCCGGCATCGAGAAGAAGATCGCCGCCAGCCCGAGCAGGAAGGCGGTCAGGATGCCGACCAGCAGGAAGCCGCCCATGAACGAAAAGCGGCGCCCGCTGCTGACCGCGTATGCGGAGAGCCCAAGGAACGCGGCGGCCGTGATCCCGAAGGCGTTCATGACCACCGCATGGCCGTTCGGAACCGCGGTCAGGTAATGGCCGATGATCGGGCCGAGCGTGTAGCCCATGAAGCCGGTCAGCGCGAACACGAAGACCAGGCCCATCGCGCTGTGGGCGGTCTTGTGCACCGCGAACAGCAGGCCGAAATAGCCGAGCAGCGTGATCAGCAGCCCCGGGTGCGGCAGCCCGAGTGCGAGTGCGATGCCGGCCATCGCGGCGCTGAAGGCGAGCGTTGCCGACAGCAGCAGGTAGGTATTGCGCAGGACCTTGTTGGTCGCCAGCGCGGATTCGCGGATGGCAGTCGTCGGTACGGCGATCGGGCTGCGTTCCATGGCGTCGGTCTCCTTTGGCAGTTCGCTGTCAGCGGGCCATTATACTTGCTGCCGCGGCCGGGCATCGGAGAGGTGGCAGAGCGGTTGAATGCACCGGTCTTGAAAACCGGCAAGGGCGCAAGTCCTTCGTGAGTTCGAATCTCACCCTCTCCGCCAGTTTCAGGGCGCCGGGTAACGGATGGTCTGCAGCGTGCGGTCGTGCCGCGCCCGGGACACGCGCCTGCCGCCCTCCGGGTAGGTGCCGTAGACGTACTTGCGTTCCTCGAAGGACCAGGGCCGCAGCGTGTCCGGCTCCGTGACCAGCCGGTAGCGGTGCTCGAGACGCAGATCCACGCCGCGCGCTGCTTCCTCGACCTTCGCGCGCTCCGCAGCGGGCGCCATGCGCCCGACGAACGCCGTGGTCGCTTCGCGCACGTGGTCGGGATCCAGCTCCACGACCGCCAGGATCTCGACGCAGCGCGGTTCGCCGCCCTCGAGGCACGGCAGCCACCTGGCCAGCCTGAATCGCCAGGTCATGCGCACGGGCTGGCGCGAGATGCCGGGCAGCGGCTCCTCGACCGTCGCCTCGTACCAGTCGCCGTGGTCCAGTTCGAGGTCCGACCAGGCGCCGACCGTGAAGTCCCACTGGCCGCCGACCGTCGCGGCGATGAGTTCCGGGTCGAGCACGGCCGCCTTGGTGCTGCTGATGATCTCGGCGGTGCGCGCATCGCTGCCCGGCAGCGCCTGCGCCAGCGCCTTGTCCAGGACCTGGCCGAGCGTCCCGCGGAACCGATCCATGTCGCGCAGCTCGCGAAACGTCCCGTCCGGCCCGATCACGATGTCGGGCATCCACAGCAGCACGCCGCCGAGCAGCTCACGCAAGGCCGTGGCGCCGGCGTCGCCCGCCTCGACGCCCGTCGTCTCGAGTTGCGGCGCCGCCCGCGCGGTGGTCGAAACGATCCAGCCGTCGCCTTCCGCGCGCGCGGTCACATCGGTCTCGTACCGGGCCACCGTCGCCTGCAGACTGCCGTTTCGCCCGATCGAGCGCTCCACGGTCGTGGACCATACCGAGCGGTACGGCTTCCAGTTGAAGCGGAAGCGTGCGCGCGCCTGGCTGCTGGCGGCCAGGAAGCCCTCGATCTCGTCCGGGTCGGGTTCCTCGTCGCGCTGCCAGCGCAGATAGGTCGAATAATCGCCCTCCAGCTCGCCGTGCAGCCCGAACTCGCGATCCCAGTCGAGCACCTGCTCCAGGTCGCGCAGCGCCGCATCCAGGTCGCCGAGCTCGCGCCGCGCGAACGCGATATTGAACTGGGCGATGACCATGTCGTCGTAGTCCCAGTTGTCGCGCAGCGCCTTCACGGCCTGGGCGCCGGTGGCGATCGCAGCCTGGAAAGCGGCCCTGGCGGAAGCCTCGTCGGCAGCGCAAAGCCCGCGCGTGATGTGGATGGACTGCTGCAGCGAGAGCGCGTCGCCCAGCCCGTCGGGCCAGGCGAGCAGATGCCCGGGGCCGGCCCGCAGCACCTGCGACAACTCGCGTTCCGCCTCGTCGAGGTGCGGCGCGCAGTCCACGCCCGCTTCCGTGTTCAGGAGCCGCGCCAGTGCCACGCGCGCCTGCAGTGTCGCGGGGCCCGTCGGATCGGCGGCGGCCTGCGCGGCCAGCTGCCGGCGAAGCTCGGCTGCGCGCTCTTCGAACGGCGGCTCGTCCGGCGCCGGCTCTTCAGCGGGCGTCGGCTCTCCGGCACCGGCCAGCCACGGCAGGAGTGCGGCGGCGACCGCCGCCATCGGCAGGCGCCACGCGGATGTCCGGTCGAAGGGAATCAGTGCAGGCATTTCTTCTCACGATAGCACGCGCGGCCGGCGCAGCCGCCGCAGGTCCCGGGGCCGGTCCACGTCGCTGGCGGCGCCAGGCAGCTCGACGACGACGACGTGCCGAAACGGGTCCCTGATCAGCTGCTTCGCCCCGGAGTCTCCGCGCAGTTTCCTCAGGTCGGCGAAGGTACGGCGCGGAAACAGCGCCGGCGGCCCCGAAACTTCCCCCGCACGGGCGGCGACGATCGCGCGCGGGTCGCGCCGCCAGGCCGCGATCAGCAGCGCAAGCTCGGCCGGCCCGACGGCCACCTGGTCAGCGAGCAGCATGATTGCAGCCGGCGCTCCGCGTGGGAGTGCGGCAATACCCGCCCGGATCGAACTGGAAAGTCCCGTGCGCCAGCGGCCGTTGACGACGACACGCACCGGCCAGGCGTGGAGTTCGCGTCGCAGGCGATCCGCCCGCGCGCCCAGCACCACGACGCAGCCCGCCGGCCGGCAGCCCAGCGCCGCCCGCAGTACGCGCCGCAGGAGTGACTCGCCGCCGATACGCGCCAGCAGCTTGGGTCCGCCGAACCGGCGCGAACCGCCCGCGGCCAGAACCACGACCCACGGCCGGAGTATCATCGACCCCATGCGCAAAGAATACGCCAGCATGCGCCGCCGGCCGTTCCTGGCGCCGGTGTGGATCGCGGCGCTGGCGGGCGTCGTGCTGCTGGCGCTCGGGGCCTGGCTGCTGTCGGCGGCGTCCACCACCACCGTCTTCGTCATGCGCCATGCGGAGAAGGCGGCGATTCCGGGCGACGACCCGCCGCTGTCGCCGGTCGGCGAGAACCGCGCGCTGGTGCTCGCCGAGTATTTCGGCCGCGCACCGAAAGAGCTGGGCCTCGACTGCATCATCGTCAGCGAGTTCAAGCGCACCCAGGACACCGTGCGCCCGCTGGCGAACCGGCTGGGCATCCCGGTGATCGTGGTGCCGGCGCAGGACAGCAAGCGCGCGGCACGGCGCGCACTCGGCGAGTATCGCGGCGGGCGGGTATTGATCGTCGGGCATTCCAATACCGTGCCCGCACTGGTCGAGGAATTGTCCGGGCGCAAGATCCCGGAGATGTCCGAGCAGGAGTACGGCGTGGTCTACGTCGTCGCGGTGCCGCGCTTCAGCCGCGCGGCGGTCACGCGTTTCGACCTTCCCTAGCCGCGATCGCGTTCTGCACGAATTCCTGGTGCCGGCCGATGCGCAGGTCGGCGAGCACGGCATCCACGATCTTCCCCTTCGCGTCCAGCAGGTACGTCGCGCGGCGCACGCCGATGCCGAGCGGGCCGTCCACGTCGTAGGCGCGGATCACGTTCTTCTGCTCGTCGGAGAGCAGCGTGAACGGCAGCGAATGCTGCTCGCGAAAGCGCCGGTGGCTGTCCGGCGACTGCGGGCTGATGCCGACCACCTTGAGCCCCGCCGAGAGGATCTTCGCGTGCAGGTCGCGCAGGTCGCAGGCCTCTTTCGTACATCCCGGCGTGAAATCCGCCGGATAGAAATAGAGGATCAGCGCGCCGCCGCCCTGCAGCTCGCGCAGGCCGCGCTTGCGGCCGTCATGGTCGGGCAGGGTGAAGTCGGGCGCGATTTCGCCGGCAGCGAGCATGGGAATACCTCAGGCGCGTGATTCCGGGCCGCGGTAGACGACCTCCATCACCGCGTAGTTGGACAGGTGCATGCCCAGGCGGCCGTAGACCACCTGCGCACGCTCATTGTGCCGATCGACGTAGAGCCGGATGCCGCAGATGCGGGAATCCGCGCGCGCCAGCTCCGCCAGGTGCCGGAACAGCGCCCGGAAAGCGCCCTGGCCGCGGGCCCCCGGCAGGACGTACACGGACTGGATCCACAACAGCAGGCCGTTGCGCCAGTCGCTCCATTCGAAGGTGGTCAATAGCTGGCCGACCGGACGGCCGTCGAGCTCGGCCAGGTAATAGTGACCGAGCGACGGGTCGTCGAGCACTGCCCGGACCCCCGGCCCGACCAGCCCTGGATCCAGGGCAAGATCCTCGGTTTCCGCGGCCAAGGCCTGATTGGCGCGCACGATGAAGTCGAAATCGGCCAGGGTCGCGTCGCGGATGCGCATGCCGTGCCAACGGTACACCAGGCCGCCGCCGCCGTCTGCGCGGGGCGGCTTTGCTTGCTGGCCCAGCGAGGGGTCTTTACAATCCCGCCCCTCGTACGTGGGGCGGTAGCTCAGCTGGGAGAGCGTCGCGTTCGCAATGCGAAGGTCGAGGGTTCGATCCCCTTCCGCTCCACCAATTTCCCGTCTTTTGCCGATTGACAGCGCAGGACCCGCGTCCTAGCGTGGTCGTGAGCGTCGCGCCGGCGGCGCGCATCCCCCAAACCAGATTCGGAGTGATTCCAGATGGCAGCCAGGAAGAAGGCAAAGAAGGCCGTGAAACGCGCCAAGCGCCGCGTCGTCAAGGCGAAGCGCAAGTTCGCGCGCAAGGCCGCGTCCCCGCGCAAGACCGTGCGCAAGGCGGCGCGCAGGGCCGCGCGAGTCGCGCGCAAGACCGTCAAGGTGGCCAAGCGCAAGGCGCAGGGTGCGATCAAGACCACCGCGAGGACGGTACGCCAGGCGACCCGCACGGTGGAGAAGGTGGCGAGCCAGGCGGTCAGCACGGCAGCGGAGAAGGTCGAACAGGCGACCACCGCGGTCGAGTCGTCGCTGGCGGAGCCGAAGCCGCAGCAGGTGACCGCACCCGCACAGGCGGCCTGAAGCGCCTCGCGAAAGGCAAAGAACCGGGCCGGCCCGCGAGGGCCGGTCCCGGGTAAGATTGCGCCCGCGCCGCCCCGGTAGCTCAGTGGATAGAGCGGCCGCCTCCTAAGCGGCAGGTCGTCGGTTCAACTCCGGCCCGGGGCGCCAGATTCCGCGCGTAAGCTGCTGATCGTTCTTCCTTTCCGTACCGGTTTGGTCCGGTATAATTCTGCAGGCAATGAGCCGTTCCCTTCGCGAGCTGGTCGAGTCGAGTCCTTTCGCCAGTTCGCAAGCGCCGTACCTCGAAGCCCTCTACGAGCAGTACCTCGATTCCCCGGCGTCGCTGGCTCCCGCGTGGCGCCAGTTCTTCGAAAGACTCGGTGTCGAGGCCCGGCGCCAGCCGCGGGTGACGCCGGCCGCGCACCCGGGGTTTCGCCCGGCGGCTCTGGCCACGGCGCCGGCCGCCGGCGACACCGAAAAGCAGGCAGCCGTCTCCCGGCTGATCCAGTTCTACGCCAACCGCGGCCACCTGATCGCGGACATCGACCCGCTCGCGCTGATGAGCCGCCCGGTCCCGAAGGTGCTCGATCCCGCCAACGTCGGCCTGACGGATGCCGACCTGGACACCGAGTTCTATACCGGCATTCGCAGCGGCGGCGTCGACCAGCAGATGAAGCTGCGCGACATCCTGAGGCAGCTTCGGCAGGTCTACGGCGGGCGCATCGGCGCGGAGTTTGCGCACGTCACCACCAGCGAAGAGCGCCTGTGGTTGCAGGACCGCTTCCGGCAAGGACGCCTGCAGCAGGCGTTCAGCCGTGAAGAACGCCTCAACCTGCTGTGGCAACTTTCGGTCGCGGAAGGCCTCGAACGCTACCTGCACACCAGGTACGTCGGCCAGAAGCGATTCTCGCTCGAAGGAGCGGATGCGCTGATCCCGCTGCTGGACGACGTCATCCAGCGCGCGGGCGGACAGGGCGTCGAGGAAATCGTGATCGGCATGGCGCACCGTGGCCGTCTCAACGTGCTGGTCAACGTGCTCGGCAAGCCCCCCGCCATGCTGTTCTCGGAATTCGAGGGTCAGGTGGACCTGGATGAGCTCAGGGGCTCCGGCGACGTCAAGTATCACAAGGGTTTCTCCGCCGACCTGCGCACGCCGGGCGGCAACGTGCACGTGGTGCTGGCGTTCAATCCCTCGCACCTCGAGGTCGTGAACGCGGTGGTCGAGGGCTCGGTCCGCGCGCGCCAGGACCGGCGCGGCGAGGCCGCCCGCGACCGCGTGCTGCCGCTGCTGGTCCACGGCGATGCCGCCTTCGCGGGGCAGGGCGTCGTGATGGAGACCCTGCAGCTGTCGCAGGCGCGCGGCTTCACGACCGGCGGCACGCTGCACGTGATCGTCAACAACCAGGTCGGCTTCACGACCAGCGAACCGGCGGACGCGCGCTCGACGCCCTACTGCAGCGACGTCGCCAAGATGGTGGAGGCGCCGATCTTCCACGTGAACGCCGACGATCCGGAGGCGGTCGTGTCCGCCACGCGGCTTGCGCTCGATTACCGCATGACCTTCCACAAGGACGTCGTGATCGACCTGGTCTGCTATCGCCGGCACGGCCACAACGAGGCCGACGAGCCGGCGGCCACGCAGCCGCTGATGTACCAGGCGATCCGCAAGCACCCGACCGCGCGCCAGATCTACGGCCGGCAGCTCGAGCAGGACGGCATCCTGGACGAAGGCCAGGCGGCGCAGATGGCCGAGGAGTATCGCCGCGGCCTGGACGAGGGCCGGCCCCAGGCGCGGGCGTTCGCGGGCACTTCCGGCAACCGCTTTACCGTGGACTGGACCCGGCACCTGACCGCCGACTGGTCCGAGGCGCCCGCCACCGGCGTCGCAGCGCAGCGCCTGCAGGCGCTGGCGGCCGCGCTGACCGCCGTTCCGGCAGGTTTCACGCTGCACCCGCGCGTGGCGCGCATCGTCGAGGACCGGCGGCGCATGTATGCGGACGAGGCGCCGCTCGACTGGGGCGCCGCCGAGACGCTCGCATACGCGACCCTGCTCGCCGACGGCTTCCACGTGCGCCTCTGCGGGCAGGACACGGCGCGCGGCACCTTCTTCCATCGCCACGCGGTCTGGCACGACCAGGCCTCGGGGCGCACACACCTGCCGCTGGCGCAGACTGCTGCCGCCGGGGCCCGCCTCGACGTCATCGATTCCGTGCTTTCCGAGGAGGCCGTGCTCGGCTTCGAGTATGGCTACTCGACGACGGACCCGGAGGCCCTGGTGATCTGGGAAGGCCAGTTCGGCGATTTCGCCAACGGCGCGCAGGTGATCATCGACCAGTTCATCGCCTCAGGCGAGGCGAAGTGGGGCAGGCTCTCCGGCATCACGCTGTTCCTGCCGCATGGCTACGAAGGGCAGGGTCCCGAGCACAGCTCGGCGCGCCTGGAGCGCTTCCTGCAGCTCAGCGCCGAGCTCAACATCCAGGTCTGCGCGCCGTCGACGCCGGCGCAGATGTTCCACCTGCTGCGCCGGCAGATGCTGCGTGCGCTGCGCAAGCCGCTGGTGGTGATGACGCCGAAGAGCCTGCTGCGGCACAAGCACTCGTCATCGACCATGGCGGACCTGGCGGCCGGGCATTTCCACGCGGTCATCGACGAACTGGACGCGATCGACCCCGCGGGCGTGCGCCGCCTGGTGCTGTGCAGCGGCAAGGTCTACTACGACCTGCTCGACCGCCGCCGTGCCGACCAGGCGACCGACGTCGCGCTGGTGCGCGTCGAGCAGCTCTACCCGTTTCCCGCGGACGAGTTCCACGCCGTGGTCGCCCGCTACGCGGCGGCGCGGCAGGTCGTCTGGTGCCAGGAGGAGCCTCAGAACCAGGGTGCCTGGTACCAGATCCGGCACCGCCTGCAGGCGGGGCTGCTGCCCGGCCAGGAGCTGCTCTACGCCGGCCGCGAGGGGGCGGCGGCCCCGGCCACGGGCCTGCATGCGCTGCACCTGCGCGAGCAGGAGAACCTGGTTGCGGCGGCGCTGTATTCTCCCGACACCGAGACCACGCACCGCGAGACGCACCGGCTGACCGTCGCTTCCCGCAGGAAGGGTTCATGAGCACCGAAGTCCGCGTTCCGCAGCTGCCCGAGTCGGTCGCCGACGCGACCCTCGTCACCTGGCACAAGCAGCCGGGCGACGCCGTGGCACGCGACGAGAATCTCGCCGACCTCGAGACCGACAAGGTGGTGCTCGAGGTGCCGGCGCCGGTTGCCGGCGTGCTGAAGACCCAGGACAAGGCGGCAGGCGCGACCGTCACCAGCGGCGAGCTGCTCGCGGTCATCGAGGCCGCTTCCGCGGCCGTGGCGGCGAAGCCGGCGCCGAAGGCGGAGTCGAAAGCCGCGCCGAAAACCGACGCACCTTCCGGACCGCGCCGGACCGCCGAGCCGAAAGCGGTGACGCCCGCCGCACCGGGCGCAGAACCGGCTGCCGCGAAGCTGTCGCCGGCCGCCCGGCGCATGGTCGAGGAAAACCGGCTGGCGGCGGCGGACATTGCCGGCAGCGGCCGCGACGGCCTCATCACCAAGGGCGACGTGGCGCAGCACCTGGCGGCGGCGCCCGCGAGTGCCGGACGGGTGGATCAGCGCGTGCCGATGTCGCGCCTGCGCGCGCGCATCGCCCAGCGCCTGGTCGAGGCGCAGGCCACGCAGGCGCTGCTGACCACCTTCAACGAGGTCGACATGCAGGCGCTGATGGCGCTGCGGGCGAAGTACAAGGAGCCGTTCGAGCAGCGCCACGGCGTGCGGCTCGGGTTCATGTCGTTCTTCGTCAAGGCCTGCATCGCGGCGCTCGGCCGCTTTCCGGTCATCAATGCCTCGGTCGAGGGCGCCGACATCGTCTACCACGAGTACTACGATATCGGCGTCGCGGTCTCGACCGACCGCGGCCTGATCGTGCCGGTGCTGCGCGACGCCGACCGCATGGCCTTCGGAGACATCGAGAAAGCCGTCGCCGGCTTTGCCGAGCGCGCGCGCAGCGGCGCGATCACCCTCGAGGAGCTGACCGGCGGCACGTTCTCGATCACCAATGGCGGGGTGTTCGGCTCGCTGCTGTCCACCCCCATCGTCAACGCGCCGCAGAGCGCGATCCTCGGCATGCACAAGATCCAGCAGCGGCCGGTGGCGGCCGGCGAGCAGGTCGTGGTGCGGCCGATGATGTACCTCGCGCTGACCTACGACCACCGCATCATCGACGGCCGCGAGGCCGTGCAGTTCCTGGTGGCCGTGAAGGAAACGCTCGAGGACCCCGCGCGCCTGCTGCTGCAGGTCTGAAGGAAACGCAAGCATGACCGATTCATTCGACGTCATCGTCATCGGCGGCGGCCCGGCCGGGTATCCTGCCGCGATCCGCGCCGGCCAGAACAAGCTCACGGTCGCCTGCATCGACGAGTGGAAGAACCGCGACGGCAGCACGGCCTTCGGCGGCACCTGCCTGAACGCCGGCTGCATCCCGTCGAAGGCGCTGCTGGAGTCCTCCGAGCTCTACCATCGCGCGCTGCACGAGTTCGCCGCCCACGGCGTCACCTTGTCCGGCGTGGGCTTCGACGTCGCCGCCATGCAGAAGCGCAAGGCCGGGATCGTGCGGGGCAGCACGCAGGGCATCCTGCAGCTCTTCAAGGCGGCGGGCGTCACCCCGCTCACGGGCCACGGCAAGCTGCTCGCCGGGCGCAAGGTCGAGTTCACCGGCCACGACGGCGCGAAGCGCACGCTGCAGGCGAAGCACGTGGTGCTGGCCTCGGGTTCCGAGCCGATGCCCTTGCGCGGCGTTGCCTTCGACGGCGAGCGGATCGTGGATTCCTGGGGCGCGCTCGAGTTCGCCGAGGTGCCGAAGCGGTTGTGCGTGATCGGCGCGGGCGTGATCGGGCTCGAACTGGGCAGCGTCTGGCGCCGCCTGGGCGCGGAGACGGTCGTGCTGGAGGCGCTCGATGCGCTGCTGCCGATGGCGGACGGTGCAGTCGCGAAGGAGGCGGCGCGCCACTTCAAGAAGCTCGGCCTCGACGTCCGCCTGGGCGCCAAGGTCACGGGCGCCGAAGTCCGCCCTGACGGGGTGCACGTCGGCTATTCGGATGCGAGGGGCGCGCAGACCCTGGTCGTGGACCGCCTCGTGGTCGCGATCGGCCGGCGGCCATTCACGAAGGATCTGCTGGGCGAGGGCACCGGCGTGAAGCTCGACGAGCGCGGGTTCATCCAGGTGGACGACCATTGCCGCACCGGCGCGGAGGGCATCTGGGCGGTCGGCGACTGCGTGCGCGGCCCGATGCTCGCGCACAAGGGCAAGGAGGAGGGCGTCGCCGTCGCCGACATGATCGCGGGCCAGTACGGCCACGTGAATTACAGGACCATCCCGTCCGTGATCTACACCGCGCCTGAGATCGCCTGGGTCGGCCACACCGAGGAGCAGGCGAAGGCTGCGGGGCGCTCCATCAAGACCGGCAGCTTTCCGTTCGCGGCCAGCGGCCGTGCGCGCGCGATGGAAGCGGGCGCCGGGTTCTGCAAGATCGTGGCGGACGCCGGCAGCGACGAAATCCTCGGCGTGCATGTGATCGGCCCGATGGCCGGCGAGCTCATAGCCGAGGCCGTGCTGGCGATGGAGTACGCCGCGAGTTCCGAGGACCTGCAGCGCACGATCCACGCCCATCCGACCCTGTCCGAGGCCCTGCACGAAGCCGCGCTCGCCGCCGACAAGCGCGCCATCGACATCCCCAACCGCTGATAATGGGACGCGTCCCCTTTATCAGCGGCGGCGGGCGCTGATGACGCCCGGGAGGGCGGACAGGCGCGATAGCAGGCGCGTCAGCTCCTCGAGGCCCGCAACCGAGACGCGAAGCGTCAGGTCGGCGCTGCCCTGGCCCGGGTCGCCGCGCGACGCCAGCCGCTCGATGTTGATCTTCTCGTCCGCAACCAGCGTCGTGACGTCGCGCAGCAGCGCCTTGCGGTCCATCGCATGCAGCTGGATTTCGACCGGAAAGCGGCGGTCGGCCGACCTGCCCCAGCCGACCTGCAGCAGCCGCTGCGGCGCCCGCGTGGCAAGACGCGCGAGGTTCCGGCAACCGGCGCGGTGGATCGTGACGCCGCGCCCGACCGTGACGTATCCCGTGATCGCCTCCGGTGGCACCGGGTTGCAGCAGCGCGCGTACGTGGACAGCAGGTCGCCGACGCCCTCGACCTGCACGGCACCGGCGGTCCCCCGAGACGCCGCGCCGATCGGCGGCAGTTCCGCGGGCGCGGGCATCGCCGCACGGGCGCGCATGCGGCGCTGGATCGCGGCCGAGAGCTGCGCGATCGTCAGGTCGCCGGCGCCCAGCGCGAGATAGAGCGCATCCGCACTCGCCACGCCGAACTCCCCGACCAGTTCGGCGACGACCGCCTGCTGACCGCCTTGCCGCGCAAGCTCCCGCTCGAACAGCTCGCGGCCCTCGGCCAGGTTTTGGCCCGCATCCCGTTTCTTGAACCAGGCGCGCACCTTGGCGCGGCTCCTGGGCGATGCCAGGAAGCCTTCCTGTTCGATCAGCCAGTCGCGGCTGGGCTGCGCCTGCTTGCCGCCGATGATCTCGACGACCTCGCCGCTGGCGAGCCGGTGGTCGAGCGGCACGATGCGCCCGTTCACGCGCGCGCCGCGGCAGCGGTGGCCCAGATCCGTGTGCACGTGATAGGCGAAGTCGATGGGCGTCGCGCCCGCCGGAAGGTCCACGACCTCGCCCCTGGGCGTCAGCGCATAGACACGGTCCTCGAACAGGTCGGCGCGCACGCGGGTCAGGAAATCACTGTCGCTTTCGGCTTCGGCGGCCGGCACCAGCAGCTCACGCAGCCACTCGATCTTGCGGTCGTAGGCCGCGTCCTTCGCGGCGCCTTCCTTGTAGCGCCAATGCGCGGCGACCCCGAGCTCGGCATGCTCGTGCATGTCGCGGGTGCGGATCTGGATCTCGAGCGGCGCCGCGCCAGGCCCGATCACGGCCGTGTGCAGCGAGCGGTACAGGTTGTCCTTGGGCGTGGCGATGTAGTCGTCGAACTCGCCCGGGATGTAGGGCCAGCGGCCGTGCACCACGCCGAGCGCGGCATAGCAGTCGGCGACGCTGCCGGCGATCACGCGGATGGCGCGCACGTCGAGCACCTGGTCGAAGGCCAGGCCCTTCTTGCTCATCTTCCGCCAGATGCTGTAGATGTGCTTGGGTCGCCCCAGGACCTCGGCGCGCACGCCCGCTTTCGCGAGCTCGGCCGATACTTCGGCGATCGCGGCCTCGATCCAGCGCTCGCGCTCTGCGCGGGTCTCGTTGAGCTGGCTGGCGATCTGGCGGTAGCTGGCCGGTTCGAGCCAGCGGAATGCGAGATCCTCGAGTTCCCACTTCAGCTGCCAGATGCCCAGCCGGTTGGCGAGCGGGGCGTAGATCTCGCGCGTCTCCCAGGCGAGTTGCAGGCGGGAAGCCTCGTCGAGTTCTCGCGCGTGCCGCATGCGCCGCAACTGGTCGGCAAGGCGCACGAGCACCAGGCGCGGGTCGGTGACGACCGCGAGCAGCATGCGCCGCAGCGCATCCGCCTGCGCCCCGGAAAGCGCCCTGTCCGGCGACCACCGGGACCCGGTCCGGAACTCACCCAGCCGGCCGAGTTCGGCCGCGAAATCCGCCGCCGCCTGGCCGAAGGCGGATGCCGCAGCCGCCGGCTCGAGCAGGCGCCCTTCGAGCAACGGCTGCAACAGCGCGCCGGCGACGATCACGCGCTCGGCCTCGAGTGCCGCGACGATCCCGGCCGTCTCGGCGCCTTGCTCCTCCGCCTGCCGCCAGCCGTCCGCGCCCGACGACAGCGTCGCGAGCGTCGCGCGCAAGTCGCCGAGCACGCCGCCGCCGGCCGCTGTCGTGGTCGTCGTCTTCATGGCGAGCCGTTATCATAGCCCGCATGGTGCGCATCCTCGGCCTCGATCCCGGCTCTCGGGTCACGGGCTACGGCGTCGTGGACGCAGGGCAGGGCAGGGTCCGCTACGTCGCCAGCGGCTGCATCCGGGTCGGCGACGGCGCCATGGCCGCGCGACTGCTCGGCATCCACCGCCACGTGACCGAACTGGTGGACGCCTACTCCCCGGGCGAGATCGCCGTCGAGCGGGTGTTCGTCCACAAGAACCCGGACAGCGCGCTGAAGCTGGGGCAGGCGCGCGGCGCTGCGCTTTGCGGCGCCTGCCATGCGGGCGCGCAGGTCTTCGAGTACGCGCCGCGGGCGGTCAAGCAGTCGGTCACCGGCACGGGCGCGGCCGCCAAGGGCCAGGTGCAGCACATGGTCAAGGCGCTGCTCTCGCTCCAGGGCCGCCTGGCGGCGGACGCCGCCGATGCCCTCGCGATCGCGCTGTGCCACGCCCACCACCGCAATGGCGCCGCGCTGCGGCGCGCGGGAGCCGCGCGATGATCGGGCGCCTGCGCGGGAAGCTCGTGCGCAAGATGCCGCCGGCGCTGATCGTGGACGTCGGCGGCGTCGGCTACGAGCTCGAGGCGCCCATGTCCACCTTCTACCGCCTGCCCGAGATCGGCAGCGAGGTCGAGCTGCACACGCACCTGGTGGTGCGCGAGGACGCGCACCTGCTCTACGGCTTCGCCACCGAGGAGGAGCGGCGGCTGTTCCGCGACCTGCTGCGGGTCACCGGCATCGGCCCGAAGATCGGGCTCGCGCTGCTGTCCGGCATCGGCGTCGACACTTTCCTGGCCTGCGTGGAGGCCCAGGACGTGGACGCGCTCACGCGCATCCCGGGCATCGGCAGGAAGACCGCCGAAAGGCTGCTGATCGAGATGCGCGACCGCATCCGCGCACTCGGCGAACTGCCCGCTCCCGGCAGGCGCCTCGACGGGGCGGCGGGAGCCCAGGCGCAGGCGCATGCCGCGCTGGTCGCCCTCGGCTATCGGCCGGTGGAGGCCTCGCGCCTGCTGAAGTCCGTGGACGGCGAGGGGGCGGGCACCGAGGAACTGATCCGGCGCGCGCTGCAGGCTGCCGCAAGGTAGGATCGCCGGATGATCGAGCAGGACCGGGTGACGGCCGCGACCGCGACGCGCGAGGACGAAGCGCTCGCGCAGACCGTGCGGCCAAAGACGCTCGCCGACTACATCGGCCAGGCGCCGGTCAAGCAGCAGATGGGAATCTTCATCGAAGCGGCGCGCCGGCGCGGCGAGGCGCTCGACCACGTGCTGATCTTCGGCCCGCCGGGCCTCGGCAAGACGACGCTGGCGCACATCGTCGCGCATGAACTGGGCGTCGGCCTGCGCCAGACCTCCGGTCCCGTGCTCGAACGCCCGGGCGACCTGGCCGCGATCCTGACCAACCTGCAGCCGCGCGACGTGCTGTTCGTGGACGAGATCCACCGCCTGAGCCCGGTCGTCGAAGAGATCCTCTATCCCGCGATGGAGGACTGCCAGCTCGACATCCTGATCGGCGAGGGCCCCGCCGCGCGCTCCATCAAGCTCGACCTGCCGCCGTTCACGCTGGTGGGCGCGACCACCCGGGCGGGGCTGCTGACCTCGCCGCTGCGCGACCGCTTCGGCATCGTGCAACGCCTCGATTTCTACACGCAGGACGAAATCCGGCGCATCGTCGTGCGCGCCGCCGGCATCCTCGGCCTCGAAGTGGATGCCGCGGGCGCGCAGGGCCTCGCGGAACGCTCGCGCGGCACGCCGCGCATCGCCAACCGCCTGCTGCGCCGCGTGCGCGACTTCGCCGAAGTGCGCGCGTCGGGGCGCATCGACGCGGGAGTCGCCGCGGCCGCGCTCGACATGCTGGAAGTGGACCGCGAGGGATTCGACCTGCTCGACCGCCGGCTGCTGCTGACCATCATCGAGAAGTTCGGGGGCGGGCCGGTCGGCATCGACAGCCTCGCCGCCACGCTCGGCGAGGAGCGCGACACGCTGGAGGACGTCGTCGAGCCGTTCCTGATCCAGCAGGGCTTCCTGCTGCGCTCGGCGCGCGGGCGCGTGGCGACCGCGGCTGCGTGGCGTCACTTCGGCCTCGCGCCTCCGGCCGCGGACCCCGCCGGCGGCAGCCTGCCGCTGTTCCGCGGCTAGGCCGCGCGCAGTGGCGCCGTTCGCCATTCCGGTGCGGGTCTACTGGGAGGACACGGACGCCGGCGGCGTCGTCTACTACGCGAATTACCTGCGTTTCATGGAACGCGCGCGCAGCGACTGGCTGCGCTCGCTGGGCGTGGACCAGGCCGCGCTGCTGCGCGATGAACGGCGGCAGTTCGTGGTGGTCGAAGCGCAGGTCCGCTATCGCAAGGCTGCGCGCCATGACGACTTGCTCTGGGTATCGGTTGCGCTCGAGGAGACGCGCGGGGCCTCGGTCGTGCTCGCGCAGGAGATCCGCCGCGGCGGCGCCGCGGGCGAGCTCCTGGTGAGCGGCACGATCCGCGCCGCCTGCGTGGATACGGACAGCCTGCGGCCCCGGCCGCTGCCCGCGGCGCTGGCCGCGCCCCACTGAGGATATCGCCTTGCAGGAATCGCACTCCATCGTCGATCTGGTGATGCAGGCCGGGCCGGTGGTCAAGGCCGTCATCGCCCTGCTGCTGCTCGCCTCGCTGGCGTCGTGGACGATCATCTTCCGCAAGCGGCGGCTGCTGCGCGAGGCGCAAGTCGAGGCCAACCGCTTCGAGGGCGCGTTCTGGTCCGGCGGCGACCTCGGCAAGCTGTACCGCGCGATCGAGTCGCGCGGCGAGCCCGCGGTCGGCATGGAGGGCATCTTCGAGGCGGGCTTCGGCGAATTCTCCCGGCTGCGCACGCAGGCGGGCGGCACCGGCACCGAGCTGCTCGAGGGCGTGCGCCGGGCCATGCGCGTGGCGCAATTGCGCGAGATCGACCGGCTCGAGGAAAGCCTCGCAACCCTCGCGACCGTGGGCTCGACCAGCCCCTACGTCGGCCTGTTCGGCACGGTGTGGGGAATCATGGGTGCGTTCCAGGGCCTCGGCAACGTGCAGCAGGCGACGCTGGCGATGGTCGCGCCGGGCATCGCCGAAGCCCTGATCGCGACCGCGGCCGGGCTGTTCGCCGCGATCCCCGCGGTCGTCGCCTACAACCGTTACGCCGACAAGGTCAGCCGGCTGGAGCTGCGTTACGACGCCTTCATGGACGAGTTCTCGACCCTGCTGCAGCGGCACGCGTCGCCGCGGCCCGCATGACATGACCGCCAACGGACGCAAGCGCCGGCTGATTGGCGAGATCAACGTCGTGCCTTACATCGACGTGATGCTGGTGCTGCTGATCATCTTCATGATCACCGCGCCGCTGCTGACGCAGGGCGTCCAGGTCGAGCTCCCGGACGCGGACGCGAGGCCCATCGATCCCGAACTGCTCAGGGACCGCGAGCCGCTGGTGCTGTCGGTGGATCGCGACGGGCGCTACTACCTGAACGTCGGCGGCAACGAGGATGCTGCCATCGACGAAGCGGAAGTCGCGCGCCGCGCCGGGGCCGTGCTGGCACGCGATCCCGACGTACCGGTGCTGGTCAAGGCAGACGAGCGCGTGCCCTACGGCAGCGTGGTGCGGGGCATGGTGCTGCTGCAACAGGCGGGCGCCAGGAAGATCGGTTTCCTGACCGACCCGAAGGCGGTGCGCGCGCTCGAGGAACTCGAGCGGCGGCGATGAGTGCGGCGGCGGCACGTCCGGTCGTCGCGCCAGCGGCCTGGTCGATCGCGCTGCACCTGGCACTGGCCGGCCTGCTGTTCGTCAGCCTGTCGGCGCGGGACCCGGACGACGCGCTGGAGATCCTGCCGATCGATGCGGTGGTCGTGGACCAGGCCGTGATCGATGCAGCCAGCCGGCAGCGACGGGAGATCGACCGGATCGCTGCCGAGGAGCGCAGGAAGGTGGAAGCCGAAGCCCGGGCCCGGCGCGAGGAAGCGGAACGCCTCGAGCAGGCGCAGGCCGAGCAACGCGCCGCCGAGCAGCGCCGGCTCGAGGCGGAGCAGGCCGCCCAGGCCAGGGCGCGCGCCGAAGCAGAGGCCAGGCGCAGGGCCGAACAGCAGGCACAGGCCAAGGCGGCGGCGGACAGGAAGCGCGCGGCCGACGAGGCGCGCCAGCGCGCGGAGCGGGAATCGGAGCTGCGCGCGCGGCTGGCGGATGAGGAGCAGCGAACCAGCGCCGGGTTCCAGAGTCTCAAGGCCCAGTACGTCCGCGCGATCCAGGCTCACGTCGAGCAGCGCTGGTTCGAGCCGCCCGGCATCGGGCAAGGAGCGAGTTGCACCGTGCACGTGACGCAGATACCGGGTGGCGAGGTGACCGGCATGCGCTTCGGCGCCTGCAACGGCGGCGAGGCCATGCGCCGCTCGATCGAAACCGCGGTGAGGAACGCCTCGCCGCTGCCGGCGCCGCCGGAGCCCGCGCTGTTCGAGCGCGAGGTGCGCCTGGTATTCACCCCGAAGGAGTCCGCGCGCTGATGCGCAGAATCCACTGGCTGCCCCTGCTGCTGCTCGCGCTGGCCGCGCCGCGCGCGGATGCGCAACTGACCGTGCAGATCACGCGCGGCATGGCGGAATCGGTTCCCATCGCAGTCGTCCCGCTCGGCTGGGACGCCCCGGGCGCAGCACCCTGGGACGTTTCCGCAACCGTCCACGCCGATCTCGAGCGCAGCGGGCGCTTCCGGCCGTTGCCGCGCAGCCAGATGCTCGAGTTCCCGCGCTCCGCCGCCGCCGTGGACGCCGCCGACTGGCGCATGCTCAAGGTGGACTACGTCGTGGTCGGGCAGCTTTCGCCGCTGCCGGACGGCCGCTTCGAGCTGCGCTACGAGCTGGTGCAGGCCGCGACCGGGGAACGACTGCTGGGCGCGACACTGCCCGCCGATCGCGGGGCGCTCAAGCTCGCCAGCCATCGCGTGGCGGATGCGATCTACGAGCGCATCCTGGGCGTGCGCGGCGCGTTCTCGACGCGCATCGCCTACGTGGCCGTGGACGGCCCGGCGACGGCGCGCGGCTACCGCCTGGTGATCGCGGACGCCGACGGCGCCAACGAGCGCGTCGTGTTCGCCTCGCCGGAGCCGATCCTGTCGCCGACGTGGTCGCCCGACGGCCGCTCGCTGGCCTACGTGTCCTTCCACAGCGGACTGCCGGCGGTCTACGTGCAGGAACTCAGGACCGGGGACCAGGTCCGCGTCTCGGCGTACTCCGGCATCAACGGCGCGCCGAGCTTCTCGCCGGACGGCAGCCAGCTGGCGCTCGCGCTCTCGCGCCGCGACGGCAACGTGGACATCTACGTGCTGACGCTCGCCACCAAGGACCTGCGCCGCCTCACCGACGACCTGTCCATAGACACCGAGCCGGCCTGGGCGCCGGACGGGCGTTCGCTGTACTTCACCTCCGACCGCGCCGGCGCCCCGCAGGTCTACCGGCTGGGCCTCGCAGCCGGGGACCGCCCCCGGCGCATCACCTTCGAGGGCAGCTACAACGCCCGGCCGCGCGTGTCGCCGGACGGCCGCGAGCTGGCCGTGGTCACGCTCGATCGCGGCGCCTATCGCATCGCGGCCGTGGATGCCGAGCGCGGGACGCCGCGCGTGCTCAGCAACGGCCGGCTCGACGAGTCGCCGTCGTGGTCGCCGAACGGCGCCGACATCATCTACGCGACGCGGGAGGGCGGGCGAGGCGTGCTCGCCATCGTCGCCGCAGACGGCCGCATCCAGCAGCGCCTGGCCGCAGGCTCGGGTGACGTGAGGGAACCGGCGTGGTCGCCCTTTGCGCGATGAACGGCCGTGACGCGGCGCGGTCCCATGTGTTACTTATTCGCCGGCCCGCAAATGAGCCGGTCATGTGCCAAGGAGAAAGAACGATGCGGTTGCTGCCAGCCTTGCTGATCGTCGCCGTCGCCGCCGGGCTCGCCGGCTGTCCCAAGAAGCCGACGACCGTGCCCGATGCGGGCGAAGCGACCGCTTCGCAGGACCACTCGACCACGGGTACCGGCGACGGGCGCGTGGGCGAGGCCCGCGACCTTCCGGCCGAAGGCGCCGCGGTCGGCGCGGCTCCGGCGGGGGTGGCCACGATCATCTATTTCGACTTCGACCGCAGCGACATCCGGCCCGAGTTTGCCGGCCTGATCAGCGCGCATGCCCGGCACCTGGCGGGCGCCGCCGGCACGCGCGTGCGCCTCGAGGGCCACACCGACGAACGCGGCTCGCGCGAGTACAACATCGCGCTCGGCGAGCGCCGCGCGCAGGCCGTGCGCCGCGCGCTGATGCTGCAGGGCGCGGCGGACAACCAGCTCACGACGGTCAGCTACGGCGAGGAACGCCCTGCGGTTGAAGGCAGCGACGAAGCCGCCTACGAAAGGAATCGCCGCGTCGAGATCGTCTACGGCCGCTGACGACATGACCCGGCCCGCCGGCAGCACGGCCGTCCTCGTCCTGCTCGCGGCCGCGGCTGCCGGGCCCGTTGCTGCGCAGTCGCGCGGCGAGCGCATCGAGTCACTGGAGGCGCGCGTGGGCGCGGTCGAGCGCCAGCTCGAGAGCCAGGCGCTGCTCGAGATGGCGCGCCAGCTGGAATCCCAGGATGCAGAACTGCGCCGGCTGCGCGGCGAGATCGAGCGCCTGCAGCACGAACTCGAGCGCAGCCGCGGACAGCAGCGTGACCAGTACGTGGATCTCGACACGCGCCTGCGCGCCGCCGAAGCCGCGCTCACGGCGGCGCAGTCCGGGCTGCCGGCGGCGGGTCCCGACGCCGAGTACCAGGCGGCGTTCAACCTGCTGAAGGACGGCAAGTACGCGGAAGCGGCCGCCGCGCTGCGGGATTTCATCGGCCGGCACCGGGAGCACGAGCTGGCCTCGAACGCGCTGTACTGGCTCGGCGAGGCCCACTACGTGCAGCGCGACTTCCAGGCGGCTCTCGCAGCCTTCGACGGCGTGACCCGGGATTATCCCGGGGCCCGCAAGTCACCCGACGCGCTGCTGAAGGCCGGGTACTGCCAGTACGAGCTGAGGCGCTATGATGCGGCCCGCGCGACGCTCACGCGCCTCGCGCAGGAACACCCGGACTCCGCGGCCGCCGCCGAGGCCAGGACGCGCCTCGAGCGGATGCGGTCCGAGGGGCGCTGAGGAGGGCCGATGTCCGCCGAAGCCGCCGCGGTACCCGCCGCGGCGCGACTCAGGATCACCGAGACCTTCCGCTCGTTGCAGGGCGAGGCGGATGCGTCCGGCTGGCCGACCTTCTTCATCCGGCTGACCGGCTGCCCGCTGCGCTGCCGCTACTGCGACACGGCCTATGCCTTCGAGGGCGGCGAGTGGCGTACGGTCGCTGCGCTCGTGGACGAGGCCCGCGCCTCTTCTGCGCAGCATGTCTGCGTCACCGGCGGCGAGCCCCTGGCGCAGAAGCAGTGCCGGAACCTGCTCGTGGCGCTCTGCGACGCCGGTTTCCGGGTGTCGCTCGAAACCAGCGGAGCATTGGACGCGAGCGGCGTGGATGCGCGGGTGGTCCGGGTCATCGACGTCAAGACCCCGGGTTCCGGCGAATCGGAGCGCAACCTCGACCTCTCGCGGCAGGGACTGCGCCCTACGGACCAGCTCAAGTTCGTGATCTGCGGCCGCGCCGACTACGAGTGGGCGCGCGAGCGGCTGCGCCGCGAGCGCCTGGACACTGTCTGCCCGGTGCTGTTCTCGCCGTCCTGGCAGGAGCTCCCCGCGCGCGATCTCGCCGACTGGATCCTGGCGGACCGGCTGCCGGTGCGGTTCCAGCTGCAGCTGCACAAGGTCCTCTGGGGTGACGTCCCTGGCCGCTGAGCCGCAGGCTGCGTCCGCGGTCGTGCTCGTCTCGGGCGGGCTCGACTCGGCAACCGTGCTCGCGATCGCGCGGGCGGACGGGCATCGTTGCCACGCGCTGTCGTTCGACTACGGCCAGCGGCATCGCGCGGAACTCGACGCCGCCCGGCGCGTGGCCCGTGCGCAAGGCGCGGTCCTGCACCGCATCCTGCCGATGCCGCTCGGCGAACTGGGGCACTCGGCCCTCACCGACCCGGCGATCGCCGTGCCCGAGCATCCGGGTGAGGGCATCCCGGTCACCTACGTGCCCGCCCGCAACACGGTCTTCCTCGCCTGCGCACTCGGCTATGCGGAAGTGGTCGGAGCCGGCGACATCTACATCGGCGTGAATGCCGTGGATTATTCCGGCTATCCCGACTGCCGGCCGGAATTCATCGCCGCCTTCGAGAAGGTCGCCAGGCTCGCGACCAGGGCCGCGGTCGAAGGCCGTGCAGTGCGCATCCGGGCGCCGCTGATGGAACTCACGAAGGCCGACATCATCCGCCGCGGCATCGCGCTCGGCGTGGATTACTCGATCACCGTCTCCTGCTACCAGCCGGACGAGACCGGGCGCGCATGCGGCCGCTGCGACTCCTGCCGGTTGCGCCGCTCGGGATTCGAGCAGGCGGCCGTCGCCGATCCCACGCGCTACCGCTGACGACGGCTCAACCCTGGAACAACGGCCGTAGCGGACCCAGCGGGTCGCGCGAGCGCGCGATCGCGATCATCGCGCCGAAAGCGAGCAGGGCACCGGCGAGGCACAGGAGCTGGCGCGCGCTGCCGGCCCTGCTCCTGAGCGCCAGCCAGCCGAGGGCGATGTACGCGGGGAGCAGCGCCAGCTTGGCGTACAGCCAGCCGGTCACGAATGTCGCCCCCGGCAGGACCGCGACCAGCGCCAGGGCCGACAGCAGCAGCGCGGTGTCGACCGCGTAGCTCAGGTACCGCGGCAACGGCAGCAGCGCCAGGCCGCCGCGGCCCGACCGGGCCAGCAGGCCGCGCAGCAGGAACAGCGAGCCGCTCACGATGACGGCGGCGATATGCAGGGCACGCAGCTGCGGGTAGTACTCGATCATCGCCGGGTCATCCTGATCGGTTATGATGCGCGCCGCCGTAACGGGCCGTTAGCTCAGTGGTAGAGCATCTGGCTTTTAACCAGTTGGTCGTTGGTTCGATTCCAACACGGCCCACCATCAGAACGACGGGCGCTCACCGGAAGTCTCCAGCGCGCGCAGCAGGAAGCGCCGGATCGCCGGCTCCGCATCCTCGGCCGCCATCAGCTTCTGCTGCTCCATCAGCCGCGCCATGTCGCGGACCGTGCGCTCGCCGTCGATCATCGCCAGCAGGAAGGCGTACACGCGCGTCGACAGCGCCTGCGCGCGGAATTGCGCCAGCGGCGGCACCGGCAGGTCGCTGCGCCGCAGCCACTCCGGGAGCTCCCGGCCGCGCGGCGGTGCCGCAACATCGCGCTCCTTGCGCGCGCAGAAGGTGATGACGGTCTCCAGCCGCGCGTGCCGGCTGGCAGGCGACGACAGGTACGGCAGCTGAGCTTCGGCGGCAGCGGGGCGCGAGAAGCCGGCATCCGGCAACGACTCCAGCAGTTCCTCCAGCGTGAGCGCCAGCGCCGGGTCGGCATCGGCAAATGCGAGCGAACCGTGATTGACCCACAGGCCCGCCGGCATCAACAGCGAATTGATGCGCTGCAGCTGGCGCGGCACCGGTTCGCCCAGCACGTCGATCAGCCAGGGCGTCAGCACCAGGTCGAATGCGGCGGGCAGGAACGGCGGCGCCGTCGCGTCGGCCAGCACGAACTCGAGCCCGGCGGGCGCCGGCGCCAGCGCCGACAGGCGGCGCAGCAGCGCGTGGTCGGCGACGGTGCGCGGCGCGATCGGAAACTCGTAGAGCTCGAGCGGCAAGCCGCCCGCGATGCGCCGCGCCGCGATCGCAAACAGCGGATTGAAGTCCAGCGCGACGGTGAGTTCCGGCGCCAGCGTCCGGTGCAGGTCGTACGCAAGCCGGCCGGCGCCCGCGCCCAGCACCAGCACGCGCGCGGGGCGGGTGCCGGCAGGCAGCGCCTGCAGGACTGCGGCAAGGCCCGCCGCGTTCTCCTCGTCGCCCCAGCACCAGTCCCGATGCAGGTTGGCGTAGTAACTGGAGAGGCCCTGCGTGAGCGGCAGTTCGGTCCCCAGCGCCACGTGCACGGCATGGGCCTCGTGGCGCCGTTCGAGACCGAGCGGCTGCAGCAGCTCGCGCAGGCGCACCGCCTGGTCGTCGAATGCGGCCGCGACCCGTTCGAGGCGCTGCCGCGTCAGGCCGCCTGGCGCCACGCGCGCGAGCGCCGCCCGTTGCCGTGCGGCCTCGGCACCATAGTGCGTCAGCAGGTGATGCAGCCGGCCGCGCCACTCGATCAGCGAGGCGCGCGGGTCCGGCATCAGCCAGGGAATCTCCGCCAGCGACGGATAGTCGATGCGGCAGGCGAGGCAGGCGTCGCCGGTCAGCCGGGTCCCGCAGGCGGGACAGGCAAGCAGCGGAGCGAGCGTCGCGGGCGGCACCATGGGGCGCATCATGCCGCAAACGTCTATAGTCCGCCGATGCCGAACTCGGCGCAGTTGTTCCGTCTCGTCGAACGCCGCGGACCCGCGGGCCGCATGGTGCTGCGGCATGTCGATGGCGACGGCGCCCGTCTCATCGTCTGCAGCGGCTACGAGGGACCTGAGCTGCCTGCGGCCGTCACGGATCCGGAGATCGACGGCGGCGAAGGCGGACGATGGCATCTGCGCAGCGCCGAAGGCGCATTCGAGTTCCGCGCCCGCGCCGTCGAACGCATCGAAGAGCGTCCCGCGCTGTACGAGCCCATGCACCGGCAGTTCGCGCTGTCCGGCAGCGACCGCCTGGCGCTGCGGCTGCTGCTGGCGCTGCTGCGACTGCCGGGAGGCACGCGGCTGCTGCGTCGCTGGCAGTCGCGTCGCAACTGACTTGACGTAAGCGGCAGCCACGCGCAAGTGCCCGGACTGGCTTGCCAATCCCCGGTGCCCACGGGAAGATGGCGGGTGGCATTTTGCGCTGCAAACAGCTACGTCGTGCACAAGTTCGGCGGCTCCAGCCTCGCCGACGCCGGCTGTTACCGGCGGGTCGCAGAGATCGTCGCCGGCATCCCGGAAACGCGCGTTGCGGTCGTGCTGTCGGCCAGCCGCGGTGTCACCGACGAACTGATCGCTCTGCTCGACGCCGCCGAACGCAACGACGCGGCAAGCTGCGACACGCTGCTGTCCAAGCTCGCCACGCGCCACGAATCGCTGGCGCGCGAGCTGCTGCCGGCGGATGAATGCTCGTCGTACCTCGAGCGACTGCGTACCGATCTTGCCGACGTCCGGCAGCTGTTGCAGGCGGCGGCGCTGGTGCGAGCGGCCGGCCGCGACCTGCGCGATCGCGTCGTCGGCTTCGGCGAGCTGTGGTCCGCGCGGCTGTTCGCCGCGCTGCCCTCGGCGCGCAGTTCCCCCAGGCCGGCGCGACTGGTGGACGCCCGCGACGTCATCGTCGTCGAGTGGGGTCCGCTGGGACCCGCCGTGCAATGGGAAGCCTCGCGCGCGAACGCCGGACGGCTCCTGCCGGACGCCGCAGAGGCGACGCTCGTCATTCCCGGCTTCGTTGCGTCCGACACGCGCGGGCTGCAGACCACGCTCGGGCGCAACGGCAGCGACTTTTCCGCTTCCATCTTCGGCGCGCTGCTGCAGGCATCCGAGATCGTGATCTGGACCGACGTGGACGGCGTGCTGTCCGCCGACCCGCGGCAGGTGCCGGAAGCGCGCGTGATCGAGGCGCTGTCATACGACGAGGCGATGGAACTCGCCTATTTCGGCGCCAGGGTCCTGCATCCGCAGACCATGGCGCCGGCGGTCGGGCAGGGGATCCCGATCCGCATCCGCAACACCTTTGCGCCGCAGCTGCCCGGCACGCGCATCGCCATCTCGCCCGCGACCACCCGGGCCGTCAAGGGCGTCACCAGCATCGCCGACGTCGCGCTGGTGAACCTCGAGGGCGCCGGCATGATCGGCGTTCCGGGCACGGCGCATCGGCTGTTCGGCGCGCTGCACGAGGCCGGCGTCTCGGTGATCCTGATCTCGCAGGGCAGCTCGGAACACTCGATCTGCTGCGCGGTCCCCGCCGCGCAGTCGGATGCCGCCGTGCGCGCCATCCGCCGCGCGTTTGCCAGCGAGTTGCGCGACGGACAGATCCAGGACGTGGAGACCGCGTCAGGCTGCTCGATCATCGCCGTAGTGGGCGACGGCATGGCCGGCAGCCATGGCATCGCCGGCAGGCTCTTCGGCGCCCTCGGCAGTGCGGGCGTCAACGTGCGCGCGATTGCCCAGGGCTCCTCGGAACGCAACATCTCCGTGGTCGTGGACCGCCACGACGCGGCCAAGGCGCTGCGTGCCGTACACTCTGGCTTTTACCTGTCGCCGCACACCCTTTCGATCGGGCTGATCGGTCCCGGCACCGTGGGCGGCGCTTTTCTCGAGCAGCTCGCCGCGCAGGCCGGCCGGCTGCGCCGGGAGTTCAATCTCGACCTGCGGGTGCGCGGCATCGCGACGTCGAGGCGGATGCTGCTGGCCGACGGCGAAATCGGGCTGGCGGACTGGCGTGACCGGCTCGAGGCCGACGGCCTGCCGCTGGATCTCGAACGCTTTGCCGGCCACGTCGGCGCGTCGCACCTGCCGCACCGGGTGATGATCGACTGCACGGCCGACGGTGAGGTGGCATCCCGCTACGGCGCCTGGTTCGGCGCGGGCCTGCACGTCGTCACGCCGAACAAGAGGGCCAACAGCGCGCCGCTCGCCGAGTTCCAGGCGCTGCAGCGGGCCCGCCGCTCCGCCGGCACCCACTACCTGTACGAGGCGACGGTCGGCGCGGGCCTGCCCGTCATCGCGACGCTGCGGGACCTGCGCGAAACCGGCGACCGGATCCTCGAGGTCGACGGCGTGTTCTCGGGCACGCTCGCCTACCTGTTCAACGTCTACGACGGGCAGTCGCCGTTCTCGGCAATCGTCGCCGAGGCGCGCCGGCGCGGATTTACCGAGCCGGATCCGCGCGACGATCTCTCGGGCATGGACGTCGCGCGCAAGCTGGTGATCCTGGGGCGGGAGATGGGCCTGGAGATCGGGCTCGCGGACGTGCAGGTCGAAAGCCTGGTGCCGGACGGACTGGGCGCCGGCACGGCCGCGGAATTCATGGAACGCCTGCCCGCGCACGACGCGGCCATGGGCCGCCGCCTGGAGGCGGCGCGGCGATCGGGCCGGCTGCTGCGCTACATCGGCCGCCTGAACGCCGACGGACGCGCGACCGTGTCGGTCGAGGAAATCGACGGCCGGCACGCGTTCGCGAACATGGCGCTGACCGACAACGTCGTCCGCTTCGTGACCGGGCGCTACCGCGAGAATCCGCTGATCGTCCGGGGTCCTGGCGCCGGACCGGCAGTGACCGCGGGCGGCGTGTTCGGCGACCTGCTGCGCCTCGCCACGTATCTTGGCGCCAGGATCTAGGCGACGCATGCCGATCCATCGCGCCACCGCATTCGCTCCCGCCAGCGTCGGCAACGTCGGCGTCGGCTTCGACGTGCTCGGTCATGCCTTTGCCGCGCTGGGCGACCGGGTGCGCGCGAGCCGCAGCCGGCCCCCCGGCGTGCGCATCGCGGATATCCAGGGGGCGGCGCAGCCGCTGCCGCGCGAGACGGAGCGCAACACGGCCGGCATGGCCGTCCAGTCCCTGTGGCAACAGCTGCGGCCGGACTTCGGCGTCGAGCTGTCCATCGACAAGGGCATTCCTCGCGGTTCCGGTCTCGGCGGGTCGGCGGCTTCCGCCGTCGCGGCCGTGGTCGCAGCGAACGAACTGCTGGAGGCGCCGCTCGCGCGCGAGGCCTTGCTGCCGCATGCGGTCGCGGGCGAGTCCGTCGCCAGCGGCTCGCCGCATGCGGACAATGCCGCACCGTCCCTGCTGGGCGGGCTGGTGCTGGTGGTCGGCCCGCGGGTGTGCAGGATCCCGGTGCCCGCAGGCATCCGCTGCGTGCTCGTGCATCCGCGGATGGCGCTGGAAACGCGCGCCGCGCGCCGGATCCTGGCGCCGGCGGTGCCGCTGCCCGCGTTCGTGCGCCAGAGCGCCAACCTGGCGGGCGTCGTCGCCGGCTGCTGGGCCGGCGACCTCGGACTGATCCGGACCGCGCTCGAGGACGTCGTCATCGAGCCCCAGCGCGCGCCGCTGATCCCGGGCTTCGCCGCGGTGAAGGCTGCAGCATTGGCGGCGGGCGCCATCGGCTGCTCCATCTCCGGCGCCGGTCCGGCGGTGTTCGCCTGGTGCGAGGAGGGCACGACAGCGGAGGTGCTGGATGCGATGCGGGCGGCATTCGGGCACGCAGGACTCGACTCCGACGGCTGGACCGCCGCGATCGACGGCGATGGCGCGCGCATCGAGGACCGCGAGTGAAGTACGTCAGTACCCGCGATGCGGGCGCAAGAGTCCCGCTCTCGCGCGCGCTCGTGGAAGGCATCGCCGCCGACGGCGGCCTGTACGTTCCCGAGCGCCTGCCGCCGGCGCCGGTCGACGCGATGCGAGGCACGGATGCGCTCGCCGTCATCGCCGAGCGGCTGCTCGCGCCGTACTTCGAGGACGACCCGCTGGCCGGGCAGCTTGGCGCGATCGCCGCCGAGGCCTTCGACTTTCCCGTGCGGCTGACGCCCTTCGGGCAGGAAACGGGCGACCGCTCGATGCTCCAGCTGTTCCACGGCCCCACCGCCGCGTTCAAGGACCTGGGTGCGCGCTTTCTGGCGGCCAGCATGGCGAGGATTGCCGGCGCCGGCGCCGGGCCGGTGGTGATCCTGGTGGCCACCTCGGGCGACACCGGTGGCGCGGTGGCGGCCGCCTTTCACGGCCGCCCGGGATTCCGGGTGGTGCTGCTGTATCCGGCCGGTGGCGTTGCCGCGCTGCAGGAGCGACAGCTCACCTGCTGGGACGGCAACGTGCAGTCATTTGCCGTGCGCGGCAGCTTCGACGACTGCCAGCGCCTCGCCAAGGCGGCGTTCGCCGATGCCGCGCTGCGCCAGCGGCTGCGGCTGTCGTCGGCGAACAGCATCAACATCGGACGGCTGCTGCCGCAGGCGGTCGCCTTCGCCCATGCCAGCCTGCGGGTACGGGAACTGCACGGGCAGGACGCCGGTTTCATCGTGCCATCCGGCAATCTCGGGCACGCGCTCGCCTGCGCCTGGGCACGCGCAATGGGACTGCCGATCGGCGGCATCGTGCTCGCGCACAATGCCAACCGTACCGTGCCGGACTATTTCGCGACCGGCCGATGGCAACCGCGGCCGTCGATCGCTACCATCGCCAATGCAATGGATGTCGGCGACCCGAGCAACATGGAAAGGCTCCGCTCCCTGTACCCTGACCACCAACACCTGACCGCGGCCTTGTCCGCGCTGTCGGTGGACGACGACGCGATCCGCGCACGCATCCGCGCCGAGGCGCGCGCATCGGGCGTCGCGCTGTGCCCGCACACGGCGGTCGCGGCCGAGGCCTGGCACCGCATGCCGGCGAGCACGCGGCGGCGGCTGCACTGGGTCGTCGTCGCGACCGCGCATCCGGCGAAGTTCCCGGAGATCGTCGAGCCGCTCGTCGGCAGGGCGCTGCCGCCCCCGCCCGCGCTGGCGGGGCTTCTCGATCGCAGCGTCCGCCGCGAGGAACTGGACGCCGATCCCGGCGCCTTGCGCGACCGGCTGCTCGCCGCATGACGGCCGAAAACCTCATCGTCCAGGTCGTGGTCGGCGTGATGCTGGCGGCGCTCGCCGCCTATGGCGCCGTACTGGGGCTCCGCCGCTGGCGCCAGCGGCAGGCTCGCCGGCGGCTGGTCCGCGCCTTCGAGGCCTGCTCCGCGGCGTTGCTGCGGGACGTGCTGGTGCCGGACGGCAGCGGCGGACACCTGCACGTGGATTTCCTGCTGCTGACCGGTCGCGGCATCCTGGTCGTGGACTTCCGCGACGTGGAGGGCATCGTGTTCGGTGGCGAGCACATGCGCGAGTGGGCGGTCATGGCCGGGCACCGGCGTGCGACCTTCCTCAACCCGCTGGAGGCGCTCTACGACCGCATGGCGGCGGTGCGCGCGCTGGCCGGCGACGTGCCGGTGGACGGGCGCATCGTGTTCACCGCGCGGGCCCAGTTCCCGAAGGGCCGGCCGCCGCGCGTGCTGCGCCTCGCTTCGCTGGAGGCCGAGTTTCCACCGCCCGAGCCCGGCGCGGCCGCGCATCCGGCCGAGCGCTACCGTGCGGCCTGGGACGAACTGGTGGCGCGGACCGAAGCGAGTCCGCTGGGCCGGCGCTGATTCCGGCGCGACGACTCAGCCTGCTGCGCGCGCGTGGTGGTCCTCGAGCACCTTCGCGACGCAGACCGTCACGTTCTGCGCGCAAGCCAGGTGCAGGAACTCGTTCGGCCCGTGCGCATTGGCGTGCGGGCCCAGCACGCCGGTGACCAGGAACTGCGTGCCGGGGAAGCACTCGCCGAGCATGCCGATGAAGGGGATGCTGCCGCCGGTTCCCTTGTACATCGCGTCGCCGCCAAAGGTGGCGCGCGAGCCGGCGTGCATGGACTGCTCCAGCCACGGGGCGACCGGCGGCGCGTCCCAGCCCGCCAGTGACGATCCGACCTCGAAGCGGACACGGGCGCCGTAGGGCGGGTCGGCCTCCAGCGCGCGCTTGACCGCGGCGGCTGCCACCTCCGCATCGGCGGTCGGCGGCAGGCGGAACGACAGCTTGAGGTCGAGCTTCGGCAGCAGCACGTTGCCGGCATTCTCCAGCGCCGGCAGGCCGGCGGCGCCGGTCACCGCGAGCGTGGGCTTCCAGGTGTTGTTGAGGGCAAGCTCGAGCGGCGAATCCGAGAGCGCGCGCACACCTTCGGCGAAGGGCAGCTTGTCCGAGATTCCGTCTCCCAGCACGGCGGTCATGGCCCGCGCCTGCGCGATGCGCGCCGCCGGTATCGGCACCATCAGTTCGTCCAGCAGCAGGTCCCCGGTGACCTGGTCCTCGACCCGCGCCAGCAGCGCGCGCACGATGCGGAAGGCCGAAGGCGCGATGCCGGTGGCCGCGCCGGAATGCACGCCTTCGGTCAGCACCTCGACCGAGAGGTTTCCGACCAGGTTGCCGCGCAGCGAGGTCGTGCACCAGAGCTGGTCGTAGTTGCCGCATTCGGCATCGAGACAGACGACGAGGCTCGGCGTGCCGATGCGGGGAGCGAGCGCCTCCACGTAGTGGGGCAGGTCGTAGCTGCCGCTTTCCTCGCAGGCCTCGATCAGCACCACGCAGCGCGCGTGCGGGATGCCCTGGTCCTGCAGCAAGCGGATCGCGGTCAGCGAGGAGAAGATCGCGTAGCCGTCATCGGCGCCGCCGCGGCCGTAGAGCTTGCCGTCGCGCAGCACCGGCTCCCAGGGCGACAGCCCCGGCGACCAGCCGGTGAACTCCGGCTGCTTGTCCATGTGGCCGTACAGCAGCACGGTGTCCTCGCCCGAGCCCGGCACTTCGCAGAACAGCACCGGCGTGCGCCCGGGCGCGCGGACGACGTCCACCCGCAGCCCCCGGATCGGCTGCGCGCGGCACCAGGCTGCCATCAGCTCCGCGGCACGGTCCATGTAGCCGTGCTGCTGCCAGTCGGCGTCGAACAGCGGCGACTTGTTCGGAATGCGGATGTAGTCGCACAGCTGCGGAACGATGGATTCGTCGAATGTCTTCGCCGTGAGCGTACGCGCGCGTTCAAAGTCCATGTCGTTCCTTTATATTCAATCGGTTAACGCCTATATCTAATGTAATTCATAAGCCATGGTCCCACCGCTGCCGCCGCGGTCTTCCAGTGTAAGGCCAAAGAAGCGGCAGGCGTTCGCAGTCGTCTGCACGGCGACCGCAGCGGGCGACTGGCCGCGGCAGCGTGCCGTCTCCGCCAGCACCGCGGGAAGATACATCGGCTCGTTGCGGCGATGCGGGGGCTTCGGCGACAGCGTGCGCGGCAGCAGGTAGGGGGCGTCGGTCTCGATCATCAGCCGGTCGTCCGGAATGCGCGGCACCGCTTCGCGCAGGGCGTGGCCGCGGCGCTCGTCGCAGATCCATCCGGTGACGCCGATCGAGAGCCCCAGCGCAAGGCAGTCCTCCGCCTCGGCGGGCCCGCCGGTGAAGCAGTGCAGCACGGCGCGCGCCGCGAGCCCCGGGTGCTCGCGCAGCATGGCCAGGAAGTCCGCGTGCGCGTCACGCTTGTGCAGGAAGAGGGGGCGCCGGTGCTCCGTGGCCAGGCGCAGCTGCAGCGCGAAGGCGCGGCGCTGCTCGTCCGGCGGCGAGAAGTTGCGGAAGTAGTCGAGTCCGCATTCTCCGGCTGCCGCCGTCATCGGGTCCGCGAGCAGCGCCGCGAGCGCAGCCGCTTCGGACTCGGCGAATCCCGCCGCATGGTGCGGATGCACGCCCGCGGTGGCGCGCAGCCGTCGCGGCCAGCGGCGGCACAGGGCGAGCGCGCGCGCGCTGTCCGCCACCGTGCTGCCGGTCACGATCATGGCGGCGACGCCGGCCTCCACGGCGCGGTCGATGACCTCGGCACGGTCCCGGTCGAAGCTGTCGTGCGCGAGGTTGGCACCGATGTCGATGAGGACGGGCGTGCCCATGTGCCGGCGCGAAGCTCAGGCGGCGCGCAATGCGGCCGTCACCGGCAGTCGCGCCGCGCGCACGGCGGGCAACAGCCCGCCGACCATGCCGATCGCGAGCGCGATCACCAGCCCCCGCTGCACCAGTTCCGGCGTCACGGCGAAGCGGAACACCACCTGCGTGAAATTCGAGCCCAGCGTGGAGACGGCCATGTTGTTGAACAGGACGAAAGCCAGCACGGCGCCGACGACGCCGCCCGCCAGCGCCAGCAGCAGCGACTCGATCATCACCGAGAGCACCACCGGGGTACCGCCGAAGCCGAGCGCACGCAGGGTCGCGATCTCGCGGGTGCGCGCGCCGACCGCCGCGTACATCGTGTTCAGGGCCGCAAAGGTCGCGCCGAGCGCCATGATGGCCGTGACCACGCCGGCCAGGATGCCGATGGTCGCGCGGAACTGCCGGGTCTGGCCGCTGTAGTACTGCTGCTCGGTCTCGACGTCCACGTTGACGCGCGGGTCGGCCGCCAGGCCGTCGGTGACGGTCTGCAGCCCGGCCGCGCCGTCGAGCGCGAGGCGAACCGAGCTGTAGCCACGCCGGTTGAACGTGGTCTGCGCCACCTCCACGTCGGTCCACAGCTCGCTCTCGTAGGCGTCGCCGGACTGGAAGCTGCCGACCACGGTCCAGTCCGACCCGCGCATGCGCAGGGTCTCGCCGATCGCGACGCCCTGGAACTGGCCGGTGATGCCCTTGCCGACGATCAGTTCGCGCAGCCCCGGCTGGAAGCCGCGGCCCTCGACGATGCGCAGCTGGGGCCGCAGCGCGAAGGCGGCGGGCTCCACGCCGCGCACCGTGATGTTCGAGCCGGTCTGCTCCCCGGTCTTGAAGAGCTCTGCAATCACGATCATCTCCGCGGAGGCCAGCGGCCGGCCGTCGGGACCGGTGAGCACGCCGGGCGCCTGCTTGATGATTTCTCCCTGGTCGCGCGACAGGCCCGAGTTGAGCTCGGCGCTCGACCCGCCGCGCAGCACCAGCGCGACGTCCGCCCGCCCGGCGGATTCCAGCGTCGAGCGGAAGCCCTCGGCCATGGCGAGCAGCGCCGTGAACACCGCGACCACACCGGCGAGCCCGACGATGATCACCAGCGACGGACCCCAGCGTTCCGGGACGCTGCGCAGTCCCAGCGCGGTCATGGCGATCGTCTGCTTCAGCATCCGGCAGCCTCCGTTCAGCGCCCGGCCAGGGCGTCGACGATCGTGAGCCGGCTGGCGCGCAATGCCGGCAGCAGCCCGACGGCCAGCGCCAGCAGCACGATGGCCGCGAGGCCGGCGGTCCACACCCGGTGGTCCACCGCGATCGGAAGATTGCCGCCGCCGACCATCGTGCCCGCCAGCGTCGCGAGCCCGAGACCGGCGATGCCGCCGATGACGCAGAGCGCGGCGGCCTCGGCCAGCACGAAGCCGAGCACGGCGCCGTCGCTGAAGCCGAGCGTCTTCAGGATGGCGAGCTCCGGGATGCGCTCACGCACGCTCTGCGCGATGGTGTTGCCGACCACCAGCAGCAGCGTGAAGAACACGGCGAACAGGATCCAGCGCACGATCAGGCCGATGTCGCCGATCTGCTTGAAGAATCCGATGTTGAAGTCGCGCTCGGTCTGGGTCTTGGTCTCATCCGGCGAGTTCTCGAACATCGTGTCGATGGCCAGGGCGACTTCGGCGGCCCGATCGGGATCCGCCAGCTTGATGGTGAACGTTCCCGCGCGGCCGGAGCCGAACTGGTTGGCCTCGTCGAAATAGGCGAAGTTGACGTAGGCCAGGTTGGTGTTGCGCTGCCATTCCTCGTCCTTGCCGTCGAACACGCCCACCAGGTCGAAGGTCCAGGACTTGCTGCCGTCCTTCTGCGGAAAGATGTTGGAACCGATCGGCAGCTTCTGGCCGATCTTCCAGCCGTACTGGTCGGCGAGCGCGCGGCCGGCGATCATGCTGGTGCGGGTCTCGCGGAAGGCCCGCCACTGGTCCGCGGGCATGACGAACTCCGGATACACGGCCTCCAGCCGGCCCGGATCGGTGGCGAACACGATCAGCTGCGTGCTCTCCTGCCAGACGCCGCCGAACCACTGCGCCCACATGACCTGGTCCACGCCGGACACCGATTCGATCTGCGGCAGCAGGCGCATGGGCAGGGGCTGGGTGAAGGACACGCGCGCCTGGGTCACGAGGCGCGTCGCCCCGACGAAGTCCGCGCCCGCCGAGAACAGCACGTTCACCGCCTGCAGCAGGCCGAACAGCAGGAACGCCGTCACGATCGACAGCAGCGTGAGGATGGTCCGCGTCTTGCGGCGGCCGAGGTTGGCGATCACGAAGCCGAGGCGCGTCATGGCGGGCTCAGGCCGCCTGCTCGAGCAGCTGGCCCTTCTCGAGGTGCAGCGTGCGGCGTGCGAACTCCGCCGCCTTCGGATCGTGCGTCACCATGACGATGGTCTTGCCGTGCTCGCGGTTCAGCACCTGCAGCAGGCCCAGGATCTCGTCCGCCGTGCGGCGGTCGAGGTCGCCGGTGGGCTCGTCGCAGATCAGCACGGTCGGGTCCGAGACCAGCGCGCGCGCGATCGCTACCCGCTGCTCCTGGCCGCCGGAGAGCTCCTTCGGCTTGTGGCGGGCACGGTCGGTGAGGCCGACCACTTCCAGCGCGACCGCCACCGACTTGCGGCGCTGCGCGGCGGAAAGCCCGGTCAGCAGCAGCGGCAGCTCGACGTTGCGCTCTGCGGTCAGCACCGGCATCAGGTTGTAGAACTGGAACACGAAACCGACATTGCGCGCGCGCCACCTGGCGAGCTGCCCGCTGCCGAGCTGGTCGATGCGCACGCCGGCGACCTCGATCTGGCCGGAGGTCGGCCGGTCCAGGCCGCCGACCAGGTTCAGCAGCGTGGTCTTGCCGGAACCGGACGGGCCCATCAGGGCGACGAAATCGCCGTTCGGGATGTCGAGCGTGAGTCCATGCAGGACCTCGACCTGCTGCCTGCCGCGGACGTAGGACTTGTGCACGTCCCGGACCCGGATCATCGCCTCGCTCATGTCTGCGCCCCTTCGATCACGGTCACCGCAGCGCCGTCCCTGAGTCCGGGAGGCGCCGCCACGATCACTGGTTCGCCGGGCGTCACGCCGCCGGTCACCTGGCGCGCATCGCCCTGCGCGCCGCCGAGCGTCACCTCGCGACGCTCGGCACGGCCGGAGCGCAGGACGTAGACCACGTCGCGGCCGGCCTCCTGCCGCAGCGCGGCCGCCGGCACCAGCGCGCCGCGCGCGGCCTGCCGCGCAGGCGCGCCGGTGCCGGCTTTCTCTTCCAGGAACGACACGCGCACGCCCATCTCCGGGACGATCCGCGCGTCCTTGACCCCGAGCGCGATGCGCACCTTGACGGTCGCCTTCGAACGGTCCGCGGTCGGCACGATCGCGATCACCTCCGCCGGGATGCGCCAGTCCGGGTAGGCATTCAGCACGGCCTCGACCGGCTGCCGCGGCTGCACGCGGTTGATGTAGGCCTCGCTGACGTCCACCTGGATCTCGAGCGAGTCCATGTCCACGATCGTGCCGATGCCGGTGCGGATGGAGCCGCCGCCCGCGGAGACCGGGGAGATCATCTCGCCCGGCTGCGCCGCCTTGACCGTCACCACGCCGGAGAAAGGCGCGCGCACGATGGTGTTGTCGAGCTGCACCTGCGCCGAGCGCAGCGCCTCTTCGGCCACGTGTACCGACTGGCGCTGGCTCTCGAGGCGGGCCCGCAGCGTCTCGGCCTGGGTGCGTGCGGCATCGATGGCGGAGGCGCTCGCCAGCTGGCGCGCCTCCAGCCCCAGCTGGCGCTGGTACTCGCGCTCGGCGTTGGCGAGCGCGGCCTCGGCTTCGGTGACGCCCGCGCGGGCGGCAGCGACCTGCGCCCGCCGCAGGCCCGCCTCCGCGCGCGCCTCGGCATCGTCGAGGGTCGCGAGCACGTCGCCTTCGCGGACCTGCTGGCCCTCCTCGATGCGCACCTCACGCACCTTGCCGGTGATCTTGGCGGAAACGGTGGCCTGGCGGCGCGCCGTCACGTAGCCCGTGGCATCGAGCACCGAGGCGCCGCCGCCGGCCGCCAGCACGATCGCGCGCGCCGGCTCCACCGCGACCTCCAGTGCCGGCTCGCGCGCAAGCAGCCAGGCGGCAGCGGCCACCACCGCCAGTGCGACGGCGGAAACAACCACCCACAGGCGCCGGCGCGAGGGCGCATCACCGGCGCCGGCATCGCGGTCGATGCGCAGTTGCTTGAGCAGTTCGGCTTTGTCCAAGAGGACGGTCCAAAGCGGGGCAAACGGAGGTGAATTCTGCCACAGAGCCGGCGGTGGCCGCCCGCCGGCGATTCAGGCCGCGCGCCAGCGGAAACCCGCGGCGGCGACGGCGAGAAACAGCACGGCCATGCCGGCGAGCAGCCCGAGTTGCGGCAGCACGCCGGCGAATCCCGCGCCGTCCAGCATCACCGCCCGCGCGGCCTTCAGCATCTGGGTCAGCGGCAATGCCTCGGCGATCCCCCGCAGCCAGGCCGGCGCCCCCTCGAGCGAGAACCAGACGCCGGACAGCAGCATCATCGGCCAGGAGGCGAGGTTGATGACGCCATTGGCCAGTTCCTCGCTGACGAAGCGTGCCGCCATCATGAAACCCATGGAGATCATCGCCAGCGCGCCGGTCACCGCGATCAGCAGCAGCAGCCAGGCGCTGCCGTCATTGCGCACCTCCACCAGTGCGGCGACGACCGCGTAGACGAGCGCAGTGACGCTGACGGTCAGCAGCAGGCGCGACAGGATCTGCGCGGCGCCGAACTCGAGCGCGGTGACCGGCGTCGCCGACAGGCGGCGCAGGAAGCCGGACTTGCGGTAGCGCACCACCACGTAGCCGACCCCGAACAGGCAGCTGAACATCATGTTCATGCCGAGGATGCCGGGCAGCAGCCAGTCCACGTAGCGCACCGCCGCGCCGGTGACGGGCTGGCGCTCCGCGGCAGGCGCTGCCTGCAGCAGCAGTTTCTCGGCGAGGTAGCCTTTCGGCGAGTCCGCATTGACCCAGTAGCGGGGCGGCCCGCGCAGGTCCGCCAGCAGGTCGGCCTGGTGCCGCTCCACCTTGCGGACCGCGTCTGCCAGTTCCGCTTCCGCGACCGCGTAGAAATCGACGTGGCGCGTGTCCAGGAAGGGATGCAGGCTGGCGTCGAGCTCCGCGCCGGGCGGTGCGAGCACGCCGACCTTGAACACGCCGCGCGCCTGGCCGCCGAAGATGACCGCGAAGGCGACCACCAGCGCGAGCGGGAACAGGAAATTGAACACCAGCGTCGAGCGGTCGCGCAGGAACTCCAGGTTGCGCGCGTGCAGGACCGCGAGCAGGCGCCGCAGGCTCATGTGCGCAGCTCCCGCCCGGTCAGCTCGAGGAACAGGTCCTCGAGGTTGCGCGGCCGGATCCGCAGGCGTCCGAGCGGCACGCCACGGTCGAGCAGGGCGCGCAATGCGCCCTCGACGTCCGCCGTCGAGATCTCCAGGCGGTCGCCGGCCTGCAGCAGGGGCAGCGGGAATCCGGCTGCCTCGCCCGGGAAGTCCTCGCGCGGCAGCTCCAGCACCACGTCGTCGAAGTGCTCCTTCAGCAGCCGCGACGGCGGGCCCTGGGCGATGATGCGGCCGCGGTCCATGATGGCGATGACGTCGCAGAGGAAGTAGGCCTCTTCCATGTAGTGCGTGGTCAGCAGGATCGTGCGCTGCTCGGCCTTGATCGCGCGGATCAGGTCCCAGAAATTGTGCCGCGCCTGCGGGTCGAGCCCCGTGGTCGGCTCGTCCAGGAACAGCACCTGCGGGTCGTTGACCAGCGCAATGGCCAGCAGCAGCCGCTGCTGCTGGCCGCCCGACAGCTTGCGGTTGTCGCGCGCTGCGACCTGTTCGAGCGCGCACAGGCGGATCAGCTCGTCCACGTCGCGTCCCTGCGCGTAGAGTCCGCGGAACATCGCGAGCGTCTCGCGCACGGTCAGGAAGTCCTGCAGCGCCGTCTTCTGGAACTGGATCCCGGCCTCGGCGCGGAAGCGCGCGCCCAGCGGTTCGCCGCGATAGAGGGCCTCGCCCGAGGTCGGCGTGGTGACGCCTTCCATGATCTCGACCGTGGTGGTCTTGCCGGCGCCATTCGGACCCAGCAGGCCGAAGCAGGTGCCGGCCTCGATCGCGAACGACACCCCGTCCACGGCGCGCACGCCGGGATAGTCCTTGACGAGATTGCGGACCTCGAGCACCGGGGTCATGGAGACGCGCATCCTATATGATTGCGCGCGTGACGCCGAACCCGTTCCCGCACCTGCTGGCGCCGCTCGACCTCGGGTTCACGACGCTGGCCAACCGCGTGCTGATGGGTTCGATGCACACCGGGCTCGAGGACCGGCGCGACGATTATCCGAAGCTCGCCGCCTATTTCGCCGAGCGCGCGCGCGGCGGCGTCGGGCTCATCGTCACCGGCGGCATCGCCCCCAATGCCGCAGGCTGGACCAAGCCCTTCGCCGGCACGCTCTCGGGCCGCCGCCACCTTGGCCGTCACCGGCTGGTCACGGACGCCGTGCATGCGGAGCGGGGCAGGATCTGCATGCAGATCCTGCACACCGGCCGCTATGGCTACCACCCGCTCGCGGTCGCCCCCACGCGCCTGAAGGCCCCCATCGCCCCGTTCCCGCCGCGCGAACTTTCCGAGCGCGGCATCCTGCGCCAGGTCGACGCCTTCGTGCGCGCGGCGACGCTGGCCCGGGAGGCGGGATACGACGGCGTCGAGGTCATGGGCTCGGAGGGCTACTTCATCAACCAGTTCCTGGTCGCCCGCACCAATCACCGCGGCGACCGCTGGGGCGGCAGCTGGCAGAACCGCATGCGCCTGCCGCTCGAGATCGTCGCCCGCACGCGCGCCGCCGTGGGACCGGACTTCATCCTGATCTACCGGCTGTCCATGCTCGACCTGGTGGAAGGCGGCAGCAGCTGGGAGGAGGTCGTGGAACTGGCGCAGGCGGTCGAGCAGGCCGGCGCCACGATCATCAATACCGGCATCGGCTGGCACGAGGCGCGCATCCCGACCATCGCGACCATGGTGCCGCGCGCGGCATTCGCCTGGGTGACGCGCCGCCTGAAGGGCGCGGTGAAGGTGCCGCTGGTGACCAGCAACCGCATCAACGACCCGGCGGTCGCCGAGCAGCTGCTCGCCCGCGGCGATGCGGACATGGTCTCGATGGCGCGGCCCTTGCTCGCCGACCCGGAGTTCGTCGCCAAGGCGGCGGCCGGCCGCGCCGACGAGATCAACACCTGCATCGCCTGCAACCAGGCCTGTCTCGACCTGGTGTTCGAGAACGAGGTCGCGACCTGCCTGGTGAATCCGCGCGCCGGGCGCGAAACGGAGCTGAACTACCCGCCGGCGGCGGCGCCCAGGCGCATCGCGGTCGTGGGCGCCGGTCCCGCGGGGCTCGCCTGCGCAACGGTCGCGGCCGGGCGCGGGCACCGCGTGACCCTGTTCGAGGCCGCGGATCGCATCGGCGGCCAGTTCAACATGGCGAAGGTGATCCCCGGCAAGGAGGAGTTCCACGAGACGCTGCGCTACTTCCGGCGCCGGATCGAGCTCACCGGCGTGCGGCTCGAGCTGTCCCGCCGTGCGGACCTCCGCTCGCTCACCTCCGGCGACTTCGACGAGGTCGTACTGGCCACCGGCGTGCTGCCGCGCGTGCCGGCCATTCCGGGCCTCGACCATCCGAAGGTGCTGAGCTACGTGGACGTGCTGCTGCACGGCCGCGCGGTCGGTGCGCGGGTCGCCATCGTGGGCGCCGGCGGCATCGGTTTCGACGTGGCCGAGTTTCTCAGCCATGATCCGGCGCACCCGCTCACCAGCCAGGACATCCCGGCATTCATGCAGGAATGGGGCATCGACATGGCGCTCTCGTCCCGCGGCGGCCTGGTGGCGGGCGGCGGCGCGCCGCCAGCCGTGCCGCGCACGATCTGGCTGCTGCAGCGGAAAGCGACGCCGCCGGGCCGCGACCTCGGCAAGACCACGGGCTGGGTCCACCGGCTGGCGCTCAAGCGCCGCGGCGTGCGCATGCTCGCGGGCGTCACGTACGAGCGCATCGACGACGCCGGCCTCTGGATCCAGCATGGCGGAAGGTCCGAGCTGCTGGCAGTGGATCAGGTCGTGATCTGCGCCGGCCAGGATCCGCAACGCGAACTTCAGGCCGGCCTCGAGCAGGCCGGCATGGCCGCACGCCTGATTGGCGGCGCAAAGCTGGCGGCCGAACTCGATGCGCAGCGTGCCATCGACGAAGGCTCGCGCCTGGCGGCGGCGCTATGAGCCCGACAGCCGCGCAGGTGACGCAGCTTGGCCTGCTGGACCCGGCGACGGGCCCGGAGACCTGGCGCGTCCGGCCGAGCGAGCGCGCGCGGCGCCTCGCCGTGCGCGTGCTGCCCGGCGGTTACGTCGAGGTCGTCGTGCCGCAGGGCACGCGTCCGCGCACGGTGCAGCAGTTCGTCGCGCGCCACCGCCGCTGGATCGAGCACAAGGTGGAGCAGTACCGGCCGCTCGATGCCACGCCCCCTGACCGGCTTCCGGAGAGCATGCGGTTTGCGGCCAGCGGCCACAGCTTCCAGATGCGCTACCTGCCGGGCCACGGCAGGTTGCGGCTGCAGGCAGGCGACGGGGAACTGGTGGTACGCGGCGACGTCGGCCGCATCGCGCTGGTGCGGCATGCGCTGCAGCGCTTCACCATGCACATGGCGCGCGCTGTGCTGGCGCCGCGCCTGCGGCAGTTGTCCGCGGCCACCGGGATGTCGTACCGGCGGCTGCAGATCCGGCGCCAGCGCACGCGCTGGGGCAGCTGCTCCCGGAACGGCACGATCAGCCTGAACGCCTGCCTGCTGTTCCAGCCGCCGGAAGTCGTGGACTACCTGCTGATCCACGAGCTCGCGCACACGCGCCACATGAATCATTCACGGCGGTTCTGGGCGCTCGTCGCCCGTCACGAGCCGCGCTGGCGCGAACTCGATGCCGCGCTGATGCTGGGCTGGCGCGAAGTGCCCGCCTGGATCCTGCACTGAGCGCGGCCTTGCCGGAAGGCCAGCCGGGCAGCGCGCGCTTCGCACCTTGCCTGGTGCTGGCGGTCGCGCTGCTCGCAGTCTCGCACGGCGCGATCTTCGCGCGCCTCGCCGACGCCGCGCCGCTCGCGATTGCCGCCTGGCGGCTCGGCATCGCCTGCCTCGTCGCGCTGCCGGTCGCCGCCATGGCCCGGCCCGCGGTCCTGCCGGGCCGTGCCCTGGCGCTGGCGGCGGGAGCGGGCGCACTGCTGGCGCTGCACTTCGCGACCTGGATCGCCTCGCTCGACTACACCACCATTGCGCGCAGCGTGCTGCTGGTCAGCACCGCGCCGGTCTGGGTCGCCGTGATCGAGGCTGCGCTCGGCCGCGGCATCCCGGCGCGCGCCATGCTTGCGGCGCTGGCCGCCGCGATCGCCGGAGCCGCGATCGTCGGCTCGGAAGGACTCGGCGGCGCGGCCTCCACCGGCGACCTGCTCGCCGTCGCCGGCGCCATGGCGATGGCCGGTTATCTGCTGCTGTCGCGCGCGGCGCAGGCGACGCTGCCGTTCCGCGCCTATCTCGGCATCGCCTATGGCACGGCGGCGGCGCTGCTGTGGATTGCGATGCTCGCAACGGGTACACAGGCGCTGGGTTTCGGGCCAGGCACCTGGTGGGCGCTCGCCGGCATGGCCTTCGTTTCGCAGCTGATCGGCCATGGCGGCTACAACTGGGCGCTGCGGCACCTAGCGCCGCTGTTCGTCGCCATCGTGCTGGTCGGCGAGCCGGTGCTCGCGTCATTACTGGGCTGGTGGCTGCTGGACGAGGCGCCGGGATGGCGCACTGCGGCGGGCGGGCTCCTGATCCTGGCCGGCATCGCGCTCGCGGCCGGGCCCGGGCGCCGGGCCTGACCGGCGCGGGGCGGCCGCGCGACGGCGCCAGTGTCGATGCAGCCGCCATCCGAGCAGTGCGGCTGCGATCGCCGCATACATGAGCGGTTCGCGGACGTCCGCCTTGACCTGCCACCAGAAATGCACGCAGCCGAGCACGACGGCGGGGTAGACCAGCCGGTGCAGCTTCTGCCAGCGCCGGCCCATGCGGCGCATCGCGCGGTTGGTGGAAGTCCAGGCCAGCGGCACCAGCAGCGCGAGCGCAGCGAATCCGACGGTGACGTAGGGGCGCTTCGCGATGTCCACCAGCAGCTGGCGCCAGTCGAAGGCCTGGTCCACGAACAGGTACCAGAGGAAATGCAGCGCGATGCAGGTGAACGCGAACAGTCCCAGCATGCGCCGGAACGCGAGCAGCCGCGGCCAGCCGAGGAGCTCGCGCACCGGCGTCACCGCCAGGGTCAGCAGCAGGAATCGCAGTCCCCAGATCCCGAGCGTGTCCTGCACCTTCTCGACCGGGTTGGCGCCCAGGTCCGCGCCCGGCCATTGCAGGATGCCGGCGGCGACCCAGGCCAGCGGCAGCAGGCAGAGCAGGAAGACCAGCGGCTTGACGATGCGCCGCGTGAGCGTGTCGGGGTCCATCGGCCTCAGAAATTCCGCGCCAGGTCCATGCCGCGGTAGAGTTCCGCGACCTCTTCCGCGTAGCCGTTGAACGGCTGCGTGGGCTGGCGCGAGAACAGGGAGCCGGCGCCGATGCGCCGCTCGCTCTTCTGGCTCCAGCGCGGATGGTCCACGGCCGGATTCACGTTCGCATAGAAGCCGTACTCGCGCGGCGCCGACAGCGGCCAGGAGGTCCGCGGCATGCGCTCGGTGAAGCGGATGCGCACGATGGACTTGATGCTCTTGAAGCCGTATTTCCACGGCACGACGAGGCGCAGCGGCGCGCCGTTCTGGTTCGGCAGCACGCGCCCATAGAGGCCGACGGCCAGGATCGCCAGCGGGTGCGTCGCCTCATCCATGCGCAGGCCCTCGACGTAGGGCCAGTCCAGCACGCCGTAGCGCTGGCCCGGCATCTGCTTCGGGTCTAGCAGCGTCGTGAACTCGACGTACTTCGCGCGCGACGTCGGCTGGAAGCGTCGGACCAGGTCGCCGAGCGGCAGGCCGATCCACGGAATCACCATGGACCAGGCCTCGACGCAGCGCAGGCGATAGATGCGTTCCTCCAGCGGATGCGGCTTGAGCAGGTCCTCGAGGTCGAGCCGGCCGGGCTTCTCGCACTCGCCGTCCACCACCACCGACCAGGGCCGCGGGCGCAGCGTGTGCGCGTTCCTCGCCGGGTCCTCCTTGCCGGTGCCGAACTCGTAGAAGTTGTTGTAGCCGGCGACCTCGGCAAACGAATTCGCCTTCTCGGCGGTCGAGTAGCGCGCGTTCCTCCGGAACTCGAGCCGCGGCACCAGCGTCACGTTCACGACCTGGGCCAGTGCCGGTGTCGATGCCGCTGCAAGACCGGCGCCCGCCAGGCCGGCGAGGAAGCTTCGCCTCGCCAGGTAGACGGGCTCGGGCGTGATTTCGGAGGGCAGGATCCGCGAGTCGCCGCGCATGCCGATCAGACCGGCCCGGCGGCCGGTTTGTTACGCCAATCGGCCGCGGGAATGCCGGCGTGCCGGGCACGGCGCCGCGCGCGCCGGGAACCGTTGACCAGCAGCGGCTCGTCGACCGCGGCCAGGTGCGCGAGGTCGGATGCGGCGTTCGCATAGGCGGCGATCTGGCAGTCCGGGTGCCGCGCACGGAGCTCAGCGAGGCAGCGACGCTTCTCCTCGCCGCGGCGGTTCGGCGTCATGAGCCTGCCGTCCAGCCGGTCCCCCTGCCACGCGATGCCGGTGCAGATCACCTCGTCGAAGCCGAGCCGCCCGGCGAGGCGCGGAACATAGAGATCCACGCTCGCCGACAGCAGCACCAGCCGGTCCCCGTCAGCGCGGTGGCGTGCGATCGCTTCGAACGCTCCGGGGCAGAAATCGGCGTCGCCCAGTCCCGCGACGAACTCCTCCGACCATGCATCGACCTCGGCGCGGGCCGCGCCTCCCATGTACGCCTGCAGCAGATCCGACTTCAGCCGCCCACGGTCGCGTCCCAGGCACAGGAACCTGAGCGCCGCATGCGCGGCTGGCCACCATCTGCGTCGCCGGGGATGCCGGCGCAACCATCCTTGCAGGTAACCGACGAAGGTGTCGCGCTGCGTGACCGTGCCGTCGAGGTCGAAGACCGCCAGTCGGCGCAGCGGGCCTGTCGCGGCGGCCATGCGCGCTCAGCCCACCCGCCGGTCGTGGCCGGCCCAGTACGGCTCGCGCAGTTGCCGCCGCAGCACCTTGCCGCTGGCATTGCGGGGCAGGGCATCCACGTAATCCGCGGACCGCGGCAACTTGTAGGCGGCGATGCGCGCCCCGGCATGCTCGCGCAGCGATGCCAGCGTCGGGCGGCCGCCGTCCCGTCCGACGATGATGGCCTTCACGGCTTCTCCCCAGCGATCGTCCGGCACGCCGATGACGGCCGCCTCCAGCACCTCCGGATGACCCGCGAGGGCATTCTCGACTTCCGCCGGGTACACGTTCTCGCCGCCGGTCACGATCATGTCCTGCACGCGATCCAGCAGGAACAGGAAACCGTGCTGGTCGAGCCGGCCGGCATCGCCGGTATGCAGCCAGCCGCCTGCCAGCGCGTTCCGGGTCGCAGGTTCATCGCCCCAGTAGCCGCGCATCAGCGTCGGTCCGCGCACCAGGACCTCGCCGATCCCGCCGGGCGGCAGCTCGCGCCCGTCAGGGCCGACCACGCGCAGCTCGTTCTCCGCGTACGCCCGTCCGCAGGACCGCAGGCGCTCCAGTGCCGGGTCGTGGTCCGCTGCGGCGAGAAACGTGGACAGGCCGAGGTTCTCGGTCATGCCATAGAGCTGCACCAGGCTGCACTGCAGACGCGCGCGCAGGCGCTCGAGCAGCGCCCCGGAAATCGGCGCGGCGCCATACAGCAGCTGGCGCAGCGACGTCAGGTCGCGGTCCGCGATGCCCGGCGTGGCGAGCAGCGCCTGGATGATCGCCGGCGCGAGCAGCGTGTCGGTGATGCGTTCGCGCTCGATCGCGTCGAGGCAGGCGCCGGGATCGAAACGCCGCTGCAGCACCACCCTGGCGCCCGACTGCAGCGCCAGCAGGGAAGTGCCGAGCGCCGCAATGTGATAGAGCGGCATGCATACGAGCATCGACGTGCCCGCGCCGTAGCGGCCCCAGCCCGCGTGCACGCACATGTCGCCCCAGGCCGCCCAGGCCGCGAGCGTGTGGCGGGCACCCTTCGGGTAACCCGTGGTGCCGCTGGTGTAGAGCTGCAGCAGGTCGTCGTCCGGCGCCGGCAGGCGGGTGCCGGGACTTCGTGAAGCGTCGCGCCAGGCCGCGTAGTCCGGCCAGCGCGCATGGCCGCCATGCAGGGCGACGACTGTCGTCGCGGACGGCAGGCGCGCCTCGATCGACCCGGCCAGCGCGACATGGTCCCGTCCCACCATCAGCAGCGCCATGCCGGCATCGCGGACCACATACTCGAGTTCCGCGCCGGCCAGGCGCGAGTGGATGCCCACGGGAACGCAGGACGCCCGCGTCGCGCCGATGAAGGCTTCGATGAATTCCACCGAGTTGAGATCGAGCAGGCCGATGCGCGTGCCCGGCGCATGCCCGTCGGCAATCAGCGCCGCCGCGACCCGATCCGCGGCCCCGGCAAGCGCTGCGTAGCTCGTGTCGCAGCCGTCGAAGCGGATTGCGACCGCCCCGGGGCGATCGCAGGCATGGCGGTGGATCGCGGTGACGAACGGCTCCACGGTGTCCCCCCCGGCCGGATCGGCGGCAAGGCGCCGCCAGCGCCCTCAGGCCGCCAGCTGGCGCAGCACGTAGTGCAGGATGCCGCCGTGGTCCATGTATTCCCATTCCTTGGGCGTGTCCACGCGGACGTTGACCTTGAAGTTCACGGCCTTGCCGTCCGCGCGGCCAGCGCGCACGGTGGCCTCGCGGCTGCCGGCCACGAGACCTTCGACGTCGTAGGTCTCGGTGCCGTCGAGCCCCAGCTTCGCGGCACTTTCTCCATCCTTGAAGGTGAGCGGGAACACGCCCATGCCCACCAGGTTGGCGCGGTGAATGCGCTCGAAGCTCTCGGCGACCACCGCCTTCACGCCCAGCAGGCTGGTGCCCTTGGCGGCCCAGTCGCGCGACGAACCGGTGCCGTACTCCTTGCCCGCGATCACGACCAGCGGCACACCGGCCGCCTGGTACTGCATTGCGGCGTCGTAGATCGGCAGCTGCTCGCCGCCCGGCTGCATCCTCGTGATGCCGCCCTCGGCGCCGGGCACCATCAGGTTGCGGATGCGGGTATTGGCGAAGGTGCCGCGCATCATGACCTCGTGATTGCCGCGGCGCGAACCGTAACTGTTGAAATCCGCGGGCTGCACGCCGTTCCGCTGCAGGTACAGCCCCGCCGGGGAGTCCTTGCGGATCGCGCCCGCCGGCGAGATGTGGTCGGTCGTGATCGAATCGCCGAACAGCGCGAGGCAGCGCGCGCCGCGCACCGCCGGCAGGCCGGGCGGCTTGCGGCCGATCCCGGCGAAGTAGGGCGGGTTCTGGATGTAGGTGCTCGCCGCGTGCCAGCGGTAGGTCTTCGAGTCCGGCACCTCGATGCCGCGCCACCGATCGTCGCCATGGAACACGTCGGCATAGGTTTTCGAGAACATCCCGGAGTTCACGGCACCGGCGATGGTCGCCTGGATCTCGCGGCTCGCCGGCCAGACATCGCGCAGGTACACGGGCTTGCCGTCCGCGCCCGTACCGAGGGCGTCGCGCGTCAGGTCGATGTCCACGGTGCCGGCGATCGCGTAGGCGACCACCAGCGGCGGCGAAGCCAGGAAGTTCATGCGCACTTCCTGGTGCACGCGTCCTTCGAAGTTGCGGTTGCCCGACAGCACCGAGGCGACCGACAGCCTGTGGTCGTTGATGGCCCTCGAGATCGGCGGATTCAGCGGGCCTGAATTGCCGATGCAGGTGGTGCAGCCGTAGCCCACGACGTTGAAGCCGAGCGCCTCGAGGTCGTCCAGCAGCCCGGCGCGGGTCAGGTATTCGGTGACGACCTTGGAGCCCGGCGCCAGCGAGGTCTTGACCCAGGGCTGGACCGCCAGGCCGCGCGCGCGGGCATTCCTGGCGAGCAGGCCTGCGCCCAGCATGACGGCCGGGTTCGAGGTATTGGTGCAGGAGGTGATGGCGGCGATCACCACCGCCCCGTCCTTCAGCTCGAACCCCGCGCCGTCCGCGACCGCAGCCGGGCCCTGCGACTGCCACTTGTCCTGGTCGCGCGCGAAGGCGTCGCGATAGGCCTTCTGCATGTCGGGCAGACGCACCCGGTCCTGCGGGCGCTTCGGCCCCGCGAGCGAGGGCTGCACCGTCCCCAGGTCCAGCTGCAGCACGTCGGTGTACTCGGGGTCCGGCGCGCCGTCCGCGCGCCACAGGCCCTGGGCCCGCGCGTAGGCGCGCACCAGCTCGACCTGCGCGGCATCGCGCCCGGTCAGGCGCAGGTACGCGAGCGTCTCCTCGTCGACCGGGAAGATGCCGCAGGTCGCGCCGTACTCGGGCGCCATGTTGGCGATGGTGGCGCGGTCCGCGAGCGGCAGCTGCGCCAGCCCGTCGCCGAAGAACTCGACGAACTTCTCGACCACGCCGCGCTTGCGCAGCATCTCGGTCACGGTCAGCACCAGGTCGGTCGCGGTCGCGCCTTCCTGCAGCCGGCCCGTCAGCTTCACGCCGATCACCTCGGGGATCAGCATGGTCGAGGGCTGGCCGAGCATCGCGGCCTCCGCCTCGATGCCGCCGACGCCCCAGCCGAGCACGCCGACGCCGTTGATCATCGTGGTGTGCGAATCGGTGCCGACGACCGTGTCGGGATAGGCGAGGCCCTTGCCGTCGGCGAACACGACGCGCGCGAGGTACTCGAGGTTCACCTGGTGCACGATGCCGGTGTCGGGCGGCACGACCGAGAAGTTGTCGAAGGCCTGCTGGCCCCAGCGCAGGAAGGTGTAGCGCTCCTTGTTGCGCTGGAACTCCAGCATCCCGTTCAGGCTGTGCGCATCGGCGGTGCCGTAGTGGTCCACCATGACCGAGTGGTCGATCACGAGCTCGGCCGGGATCAGCGGGTTGATGCGCCCCGGATCGCCGCCGAGCGCGGCCATCGCATCGCGCATCGCGGCGAGATCCACGACCGCCGGCACGCCGGTGAAATCCTGCATGATCACGCGCGCCGGCGTGAACGCGATCTCGCGCGCCGGCAGCCTGCGCGGGTCCGCCGTCGCCAGCGCGACGATGTCGTCGCGCGTCACCGTGCGGCCGTCCTCGTGGCGCAGCAGGTTCTCGAGCAGGATCTTGTACGCGTAGGGCAGCCGCCCGACCCGGTGCGCCGACAGCGCCTCTAGCGCGAAGTAGTCGTAGCTGCGGTCGCCGACGGCGAGCTTGCGGCGTGCCTGGAAGCTGTCCTGCATGGATCCTCCGCGCGAAGAAGCGACATTATAGCCGCGCCGCCGAGGCACTCTTCGCCGTCGTAGAACACCGCGTACTGGCCGGGTGCGGCGCCCGAGAGCGGCTGGTCGAACCGGACCGTCACGCCGGCGCCGTCCGCTTCGATGCGGCAGGCCGCGTCCGGCTGCCGGTAGCGCAGCTTCGCGGTGCAGGCGAACGGCAATGCCGGCGCCGCGCCGGCAATCCAGTGCGGCGCCCCCGCGCGCAGGCCGGCGCAGGACAGTGCCGGGTGGCCCGCGCCCTGCACCACGATGAGCGCGTTGCGCGCCGGGTCCTTGCCGGCGACGAACCACGGCGCCTCGCCGCGACCGCGCAATCCGCCGATGCCGAGGCCGCTGCGCTGGCCCAGGGTGTAGCGCGCGAGGCCCCGATGCCGGCCGAGCACCTCGCCATCCGTGGTCTCGATCGGCCCGGCCCGTTGCGGCAGGAAATGACCGATGAACTCGCCGAACGGCCGCTCGCCGATGAAGCAGATGCCGGTCGAGTCGCGCTTGCCTGCCACCGGCAGGCCGCGCTCGCGCGCCAGCGCGCGCACTTCGGCCTTGGGCATGGCGCCGACCGGGAAGGCCGAAGCCGCCAGCTGCGCCCGCGTCAGCTCGTGCAGGAAGTAGCTCTGGTCCTTGGAGCGGTCCACGCCGCGCAGCAGCGCGGGACCCGCGCCGATGCGCGCATAGTGGCCGGTCGCGAAGACCTCCGCGCCGAGGCGGCGCGCGTAGGCGAGACCTGCGCCGAACTTGATCTCGCGGTTGCAGGGCACGTCCGGGTTCGGCGTGCGGCCCGCCGCGAGCTCGGCGAGGAAGTGCGCGAACACGCGTTCGCGGTACTCGGCGGCGAAGCTCACCTTGTGCAGCGGGATGCCGAGTTCGCGCGCCACGCCCTGCGCGTCCTGCCAGTCGGCCGCCGACGTGCAATAGCCGTCGTCGTCCTGCTCCCAGTTCGACATGAACAGCGCCTCGACCTCGTGGCCGGCGTCCTGCATCAGCAGGGCCGCGACCGCGGAATCCACGCCGCCGGACAGCGCGACGATCACGCGCGCCATGTCAGGGTACCGCCCGCGCCGCCAGTCCCTGCGGCGGCACGTGGTTCAGCATTTCAAGCGGATAGCGGCTGCCGAGCAGGTAATCGTCGATGCAGCGCAGCACCAGCGGGCTGCGCAGTTCGGCGGCCCGCGCGGCCAGCTCCTCGCGGCCGAGCCAGGCCGTGCGCAGGATCGCGCGGTCGAGCGCCAGCGACCGGTCCCGTTCGCCGACCCGCCCCGCGAAGGCGACCCGCAGCACCGTCCGGGCGCGCGGGCCGCGCCACAGGTAGAGCCCCGTCACCGACTCCGGCACGAAGGCGCAGCCGGTTTCCTCGAGCGTCTCGCGCACCACCGCCTCGACGAGCGATTCGCCGTCCTCGAGGTGCCCGGCCGGCTGGTTCAGCACGATGCGCCGCGCCGCGCGCTCCTGGACGACCAGAAAGCGCCCGTCGCGCTCGGCGATCGCCGCCACGGTGACGTCGGGCCTGGGGGACATCGCGGGATTATAGCGGCGGCGGCGGCCGCCGCCCGCTCAGAGATGCTGCTGGCGCGTCTCCGCTTCCGGCTCGCTCGCGATCCAGATCTCGTCGAAGTAGTTCAGGTAGCGACGGGCGACGACCGGGTCGTTCATTTCGACGATGCCTTCCCAGCGCGAGGCCTGCAGCCGGTAGACGAGGGCGCGGTCGTCGGCGATCAGGAACGCCGACTGGTTGTCGCGCCGCTCAACCTTGACGCGGCGGATCTCGATGTGGCTGGTGATGCGCCGCGCCAGGTGCACGAACTTGCTGCCTTCGTAGACGACCCGCGAGGGATCCGCGAGCAGCACGCGCACCTTGGCGTAGCTCTTGGCGAGTACGAGCTTCTTCACGGTCTCGAGGAACTGCGGCTGGTCGTACACCGCGGGCTCGAGGTCCTGCGTGTACATCGTGAGCAGGCGGCGCGCCGCGAGCGCGACCTGCTGCGTCGCGATGCGCGCTTCGTCGAGGGTCGCGATGATCGAGCGCGTACCGGTCACGCTCTGCCGCTGGGTCTGCACCGCTCCTCACTCCAGGGCGTGCTTCATCCTCACGTGAGGAATGCCCGCCTCGTCGAACACCTCGCCCTCGCTCCTGAAGCCGAACTTCCGGTAGAAGGGCACGGCCTGCAGCTGCGCATGCAGGTACGGTTCGCGGAGGCCCCGGTGGTACGCTTCCTCGAGCAGCCGGCGCACGATCGTTGCGCCGATGCCACGGCCGCGCATTCCGGCAACAACCGCAATGCGGCCGATCTTACCGGCCGGATTAAGTCGCCCGGTGCCGACTGGTTCACGGTTCAGGGTGGCAAGGGCATGGACGCTGACCAGGTCGTCGCCGTCCCACTCCTCGGACTCCGGAACCCGCTGCTCGACGATGAAGACGGCGCGGCGGACCTTCTGCAGCGCCGGGCGGTCGGTTCCCCAGGTCGTGAGCACGCATTCTATGGGGGCGTCCACGGCGGCCCGCTGCGCTCAGATGGCGCGCGCGAGCGCCTCGGCCAGGCCGGTGTAGCTCGACGGCGTCAGCGCTTCGAGGCGCCGGCGCGCGTCGTCCGGCAGGCCCAGCCCGGCGACGAATGCCTTGAGCGCTGTGGCATCCACCGCCCGGCCGCGCGAGAACTCCTTGAGTCTCTCGTAGGCGCCGCCGATGCCGTTCGCGCGCATGACAGTCTGGATCGCCTCGGCGAGCACCTCCCAGTGCGCGTCGAGGTCGGCGCCGATGCGTGCGGCGTCCGGCTCGATGCGCGCGAGGCCGGCCTGTGCGGCGCTCCAGGCGAGCGCACTGTGTCCGAGCGCGACGCCGAGGTTGCGCATCACCGTCGAGTCGCTGAGGTCGCGCTGCCAGCGCGAGACCGGCAGCTTCCCGGAGAAATGCCGCAGCATCGCGTTGGCGAGGCCGGCGTTGCCCTCGGCATTCTCGAAGTCGATCGGGTTGACCTTGTGCGGCATCGTCGACGAACCGACTTCGCCCGCCACCGGCTGCTGCCGGAAATAGCCGAGCGACACGTAGCCCCACAGGTCGCGGCACAGCGCGATCAGCACCGTGTCGGCCCGCGCCAGCGCGTCGCAGTACTCGGCGATCCAGTCGTGGGGCTCGATCTGGGTCGTGTATTCGTTCGGCACCAGCCCGAGGTCCTCGACCAGCCGCCGGGACTGCACGCGCCAGTCGACGTCCGGCGCGGCCACCAGGTGCGCGTTGAAGTTGCCGGTCGCGCCGTTCCACTTGCCGAGCGCGGGAATGCCCTGCCAGACATCCGCCGCCCGCCGCAGCCGCGCCGCGAAGTTGGCGGCCTCCTTGCCGAGCGTCGTGGGCGTGGCGGGCTGGCCGTGCGTGCGCGCCAGCATCGCCAAGCCGGCATGGCGCCGCGCCAGGGCAGCGAGCGACTCTGCAAGCTCGCGGATCCGCGGCAGCAGCACGCGCTCGCGCGCCGCGTCAAGCATCAGCGCATAGGCCAGGTTGTTGACGTCCTCGGAGGTCGCCGCAAAGTGCAGGAACTCGAGCTGCGCCGGCGTCGCGCCCGCGCCAGCGAGCTCTTCACGCAGCCAGTACTCGACGGCCTTGACGTCGTGGTTGACCTGGCGTTCGAGCGCCTTGACGCGCCCGGCGCCGGCCGTGCCGGCGCCGCGCGCAAGCGACGCCAGGCGCGCTTCGACCGCCGGCGGCAGGGAATTCAGCGCCGGGAAATGTCCGGACGCGGCGAGCTGCCGGAACCAGGCAACCTCGACCTGCACGCGCCGCGCGATCAGCGCCGATTCACTGAACAGCGCTGCGAGGTCCGCGCACTTGCCGGCATAGCGTCCGTCGAGCGGGGAGAGCGCATTCAGCTGGGAGTCGGTCATGGCGGGAGGCGCGGATGGTAGAATGCGCATGTTACCCGTGAGCGACCAATACCGCATCGAAAAGGACAGCCTTGGCGAGGTCCGCGTGCCCGCCGACGCGCTTTGGGGCGCCCAGACGCAGCGCGCCGTCGCCAATTTCCGCATCGCGCCGCTGCCCATGCCGGCGCCCTTCGTCCGGTCGCTGAGCCTCGTCAAGTGGGCGGCGGCCAGGGCCAATGGCGAGCTCGGCGAGTTGCCGGCGGCCATGGCCGACGCGATCGCGTCCGCCGCGCTCGAGGTCGCGGATGGCGCGCACGACGCGCAGTTCCCGATCGGCGTGCTGCAGACCGGTTCCGGGACCAGCACCAACATGAACGCCAACGAGGTGATCGCGCGCCTGGCCGCGAGCCGCCTAGGCGCTCCCGTCCATCCCAACGACCACGTCAACCGCTGCCAGAGCAGCAACGACGTGATCCCGACCGCGATCCACCTGTCCGCCGCGATCGAGCTGCGCGACACGACCCTGCCCGCGCTCACCGCGCTCGCGGGCGCGATCGCGGACAAGGCCGCGGCGGCGGGCGCCGCCGTCAAGACCGGGCGCACGCACCTGATGGATGCCCTGCCGCTGACGATCGGCCAGGAGATGCGCGCCTGGCAGTCGCAGGTCGAGGCGGCGGCCGAGCGGCTGGCGGCGGTGACGCCGCGCCTGCACCGGCTCGCGCTCGGCGGCACCGCGGTCGGCACGGGCATCAACGCGCATCCGCAGTTCGCCGCGCGCGCAATCGCGCACCTTGCGCAGCGCACGGGTCTTGCGCTCGCGCCGGCGGCCGACCGTTTCGCGGCGCTGGCGTCGCAGGACACGGCGGTGGAACTTTCCGGCATGCTGCGCACGGCTGCCGTTGCGCTGCTCAAGATCGCGAACGACCTGCGCTGGATGAACTCAGGCCCGCTGGCCGGACTCGGCGAGATTGCGCTCCCCGCACTGCAGCCCGGCTCCAGCATCATGCCCGGCAAGGTCAACCCGGTGATACCGGAGGCCGTCGCCATGGCCGCGACGCTGACGATGGCGGACGACGCCGCCGTCGCGATGGCCGGCGCCTCCGGCAACTTCCAGCTCAACGTCATGCTGCCGCTCATCGCGCATGCGCTGCTGCAGGAGCTGGAGCTGGTCGCGGGCTCGGCACGCGCGCTCGCCGAGTCCGCCATTCCGGGGCTGGTGGTGAACGTGGAGCGGATCTCGGCGACAGTGGCGCGCAATCCCATGCTGCTGACTGCGCTGGCACCGCGTGTCGGCTATGACCGCGTGGCGGTCATCGCCCGGCGGGCAGCCGCCGAGGCGCGCTCGGTGCTCGAGGTCGCCGTCGAGGAGACCGGCTTGCCACGCGCCGAACTGGCGGAGCTGCTCGATCCGGCACGGCTCGCCACGGGCGGGAAGCCGCATGGCCGCTGAAAGGCCGCTCGAACTGCATCGCCTGCCGACGCTGCGGCTGCGCGAGGAGCTGCGCTGCCGGGTGGCGGGCTGCCGCCGCGACGAGAACGAGTTGCGCATCGGCCACCTGTCGCGTGCGGCGACCCCGCAGATGGAGTCGCTGTTCCCGAGCGCCACCACGCGCGCCGCCGTGCTGATCCCGGTGGTGGACCGCGGCGACGACCTCGGCGTGCTGTTCACGCTGCGCGCCGACGACCTCAAGCATCATGCCGGGCAGATCTCCTTCCCCGGCGGGCGCATCGAACCCGGCGACCGCGATGCCGTGGACGCGGCATTGCGCGAGACGCGCGAGGAGATCGGGCTCGCCCGCGAGTTCGTCGAGGTGCTCGGCGTGCTTCCGGATCACGTCGTGATCACCGGCTATCGCGTGACGCCGGTGGTCGGGCTGGTGCGGCCCGGTTTCGAGCTGAAGCTCGACCCGGTCGAGGTCGCCGGCACCTTCGAGGCGCCCCTGCGCCACCTGCTGGACCCGGGAACCCACGCGCGGCGCCGGCGCCTGTTCGGCGAACAGGAGGTCGAGACCTTCGAACTGCCCTGGGGCAGCTTCAACATCTGGGGCGCGACCGCGGGCATGCTGCTCACGTTGCGCGAGATCCTCGGCGGCCCGCCCCTCCATGGCGATTGAACGGCTGCTCGAGATCATGGCGCGCCTGCGCGACCCCGCGGCCGGCTGCCCGTGGGACCTCGAGCAGGACTTCAGGTCGATCGCGCCGCACACGCTGGAGGAGGCCTACGAGGTCGCCGACGCGATCGAGCGCGGCGACCTGGACGGGCTGCGCGAGGAGCTGGGCGACCTGCTGTTCCAGGTCGCCTTTCATTCGCGGCTCGCCGCCGAGCAGGGCGCCTTCTCCTTCGACGACGTGGTCGCCGCGATCTGCGACAAGCTGGTGCGGCGCCATCCGCACGTGTTCGGCGACGCCAGGATCGCGGACGCCGGCGAACAGACCCGCGCCTGGGAGCGATTCAAGGCCGAGGAACGGCGCGCGAAGGGCCGCGGGGATGGCGCGCTGGCGGACGTGCCCATGGCGCTGCCCGCGCTCACCCGCGCGCGCAAGCTCGGCGCGCGGGCGGCGGAAGCCGGATTCGACTGGCCCGATGCCTCCGGGCCCCGCGCCAAGATCGAGGAGGAACTGGCCGAACTCGACCGGGCGGGCGCGGGAGAGGATCCCGCACGGCTCCAGGCCGAGCTCGGCGACCTGCTGTTCTCGGTCGTGAACCTGGGGCGGCACCTGGGTCTCGACCCGGAATCCGCGCTGCGCCAGGCGAGTGACCGTTTTGCCCGCCGTTTCGCCCATCTGGAACGGGCGCTGGCCGCCCGGGGCCAGGCGCCGGCCAGCGCCAGTCCTGAACAGCTCGACCGCCTCTGGGCGGCCGCAAAGGCCGAGATTCCCTAGGAAAAGCGGACTTCCGGACGTTCAGGACGCGTTCATCGTCGCCTGCGTAGATTGGCACCGTGCCAATAGAGGAGGCGCACCATGTCACGCAAGTTCTGGATCCCGGCCATCGCCGTCGGACTCGCTGCCGCGTCCACGGGCGCCCTGGCCGACCACGATCGCGGCGGCTCCCGCTACGACGACCGCGGGCGCCACGGCGAATACGAGTACGCCCGCGTGATCGACGTCGAACCGCTGCGGCGCCGCGTCCGGGTCAGTGAACCGGTGCGCGAATGTTGGGACGAGACCGACTATCGCGCCGACGGCCCGCTGTCCTCGAACCACATCGGCGGCACGCTGGTGGGTGCGTTGATCGGCGGCGCGCTCGGCAACCAGGTCGGCGACGGCCGCGGCCGCCAGGTCGCGCGCGCAGCGGGCGCCATCATCGGCGGCGCGGTCGGCCACAACGTGTCGCGGCAACGCCAGCGCGAGCGCTATGGCGACCGCGAGTACGTCTACGAGCGCTGCGAGGTGCGTTACCGCGACAGCTACGAGGAGCGCATCGACGGCTACGAGGTGACCTACGAGTACGCCGGTCGCCGCTACGTGACCCGGATGCCCTACGATCCGGGCGACCGGATCCGGATCCGGGTGGACGTGAGCCCGGTCGAGGGATGAGGACCAGGCCCGGGCCGCGCGAGCGGCCCGGGCCGCCTGCTTGCACTAGAATGACCGCATGACCATGAACCGCTGGACGCTCGCACTGACGATGGTCCTCGCCCTCGCGGCCGGCGTTCCCGCGCCCGGGGATGCCCAGGCATCCGATCGCGGGCGCGGCCGCGGCGGCGAGTCCGCCTTCGACGACCGGGCGATCACGCTCGACGAAGCCGTCGCGCAGGCGGAGCGCCGCTACAACGCCCGTGCGATCCGCGCCGAGGAGAAGCGCAGCGGCGACCGCATCGAGTACCGCATCCGCCTGCTGGGCGCCGACGGGCGCGTTTTCGAGGTCACGATCGACGCGGGCGCCGGCCGCCGCAGGGACTGACGGCGTCATGCGCCTGCTGGTGCTCGAGGACGAGCCGGCCCTGCGCGAATCCCTGGCGCAGCAGTTTCGCGCCGCCGGGTTCACGCTCGACCAGGCCGCCGACGGGGTCGAGGGCGAGTTCGCCGGGCTCGAGTACCCGGTCGACGTGGCGGTCGTGGACCTCGGGCTGCCGGGCCGCTCCGGGCTCGAGGCGATCCGCGCCTGGCGCAAGGCCGGCAAGTCATTCCCGGTGCTGATCCTGACCGCGCGCGACAGCTGGCAGGAGAAGGTCGCGGGCCTCGATGCCGGCGCCGACGACTACGTCACCAAGCCGTTCCGGTTCGAGGAGGTGCTCGCGCGCGTGCAGGCCCTGCTGCGCCGGTCCGGCGGCTGGTCGCAGCCGCTGATCCGCAGCGGCAACGTCGAGCTCGACACGCGCAGCCAGGAAGTGCGCGTGGACGGAAACGCGGTCGAACTGACCGCATTCGAGTACCGCCTGCTCGAGTACCTGATGCTGCGGGCGGGACAGGTGATCTCCAAGGCCGAGCTGACCGAGAAGCTGTACGAGCAGGATTTCGAGCGCGACAGCAACACCATCGAGGTCTTCATCGGCCGCCTGCGCAGGAAGCTCGACCCGCAGGGCGCGCGGCAGCCGATCGAGACGCTGCGCGGCCGCGGCTACCGCGTCGCCCGCGAATAGGCCGCGCGACTTGCCCCGGCGATCGCCATCCCTCCAGGCGCGGCTGCTCGCAACGCTCGCGCTGCTGCTGGTCGCGGCCGCCGCGATCGCCGCATGGTCGCTCGAGTCCTGGTACCGCGACCTCGGGCTGCGCGCCCGCCAGGACGTGCTGGACGCGCAGGTCATCGCGCTGATCGCCTCCGCCGACATCGACGCCGAGGGGCGCCTGGTCCCGGAGCACCTCGCCGAGCCGCGACTTGCCGCGCCGGGATCCGGCCTGTATGCCGAGATCCTCGGCTCCCGCGGCAGCTGGCGCTCGCCCTCGGCCGTCGGCAGCGGCCTCAACCTGGCCGCGCAGCCGGCGGCCGGCGGCCGCGCCTACGAGCACGCGCGGCTCGCGGATGGCACCCGCGTCCTCGGGCTCTCGCTCGGCATCCGCTGGGACCTCAACGACGGCGGCTCGCGCGACTTCGTGGTGCGCGCCGCGCAGAGCCTCGAGCCCTGGTACCAGGAGGTCGCGCGCGTGCGTGCATGGCTCGCGACCGGCGCATTGCTGCTGTCCCTGCTGCTGCTCGGCGGACTCGCGCTGGCGCTGCGCGTCGCGCTCGGCCCGCTGCGGCGGCTGGAATCGGAAATCGCGGACATCGAGGCGGGCCGGCGCGAGCAGCTCGGCGCCGGCTGGCCGCGCGAACTGGCCGGCGTCACCGGCAACCTCAACGCGCTGCTGACCGGCGAGCGCAAGCGACTCGAGCGCTACCGTACGACGCTCGGCAATCTTGCGCACAGCCTCAAGACCCCGCTTGCCGCCATGCGGAGCCTGCTCGAGCGCGGCCAGGCAGCGCCGGCGGCGTTGTCCCCGCAGCTCGACCGCATGCAGGACATCGTCCAGCACCAGCTCAAGCGCGCCGTGTTCGGTGGCAGCGGTGCGACGCTCACCGACCTCGCGGTGCAGGAGCCGCTGGAGCAGCTGCGCGCGGCGCTCGCCAAGGTGTATGCCGACAAGCCAGTGCGCCTGACGCTCGCGATCGCGCCGGGCACGGCCTATCCGATCGACCCCGCCGACTTCCTCGAGCTGGCCGGCAACCTCATGGACAACGCCTGGAAGTACTGCCGGAAAGAGATCGCGGTGCGGGTGACGCCGTGGACCTCCGCCGAGTGGCGCCGGCCGGGCCTCGCCATCGACGTCGAGGACGACGGCCGCGGCATCCCGTCCGCGGAGCGCCAGCGCGTGCTCGAGCGCGGCGTGCGTGCCGACGAGACCGTGGCAGGGCAGGGGATCGGGCTCGCGGTCGCGCGCGAAATCGCGGCCGCCTACTCGGGCACGCTCGAAATCGGCGACGGCCGCCTGGGTGGCGCCCGCGTGACGCTGCGGCTGCCCGGCCGCTGATCCCGGCCGCGCTCAGTCGCCGTTGCCCATCTTCCGGACCAGCGGCGCCAGCAGGTCCATCGGCATCGGGAACACGATCGTGTTGCTGCGTTCGTTGCCGAGCTCCGTCAGCGTCTGCATGTAACGCAGCTGGATCGCGCGCGGGTCGGCGCCGAGCGCCTGCGCCGCCTGCACCAGCATGTCCGCGGCCTGCTTCTCGCCCTCGGCATGGATGATCTTGGCGCGTCGCGAGCGCTCCGCCTCGGCCTGGCGCGCCATGGCCCGGATCATGCTCTCGTCGAGGTCGACGTGCTTGATCTCGACATGCGAGACCTTGATGCCCCAGGCATCGGTGGAGTCGTCGAGGATCTTCTGCACGTCGACGTTGAGCTTCTCGCGCTCGGCGAGCATCTCGTCGAGCTCGTGCCGGCCGAGCACCGAGCGCAGGGTGGTCTGCGCCAGCTGGCTGGTCGCCTCGAAGGGGTTCGCCACCTGGATGATGGCCTTGCTCGGATCCACGATGCGGAAATAGACGACCGCGTTGACCTTGACCGAGACGTTGTCGCGCGAGATGACGTCCTGCTTCGGCACGTCCAGCACGATCGTGCGCAGGTCCACGCGCACCATCTGCTGGATGACCGGGATCACCAGGATCAGGCCCGGCCCCTTGATGCCCTGGAAGCGCCCGAGGAAGAAGATCACGCCGCGTTCGTACTCGCGCAGGATGTTGATGGCGCTGAACAGCAGCACCACGCCCAGCACCACGATCACGATCCAGTAAATCGGCAGGCCCAGCATGTTCATTCTCCCGTCACTTGTCCGGCGACACGAATAAAGTCAATCCTTCCATGCGGTCCACGCGCACGCGCTGCCCGCGCGTGACCGGCCCGCTCGACACCGCATTCCAGAACTCGCCGTAGATGCGCACCCGGCCCTTGCCGTCGAAATCCTCGACCGCCTCGGCATGGTCGCCGACCATCTGCTCGGATCCGGTGACGACCGGACTTCGGCGCGCGCGTGCGGCCAGGTACATGGTTCCGAGCATGGCGGCGCCGGCGAAGGTCGCGATGCCGCCGACCAGGCCGCGGGTCGACTCGAAGCCCGGCGTGTCCACGTCCATCAGCACGACGGAGCCGATCACGAAAGCGACGAGGCCGCCGAAGCCCAGCGCGCCGAAGCTCGGCACGAAGAACTCCGCGATCATCATGCCGACGCCCAGTACGACCAGCGCCAGGCCCGCGAAGTTCACCGACAGCACCTGCAATGCGTACAGCCCGAGCAGCAGGCAGATCGCGCCGATCACGCCGGGCACGATGGCGCCGGGGTTGTAGCCCTCGAACATCAGGCCGTAGAGGCCGATGATCAGCAGCCCGTAGGCGACCAGCGGATTGGTCAGCACCGCGAGCAGCGAGGTGCGCCAGTCCATCTCGACGCGCTCGACGATGGCGCCGGCGGTGGCGAGCGTGCGCGTCTCGCGCGGCAGCTTCACTTCGCGCCCGTCGAGCGCCGCGAGCAGCTCCCCCATGTCCGCGGCCATCAGGTCGATCACGCCGCGCTCCAGCGCCTGCTGCGCGGGCAGGCTCGCGGCCTCGCGCACCGAAGCCTCGGCGAACTCGACGTCGCGGCCGCGCAGGTCGGCAAGGCTCCGGATGTAGGCGATCGCATCGTTGACCGCCTTGCGGTCGGAGGCCGTGCCCGCCGGCGGCGTCTCCTGATCCGGCCTGTCTTCGCCCGCACCCTCGCCGCGCTTGCCGTCGTCCTTGCGTTCCGGCGGCGGCGAGCCGCCGATCGGCACCGGGGTCGCCGCACCGAGGTTGGTTCCCGGCGCCATCGCCGCCACGTGGCTTGCGTAGAGGATGAAAGTGCCCGCGCTGGCGGCGCGCGCGCCGGCCGGGCCGACGTAGGTGACGACCGGAACCTCCGAGGCGAGGATGCCCTGGATCATGTCGCGCATCGCCGCATCGAGGCCGCCCGGCGTGTCGAGCTGCAGCACCAGCGCGACGGCATTCACGTCCTCGGCATGCTCGAGGGCGCGCAGGAAATGGTCCTTGGTCGCGGGGCCGATCGCGTCCTTGATCTGCACCAGGACGACGGGTCCGTCGGCGGACGCCTGGGCCGCGGCCGGCGCGCAAAGCAGCGCCGTGGCCAGGGTGGCCAGCAGGCCCGGGCGGCAGCGGAACATCCCCATCGACAATTTCCTCGAGTCGGGCGTTTATCATAGCAGGCCCATCGACAGCGGACCGCACGGAGGACGCATGGACCGAAGAACATTTGCCGCGCTGATCGCCCTGCCGGCAGCGTTCGCGCTGGCGCAGGCGCCCGAAGAACCCACGGTACAAGTTGAGGAGGTCGCGCCCGGCGTGCACGTCCTCTATGGCCGCGGCGGCAACATCGGTGCCTCGGTCGGGCCTGACGGCGTGTTCCTCATCGACGACCAGTACGCGAACATGACCGCGCCGATCGAGGCGGCCCTGGCGAAGCTGTCGCCGGCGCCGCCGCGCTTCGTGATCAACACGCACTGGCACGGCGACCACACCGGCGGCAACGAGAACCTGGCCGCCAGGGGCTCGGTCATCGTCGCGCACGACAACGTGCGCGCGCGCATGAGCGTCGAGCAGTTCAGCGAGTTCTTCCAGCACACGACCCCGCCGTCGGCGCCGGGCGCGCTGCCGGTGGTCACCTTCAGCGAGGACCTCTCGCTGCACGTCAACGGCGACGAACTGCGCGGCATGCACGTCGCAAACGCGCACACCGACGGCGACGTGTTCATCCACTTCCGCAAGGCCAACGTGATCCACACCGGCGACCTCGTGTTCCACGCCATGTACCCGTTCATCGACCTGGATTCCGGCGGATCGGTGGCCGGCGTCATCGCGGCCGTGGACCGGATGCTGGCGCTCGCGGACGAGCACACGCGCGTGATACCGGGCCATGGCAAGGTGACCGACCGCAACGGGCTCGAGACGTACCGCAATCTGCTGGTGACCTCGCGCGAACGCATGCGCGAACGCGTCAAGGCCGGCCGCACGCTGGAGCAGGTACTGGCGGAAAAGCCGTTCGCGGACTACGACGGCACGCTGGCCTGGGGCTTCATCACCGCGGAGCGCTACATCCAGATCCTGTACCGCGACGCGGTGCGCGAACTCAGCCCAGGTCGAACCTGATCCCCTGCGCCAGCGGCAGCTCGCTCGACCAGTTGATCGTGTTGGTCTGCCGGCGCATGTAGGCCTTCCAGGAGTCGGAACCGGACTCGCGGCCGCCGCCGGTGTCCTTCTCGCCGCCGAAGGCGCCGCCGATCTCGGCGCCGGAGGTGCCGATGTTGACGTTGGCGATGCCGCAGTCGCTGCCGGCGGCCGACAGGAACCGCTCCGCGTGCTGCAGCCGGTCGGTGAAGATCGCCGACGACAGGCCGTAGTCCGTGTCGTTGTGCAGCGCGATCGCCTCGTCGAGGGTCGCGTACGGGATCAGGTACAGGATGGGCGCGAAGGTCTCGTGCCTCACCACCGGCATGTCGTTGCGCGCACGGACGATGGTCGGCTCGACGAAATTGCCGGGGCCGGGCAGCACGCGCCCGCCACAGAGCACCTCGCCGCCCTGGGCGCGGGCCTCGGCGATGGCGGACTCGTAGCGGCGCACGGCGGATGCATCCACCAGCGGGCCCATCAGCACGCCGGAATCCAGCGGATTGCCGATGCGGACCTGCCGGTAGGCCGCGACCAGGCGGCGCTCGAGCTCGGTCACGCGCGACTGGTGCACGAGCAGCCGCCGGGTCGTGGTGCAGCGCTGGCCGGCGGTGCCGACCGAGCCGAATACGATCGCGGGCACCGCGAGTTCGAGGCTGGCGAACTCGTCCACGATGATCGCGTTGTTGCCGCCGAGCTCGAGCAGGCTGCGGCCCAGGCGCGCCGCGACCTTCTGGCCGACCTGGCGGCCGACCGGCGTCGAGCCGGTGAAGCTGACGAGCGCCACGCGCCGGTCTTCGACCAGCCGTGTTGCGAGCGAATTGTCGGCGGGGATCAGCAACTGGAAGATCGGCGGCAGCCCCAGGCGTTCCATGACGCCGTTGCAGATGCGCTGCACTGCGACTGCGCACAGCGGCGTGTGGTGCGAGGGCTTCCAGACGCAGACGTCGCCGCAGACGGCGGCGAGGAAGGCGTTCCAGGACCAGACCGCGACCGGGAAGTTGAAGGCCGAGATGATTCCGACCACGCCGAGCGGGTGCCACTGCTCGTACATGCGGTGCTGCGGCCGCTCGGAGTGCATGGCGAGGCCGTACAGCATGCGCGACTGGCCGACGGAGAAGTCGGCGATGTCGATCATCTCCTGCACCTCGCCGTCGCCCTCGGCCTTGATCTTTCCCATCTCGAGGCTGACGAGGCTGCCGAGCAGGTCCTTCTTCGCGCGCAGCGCGTCGCCCATCCGGCGCACCGCCTCGCCCCGCACCGGCGCGGGCACGGTGCGCCATGAGCCGAACGCCTCGCTGGCGCTCGCAAGCACGCGCTCGTAGTCGCGCTCGCCGGCCGCGCGCACCCTGGCGATGACCTCGCCGGTCGCCGGATTCACGGAATCGATCAGCGGCGCCCGGTCATCGGCGTGCCAGCTGCCGGACCAGGCGCCGTCGTTGACCTCCGCCAGACCCAGGCCCGAGAGGATCTCCGAAGCCTTCATCGTCCCGCTCCCGCGAGGCTTCTCTGCCGCCCCGCCGTGCCGTCCACCACCATGCGCGCGGAGACCGTCTTGTCGGCGCCGTTCGCGTACCAGGCGCCGAATCGGTTGGCCAGGATCTCCGGCAGCCGGAACTGCTCCTGGCGCACGAAGCCGCGGTAGTCTCCCGGCCGCTTCAGCACGAGGTCCACGACCGCCGTGACCCCGGCCGCCGTCGTCACCTGGATCGCCGACCAGAGCCGGCCCGCGATCTCCTGCGGATACACCTTGTTGACGTAATTCTCCTCGCGCAGTTCGCCGCCCTGCCGGCCGCACACGGCGACGTAGACGATCACGACGTCCTGCAGCGTCTGCGGCACGGCGTTCTCGAGAATGCGCTTCAGCGTGGCGCGGTCCTGGTTCAGCTTCAGGTCGTTCATCAGCAGCCGGACCTGTTCGCAATGACCGGGGTAGCGCATGGTCTTGTAGTTCATGGTCTCGCAGCGCGAACCGTAGGTTTCGCCGAGCGAGCCCAGCCCGCCGGAGGTGTTGAAGGCCTCGTACGGCGTGCCGTCGATCTCGATCTCCTCGAGTCCCTCGAGCGGCGCGGCCTCGACGAGGCGCCCTTCCGATATCGCGAGGCACGGATTGCCGTATTCGTTGATCAGCCCCTCGGTGGACCAGGTCAGCGAATACTTGAGCACGTTGTTCGGGTGCTGCGGCAGCGCGCCGACCCGCAGCTTCACGCTCCTGAGCTCGTCGAAGTGGCTGATCAACTCGTTCGCCGCGATCGACACGAATCCCGGCGCCAGCCCGCACTGCGGCACGAAAGCCGTGTCCGCGCCCTCGGCGGTCGCACGGACCGACCGCGTGACCTCCACATCTTCCGTCAAATCGAAATAGTGCAGTCCGTGCCGGCGCGCCGCCCTGGCGACCCCCGGGTTGCAGTAGAAGGGCAGGGAGGAGATCACGACGCCGGGACGGTGATCACTCAGATGGCGGTCCAGTGCCACCGGATCGGAGGCATCCAGGCCATGCGCGGCCAGGCCGCGTCGCCCATGGGCCCGGGCCACGCCCCGCGCCGCATCCACGCTGACGTCGGCGAGCTGGACCTGGTAGTCGCCGGCGTCCGCCAGCAATCCCGCGATCAGGGCACCGATCTTGCCGGCGCCCAGGACGAGTACGCGATGCATAGGAATTCCCGACAGCAGGGGTGGCGCATTCTGCCTATTCCGCTGCACATAAACCACCCCTGCCAGGAGCCGATTTTGCAGTGCAGTGAATGCGTGTACGATGGCTGCAACCATGCACACGGCCGTGAAAAATCCGGGCTGGAGTCCGGACAGCTGGCAGCGCTTCCCGGCGCTGCAGCAACCCCGGTACGCGGACCCCGAACGCCTCGCGCGGGTGCTCGAGGAACTCGCGCGCCTGCCGCCGGTGGTGGTCTCCTGGGAAGTGGACCAGCTCAAGGACGAACTCGCGGCGGCGCAGCGCGGCGAGCGCTTCCTGCTGCAGGGGGGCGATTGCGCCGAGGGTTTCGCCGACTGCGAGTCGGATACCATCGCCCGCAAACTCAAGATCCTGCTGCAGATGAGCGTCGTGCTGCTGCACGGCCTGAAGAAGCCCGTGATCCGCGTCGGGCGCATCGCCGGCCAGTACGCGAAGCCGCGCTCGGCGGACACCGAGACGCGCGAAGGCGTGACGCTGCCGTCCTATCGCGGCGACATCGTCAACCACGCCGCCTTCGACGCCGGCGCGCGCGAGCCGGATCCGGAGCTGCTGCTGCGCGGCTACGAGCGCGCGGCGATCACGCTCAACTTCGTGCGCGCGCTGGTGGACGGCGGCTTCGCCGACCTGCACCACCCGGAGTACTGGAACCTCGATTTCCTCAAGCACGCGAAGCTCCGCGACGCCTACCAGCGCATCGTCGACTCGATCCGCGACTCGCTCGACTTCTACGAGACCATCTCCGGTTCGGCCGTGCACGACGCCGGGCAGGTGCGCTTCTACGCGAGCCACGAGGGGCTGCACCTGCGCTACGAGCAGGCGCAGACGCGCTTCCTCAAGCGGCGCGAGCGCTGGTACAACCTCTCGACCCACATGCCCTGGATCGGCATGCGCACGTCCGCGCCGGGCGGTGCGCACGTCGAGTACTTCCGCGGCATCGCCAACCCGATCGGCGTCAAGGTGGGCGAGGGCACGGATGCCGCCACCCTGGCGGAACTGGTCCGGGTGCTGAACCCCGACAACGAGCCCGGCAGGCTGGCGCTGATCCACCGCTTCGGCGCGGCGCGCATCGAGTCCGCGCTGCCGGCCATGATCCGGGCGGTCCGCGACAGCGGCCGCCAGGTGCTCTGGGTCTGCGATCCCATGCACGGCAACACCGAGACCACGCCGCAGGGCGTCAAGACGCGCCGTTTCGAGAACATCCTCGCCGAGGTCGAATCGGCATTCCGGATCCACGAGGACTCGGGCTCGATCCTGGGCGGCGTCCATTTCGAGCTGACCGGCGACGACGTCACCGAGTGCACGGGTGGCGCGCGCGGCCTCGCCGACGTGGACCTGTCGCGTGCCTATCGCAGCAGCGTGGACCCGCGGCTCAACTACGAGCAGGCACTCGAGCTCGCGATGCTGATCGCGCGCCACCGGTCGCGCTGATGGCGAGCGTCATCCGGCCGCAATCCCCGGAAGTGCTCAGTGACGGGGCCGTCGCCTTCGTGGACGGCCTTGCCGCAAGGTTCACGGCCGAGGTGGACGCGCTGCTCGCACGCCGCGCCGAGCGGCAGCGGCAGTTCGACTCGGGGATGCTTCCGGATTTCCAGCCGGAGACTCGCGCCATCCGCGAGTCCGACTGGCGCGTCGCCGCCATACCGGCGGACCTGCAGGACCGTCGCGTCGAGATCACCGGGCCCACCGAGCGCAAGATGGTGATCAATGCGCTCAACTCGGGCGCCAACGTCTTCATGGCGGACTGCGAGGACTCGCTGTGCCCGACCTGGGACAACGTCATCCAGGGCCAGCAGAACCTCATCGAGGCGGTGCGGCGCACGATCTCCTTTGCCAGCCCGGAAGGAAAGCACTACCGCCTGAACGAGCGCACGGCCGTGTTGCTGGTGCGCCCGCGCGGCTGGCACCTGCCGGAGAAGCACTGGCTGCTCGGCGGCAGGCCCGTGCCCGGCGCGCTGGTGGACTTCGGCCTCTACCTTTTCCACAACGCCGCGGAGCTGCGCCGCCGCGGGACCGGACCTTATTTCTACCTGCCCAAGCTCGAGGGCCATCTCGAGGCGCGGCTCTGGGCGCAGGTCATCGACCACTGCGAACGCGCGCTCGGCCTGCCGCGCGGCACCGTCAAGGTCACCGTGCTGATCGAGACGATCACGGCCGCGTTCGAGATGGACGAGATCCTGTGGGAACTGCGCGACTGGATCGTCGGCCTCAACTGCGGGCGCTGGGACTACATCTTCAGCTTCATCAAGAAGTTCAGCCGCCGGCCGGACTTCGTGCTGCCAGACCGCGGCAGCGTCACGATGACCACGCACTTCCTGCGCTCCTATTCGCAACTGGTGATCCGGACCTGCCACCGGCGCGGCGCCTTCGCCATGGGCGGCATGGCGGCGCAGATCCCGATCAAGGGCGACCCGCGTGCAAACGAGCAGGCGCTCGAGCGCGTGCGCGCGGACAAGGAGCGCGAGGCGGGCGACGGCCACGACGGCACCTGGGTCGCGCACCCGGGCCTCGTCGCCATCGCCCGCGAGGTCTTCGACCGGCTGATGCCGGGCGCGAACAACCTGCAGCGCCTGCGCGAGGACGTGAACGTCACCGCGGCCGACCTGCTGCGCGTGCCGCAGGGCGACATCACGATCGCCGGCCTGCGCAGCAACATCGACGTCGGCATCCGCTACCTCGCGGCCTGGCTGGGCGGCAACGGCTGCGTGCCCATCCACAACCTCATGGAGGACGCCGCGACCGCCGAGATCTCCCGCGCCCAGCTCTGGCAGTGGGTGCGCCATGGCAGCCGCATGGCCGACGGCGCCAGCGTGACGCTCGCGGGGGTGAGGACGGAGATCGCCGATCAGCTCGCGCGCATCCGCGAAGAAGCCGGGCCACGGGCCTTCGAGTCCGGCCATTTCGCGCGTGCCGCAGAGCTCCTCGACTCGCTCACCGCCAACCCGGAGTTCGAACCGTTCCTGACCCTCGTCGCCTACCGCGACATCGACTGACCACGGAGAATCCATGACCCTGCCGACCGCTGCCGAAATCCAATCGGACTGGAACACCAACCCGCGCTGGAGGGGCGTCGTGCGCGCCTACGCGCCCGCCGAGGTCGTGCGGCTGCGCGGCACGGTCGAGGTCGAGCACTCGCTCGCGCGCCTGGGCGCGGAGAAGCTCTGGCGCTACCTGCACGAGCTGCCGTTCGTGAATTCCCTCGGCGCGCTCACCGGCAACCAGGCCATGCAGCAGGTCCGCGCCGGCCTCAAGTCCATCTATCTTTCCGGATGGCAGGTGGCGGGCGACGCCAACCTGGCCGGCGAGATGTACCCGGACCAGTCGCTGTACCCCGCCGACTCGGTGCCGGCGGTGGTCCGGCGCATCAACAACACGCTGCGCGCGCTGACCAGATCTGCCATGCCGAGGGTGACGACTCCATCGACTGGCTGCAGCCGATCGTGGCGGACGCCGAGGCGGGCTTCGGCGGCGTGCTCAACGCCTTCGAGCTGATGAAGGCGATGATCGACGCCGGCGCTGCCGGCGTGCACTTCGAGGACCAGCTCTCCAGCGCCAAGAAATGCGGGCACATGGGCGGCAAGGTGCTGGTGCCGACGCAGGAGGCCATCAACAAGCTCGCCGCGGCGCGGCTCGCGGCCGACGTCTGCAACGTGCCGACGGTGCTGGTGGCGCGCACCGACGCCGAATCGGCTTCGCTGCTGACTTCCGACGTGGACGAACGCGACCGGCCGTTCATCACCTCGACGGAGCGCACCAGCGAGGGCTTCTTCCCGGTGCGGGCCGGCATCGCCCAGGCGATCGCGCGCGGGCTCGCCTACGCGCCGTACGCGGACCTGGTCTGGTGCGAGACCGCGACCCCGGACCTGCACGAGGCGAAGGAATTCGCGGAAGGCGTCCACCGCCAGTTTCCCGCCAAGCTGCTGGCCTACAACTGCTCGCCATCCTTCAACTGGAAGAAGAAGCTCGACGACGCCACCATCGCGAAGTTCCAGCGCGAGCTGGCCGCCATGGGCTACAGGTACCAGTTCATCACGCTCGCCGGCTTCCATGCCATCAACTTCACGATGTACGAACTGGCGCGCGGCTACCGCGAATCGCAGATGAGCGCCTATGTCGCCATGCAGCAGGCCGAGTTCGCGGCCGAGGCCCGGGGCTACACCGCGACCAAGCACCAGCGCGAGGTCGGCGCCGGCTATTTCGACGCCGTCACCCAGGCCATCACCCACGGCACCTCGTCGATCACGGCGATGAAGGGCTCGACCGAGGAGGCACAGTTCAAGAAGGCGCGTTGATGGACGGGACGGGCGAGGCTTTCGACCCGCGCTGCCGGCGCTGCCCGCGCCTCGCCCGTCATCTCGACCAGGTCCGGGCCCGCCACCCGGAATACCACTGCGCACCGGTGCCGCCGTTCGGCAGCGCCCGCTTCCGGCTTCTCGTGGTCGGCCTTGCGCCGGGCCTGCATGGCGCCAACCGCACGGGCCGGCCGTTCACCGGCGACCACGCCGGCATCCTGTTGTACCGGACGCTGCACCAGCACGGCTTCGCGACCCGCGCGGAATCCGTCTCCGCCGGCGACCGGATGCGCCTGCGCGGCTGCCGGATCACGAACGCAGTGAAGTGCCTGCCGCCGGGAAATCGCCCCGAGCCGGCCGAGGCAAGGCGGTGCAACGCGTTCCTGGCCGCGGAAATCGCCGCTCTCGGCCGGGGCGGGGTCGTGGTCGCGCTGGGCACCATCGCCCACTCGGCGGTACTGCGCGCCCTCGGCGTCCGGGCCCCGGCGGCGCGGTTCGCGCACGGCGCCGAGCACCTGCTGCCCGGGGAGCGCCGGCTGCTCGATTCCTACCATTGCAGCCGCTACAACACGAACACCCGCCGGCTGACGCCCGCGATGTTCGACCGCATCTTCGCCCGCGCCCGCCACTTGCTCGGGGGCTGAGTTTCCCGACACCATGCCGCGATGAGCGGATTCGACGCCAGGGCCTTCGTCCGCACGCTGCCCGCGCGGCCGGGCGTGTACCGGATGCTGGACGCCGACGGCACGATCCTCTACGTGGGGAAGGCCGGGAGCCTGAGGGCCCGCGTCGGCAGCTACTTCCGCGCCGACCAGATCCAGCCGAAGGTGCAGGCGCTGGTGCGGCAGATCGTGGGCATCGAGGTCACGGTGACGAACTCCGACACCGAGGCGCTGCTGCTCGAGCACAACCTGATCAAGCGCCACCGGCCGCGCTTCAACGTCATCCTGCGCGACGACAAGAGTTTCCCCTACGTGCACCTGTCGGCGCACGAGTTCCCGCGGCTCGCCTTTCATCGCGGCGCGCGGCGGGTCGCCGGGCGCCTGTTCGGTCCGTACCCGAACGCCAGCGCAGTGCACGAGTCGCTCAACCAGCTGCACAAGCTGTTCCGGCTGCGCAGCTGCAAGGACAGCTATTTCGCCAACCGCTCGCGGCCCTGCCTCGAATACCAGATCGGACGCTGCTCGGCGCCCTGCACGGAGCTGATCACGAAGGCTGCCTATGCCCGCGACGTGCAGTCGGCCGTCATGGTGCTGGAAGGCCGCGCGGCGGACGTCAGCGGCCGGCTCGGCCGCGAAATGGACGAGGCCGCCTCGCGGCTCGACTACGAGCGCGCGGCCGCGCTGCGCGACCAGCTCGCCGCGCTCACCGACATCCAGGCCCGCCAGATCGTGAGCCGCGCCAAGGGCGGGGATGCCGACGTCATCGCGGTCGCGGAGGAGGGCGGCGAGTTCTGCGTCGCGCTGATGTTCATCCGCGGCGGGCAGCTGCTCGGCAGCTCCAGCTTCCACCCGCGCGCGCCGATTGCGGATGCGCCGGAGGTGCTCTCGGCCTTCATCGCGCAGCATTACCTCGAGCGCGAGGCGCCGCCGCGCATTTTCCTGTCGCATGCCATCGAGGACGCCGCGGTGCTGGAGGCGTCGCTCGGCGAGCGCGCCGGCCGGCGCGTCAGGATCGCCCGCGCCAGCCGCGGCCTGCCGCAGCGCTGGGTGCAGCTCGCGCAGCAGAACGCCGGCAATGCCCTGCGCATGCGCACCGCAAGCCAGGCGAGCCTGGCGGGCCAGTTCGCGGAGCTCGGCGGCTTCCTGGGGCTCGCGCAGCCGCCCGCCCGCATCGAGTGTTTCGACGTGAGCCACACGCAGGGCGAGGCCACCATCGCTTCCTGCGTCGTGTTCGGCCCGGCGGGACCGCTCAAGGCCGAGTACCGGCGCTACAACATCTCGGGAATCGACCGGGGCGACGATTACGGCGCGATGCGCCAGGCGCTGGCGCGACGCTTCCGCCGGCGCAAGGAGGAGGCGGCGCCGATGCCGGACCTGCTGCTCATCGACGGCGGCGCCGGCCAGCTCGCCGAGGCCGTGGGCGTGCTGCGCGAACTGGAGATCGCGCTGCCCGCCGTCGCCGCGGTCGCGAAAGGTGCCGACCGCCGCGCCGGACAGGAGCGCATTTTCTTGGCGGGCCGCGAAGCGCCCTCTATACTGCCGCCCGACTCGAAGGCGCTGCACCTGATCCAGCGCGTGCGCGACGAGGCGCACCGCTTCGCGATCAGCGGGCATCGCCGGAGCCGCGCGCGGTCGCGCCAGACCTCGATGCTGGAAGCGGTCGCGGGCCTGGGGCCGGCGCGGCGCCGCGCGCTGCTCAGGCAGTTCGGCGGCCTGCAGGGCGTGCTGCGGGCCGGCGTCGAGGACCTGGCGCGCGCGCCCGGCATCGGTCCGGCCCTCGCGCAGTCGATCTACGAGCACCTGCACCCGGGGGCCGGTTGACCAGTCCGTACACCATTCCGAACCTGCTGACCGGCCTCAGGATCGCGCTGATCCCGGTCATCGTCGGCCTGTTCTACCTGCCATTCCACTGGTCGAACATGGCCTGCGGCCTCCTGTTCGCGCTGGTCGGCATCACCGATGCGTTCGACGGCTATCTGGCCCGCAAGCTCGGCCAGACCTCGCCGCTCGGCGCCTTTCTCGATCCCGTCGCCGACAAGCTGATCGTGGCGACGGCGCTGGTGCTGATCGTCAGCAAGGACCCGCGCTGGTTCGTGACGCTGACTGCGGCCGTGATCATCGGCCGCGAGATCGGGATCTCCGCGCTGCGCGAGTGGATGGCGCAGATCGGCGCGCAGGCCAAGCTCCAGGTCACGGGCGTGGCCAAGTTCAAGACGATCGTGCAGATCGTGGGACTCTCGATGATGCTGTTCCGGGAGGACCTGCTCGGGCTGCCGACCTACTGGATGGGGCTCGCCCTGACGATCCTGGCAGCCGCGCTGACGCTCTGGTCCATGGTCACGTACCTGATCGCCGCAGGGCCGGAATTGCGGGGATTCCGTCAAACTTGACACCCCGGACCCCGGTCCTAGAATGACGGCCCCGTGCGGGAATAGCTCAGTTGGTAGAGCGCAACCTTGCCAAGGTTGAGGTCGCGAGTTCGAGCCTCGTTTCCCGCTCCAGATTCCACTGAAACCCCGGGACGCCGTTCCGGGGTTTCGTGTTTAATGCCCCCGAGGCTAGGTGGCAGAGTGGTCATGCAGCGGCCTGCAAAGCCGTGTACGCCGGTTCGATTCCGACCCTAGCCTCCATCGCCCTGCGACGTCCCTGTCTCTGAGTCTGCCGCCACACACCAGCGGGCGGCGGCATCGATCAACAATATCGGCCTTCCTGAATATCGATAGATAAGTTATTGTTTATCAATATTCCCGCTCCCTGGAGTGCAATGCCGATGCCCCGTCCATACACCGCCGCGCTGCCGATCGCGCGCCGCGCGCTGCAGGTTCTCATCGTCCTCAACTGGCTCCTGGGCGCCGCGATCCTCGTCCTGCTGGTCGCGATGCCCACCACGCGATGGATCCTGACCGAGTTCGGACTTTCTCCTTCGCCCGAAGCCAAACGGCTGGTCGTCGGCCTGCACGCCATCGCCGTGATCGGCCTGCTCGCGATTCCGGTGCACTACGTCGTGCTGCGGCGGCTGCTCGCCATCATCGAGACCGTACGCGCCGGCGATCCCTTTCGCGCCGCGAATGCGATCCGCCTGCGCGCCATCGCCTGGGCGCTGCTGGCGCTGCAGGTCCTCAGCATCGTCGTCGGCGCAGTCGCCAGTGCCATTTCGACTCCGGAACAGCCGCTGCATTTCGACGCCGGCTTTTCGATCAGCGGCTGGCTCGCCGTGCTCCTCACGTTCGTCCTGGCCCGCGTGTTCGCGGAGGGCTCGCTGATGCGCGAAGATCTCGACAGGACGGTGTGACATGGCGATCGCCATCAAGCTCGACGACCTGCTTCACGACCGGCGGATGACGCTGACCGAGCTCGCGGACCGGATCGGGATCACGCTGGCCAACCTGTCAATCCTCAAGACCGGCAAGGCGCGCGCGATCCGCTTTTCGACGCTCGATGCGATCTGCAAGGCGCTCGCCTGCCAGCCCGGCGACATTCTCCGGTTCGAGCCCGAGGAAGCGGGACGGGAGCGTCCGCGGGGCGCGCCGCGGCGGAGCGCCTCGCGATGAAGGCGCTGCTGATGCGGCTCTTTCCCGGGCGCGTGGACAACGACTTCGACGGGCATCGCGCGGCACTCTGGCTGCTGGGATTGTTCGTCGCGCTGAAACTGGCGATGGGCGTCAATTCGATTCTGAACACCGCGTCGGTCGCCGCCGGCGCCGATGGCCTGCCACTGGACAGTTTCGGCCCTGCCGCGGCGCGCGCCGTGCTGATGCTGTTCGCGCTGGTCGCGCTCGGGCAGCTGACACTCGCGGCGATCGCCCTCATCGCGCTGGTCCGCTACCGGGCGATGGTGCCGCTGATGTTCCTGGTTCTTCTCGGCGAGCAACTCGTGCGGCGTTTCATCGTGCAGGTCTATGCCGTCGAGCGCACCGAAGGCTTCCCGCCCGGCTGGTATGTGAACATCGGGCTCCTGGTCCTGCTGGCGATCGGGCTCGTGCTGTCGCTTTGGCCCGCGCGGCGGCGCTAGACTGCTCGCGTGATCGGTACCTGACGGGACGGATCGACGCCGACGGCGCGGGGAGGGGATCATGGTCGCCAGTGCAGGTGCTGCAGTGCAGGTCGCTCCGAACCGCTTCTACCTCACCATGGCGCTCACCTGCGCCCTGGTCGCAATTCTGGGATTCGTGCCGACCTACTGGGCGCCGCTCGCAGCCGGCACGCTGGCGGAGGCCCCGATCGTGCACCTGCATGCCGTGCTGTTCACGGCATGGTCGGCGTTCTTCGTGGCACAGGCTGCGCTGGTCGCCGCGGGTCGCGTGGCAAGACACCGCGCCCTCGGGCTGGTCGGCATTTCGCTCGCGACCGGGATGCTGTTGGTCGGACTCGCCACGGCAATCCACTCGACCGGGGTGCAGATTGCCATGGGTTTCGCGGACCGCGCGCGCGGCTTCATGATCGTCCCGGTCACCACCATCCTGTTCTTCGCATGCGCGGTCTCATTCGCGATCGCCAACCGCACCCGGCCCGAGATCCACAAGCGCCTCATGCTGGTGGCCAGCATCGCGATACTGATGGCCGCGGTCGGCCGCATCGTCCGGTTCGCGCTGGGTCGCGCCGGGATGCTGGACGGCCCGCCGCCCATCGAGTTCAGCATCCTGCCGGCCTTGATCACCGACCTTCTGATCGTCGCGGCCATGATCCACGACCGGCGGTCGCGCGGCCGGGTGCACCCGGCGTACTGGATCGGCGGCGGCGCCTGGCTCGCGATCCAGCTTGGGCGCATTCCGTTCTCGAAGACGCCGCAGTGGCAGGCGGCCGTGGACTGGCTGCTGGCCTTCTAACTGCCGTTCTCGGGCGGCGGAAACTCGTGTCCGCAGAGCGGCAGCACGGCGCCAGCCTGCCCGGCCGACGCCTCGCCATAGATCGGCGGCATGAACAGGTTGGCGGCGCAATGCGGACAGGAATGCCATCCCTGGCGGTAATTCGCGATCGGCATGATCCAGCGCCGCAGGCAGGAGCCGCAGGTGATGACCGTCGCCACCGAGACGATGGCGAGCGCGTCGTTGTCACCGCTCTCGACGGTCAGGCCTTCCATCATTACTACATGCCGGCCCGTGTCCGGGTCGTCGAACTCGACCATGCCGTTGCGGTGGATCACCCGGCGTATACCGCTTCGAGCCACGCCTTACCCCTTGCGGCCCGCAAATCCCCGTCGCAGGCTCTTTTGCGGACACCATACGCCGACCCCCGCCTCAAGGCCAATGGCGTGCTTTTGCGGCATATTATGGGTCGCCACAAGATAAGCGGACGGCCGTCTGGCGAGCTGCGACCGCGAGGATTCTCGCCCCGGTGGCGGAACTGGTAGACGCTACGGACTTAAAATCCGTTGCCCGCAAGGGCTTGCAGGTTCGATTCCTGCCCGGGGCACCAGGATTGCCGAGCAGGCCGGCTGCTCAAGGAACGCCAGGGTCCTGCACCCGGGACCGCTGGTAGGACCGGACATCCGCCAGCGCGCGCAGCATCAGCGCGTGGATGGTCGTGTGCGCCAGCTGGTTGATGCGCTCGTTGGGCTTGCCCGAAAGCATGTAGCTCTTGCCTTCGACCACGCCCGACTCGTAGTCATTCTCGAGCAGGACGGCGCCGGATCCGTCGAGCACCGACACCCGCAATGAGACTTCGACCTCCGGCGTGATCGCGAAGCCGAGATTCTTGAGTTGCGGGAACCCATAGCGAAAGTCCCTGGCCTCCGGCCGGACGACCATGGCGTACTGCCCGGCGCCGCCAGACTCATTGGACAGAACCGCACCCTCGGTGGCGCCCTCGGAAAAGACCTTGTACGCGATTTCCCGTGTCATCATCCCGATCGGCGTCGTCAGTCTGGCGCCGCTGCCGGTGAAGCTGGTGGCCCCCGCGGTAATGAGCCGCTCGTCGTCGGCCCGGGTCGTATACACGAGCACGCGTCCCGCGATTTTCTCCGGCGCCGCAACCGAGGTCGCCGGCACGTAGTCCGCCCGGTAGGCGATGGAGGAGGCGCAGCCCGTGAAGGCAAGCAGGGCGGCCATGGCGACGATCGGCCGGGTTGTGCCGTGCATGGGTTCTCCTTAGCGGGGGTAGATTCCCATGGTGATGAGCCGCCAGCCGCCGCCCTCGTTGACGTACTCGACCTCGCCATGGACCCGGGCGCGGTCGCCGGCCTTCTGATCCACGTGAAAGTAAGTGTCCGCGATGAACTCGAGCTCCGCTTCATAGCTCACGATCGCGACCTGCATCTGTGGCGGGCCCTCGAAGCGCACGCCGGTCTCGTGGTAGGAGACGATGCGCGCCGCATTGGGCGTGACCATGTTGGCGTTCGCGAGCAGCCGTTGCTGCGCCTGGGCCGGGTCGGGGCCGCGGGCCGTCGCGGCGGCCGGGGGTGTCGCGCCGCCCGCCGCGGGCTGGGTCACGCCCGACCCCGGATCCTGGCTGCCGCCGCACGCCGCAAGGAACAGGGCGCAGCCCAAGGCGACGCCCCACCGGTGCGCGCACGAACTGCCGTTGCTCACCCTTCGCTCTCCCTGGCCGGTCGCCACGCGGGCCGCCGGCACGGGCGGCTACTTCATCTTCTCGAGAATGTACTCGACCGAGGCCCTGACTTCTTCTTCCGTCCTGGCGCCACCCTTTGGCGGCATCGATTTCGTCCCCTTCATGACGACGGCCGTTACCCCGTCCACGCCCATCTCGACGAAAGGCGCCCAAGCGGCCTTGTCGCTGGTCTTCGGTGCCATCACCGCGTGGCATCCTGCGCAGGCCTTGTCCCAGACCGCCTTGCCATCCGCGGCGCCGGCCGCTGCCGGCAGCATCACTGTCAGCGTCGCCAGTGCAGACGCGATCGTACGGATCATTTTCGACTCCTTTTCGCCGGGCAGGAAACGGCCCGTGCCGCCCCGTCATTGTGCCGGATGACGGGGCGACAAATCAGGCGTGGAAAACCCCTAGTGGCGCCCGCGGAGACGCGACTTTCGATAGTATGTCGCCCGTGCGCGCAGCGCCCCGTACATTCCTTGCAGCGGCATGCCTCGCCGGCGTCGCCTGGGTCGCCGGGTCCGCATCGGCACAGGTCGTCAAGGCGGAAGCCGGTGACGATTTTCGCGCCGTCTATGCGACGCCGCAGGAGATCTCCCAGGGCAAGCGCATCGCCGACAGCTCCTGTGCCCGCTGTCACGGCCCGAACGGGATCAGCACCGCCAGGGGCGTGCCGCATCTCGCCGGCCAGCGCGCGGTCTACCTGCACCGCGAGCTGCTGGCCTACAAGAAGGGCGAGCGCGGCAAGAACATGATGGCCGAGTCCGTCGCGTTCCTGAGCGACGACGCATTGCTCAAGGTCGCAGCCTGGTACGCGAGCCTGGATCCCGCGCCGCCGGCGCCGGCGGCCCGTACCAAGGCAGCGGCGGTGGCGCCGGACCCGGTCAGCGCCGGCCGCGCCGCGGCAGCCGGCTGCGGTTCCTGCCACGGCGAATCCGGGATCAGCACGATCCCGGGAATGCCGAGCCTCGTCGGGCTCGATCCCGCGTACCTGGTGGCGGCCACGAACGCCTATCGCAACGGCGAGCGCCGGCACGACCTGATGAAGGCCCTGGTCGCCGGTCTCTCCGACGCCGACATCGAGAACATCGCCCTGTTCTACGCATCGCAGAAGGCGGGCAGGGCGAAGACACCGGCGCCGGGCAACAGGAACGCCGGCAAGGCGGCGGCTGCCGCCTGCGCGGGATGCCACGGGGCGAATGGCATCAGCACCGGGGCCACGCCCAGTCTCGCCGGCCAGGATGCCCAGTACTTCGTTGCGGCGATGGAGGCATACCGGGACGGATCGCGCACCGACCCGCTGATGCAGGGCCCGGCCAGGGCGGTCGATGGCGCGGTCCTCAAGGATCTGGCGGCCTGGTACGCCAGCCTGCAGCCCCAGGCGCCGAAACTGGCCACGGCACTCAGCGTCTCCGACTGGGTCGATCGCTGCGACCGCTGCCACGGCGTCAACGGCAACAGCACCGATCCGCGCATGCCGGCACTGGCGGCGCAACGGGCGGACTACCTGGAAGCCGTCCTCAATGCCTACCGGACCGGCGCGCGCAGGAGCCAGGCGATGTCGGCGATGTCCAAGGTGCTGACGGAAGCGGACATCAGCCAGCTGGCCGAGCACTATGCGCGCCAGAAAGCCCGGGCGATCGTGTACGTCCAGTTGCCGCCGCAAGGGAACCCGCGATGAACGACGTCCCGCTTCACCGGCTGTATCGCCACTTCTCGGAGCTGCCTTACAGCCTGCGCGCGCTGTACACGGCGGTGCTGGTCATCCTCGGCATCGGCTACCTGTTCGCCCTGGTGTACCTGTTCCATACCTACTCCGGCCGCGACGGGAATCCCGGGTCGCTCTCGTACGAGGATCTGGTGATCGCGTACACGGGCAGCGGCGAGGCGTCGCGGCTCGAATCCGCGCTGCGCGGGCCGATGTCCACGATGCTGCCGCGGCACGAACTCGACCGGGTCGTGGACTGGGTGCGGCAAGGCTCGGACCGCGAGGACTACGAGGCGGAGATCCGGGCGGTGCTGAACGAGCGCTGCATGAGCTGCCACGACGGCAGCAACCCGCATCTCTCCAACCTGTCCGGCTACGACAACGTCATGAAGGTCACCGAACAGGACACGGGCGCCGACATTTTCACGCTGGTCCGCGTCTCGCACATCCACCTGTTCGGAATCAGCTTCATCTTCTTCATCGTCGGCCTGATCTTCAGCCACGCCTACGTGCGGCCGGTCTGGTTCAAGGTCCTGGTCACCACGTTGCCGTTCGTGGCGGTCATGACCGACGTCAGCTCCTGGTACTTCACCAAGCTGTATCAGCCGTTTGCGTGGGTCGTCATGGCCGCCGGCGCCACGATGGGGCTCTGCTTCGCCTTCATGTGGGTCGTGTCCATGTACCAGATGTGGATCTCGCCGACCCCGGCGAAAGTGCGGGAGCGGGCCGCGAAGGACGGCTACGGCGTGGGCTGAGCGCGGCCGGCGGACTGGCTAGCGCGCGGGCTCGGCGGCGTAGTAGGCGGCGACGCCCTCGATGATCGAGTCGCTGTAGGGCAGGCTCATGACGTGCATGGTCGAGCTCTCGCGGCGGTCGTCGCGGTAGGCCCGCAAGGCCATGATCAGGTAGTCCTTGTCCTGCCCGCGGATCTTCGGCACCGCCACGGCAGCGTTCTCGACGCCGGGCCCGTGGCAGCGGTCGCATTTTTCGATCAGGTCCTGCACCAGCGTCCGGCCCTTTTCCGCCGGCCTCGATTTCTGCGCCGCGTAGAAGGCGGCGATGTTCTCGATGTCCTGCTGACTCAGCCCGGCGACGTACGCTTCCATGCCCGCGTGCCGCCGGGTCTTGCGGTAGGCCTTGATCGCGCTGACCAGGTAGTGCGCGTCCTGTCCGGCGAGATTGGGCGTGGCGGCGTCGGTGCTAACGCCGTGTGAGCCGTGACAGCCGCCGCACACGGCGGTGAGCGGCTCGCCCGCGGCCGCGTCGCCAAAGGCAGGCGCATCGCGCGCGGCCGGGACCTGGGATGCGTAGTACAGCGCAATGCTCTCCACGTCGAGCTTGCTCAGTCGCCGCAACAACGCATGCATCGGATCGGTGGTACGCACGCCGTTGAGGTACTCGTGCACGGCGACGACCAGGTAATGCGGCTGCTGCCCGGCCAGCGTCGGAGTGCCCGGCTTCGACGCGTTGCCGTCCACGCCATGGCACCCGGCGCAACCGGCGGCCAGCGACTCGCCATGTTCGTAGGGCAGGAAGCGGGCCGTCGCCGCGCCGGCAGCGGCATCCACCGGCGGCAGGCCGGCATAGTAAGCGACGACATTGCGCAGATCCGCCTCGCTCATGCCGCCGATCATGTCGCGCAGCGCGGCGTGAGTGCGCCGGCCCTCGAGATAGGCCTCGATGGAGGCATCCAGGTAGCGCTCGCTCTGTGCGGCGAGGTGGGGAATGCCGGGCGCGGCGCCCCTGCCATCGAGCCCGTGGCAACCCCTGCAATCGCGCTCCGCCAGAGCCTTGCCCGCATCGCGGTCCGCCGGCGCCACGGCCACGGCGGGCGTGCCGCCGCGATCCGAGCAGCCGGCCAGCGCCGCCGACAGCAACACAGCCAGCATCAGTCGCTTCATCGGAAACCTCGCGGCCTCGGCCGATATTACTCCTTCACGACCGGCCCAGGCTGCCCAGGAACCCGGCGAGCACCAGGGCCAACAGCGTCAGTCCGAACGCCAGCAGCACGACGCCCAGGATCTTCGATCCCCGCGTCATGGCTCTCGACGGCTCGTCCACCAGGTGCTTTTCCAGCTGTCCGGTCGCGACCAGTTCGTCGTACTCGAGCCGGTGCTCGCGACGGAACTCCTCGAGCGGCATGGAACCCGTGAACATGACGACGTCCGGCGGCGGCAGCTTGTCCGGACGGAAGTGGTTGTTGAAGAAATGGACCGTGAACAGGAACAGGATCGCGAGGAATGCTTCCTCGCCGTGCGCCAGCGACGCGATGTTGAAGACCCAGCCGGGCAGGAACGACGCGGTCCACTCCTTGAACCACAGCATCAGCCCGCTGCCGCCGACGATGGTCAGGCCCCAGAACGGCGCCCAGTAGTCGAACCGCTCCCAGTACGTCCAGCGCCCGAACACGGGCCGCGGCGCCCGGCCGAAGAACCACTTGAACATGGCGACGATGTCGCGCAGGTCCTGCAGGCTCGGCACCAGCGAGGTATGCCCGAACCAGTTGAACGTCCGCCAGCGCGGGGCGAAGTGCACGGCGAAGTAGAGCACGTGGCCGACGAACAGGCCGAGGATCACGACCGCGGCCACCCGGTGGATGATCGCCGCGACCTGCGGCCCGCCGAGCGCCTGCATGACCGCCGCGGCCCAGGCGGTCTCTGCGTAGAACGCGGCCATGCCGGTCAGCGACAGGATCATCAGTGCCAGCGCGAAGAACAGGTGGACCAGCCGCCAGCCGAGCCCGAACCGCCGGATCTGCTTGCCCGCGAACTGCGGGAGCTCGGCCGTCCTCACATGCGGCCGGTCCTTGCGCGCCTGGCGGTCCTTGTACTCGCGGTAGAACCACAGCGCCGAATGCGTCCAGAAGAACAGGAATACGCCGATGATCAGCGATCCCATGAACTTCGACGCAATCCACATGTAGGGGTAGCGCTCGAAGTCGTCGGTGGTGGCGTGCGGTTCGAAGGTGACGAACCCCGCCGTCGCGCGCTCGTGGCAGCCGCGGCAGGTCTGCAGCCGGTTGTCCGGATGCACCGTGGACGCAGGATCGCTGGTCCGCTGGATCCCGTGGCTGCCGTGGCAATCGAAGCACTTCGCCGTGTAGGCGTAACCCAGCACGTTGACCTTGCCGTGGTAGGTCCGGGTGTAGGACCTCAGGCTGTCCTCGTGGCAGTTGCCGCAATTGCGCGTGATCGCGAGCTTGGTCGAGTCGATCGCCGGGCTTTCGACGTCGTGGGTCGTATGGCAATCGGAGCAGATTGCCGCGGCCGGATTGGCGTTCAGCAGGACTTCGCGGCCGTGCACGGATCCGGCATAGGCCTGCAGCGGCCCCGCGTGGCACTTGCCGCAGGTGTTCGGGATGTCCAGGCGCCATTCGGCGCGGATCTCGCTGCCGGCCGGGTACACGTAGTGGGCGTCGTGGCAGTCGTAGCAGGTGGCGTTGGTGCGCGACTGGTCCTCGCGGTTCGGCCGCGCGTGGATCGAGTGCATGTAGCGATCGATCATCTGCTTCACGTGGCCGAGCCGAGCGGATTCCTCGGCCCGCTGCTCCTGCTGCGCCTGCGCCCACAGGTCCTCGTGGCATTGCACGCAGCCGACCTTGATGCGCCCGCCGGTCTCGTGCGGGATGCCGGTGATGTCCTTGTGGCAGCCGACGCAGGACTGCTGGCCGTGCACGCTGGATTCGAATCGGTCCCGGATCACGTGCAGGGATCGCGGCTGCCCGTCGGGTCCCGGCATCGCGAAGCCCTCCATGCCGTGGCAGGCGAGACAGAGCGAGTTGTCGGCGCCTTCCGCCGACGCAGCGGACGGGAAAGCGAGGCCGGCCAGGGCCACGGCAAGCCACGCGGCTGCACCCCGGATCCCTGGTCCCAATCTCATGCGGTGATCGCGCGCAATTTCAGTTGTTCTTGGCGCCTTCCTGCACCCAGACGCGCAGGATCTCGATCTCGCGGTCGGTCAGCGTCCCGCGGCCATGGGGCATGCGGATCGACGGATCGGCGCGTCCTTCGACCAGCATGTTCAGTGTGCTCGTGAACGGGTCGCCGGGGATCACGAAGGGACCGTAGGTGCCTCCCTTCATCAGCGACTCGTGGCTGCTCATGTCGAAGCCGCTGGCGGCGAATCCCGCGCCGCCCGGGACGTGGCAGTCCAGGCAGTACTTCTGCAGGATCGGCTGGACCTCGGCGCGATAGCTGACGTCGCGTGGCGAGCACGCCGCGACCAGGACCAGGACGGCGAGTGACCCGCCGAAGACACCGATGCGCCTGAACATTGGTGGTCCTCCCCATCCGGCGACCGCGCCGGGTAATCACTTCATCAGGTCGAGGATGTACTCGACGGCGGCTTTGACTTCCGCCTCGTTTGCCGCGCCGCCCCGCGGCGGCATCACGCCCTTGCCCTTCATCACGGCGGCCGTCACCTGGTCCGCCCCCATCTTGACGAATGGCGCCCAGGCCGCCTTGTCGCCGGTCTTCGGCGCCATCATCGCGTGGCAGCCGGCGCATTTCTTGTCCCAGACCGCCTTGCCGTCGCCGGCGACGGCCGGCGCGGCGGCCAGCGATGCAGCCATCGCCGCAAGGATGATCCGTGATGCCCAGTTCATTTCGCTCTCCTGATCATGCAGATTATGGCCGTCGGCGGCCGGAGGATCGGCGGTTACTGGGGTAAACCGCAATTGTGGTAAACCGCAATCATTGTACCCTTGCACATCGCATGGTTGCACCACGTATAGTGATCTTACGGTCATGAGGCGGCTCGGCACCGCACATGAGGAGTTGGAGTCGAGCATGCATGCCACCAGGCCGATCGCCGTGCCGCCCGATCCGCCCGCAGCCGAGCCGGAGGCGGCGATCGCGCTGCCGGACTACCTGGTGGATACCTACTCCTGGGCCTACCTGCAACCGCGCAGCCTGCGGCTGCTCGACCGCCACGTCGTCGTCAACTGCATCCTGTGGGGCAATTACCGCCGGCTCGTACGCGCGGCTTGCCGGGAGTTTGCGGCCGGCGACCGCGTGCTGCAGGCGGCGAGCGTGTACGGCAACCTGTCGAGCCGGCTGGCGGACAAGGTCGGCGACCGGGGATTCCTTGATGTCATTGACATCGCACCGCTGCAGGTGACGCACTGCCGGCAGAAACTCTCCGGCCGCGCCAATGTCAGGGTACGCGTGGCGGACGCCGGCGCCGCGGGCGCCCAGGACTATGACGGCGTCTGTTGCTTCTTCCTGCTGCACGAAGTACCCGACCTGCAGAAACGCCGGATCGTCAACGCGCTGCTGGCAGCCGTCAGGCCCGGTGGCAAGGTGGTGTTCGTGGACTACCACCGGCCGGCCCGCTGGCATCCGTTGCGTCCAGTCATGGCCTTGATCTTCCGCTTCCTCGAGCCCTTCGCCGCCGGGCTGGTCTCCCGCTCGATCCAGCACTTCGCGGAGTCGCCGCAGGACTTCGACTGGCACCAGCGAACACGCTTTGCCGGCCTGTACCAGGTCGTCGTCGCGACACGGCAGCGTTGACCTTGCCGGCACCAGGCTTCACGGGAATCTGCGCCCGGAACCTGCATGTATGGCGCGGCGAGCGCCACGTGCTGCGCGGGCTGTCCGTGGAGGCACAGCCGGGCGACTGCGTGCATCTCGCCGGGCCGAACGGGTCGGGCAAGACCACGCTGCTGCGCGTGCTGGCGGGCCTGCTGGCGGCGGAGGAGGGCGCCGTAGTCTGGCGCGACCGGCCGATCGGCGCGGACCGAGATGCCTATGCGGCCACGATCAGCTACCTCGGGCACAGCGACGGGCTCAAGCCGGACTTCACCGCGCGGGAGAACCTCGCCTACGAAGCCGGACTGCGCCGCGTGATGGGTCCCGGAGAGATCGACGGCGTCCTGGCAAGGGTCGGGCTTGCGGCGTCGCACCACCAGCCGGCGCGCTCGCTGTCCGCCGGCCAGCGCCGTCGGCTGGCCATGGCGCGCGTCATGCTGTCGGGCGCGGCACTGTGGCTCCTCGACGAGCCGTTCACCAATCTCGACGGCGCCGGCGTGGAGATGCTTTCCGGCGTCGTCGCCGGGCATCTCGCCGCCGGGGGCGCGGCACTCATCGCGTCCCACCAGCCGCCCGCGATCCCGGGGCATCCGGCCCGCCGCGTGGAACTCGCCTGATGCTGCGCAGGCCGGCCGCCAGCGCAATGATCCTGATGTACCGGCGCGACCTGGTGCTGGCCTTCCGGCACTGGGACCAGATCGCGCAGCCCGTCGTGTTCTTCGCGATGGTGACCACCCTGTTCCCGCTGGCGCTCGACCCGGAACTGGGCGCCCTGCGCGAACTCGCGGGGGGCGTGCTGTGGGTCGCAGCACTGCTCGCGGCGCTGCTGGGCCTGGAGTTCCTGTTCCGGTCGGACCACGCAGACGGAACGCTCGAGCAGATGCTGCTCTCAGGGCAGCCTCTTGCGCTGCTCGCGCTCGCAAAGGGCGCCGCCCACTGGACCGCCTGCGGGCTGCCGCTGGTGCTGGTGTCGCCGCTGCTCGCCATCAGCCTCGGCGTGCCGGCCGGTGCGCTCGGCACGGTCGTGCTGTCGCTCGCGCTCGGCACCGGCATACTGAGCGCGCTCGGCGCCATCGGCGCAGCGCTGACACTGGGGCTGCGCCGTGGCAGCATGCTGCTTTCGCTGCTGGTGCTGCCGCTCGCGATGCCGGCGCTGATCTTCGGTGCCCGGGCGATCGACATGGCGGTCCACGGCGACGTCGCGCGCGGGCCGCTGCTGCTGCTCGCGGCCATGCTGGTGCTGGCGCTGACGCTGGCGCCGCTGGCCATCGCCGCGGCGCTCAGGATCAGCGCGGAGTGAACCGATGAACTGGACCTGGCTGCACAAGTTCGCCTCGCCGCCGCATGCGTACCGGATTGCCGGCCGGCTCGCACCATGGTTCGGCTGGCCGTCCTTCGTGCTGATCGTGACCGGCCTGTACGGCGGCCTCGTGCTCGCGCCCGCGGACTACCAGCAGGGAGACGGATTCCGCATCCTCTACGTCCACGCGCCGTCCGCGTGGATGTCCATGTTCATCTACGCGACGATGGCGATCGCCGCCGGCATCGGGCTGGTCTGGCGGATGAAGCTGGCGCACGCGGTGGCCGCGGCCTCGGCGCCGATCGGCGCCTGGTTCACCTTTGCGGCGCTCGCGACCGGCTCGATCTGGGGCAAGCCGATGTGGGGCACCTGGTGGGTCTGGGACGCGCGCCTGACCTCGGAACTGATCCTGCTGTTCCTGTACCTCGGCTACATGGCGCTGCGCGCCTCGATCGACGACCGCGCCGCGCGGACCGGGCGAGCGCGGTGCTCGCGGTGGTCGGCGTGGTGAACCTTCCGATCATCCACTACTCAGTGTACTGGTGGAATACGCTGCACCAGGGTGCGACCATCACCAAGCTCGGCAAGCCCTCGATCACGGGCGACATGCTGTGGCCGCTGCTGACGATGCTGGTGGCATTTACGCTTTATTATGTCGCGGTGATGCTGGTGCGACTGCGCGCGGAGATCCTTCGGCGCGAGCGCGACGCGTCCTGGCTGCGGGAGGAACTGGCTCGATGAACCTCGCGGAATTCCTGGCGATGGGCGGCTACGCGGCCTTCGTATGGCCGAGCCTTGCGCTGGTGCTGTTCGTGCTGGTGTGGAACGCCGTGGCGGCCAGGCGGCTCCATGCCGCCGCCATCCGCCAGGCGTTGCGGCGGGCCGATGCGCGGGGCAGCCAGCCATGACTCCACGTCGCAAACGGCTGTTCGGGGTCCTCGCGATCATCGCCGGCGTCAGCGCGGCGACCGCGCTCGCCATCCTCGCCTTCGAGGACAACCTGCTCTATTTCTACAACCCCACGCAGGTGATGGCAGGCCAGGCGCCGGTCGACCGCAAGTTCCGCGTCGGCGGGCTGGTGACGGCCGGCAGCGTGCAGCGCTCCGAGGGCTCGCTGGAGGTCCGCTTCATCGTCACCGACAACCAGCAGTCCATCCCGGTGCGCTACTCGGGCCTGCTGCCCGACCTGTTCCGTGAAGGGCAGGGCGTCATCGCCCATGGACGGCTGACCGAATCGGGGGACTTCGTCGCCGACGAAGTGCTCGCCAAGCACGACGAGAACTACATGCCGCCGGAAGTCGCGGGCTCCCTGCACCCGATGCCGGCAACGGAACCCGCCGGATGATCCCGGAGCTTGGCCATTTCGCGCTGATCCTCGCGCTGCTGCTCGCCATCGCCCAGTCGGCCTTCGGCCTCGGCGGCGCCGCGCGGCGGCACGCCGGCTGGATGGCCGCCGGCCGCTCGGCGGTGGTCGGGCAGTTCGTGTTCACCGCGCTCGCCTTCGCCGCGCTGACCTACGCGTTCGTGCAGAAGGACTTCTCGGTCCTGTACGTCGCCACCAATTCGAACTCTGAGCTGCCGACCTTCTATCGCGTGGCGGCGGTCTGGGGCGGCCACGAGGGCTCGCTGCTGCTGTGGGCATTGAGCCTCTCCGGCTGGTCGATCGCCGTGACGGCGCTGTCCGGCAGCCTGGACGCGCCGTTCCGCAGCCGTGTCGTCGGCATCCTCGGGCTGATCAGCATCGGCTTCCTGCTGTTCATGATCTCGACCTCGAACCCGTTCGAGCGCCTGGTGCCCGCCGCAGTGGACGGCAACGACCTCAATCCGCTGCTGCAGGATTTCGCGCTGGCGGTGCACCCGCCGCTGCTCTATCTGGGCTACGTCGGCTTCGCGGTCGCCTTTGCGTTCGCCTGTGCGACGCTGATCGAGGGCCGGCTCGACGCGACCTGGGCGCGGTGGACCCGGCCGTGGACGCTGGCGGCCTGGATGTTCCTGACCGTCGGCATCGCGCTCGGCAGCTGGTGGGCCTACTACGAGCTCGGCTGGGGCGGCTGGTGGTTCTGGGACCCGGTCGAGAACGCGTCCTTCATGCCGTGGCTCGCCGGCACCGCGCTGATCCACTCGCTCGCCGTGACCGAGAAACGCGGCCTGTTCAAGAGCTGGACGCTGCTGCTCGCCGTCTCCGCGTTCTCGCTGTCGCTGCTCGGCACCTTCCTGGTCCGCTCCGGAGTGCTCATCTCGGTGCATGCCTTCGCGACCGATCCGGCGCGCGGCATCTTCATCCTCGGCTTCCTGAGCGCGGTCATCGGCGGGGCGCTGCTGCTCTATGCCTGGCGCGCGCCGGCCCTGAAGTCGGCGGCCGGCTTCGAGATCACTTCGCGCGAGAGCTTCCTGCTGTTCAACAACGCGCTGCTGGTCGCCGCGCTCGGGCTGATCCTGCTCGGCACGCTGTATCCGCTGTTCATGGATGCGCTCGAACTCGGCAAGATCTCCGTCGGACCGCCGTACTTCGAAGTCGTGTTCATCGTGCCGATGCTGCCGCTGCTGGCGCTGCTCGGCGTCGGCATGCACGCGGCCTGGAAGCGCGGCCTGCTGAAGTCGAAGCAGCGGCGGCTGACGGCGATCGCGGCTGCGTCGGTGGCCAGCGCAATCATCGTCGGCGCCGCGGTATACGGCGAGGTGCGGCCGCTGACCACGATCGGCTTCGCACTGGCGCTGTGGGTCATGGGCTGCTCGCTGCTCGAGGTCTTCCAGCGCCTGCGGGGGCGGCAGGCGCTTCCCGGCGCGGTGCTCGGCATGGTCATCGCGCACTTCGGCATCGGACTGGCGACGCTCGGCATCACCGGCGTGCAGTCCTTCAAGATCGAGAAGGACGTCGCGCTCGGCATCGGCGACGCGACCACGATCGCCGGCTATGACTTCCGGTTCGCGGCCATGCGCGACGTCCGCGGGCCGAACTACGTCGGCGTCGAGGCCGACGTGCTGGTGTCCCGGGACGGCCGCGCCGTGGCGACCCTCAAGCCGCAGAAGCGCCTCTACAATTCGGGCGGCAACCCGATGACGGAGGCGGGCATCGAGGTCGGCGCAGCGCGCGACCTGTTCGCCGCGCTCGGCGAGGACCTGGGGCAGGGGCGCTGGAGCCTGCGCATCCAGTACAAGCCGCTGATCCGCTACATCTGGCTCGGGGCGCTGCTGATCGCGCTCGGTGGCGGCATTGCCGCCCTCGACCGGCGCTACCGCCTGCGTTCCGAGGCGCGTGAGCCCGCCGCCGCCGCGGATGCCGCCCGATGAAGCTGCAGCTGAAATTCCTGCTGCCGGCGGTCGCGTTCGCGGCGCTGGTCGGCTTCTTCGTCGTGGGGCTGCGGCAGGATCCCGGCGAGATCCGCTCGCCGCTGATCGGCAAGCCGGCGCCCGCGTTTTCGAACGAGTCCCTGGGCGACGCGGGCTGGCGGGTCGGTTCCGCGGATTTCGCCGGTCGCGCATGGCTGCTCAACGTCTGGGCCACCTGGTGCGCGGGCTGCCGCGAGGAACACGAACTGCTGCTCGCCATCGCGCGCGAAAACCGCGTGCCGATGATGGGACTCAACTGGCGCGATGACCGCAACCTCGCGCTGCGCTGGCTGGAGCAGCTCGGCAATCCCTATGTGTCGGTCGCCTTCGATCCGGACGGCCGCACCGCGATCGACTGGGGCGTGTATGGCGCACCGGAGACCTTCCTGATCGGTGCGGACGGCCGCGTGCTGCAGAAGCGCATCGGGCCATTGACGCGCGAGGCCTGGGAGCGGGACTTCGTGCCGCTGCTGCCGCCACCGGGCGGGGAGGACGGATGAGGCTGGTCGCACTGGCGCTCGCCTGGTCGCTGGTCATGCCGGCGTTTGCGATCGACACCGGCGAGGCCTTTGCCGACCCGGCCCAGCAGCAGCGCTACGAGCGCCTGATCCGCGAACTCCGCTGCCTGGTCTGCCAGAACCAGAGCATCGCCGACTCCAACGCCACGCTCGCGTCGGACCTGCGCCGCGAGGTGCGCGACATGTTGCAGGCCGGCCGCAGTGACGGCGAGATCCGCGCGTTCATGACCGAGCGTTACGGCGACTTCGTGCTGTACGACCCGCCCATGGCACCGCGGACCCTGCTGCTGTGGCTGGCACCGGCGCTGCTGCTGCTGGGTGGCATCGCCGTCACCGGCACGGTGGTGCTGCGGCGCGCGCGCGCCGCCAGGGCGAACCCGGCATCCCTCGAGGAGGAGCCGGACAAGTCGTGACCGCGTTCATCTTCGTCGCTGTGCTGCTTGCGCTCGCGGCAGCCGCGCTGCTTGCCTGGCCGCTGCTGCGGCCGCGCGCAGAGGCGGGCGGGCCACCGCCGCCGCGCTCCGCCATTGCCGCGACGCTGGTCGCCTCCTGGCTGCCGCTCGCCGCCTTTGCGATCTACTTCTGGGCCAGCAACTGGTCCTGGGATCCCGCGGACCACGCGGCGCAGGCCTCGGCCGCGGACATCCGGCAGATGATGGAACAGCTGCAGAGCCGCCTTTCGCGCCAGCCGGAGGACCTCGAGGGCTGGAAGCTGCTGGGCCGTACGGCAACGGTGGTCGGCAACTATCCCCTCGCGAAAGAGGCCTTCGGAGAGGCCTACACGCGCAGCCAGGGCCGGGATCCGGATGCGGTCGCCGGATTCGCGGAGTCGCTGATCCTCAACGACGAGCGCGAAATCGACGGTCAGGCCGTGCCGCTCTTCGAGCGGGCACTGGAACTCGACCCGGACAATGCCCGCGCGCTCTGGTACGGCGGCATCATCGCCTACCGCCGCGGCGACATGACCCTCGCGCAGCAGCGCTGGGTCGAATTGCAGAATCACGACCTGCCGCCGGACCTGCGTCAGGTCGTGGCGGAGCGGCTCGCCGACATCGGGCGTGCGCAGGGCGGTCCGCCGGCGAAACCCGCCGTGACGGTTGCCGCGGTACCGCAGCCCGCCGGGACCGGCGCCAACCTGACCATCGCCATTGCGCCCGCACTGACGGAGAAAGTGCCGCCGGGATCGACGCTGTTCGTCATCGCGCGCAGCGGCGAGGGCGGACCACCGCTCGCCGTCGTGCGTCGCACCGTGGGTTCGTGGCCGGTCGCCGTGTCGATGACGGACGCGAATGCCATGTTGCCAGGCACTTCGCTGGCGGCCGCCGGACCGCTGCGCATCGTGGCCCGGATCTCGCGCCAGGGCGGGCCGGCCGCCGCCAGCGGCGACCTCTACGGCGAGGTCGGCTATGATTTCTCCTCGGCCAGTCCTGCTACCGTGACCATCGACCGGATCGTTCCGTAATCCCGCGGCCGGAGGAGTGCGATGGGCCGGCCCGCCGCCGTCAGCTACCGTTTCCAGCGCCTGCCATCCGCATTCCGCTACTACCCGCGAGCGGTCTTCGGGCGGCGGGCCGCACTGGTGCCCGAGGGCGCGACGGTACCGCGTCTCGAAGGTACGGCCGAGGCGATACGTGCGCACGCCGGCCATCTTGCGCGCTACCGCGCAGTCTGCGGTTTCGCGGATGACGGTACGATGCCGATCACCTACCCGCACGTGCTGGCGATGCCGCTGCACGTCGCGCTGCTCACGCACCCGAAATTCGTCGTGCGGCTGATGGGGCTGATCCACGTCGGCAACGAGATCTTCCAGGCCCGGCCGATGCCGGCAGCGGGCAGCTACCGCATCCGCACCTGGATCGAGGGACATCGGGACGGCGACCGCGGCCACGAGTTCGACCTGTACACCGAGTTCGACGATGCCTCCGGCATCGCCTGGCACGAGAAGTCCACGCTGCTCGCGCGCCGCGCCGCCGGCCGCGGCCAGGCGGCGCGCAGCGCCCGGCAGACGCTCCGCTACGAGAAGCCGCAGGAGGCCGATGCGCCTGCCGTCACCGACATCGCCGCGTCGCGCTCGGTGGGCCGCCGCTATGGCTGGATTTCCGGCGATCTCAATCCCATCCACCTGGGCGACCGCGGCGCGAAGCTGTTCGGCTTCGATCGCGCCGTGGCGCATGGCATGTGGTCGATGGCGCGTTCGCTGGCGGCGCTCGGCCCCGCGCCGCTTGCGCCGCCGGTGCGCGTGCACGTCGAATTCAAGCTGCCGCTGTTCCTGCCCTCGAGCGCGCGGCTCGAGCACTGGCCCCGTGACGGGCGGCACGTGTTCGTGCTGAAGGACGCCGATGGCCAGCGGCCGCACCTCGCCGGCTCGACGCGGCCGGGCTGAAGCCATGCTGCAATCGCTCGACTGGCTGATGCGAAACGTCCTGCGCGCGAAAGCCGGGGAAGAACGCGCCGTCGGACTCGCCTTCCTCTACTTCTTCATGCTGTTGTGCGCGTACTACCTGCTGCGGCCGGTGCGCGACGCCATGGCCATCGGCGCCGGCCTGCAGAACCTGCGCTGGCTGTTCACCGGCACTTTCGTCTCGATGCTGGTGCTGATGCCCCTGTTCGGCGCGCTGGTTTCGCGCGTGCGCAAGCAGCTGCTGCTGCCGGTCACCTACGGCTTCTTTGCCTCGAACCTGCTGGTGTTCTATCTGCTGTTCAGGGTGATACCCGACACTTTCTGGCTCGCAGCGGCATTCTTCATCTGGCTGTCGGTCTTCAACTATTTCGTCGTCTCGGTGTTCTGGAGCTTCATGGCGGACGTGTTCCGGGACGAGGAAGCGAAGCGCCTGTTCGGGCCGATCTCGGCCGGAGGCGGCAGCGGCGCGATCGTCGGCTCGTTCATCACGCAGGACATCGTGCCGGCGCTGGGCATCGATGCCGTCGTCGGCCTCGCGATGCTGCTGCTGCTCGGCACGCTGCCATGCATTCGCGGCCTCGCGGCCTGGGCCGAGGCGCGACACGGCCATTTCGTGCTGCCGCCGGAGGACCCGGAGTCCCGTATCGGCGGCCGCGTGATGGCCGGCCTGCTGCTGGTGGCGCGCTCTCCGTACCTGCTCGGGATCTTCGTCATCGTCTCGATCGGCTCGATTACCGGACTGTTCATGTACAACGAACTGCTCCGGCTCGTGGGCGATGCCTACCCGGATGCGGCCAGTCGCACCCAGTTCTTCGCCCGGCTCGACATGGCGGTCAACATCCTGGCGTGGGTGTTCCAGGGAATCGTCGTCTCCTGGCTGATCCGCGCCGTGAACCTGAGCGGAGCGCTGGTCACCATACCGATTGTCGCGCTGCTCACGTTCATCGCCTTGCCGGTGGCATTCGTCGCTGCGATGCCGCTCCTCACCGTACTCGCCGCCGGCCAGGTCCTGCGCCGCGCCGGCGAATTCGGGATCGCCAAGCCGAGCCGCGAGGTGCTGTTCACGATCGTGGATGCCGAGACGAAGTACAAGGCCAAGAACTTCATCGATACGGTGATGCAGCGCGGCAGCGACTGGGTCGGCATCTGGCTGCACGTCCTGCTGCAGTCCCTGGGCTTCGGACTGCTTGGCTTCGCCACACTGTGCGGTGCAGCGATGGTGGCAGCCGGAGTCATCTCCTTCGGACTCGGCCGGTCGTTCGAGCGGCGCGGCGCGGGCACCTCCTGAGCGCGATGTGGTCAGATGACACATGGTCAGCCTGACCCGCCGCAGGGCCCTGGCGCTGATCGGCGCCCTGGTCGCGGCGCCGCGGCAGGGACGGGCGGCTGAGCCGCCGATGCGCGCGATCCCCGCCACCGGCGAACGCCTGCCTGTCATCGGCCTCGGCACCTGGCAGGTGCTCGACGTGCCGGCCGCCGGCGCGGAATTCGATGCGGCCGAGGCCGCGGTCCGCAGCTTTCTCGGTTCCGGCGGCCGGCTGATCGACACCTCGCCGATGTACGCACGGGCGGAGGAACGCGTTGGCGACATCCTCGCCCGCCTGCGCCCGCGGCTTCCGGCGTTCCTCGCGACCAAGATCTGGACCCGCGGCGCTGCGGCCGGCCTGCAGCAGCTGGCGGACTCGCGCCGCCTGCTGCGTGTGAGGACGCTCGACCTCGTGCAGGTGCACAACCTGCTCGACCTCGATGCCCACCTGGCCACGCTGCGTGCCGCGAAGGAGGAGGGCAGCGTGCGCTACGTCGGCGTCACGCACTACCTCGCGAGCGCGCATGCGGAGCTCGAGCGCGTGATCCGGCGCGAGAAGCCGGATTTCCTGCAGATCAACTATTCGCTGGCGGAGCCCGAGGCGGGCGGGCGGCTGTTGCCTGCGGCACGCGACCTGGGCGTGGCGGTTCTGGTCAACCGCCCGTTCACCAAGGGAGCGATGATCGACCGGGCCGCCGGCAAGGCGCTGCCGCCGGTCGCCATGGAACTCGGCTGCCGGACGGCGGCCCAGCTCTTCATCAAGTGGGTGCTGGCGGATCCCGCCGTCACCGTGATCCTGACCGGCACGCGCAATCCCCGCCATGCCGCCGAGAACCTCGAGGGCGCCTCCGGCGCGGTGCCCACTGCGGCCCAGAGAGCCGCGATTTCACGCTGGTTCGGGGCTCTCTGAGGACCCTTGCGGCTAGGGTGCACTCCCTAGGGCCGGTGCGGATACTGGCCGCCATCGGGATGACCGACATTCGCAAGGAGTCCGCCATGATCGAGAACATCAACGAGTTCCTGGGCAACGTGGCCCGGACGGATCTCGGCAAGGCCGCACGCCGGTCTGCCCGCACGATCTGGAACGCGCACCGCAGCGCCTTCGACGTCACGCGCCACGAGGCCGTCAAGGTCTTCGGCGCCGCCCTGGAGCAGGGCCAGAGGGCCACGGCTCGCGGCCGCAACAAGGCCGAGGGCGTGGTCGAGGACCTCGCCGGCGCGGCCGACGAGCGCCTGTCGACGATCGAGCAGGCGCTGCAGCAGGGCGTCAGCCGCGTGATCCACCGCATCGGCCTGCCGACCGCGAAGGACGTGAACGCGCTGTCGCGCCGCGTGGATGCGCTGGCCGCGCGCGTCCAGGCCCGCAAGTCGCCGCGCCGCAGCACGCGCCGCGCCGCCTGAGTGAGTGCAGGTCGCTGGTGTACGATGGGGCCACCCATCGTGCACCAGCGCCATGCCGCAAAACCCCAAGTCCGCCCCCGGACGCCGCACCCGCCAACGCATCCTCGACGTCACGCTTGCGCTCTATAACGAGCAGGGCGAGCCGAACGTCTCGACCTCGCTGATCGCCGCCGAACTCGGCATCAGCGCCGGCAACCTGCACTATCACTTCCGCAGGAAGGATGAGCTGTCCGCCGCGCTGCTGGAGCAGTTCGTCGCCGAACTCGACGCGCTGCTGCCGCCCGCAGGCTGGCGCGCCGACAACGTCGAGGACGTCTGGTTCCTGCTGCACCTGATCCTCGAGGCGTTGTGGCGCTACCGGTTCCTGTTCCGCGACCTGTCCGGGATCATGGCGCGCGATCGCCGCGCCGGGACCCGGCTCGCGACCGTGTTCGAACGCTCGGTCCAGGCCGCGCGCGGCATCTGCCTGGGGCTCGCCGAGCGCGACCAGCTGGTCGCCACCGGCGTCGAGATCGACGCGCTCAGCAACAATATCGCGGTTGTCGCGCTCTACTGGCTGTCGTTCGAGTCGGCCCGCCACCCGCGCCGCGATGTCGCCGGCGCCGGCATGGCGCGCGGCGTGTATCAGGTGCTGATGCTGGTGGCGCCGTTCCTGAAGCCGGAAGGGCGGCTGCACCTGGAGCGCCTGGCGCAGGAGTATCTGTCGCGGGAGGAGGGCGGATGACATGAAGAACGGGCCGGCATTGATTTTGGCTGCGGGACTCGCCTGGGCGGCCCCGGACGCGACCGGGGCCGGCTCGCCCCCACCCGCGTCCGCATTCGCTTCGCTGCCGCAGCTGGCGATGGTTTGCCTGACCCCGGATGGCCAGAAACTGGCCTGGACCAACGACCCGGGCGGCAAGCCGGTGATCACCATCTTCGATCTCGCAACCGGCCGCGATCTGCGCCAGCTCAGCATCGGTGACTACACCGTCCGCGGCCTGGATTGGGCGGACAACAGGACGCTGCTCATCACCATCACCACCCGGCGCAAGGTGTTCGAGTCCACCGTGGCCGAGCGGGAATACGAGTTCTCGCGGACGCTCGCGGTCGATGCAGACGGCGGGCCGGTGCGCTCGCTGCTGCTCGGCGACCCTGAGAAGCAGTCGGTCAGCGGCGCCAGCATCGTCAGGCTGCATGTCGGCAAGGCCGAGACGATCCAGATGTCCTCTTTCGATTTCGAAGTGACCGCAGTGCGCATCATGACCGACACGCGCATGTCGGCCGGACGCAAGGACCAGGGCTGGGTGCATTCGCTGTTCGAAGTGAACACGCGCACCGGCCGGGGCAGGAAGGTCGAGAGCGGCTCGCCATACACGCGGCAGTGGCTCACGCTCGCAGACGGAACGCCGGCCGCGCGCAGTGAATGGAACCCGGAGAACCGCGAGTTCACGATCCTGGCCAGGCAGGGCCGCAGCTGGAAGAAAATCTACGAGTCGCGCGGCGACATCGAATTCCGGCTGCAGGCGATGTCGGCCGACGGCGCGACGATTTTCGCGACCAGCGACCGGGGCGGCGACAGGACCCGGGTCTGGAGCATTCCGGTGGATGGCGGCCCGATCAGCGTGGCCTACGAGCATCCCGAGCACGACGTCATGCATACGGTGGACGACCGATTCACCGGCGCGCCGGCCGGCTACCAGATCGGCGGACTCGAGCAGAGCATCGAGTGGATCGATCCGCGGATGCTGGCCCTGCACAAGGCAATCGCTCGCGCCTTCCCCAGCCTGCGGACGCAGGTATTCGATCGCTCCGAAGACTACAAACGGGTATTGGTGCGCACCGAGTACGCGTCGAATCCGCCGGTCTACTACCTCGTGGACATGAACCGCGGCACGGCGGATACCATCGGCGAAACCTATCCCGCGCTCGCCGATGTGGCGCTGGGCGAGATGGAGGCGATCCAGTACCCGGCACGCGACGGCATTGCGATCCCGGCCTACGTCACGACGCCCCCGGGACGCGAACCCAGGAGCCTGCCGCTCGTGGTGCTTCCCCACGGCGGGCCATCCGCCCGCGACGACACCGGCTTCGACTATCTCGCGCAGTTCCTCGCCACACGCGGCTACCTGGTGCTGCAGCCTCAGTTTCGCGGGTCATCGGGATTCAGCGCGGCGCTCAGCCGCGCCGGAGATCGCCAGTGGGGCCGCGGGATGCAGGACGACATCACCGACGGCGTGAAGCACATGATCGACAAGGGCCTGGCGGACCCGAAACGCATCTGCATCCTGGGCGCCAGCTACGGCGGCTACGCCGCACTCGCCGGCGCCGCATTCACCCCCGAGCTCTATGCCTGCGCCGTCAGCATCAACGGCATCTCCGACCTGCCCAACATGTTCGGTTTCCTCCAGCGCCAGTACGGCCCGGACTCCGACGCCACGCGCTATTGGCGCGACTACGTCGGCAACCCGAACGACGAGGACATCACCAGGTTCTCGCCGGCAAGGTCCGCCGACACGATCCAGGCGCCGGTCCTGCTGATTCATGCCCGCAACGACACGGTGGTCCCATTTTCACAGTCCCAGAACTTCAAGCGACTGATGGACCAGGCGAGCGGGAAGAGCCAGCTCGTCGAACTGGCCGGGGAGGATCACTGGCTGTCGACCAGTGACTCGCGCCTCAAGATGCTCCAGGCCATAGAGGGATTCCTCGCGACGCACCTGAGGCCCTGAGCACGCAGCCGGCCGCAGGGGAAGGGCAAACGGACCGCGAGGGCCAGTTGCGCCCCGATGGCATATCCAGTATTTACCATAATATACATTATGCGAACCCATGGATCACCGGCCGATGCCAGCTGATCTAGCCCACTACAGCACTGTTCCGCCGGCTGAAATCAGGCGCCGATGACGCGTGGCGCCGCCAGCCCGCGTTCGCGGCACTGCCCGCGATAGATCTCCAGCACCGTCGCCGCGTCCAGGACCGCTTCCACCTTTCCATCCGCATCGAGATTCAGGTTCGCGCCGCGAATCGCGAACCACACGTCGGTCACTTCCTTGTTGGTCGCGGGCACGTGCAGCGTGTGGATCGCACCCGCCGGCTCGTACAGGTACGAGCCCGCCGCATTGACGTCCGGATACTCGAGGTAGCGCCAGGCGCCACCCAGGGTGAATGCAAGCACCTCGCCGGTGTGGCGGTGCCGCTGGATCGTCACCCCCGGTTCGAACCGGACCCGGATGACCCAGAGCCCGGCCCCGAGGTCGACCTGGAGCAACTGGAACACGACGCCTTCCTGGTACGGCACGAACGGCAGTTCATCCTCGGCGCGGTGCAGCGACAGCGGCGCGCCGGCAACTTCGGATGCCAATGCATTCATCTTGAGTCTCCCTGTGCAGCAGCCTGGCCGCGCGCCAGCGCCGCGATCCTTTCCGCGTAACGCCGGACTTCGGTCCAGTCGGTGAATTCGATCCTGGCCTGCGGGTCCGTCGGCCCGTTCGTCAGCCACATGATCAGCCGGATGATCGTGCGGTCGAAGGCATCATAGCGCGGGTAGTCCACGTTGCCGGCGAATACACCGACCAGCCGCGGCTGCCATGGAATCCGCCGCAGGAACTTGCGCACGTAGGGATTCGTCTGCGGCGTGTTCTTGTCGGGCTTGCGCGCCACGAGGTTCACGGAGAAGAAGGCGCCCGGCCTGGCCGTGAGCAGCGCGCGGTGCTCGCAGATGAAATCAGACACCGCTGGCCGGTGCTTGCCGTGGCGGATGCTCGCGCCGATGACGATGACGTCGTAGCGCCCGAGGTCCCGGCCTGCGTCGGCCAGGTCCACGACGTCGGCGCGGTGCCCCCTCCCCTCCAGTTCCGCCTTCACGAACTCGCAGATACGGCGCGTGTAGCCGTAGACGCTGGAACAGGCGAGCAGGATGTTCGCCACGGAAGCCGGCCTCAGCCCCGCAGTGCGCGCTTGGCGTGTAGCGTGGCGATCAGTTCCTGCAGCGCGGGCGCCGCCTCGAATTGCCGCACGCCTTCCGGCAGCTTCGACCAGGACGCCTTCGACCCAACGTAGAGCTGCGCGCCGATCTCGAGCGGGCCGTCACCATCGAGCAATCCGCTCGGCACCCAGACGTAGGCCGTGTCGCGCAGGGGATTGGGCACGGGCGCGCCGCAGCGCGTGCAGAAATGGGAGCGGAAGCCCGTCGAGCGCTGCCACTTGCCGACCAGGCCCTCCCCGGCCAGCCAGCGGAACCTGTCGGCCGCGACGATCAGGCCGGTATTGGAGACCGAGCCGCCCTGCTTGCGGCATAGCGAGCAATGACACTGGTAGAGCCACGGGAACGGCCCCTCGACCTCGAACCTTACGTCGCCGCAGAGGCAACTGCCTTTCATCATGGCCACAGGACCAGGATTGCGCCGCCCGCGACCAGCGCCGCCCCGAACAGAATGCCGACGTGCCTCAGCAGCTCGCGGCTGCCCAGCACGGCGACCATGCCGGCCTTGAAGGCGAGGTTCGCCATCGAGGCGACCAGGATCAGCCGCCAGCCGGTGCCGGCATCGAGCCGGCCCTGGTTGGCGAGCTGCGAGGTGGACAGCGTGATCGCATCCATGTCGGTGAGGCCGGAGAGGATCGCGACCGCATAGAGCCCGCGCTCGCCGAACTCGTCCTTGGTCGCGGCGACCGCGAAGATGATGACGGCGTACATGAGGCCGAACAGGATCGCCGTGCGCAGGTCGGCCGGGTTCTCCTGTTCCGGCATCTCGCCCCGGTGCTCGCGCGTGTGCCAGTACATCCACCCGGCGATCAGCGCGCAGGCGCCAAGCATCGCGCCGATCGGCGGCGCGAGCGCCACGAAGTGACCGGGTGCAACGACCGCAATCTCCGTCAGCACGCGGACGAAGACCGTGGTGGCCGCGATCACGATCACCAGCGCCGCGAATGCACCGTGGCCGTGCGCTTCCGCGCTGCGGCGCGCGAAGCTCACGGTCGTCGCCGTGCTCGAAATCAGGCCGCCGAGCAGGCCGCCGAGCACCGCGCCGGCCCGTGCGCCGAAGACCTTGTAGGCGAAGTATCCGGCCAGCCCGATGCCGACGATCAACGCCACCATCAGCCAGACCTCGAACGGGTTCAGGACCTGGTAGGGCCCGAAGGTGCGATCCGGCAGCACCGGCAGGATCACCAGCGTGACCAGCACGAACTGCATGATCGCGGTGACGTCGCGCTCGCCGATCTTCGCCGCGAACGCGTGCAGCAGCTGCTTGTAGTGCAGCAGCAGCGCGATCGCGCCGCCGAGCGCCACAGCGACTTCCATTTCGCCGATCACGAGGTAGGCGCCGATGCCGTACAGCAGCAGCGCCGACACTTCGGTGGTCTGGCCCGCATCCACGTCGCCGCCCTTCGCCAGCATGAAGTTGCTGACGACCAGCAGAGCCGCAAGCGCGACCAGGCCGGCTGCGATGATCCACCCGCCGTATTCGGCCGCGAGCCAGCCGCAGAGCGTGCCGAAGGCCGCGATCAGCGGGAACGTGCGGATGCCGCCGACGGAGGATTCCGTGCGCTGGCGCTGCAGGCCGACCAGCAGGCCGAGCAACAGCGATGTGGCAAGCTGGCCGAAAAGTCCCGAGGCCACGCTCAGCCTCCGTTCGCGCGCGCCGTGAACAGGCTGGAGCGCAAGGATGCGGAGGTCGCGCAGATGGACCGGGCGAGGTCCCGCGGTGCGCAATGCGATTCGCCGGCGAGCCAGGCGCGCATCACGGTCAGTTGTGCGCCGGCCAGTTGCACGGCCGCCAGGCGCAGTGGCAGCGCCGGCGTCGGAACGGACTGCGGCAGCCGCCCCAGGACCATGCCCGCCAGCAGCCGCTCGACCTTGGCATGCATCTCGCCGCCGAAGGTCGCGCGGGCGCGGTCCCGGTTCTCCCAGAAGTGCTGGAGAACCGGCTCCAGGCCGGCGGCGTCGCCGCGTCCGGCGATTGCGTCCGCGAGCGCCGACAGGGGCCGTGACAACGCCTGCATATGGAGGTCATCCATGCCCGCGTAGTGCTCGTAAAAGGTCGAGCGGGCCACCCCGGCATGGTGCGCCACTTCGGACACGCGCGGCGTGCCCTCGCGGCGTTGCAGGAAGACTTTGTTGAAGGCATGGACGAGCGCTGCCCGGGTGCGGCCCCTGGACCGGGCCCCATCCGCCTTCACGCGGACCGCCAGCCGGACATTCCGGCCGATGTGTCGGCTTGCCTCATCGGCGCCCATCATACAATCCCGCGGCCAATCGTCCCCGGGGGCAGCACGCGATGCAGGAAACGACGGCCAGGGTCCTGGATCCATCCCGGATCGCCGGCATCGGTCTGTGCGGCGCGGCGGCCGCCACCGTGCTGGCCATGTCGTACCACCCGACCGACCTGCATGGCTCGGCGGATGGCGGTGATTTCGTGCACGGCACGATGATCGTCCTGCTGGCCGTCACCGCCGTCGGCCTGTTCCATTTCGCACAACGCCGGGGCATGGACAGGCTGTGGATCCTGGCGGGCGTCGTCGCCTATGCGATCAGCCTCGGCGCGCACGTCGGCGCCGCGACGCTGAACGGATTCGTCGCGCCGGCACTCGCGGCACGCGGTCCGGGCGCCATGGGCCATGACACGTTGCTGCTGGTGTGGGAAACGAACCAGGCGCTGGCTCGTCACGGCGTCTACGCGACTGGCGCCGCGTTCGCGCTCTGGTCGTACGACTTTCTGCTGCGCGCCGGCACGATGAATCGCCTGGCAGGCGCGTTCGGCATGCTGGCGGGCGTGCTGCCGGCAGCTGCCATTTTCACCGGCATTCTGACCATGAACGTGCATGGCGCGCTCGCCATCTATGCTGCGCACGCCGCGTGGGTGGCCCTGGTCGGCGTGCAGCTCATCCGCCGCGCTGAGTAGCGCAGCCCGCTGTCATTCGCGTGGCGCCCGCCGCAGAATGCGGCGGATGGAGCGCCCTGCGAAACCAGTGCCTGTCGGCGTGACAGGGATGATCGTGCCGGTCCTCGTGGTGCTGCTGCTGCAGTTCCTGGGATGGGCCGAAGAACTCGAGTACCTCCGGCCCCTCCTCGCCTCCGAACCCTGGCGGCTCCTGACCGGCCATTTCGTGCACATCTCGTGGCTGCACGCCGTGCTCAATTGCGTGGCGCTGTTGCTGATCGCCAGGCTGTTCACAGGCCGCCTGCGCCAGTCGGAGCAATGGATCGTGCTGGGGGCGGCGCCGCTGGTGATCTCGCTCGCTTTGTGGATCGCGCTGCCGGAGCTCGTCTGGTATCGCGGGCTGTCCGGCGCGCTGCATGCGCTCTATTTCGCAGGCTGCGTCGTCTGGCTGGCGTCGTCTTCCGGCCGCGCACGCTGGCTGCCGTGGGCCGCGCTCGCCGGCGGCGCGCTCAAGGTGCTGATCGAGCAACCCTGGGATTCGGTTTTTCCGTTCCGCGAGTGGCTGGGCGCCGCTGTCGTCCCGCAGGCGCACCTGTTCGGCGCGCTGGCTGGAATTGCGGCCGGGCTCTGCTTCGCCGCGACCAGGCGCAAGTTGGGTCACATGCCGCCGCAATAGCGCGTATAAGTAACCTCATGAGGCATACATGGTGATCAGCGGCGCCGTCGTTCCGGCGGAACTCGAAGCTGCGCTGCGTTCCTACCACGCCGCATTCGGCCACGAGGTCCCGGCAGAGATCGTCGACAAGTATGTGACGCGTTGCGGTCCGCTGATGCTCGAGATCCGCCAGGCGGTCGCGCTCAGGAAGCCGGTGCCGGCATGGCTGGCGCGTTCGAAGGCGATCGGGCCGCTGCCCTGACATGCCGGCGGGTGGCGCCGGGCGCTGCCAGCAGGCCCAGCCCGAGCAGCCAAAGCAGGCCAGCGCCGACGGCACCGCCACCGCCGCGGTTGCCCGGCCCGGGCGGTAACACGGCGTCATTGTCGGTGATGGTGACGTCGATCGTGGCCGATCCTTCGATCGCTACGCCGCCCGCCGCGTTCGACAACGTGATTCGGAACGTTTCGCTCGATTCGGCCTGGGTGTCGTTGATGACCGGCACGTTGATCACGCGCTCGCCCAGGTCGCCGGCACCCCAGTTCAGCGTTCCCGAGGTCGCGGTGTAGTCCGTGCCCGCGATTGCCGTGCCGTCGCTGGTGGCGTAGTCGACGCTGACGGCGCCGGAGTAGCCGTTGTTGCGTCGCACCGTGACGCGTGCCGTGCCCGCATTCTCGCTGACGCTCACCGCCAGGCCGACGAAGCCGACCTGGCCGGCGCTCTGCGCCAGGCCGGCAGCGCGGTCGCGCAATACGAACAGCCCGTTGGTGATGTCGCTGACGAGGATGGTTCCGGATGGCAGGAACGGGTATACGCCCCAGGCGCCGTCGAAACCGGCCGTATTCGCTGCCGGAGCGATGAAGGTGTCGAAATGCCCGATCTCCCGCAGCTGCATCGGGTCGGTGGCGTCGAAAATCACCAGTCCGCGACGGTAGTGCGACACGTACAGCAGGTTGCCTTTCACGTAGCCGTTGTGGTCGGTGGTCGTATCCGGGCCCTGGTAGCTCGCGACGATGAACGGGTTGCGCAGGTCGTCCACGTTCATCGTATAGATCTGCGTGAAGAGTCCGCGCCGGATCTCTTCCAGCTCGTCGTGGACGAAGATGTGGCGCTGGTCCGCCGTCGGCCAGCCCGAATGCGTGTAGTTCGCGTTGGAATACGTCGTGGAGGACAGCCGGACCGGATTGGCCTTGTCGGTCACATCCCAGAGGTCCACGGAGTTCTCGTTGAAGTCCACGTAGACCTCGCAGGGATCGTGCCCGGGCGCGCACTGGGAAACGCGTGCATCGGTGACCAGCAGGCTGGTGGCGTCGTGCACGTAGCCCGCATTCGGCGCCTGCCGGATGAACTGCGGCTGGGCCGCATTCGCCAGGCTGTACACGCGCCAGGAGCCGCCGCCGACGTTGCTGCCGGCGAGCCACAGGAATGCCTGCGCGCCGGGCAATGCCATGTTGGTCGCGTAGTCGATGTTCGAGACGTAATCCGTGTGCTGGCTGCCGGTGTCGGCGAGCGTGGTCGCCAGCGACACGGAGCCAGGCAGCCCGCCGAGGTTGATGACCTGCAATCCCGCGCCGTTTGCCTCGGTGGTCACGTAGGCGAAGGCACGGTAGCGGCTGGTCGGCGCGTGGAACTCCTGGAAGATCTTGACCTCGCGCCAGGCCGAAGTGTTTCCAGGCACCGTGGCGACCTCGCGCGGGCTCGCCGGGTTGGTGACATCCACGACCGCGGTGCCGTTGCTGAGGCCGATGACCGCGTACTCGCGATTGTCGTTCAGGTCCACGAATCCCCAGACGTTGGCCGCGGAGGTCGGGCGGCTGGAAAAACCGTTGAGGGCGATCTGCGCCTGGAAATCCACGTGACGGCAGGGGAACTGCCCGGCGGAACCCTGCACGCAGCTTGCCGGGACGAGCGCCGTCGCCTGCAGGGCAGGCGCCGGGCTGTCATCCACGATGCCCTGCTGCGCGGAGGCCAGGTCCGCGGCCCACCGGAAGCCGTGGCGCATGGCCACCTGCCTGTAGCGCGGGTCCAGGCCGACCAGGATGGTCGGCCAGCGCTCCGGATCCTGCTCGTCGAAATGCCCGCCGGGTTCGTAGCCGCCCTTGGCGTGGTTCGCGCCGAACAGGAATGACTCCGGGTCAATGCCACCGACGTAATACACGCCTGCGGACAACTTGATCGTGTCTCCAGGCCGGGCGCGGGCGAGCGCATAACGGAGGCTCCGGCAGGGATCGTGGTGCTCGAGGCAGTCCTCGGCATTGATGCCGCTGCTGCCCACGTAGCGGGCGCCGATGGTGTCATCGTGGCTGGCGGCAGGCCCCATCAGGGCAAGCAATCCCGCAAGCAGCGCCAGGCGCACAGAAACCGTCATTGACGCCATCCGGACCCCCCGCTCTCCAACATGGATCATAGGCTGCCGGCGCGCAGGGAAGTTCACCGAGCCGGTACGCCATCCACCAGGATCAGGCTCGAGATCGATGCGCCCTGGCGCAGGGCCTTTGGGCCCCGGTAATCCTCGGACTCATGCCAGTCCTTGGCCCGCTCGTAGCTGTCGAACTCGACGACGGCGATGCGCTTCCCGGTGAGCCGTCCTTCCAGGGCCTCCGCCTTGCCGCCGCGGGCCAGGTAGCGCCCACCGTACCGGGCGATGGTCGCCGGCACCTGCTTGACGTACTGCGCGTAGCGCTCCGGGTCGGTGATCTCGATCTGCGCGATGACGTAGGCACTCATGGTTGACTCTCCGCGGCCTCCGCGGATTATCGGGCAGAGCGGCCCGCCGGGCATCAGCGCGGGCGTATCCGACTGGCGCGGATGCCGCCGTCCGCCTCGACCGTACCGCGCACCTCGACGTAGTCCCCCGGCCCCGTGCCCTTGTCCAGGCGCGTGCCGGAACCCACCTCGAGCCCGAGGCCATCGAGCCTCCATCCAGCCTCGAGGCGGCCGTGCAGCCGCACTGCGGCGCCCGCCGGCACGTCTGCTGGCCTGCCTTGCGAGTCCCTGGCCCCTTGTTCGATCCAGTCCGAGATCAGGCGGATCTCGTTGCCGGTCAGGAACGGCGGACCGTCGAACGGCATGCGCGGACGCGCCTGGCCACGGATGCGCCGCATGAGTTCGCTTGCGTCCGGATTGCCGGGCACGATGCGTGCCCGTTCGCTGGCGGCCAGCGCATCCGCGTGGCTCGTCAGCAGGACACCTTCCGGGGCAGGGCCCATGATCCCCTGCTGTGCATGGCACTTCGCGCAGCGCGACGCGAAGATCGGCGCGACGTCGGCCCAGGTAGGCGCAGCCTGCGGGGCAAGTTCGACGGTCTCGCCGGCGGGCCTTGCGCCATCGGCCACCCAGCGCTCGAGCAGCGCAATCTCGCCGGCCGACAGGAAAGGCGGCCCGGTCAACGGCATGCGCGGCTGGCTCTCGCCCTTGATGCGGCGGATCAGCTCGCTGCCCGCCGGATTGCCGGCCTTCACCACCGGTTCCTTCGAGCTGCCCTTCATCAGCGACGCGTAGTCATCCAGTCGCAGGCCCAGAGGCGCGCCCTCCCCCGCATGGCACATTACGCAGCGCTCGGCGAGAATCGGCTGCACGATCGAGAAGTCCGCCGTCGGCATCGTCTGCGCCGCGGCGTTCGCCACGAACGAGGCCAGTGCCAGTGCCGCAAGCCGGATCGAATGCATTCTGTTGCGCATCACGGGATCTCCGGTTGACCGCCGGACGCAGCCTGCCGGACCCAGGCTGAACCGAAGCGGAACGAAACATGGACCCGGCGCCGTTGACCGTCGAAACCGCCGATCGCTACCCGCTGGCGGCCCGCCTGCATGCGGCAACCGGCCAGCCGCGCGCGGTCGCACTGATCGTTCCGGCCATGGCGGTGCCCAAGGAATTCTACGCACCGCTCGGTGCCTGGCTCGCCGGCAATCGCTTCGACGTCCTGACTTTCGACTTCCGCGGCATGGGCGAGTCGGCGCCGGAATCGCTGCGCGGATTCGACGCCGACGTCCTGACCTGGGCGCGCCAGGATTGCGCGGCGATGCTCGCGGCGGCCCGCGCCCGCGCCGCGGGCCGGCCCGTCGTCTGGATCGGCCATAGCCTGGGCGGGCAGATCCTGCCGATGACGCCAGGCAGCGAATCGCTGGCTGCGGCGGTCACGATAGCGAGCGGCGTCGGCTACTGGCGCGAGAATGCCTACCCGCTGCGCCTGTACTCCTGGTTCCTGTGGTTCTTCGCGGCGCCGGTGGCGACCGCGCTCTGCGGATACTTCCCCGGACGGGCACTCGGCATGGTCGGCGACCTGCCCAAGGGCGTTATCGGACAGTGGTCACGCTGGTGCCGCCATCCCGAGTACGCCGTCGGCGTCGAGGGAGAGGCGATGCGGGATCTCTACCGGCGCGTGACCCTGCCGCTGCTGTCGCTGTCGTTCACGGACGACGAGTACATGTCCGAACGCAACGTCGCGGTGCTGCACGGCTTCTACCGGAACGCAGGCCGCGACATGCGCCGGATCGCGCCGCGCGACCTTGGCCTGCGGCGCATCGGGCACTTCGGGTTCTTCCGTCCGCAGGCAGGCGAGAGGCTGTGGCCTTCCCTGCTGGCCTGGCTCGACCCGTCGATCAGCGCGGGCCGCGCGAGTAGCTGAGTTCCACGGTAAACGCCTGCGCGGGGTACGGCGGCTCGAGCGCCGCAGGCGCATGCAGGCAGAATTCCGGCGTGGGCCCGAGCGTCATGCGCCGGCCCCAGAGGCAGCAGCCGCCAGCGACCAGAGGCTGCATGGAGGCGTCGAATTCCGCATAGCTCATGCCGGCGGGCTTCGACATCCAGTATGCGACGGCCGGCTGGACCAGTGCTCCGAGCCGAAGCGCATACAGTCCTGCCGTGCCGGTCGCGGCCTGCGCCGCCACCCGGTCGTGCGGCAGACGCCGCGCGCTGGTGACGGCTGCCTCGTTGAGCCCGTCCAGCGCCGCCGAATCCGCGACCAGGTGCCAGTCCTCGTAACCGGCGCCCTGCGGCTCCAGCCACGGGATGCGCGCGAGCCGGTACACGCGCAGGGCCAGCAGGCCGGGTAGCCCCGCCTCCCAGAGCGCGTCGTGGAATCCGTGGTGCAGCGACTCGTATTCCCGCGCCGGGACAGCCGCGCGCGGGACGTGCCAGAAGACGTAGGCCAGCAACCTACAGCAGGCCTTTCTGCCGCTTCTTCTCGCGCTTCAGCGCCCGCTTCTCGGCGAGCGTGTGCTGCGGCTTCTTCCTGCCTTCCTTCTTCCGGTCCATGCCCTTGCTCATCGTCTGCTCCTCGTCAGGGAATCCTGAGCGACTGCCACGAGCGCAATCGCCACTTTCCGTCCTGCAGTCCGTAGACGCCGAGATAGCGGATGTGCAGGTCGAGCGGCACGCCGTTGGCGGCCACCTGAAAGCGCCCGCGGCCGCGCACCAGTGCCGCATCGGCCGCGAGTGCCACGACCTCGCGCTCGGCGGGCGTCACCGCGACGTACCGGGCCCGGCCCGAAGCAATCGAGTCGATCAGCTGCGACCGGTCCTCCACCAGTCCCGTCGAATGCACGTAGCGCAGGTCATCCGCAAACCAGGTCTCCATCGCGGCGGCATCCGCCGCAACCATGGCCGCGAAGCGCGCATCCTCGTCCGCGAGTACGGGCGGTGCCGCCGCTGGAGCGGCGCGCCGGAACTCGAGCGTGAACCCTTTTTCCAGGCCGTCGCTGACCCTGACCGTGAGTGCGTCGCCGACATGCCGGTACTCGAGGCGGCGCGGAAAATCGTGCGCAGCGTTCTCGAAGACGAACACGCCGGCGGAGCACGATGTGAGGCGGAAGGCGACCGGCAGTTCGTTGTGCGCGACCTTGGCAACATAGAAGACGCCGTCACCCATCTCCACCAGGCGCAGGTCTTCCGCGCCCTTGATCGCGCCGTCCGCTGTCAAGCGCTCGACGCCCGTGCCGGAGAAGGTCGTATCGTCCAGCTCGCGCCAGGATTCGTGGAAACTGCTGGCGGAGCCGGTCGCCTCCCAGGCGCCGAGCAGCCCGCGCAGCACCGCCAGCGAGTCGCACCCGGCCGCGCCGGCCGTGAGCGGCCACAACACCGCGAGCAGCAGAGGAATCCCGCGTCGGGCCTTCATGCGCGCATCTTAGTCCGTTTGCATCGCCACAGCGCGAGCGGCAACGTGCGGCGGAGGATCTTCATCCGCGCAGCGCGCGCCGGAGCCGCGCCATCAGCCCGAACATGGCAACGACGTCCGCAGCGGCCATGTCGCCGGCGTACTCGCGATAGAGGCTCGCCACATTCACCGCCAGCCGCTCGGCGTCCAGCCAGTTCCGGTACTCGCCGAGCGCGATGTCGAAGACCGCCTGCTCCATCGGCATGCCGTCATCGAAGCGCCGCCTGGCCTCGTGATCCACCCAGCGCAGGTACTCCTGCAGGCGGCGCACGCCGGCGGGATCCGTCATCGGCCCATGGCCCGGCACGATGTGCTCGGCGTCCAGCGCCAGGATGCGGTCGCAGGCCGCCAGCCAGTTGCCGACCGGTCCCGCCCACATGATGGGCGTGATGTCCGCGAACAGCAGGTCGCCGGTGAAGACGGCACGCTCGCCGGGCACCCACACCAGCACGTCCCCGGCCGTGTGCGCCGGGCCCAGCATGTGCAACTCGACCGCCTTGCCGCCGACCGCCAGGTCGAGGCGCTTCTCGAAGGTGCGTGTCGGCGCGCGGCCGCGGGCGCTGGCGAAATCGAAGGGCCCGAAGATCTCCGCGAAGTAAGTCCCCGCCTCCCCGAGCGCGCCCGCCGCGCCGGCCGCCTTCACCTGGGCGACCATGGCCGGAGGCAGTTCGGCCATTTCGCGCGCGGCGGCCGCCGAGGCGATGACCACCGCATTCGCGACCAGCGCATTGCCGTGGGTGTGGTCGCCGTTGGCGTGCGTGTTGACGAGCTGGCGGATGCGTCCAGGCGCGATCCCCGTCGCGTCCTCGAGCGCCTGCAGCATGGCGGCCGTCAGTGGCTCGTCGAACAGCGTGTCCACCAGCAGCGAATCGTCGCCGTCGCGGATGAAGCCCGCATTCGACCAGCCCCAGCCGCCGTCGGGCTGCATCCAGGCGTACAGGCCGTTGCCGAGTTCCTCGAGGCCGCAGCGGAACGGCCGGGCGCCCATCAGGCGGGCTTCCCGCCGCGCACGACGCGGTTGGCGAGCACGCCGATCGGCGGGATCTCGACCTCGACCAGGTCCCCGTCCTCCAGGAACCGCAGCTGCTCAAGGCCGCAGCCGTCGCCGACCGTGCCGCTGCCGAGTATTTCGCCGGCATGCAGGGTCTCGCCCTGGCTGACGTAGGCGATCAGGTCCCCGAACTTCCAGTGCATGTCGCGCGAGCTGCCGCGCGAGCGCTCCTCCCCGTTCACGCGCACGATCATCTCCAGGCCATAGGGATCCGGAATCTCGTCGGCCGTGACGATGCAGGGACCGAAGGCATTGGCGCCGTCGAAGTCCTTGCCCTTGGCCGGGCCGAGGCCGCCGGCCATCTCCGCGCCCTGGGCGTCGCGCGCGCTGAAGTCGTTGAAGATCGTCCAGCCGAAGACGTGCTCCCGCGCGCGCGCGCTCGGAATGTCGGCGCCCGGGCGCCCGATCACGCAGGCCAGTTCGCACTCGTAGTCCATCAGCCGGCTGTAGGCGGGCCAGCGGATGGTGTCGCCCGGACCGCTGATCGAGAAGCGGTTCGCCTTGTAGTACAGCGGCCGCTCGTACCATACCGGTGGCGGGCGGTAGCCGTCGGCCTGCGCGAGCAGCGCCGCCCTCTCCTCCGGCGTCGCGGCGCGCGTGGCGCGCATGCGGAAGGCCGCGCCGAATGCCTGGATCACGTGCTTCTCGAAGCACATGAAGTCGCGGATCTGCGGAGGACTCTGCATCGGCGCAAGCAGCGCATATGTCCCCGCACCATGCACGGCGCTTCCGCGGGGATTCCTGACCAGCCCCCTCGCCTCTTCCCACGCCTCCGGCCCCGCCTCGATCAGCGCCAGCATCGATTCGAACGCGCTCGCGCCGCCCGCGGCCGCCGCCAGGTCGAGCACGGCGCCGTCGGCCAGCTGCGCGCCCAGCTTCGGCGGTCCTGCGGATGCCGGCCTGTACGTCACCAGTTGCATCAACTCCGCCTCGAGGTTGCGGGAAAAGGAAAGGCCCCGGCCCGTGAACCGGGCCGGGGCCCTGTCATGCCGCGTTCAGAACCTGACCGTGCCCTGGATCGCGACGGAACGCCCGGGCTCGACGAAGCGCCAGGCGCTGAACGCACCGAAGGTGCGCCCGGCGAGCGGGGTGTCGTTGCCGTAGGGCAGGATCTGCTCGTCGGTAAGGTTCTTGCCGATCAGCGAGACGTCCCAGGAGCCGCTCTGGGAGCCCAGGCCGACCCGGCCGTTGACCTTGTAGTACGACTCCTGCATCTGCCTCGCATCCAGCGTCGGCGCCACGAAGTACTGGTCCGTGTAGTACACGTCGGCACCCAGGTGGAACGCCAGGTTCGACCCGATCGGCCGCCGGTACTGGCTGCCCAGCGTGATCACCCAGGGCGCGACGAACTCGTTGGTCTTGCCCTTGTAGTTGCAGTTGAGGCCGTCGCCGGCGTCGGACGGCTGGCCGAAGGCGCACTGGCCGATGTAGTCGAGGAACTCGAAGTCCGTGTACGCCAGGCTGCTGCTGAACAGCAGGTGGTCGGTGGCCTGCCAGCGCATGTCGATTTCGAGGCCCTTGATCTCCGCCTCGCCGGCGTTCCTGACGTTGAACCCGAGCACGCCGTCGAAGGTGCTGACCTGCAGGTCCTCGAAGTCGGTCCTGTAGAGCGCCGCATTCAGCTCGAACGAGCCGCCGATGCGGATCTTGGCGCCGAGCTCGACGTTGGTGGCGCGCTCGTTGTCGAACTCGAAGGTGCCGATGCCCGAGGCGGGCGTGCATCCGGCCGGCACCGTGTTGGTCGGCGGGTTCGTGCACACCACCGCCGGCGGCGCGGTCGGGTTGTTGGAGCGCGCGTCGTAGCCGCCCGACTTGGCGCCCTTGCTCCAGCCCAGGTACAGCATGGTGTTGTCGTCGGGCGACCACTCGAAGGTCAGCGACGGCAGGAACTGGTCCTCCTTGCGGCTGCCGGACAGGTCGTGCGGGCGCACGTTGAACACGCTGCGGTACACCGCCGGGGCCAGCAGCGACTGCGGCGGCGCCAGCGGATTGCCGTTGATGTCGGTGATGATCAGCCTGCGGGAGGCGTCCTTCTCCTCCTTCGTGTAGCGCATGCCGAGCGTCGAACGGAATTCATCGTTCATGTTCCAGCTGAACTGCGCGAACGCGGAGTAACTCTTGGCGTCCTGGTTGAATACGCGCGGCGTGCCGGTATTGGCGACCATCGTTCCGGCGATGCCCTGCAGCGGCGTGCCGTTGAAGGCCGGGTTGGCGTTCAGCAGCGGCACCAGCACGCTGTTGGACGGGGCCAGGATCGTGTCGCGGAACGTCAGGTCGGATGTCTCGTAGTAGGCGCCCAGGATGTACTCGAGCTTGCCGCCGGTCGGCGAGGTCAGGCGGATCTCCTGGCTGGTCTGGTCGAACTCCTCGGCCATCGCCACCAGGAACACGTTGCCGCCGGTGAAGTCGCAGTCGCACAGCTCGTCGAACTCGTACTTGGAGTACGCGGTGACGGAGGTCAGCGTGTTCTCGCCGAGCTGCCAGTCGACCTGCAGCACGTACTCCTCGGTGTCGTTGTTGCTGAAGTCGCCGTTCGACGAGCGGATGAAGTCCGGCGTGTTGTTCAGCACGCTCGGGTGCTGGCCGAGCGCGGCCAGGATCTGCCCGTACGTCAGGCCCGCGAAGGGTCCGGCCGCGGCCGGGATCTCCTGCGCGATCTCGATCTGCCTGCCGACGACGTCGAACTCGCCGATCTCGGCCTTGAACGAGGCGGTGACGCGGTCGGAGACGTCCCATTCCAGCCAGGCCCGCGCGGTCGTCTCCTCGCGGCTGGGATCGTCGGTGCCGAGCGTCGCGTTGCGCAGGTGCCCGTCGACCTCGCGATAGCGCGCCGCCAGCCGGCCGCGGAAGCGGTCGGTGAACGGCCCGGAGATCGAGGCCGTGAACTCCTGCTCGTCGTACTCGGGCTCGTACAGCGCCGACACCATCGCCTCGAATTCCTCGGTCGGGCGCGCGGTGGTGATGTTGAGCGCGCCGCCGACGCTGTTCTTGCCGAACAGGATCGACTGCGGCCCGCGCAGCACCTCGACCCGTTCGAGGTCCAGGAACGGCGCGCGGGTCTGCTGCGGACGGCCGCGGTAGACGCCGTCCACGTAGGTACCCACCGACTGCTCGAAGCCCGGGTTGACGCCCGAGAAGATGCCGCGGATCGAGATGTTGTTGCCGATCGCGGTCTCGGTCATGAACAGCGTCGGCACGTAGTTCTTGAGGTCCTCGATCTTCATGATGCCGGCCTCGGCGATCTTGGCACCCGAGACGGCGCTCACCGCCAGCGGCACGTCCTGCAGCGATTCGGCGCGCTTCTGCGCCGTCACGATGATTTCGCCGAGGCTGGTCGAATCCTGCGCGGACGCGGCGCCGCCGGCCAGGGCCAGCAGTACTCCGGTCGCGATCGCGCGGCGGCAGTTGCGATGGTCAGTCATTGCGGACTCCTTTTCGTGGGAGCCTTCTAGGGTTCCGGAAACAAACGGGCGAGGCCCCCCTCACGTTTGTTGTGCGCAAGCGTATCACCTGCCACGGACGGCGCAAAATACAGCCGGATCATGGGCATCCGGCGGTATCATGTTTGTATGAATCCTGCATCCCCCGGCCTGCGGTTGCGCGCGGCCGTCGAGTCCGAGCGCCCGCTGCAGGTTGTCGGCACCATCAATGCCTACAGTGCACTGCTCGCGTCCCGGACCGGGTTCCGCGCCATCTACCTGTCGGGGGCCGGCGTGGCCAACGCCTCGTTCGGACTGCCGGACCTCGGCATCACCAGCCTGCCCGAGGTCTGCGAGGACGTGCGCCGCATTTCTGGCGCCTGTGACCTGCCGCTGCTGGTGGATGCCGATACCGGCTGGGGCGCAGCCTTCTCGATCGCGCGGACCACGCGCGAACTGATCCGCGCGGGCGCGGCCGGCATGCACCTCGAGGACCAGGTCCAGGCCAAGCGCTGCGGCCATCGGCCCGGCAAGGCGCTGGTCGGCGCCGGGGAGATGGCCGACCGCATCCGCGCGGCGGTGGACGCCCGCAGCGACGCCGGATTCGTGGTCATGGCCCGCACCGACGCCCACGCCGTCGAGGGGCAGCAGGCCGCGATCGAGCGTGCCGCGGCCTATGTCGAGGCCGGCGCGGACATGGTGTTCGCCGAGGCGTTGACCACGCTCGACGAGTACCGGCAATTCACCCGCGCACTGCCGGTGCCGGTGCTCGCGAACATCACCGAGTTCGGCCGCACGCCCCTGTTCACGACCGCCGAACTCGGCGGGGCCGGCGTCCGGCTGGTGCTCTATCCGCTGTCCGCCTTCCGCGCCATGAGCCAGGCGGCGCTCACGGTCTACGGCGCCATCCGCCGCGATGGCGGACAGCGCGCGGTCGTCGACCGCATGCAGACCCGCGCGGAATTGTACGAGGTGCTCGGCTACCAGGCCTACGAGCAGAAACTCGACGAGCTGTTCAGCCGCAACGGGGAGCGATGAGGATGGCAACGCCCGGGGAAGCCGCCGGATTCCGGCCCAAGAAATCGGTCGCCCTGTCCGGCATTGCGGCGGGCAACACGGCACTCTGCACGGTCGGCACCAGCGGCAACGACCTGCACTATCGCGGCTACGACATCCTCGACATCGCCGAGACCTGCGAATTCGAGGAGATCGCCTACCTGCTGGTGCACGGCAGGCTGCCGGGCCCGGCCGAGCTTGCTGCCTACAAGTCGCGGCTCGCCGGGCTGCGCGGCCTGACGCCGCGGATGCGCGCCGCACTGGAACTGCTGCCCGCGACGGCACACCCGATGGACGTGCTGCGCACGGCGGTGTCGGTGGCCGGCTGCGAGGCGCCGGAGGACCCGGGCCACGATCCCGCCGGCGCGCGCGCCATCATCGACCGGCTGATCGCCTCGCTGGGCTCGATGCTCTGCTACTGGCACCACTACGCGAACGGCGGCCGGCGCATCGAGGTCGAGACCCGCGACGACTCGATCGGCGGGCACTTCCTGCACCTGCTGCACGGACGCGAGCCGCCCCGTTCCTGGGTGCGCGCCATGCACACCTCGCTGATCCTCTACGCCGAGCACGAGTTCAACGCCTCCACCTTCACCGCGCGCGTGATCGCCGGCACCGCCTCCGACATGCACTCCTGCATCGCCGGCGCGATCGGCGCGCTGCGCGGGCCCAAGCATGGCGGGGCCAACGAGGTCGCCTTCGAGATCCAGCGGCGCTACCGCAATCCCGACGAGGCGGAAGCCGACATCCGCCGCCGGGTCGCGTCGCGCGAGGTCATCATCGGATTCGGCCACCCGGTGTACACCGTCGCCGACCCGCGCAACGAGGTGATCAAGCGGGTGGCGCTCGGACTCGCCGAGGAGTCCGGCGACCTCGGCATGTTCCGCGTCGCCGAGCGCATCGAGGCGGTGATGCGGGAGACCAAGAACATGTTCGCGAACCTCGACTGGTACAGCGCGGTCTCCTACCACCAGATGGGCGTGCCGACCGCGATGTTCACGCCGCTGTTCGTGATCTCGCGCACCACCGGCTGGGGCGCGCACGTGATCGAGCAGCGCGAGGACGGCAAGATCATCCGCCCGAGCGCGAACTACACCGGCCCGGGACCGCGCAAGGTCCCGCCGGCCGGCCAACGCTGAGGACCCGAGCCTGCCATGAGCCACCATGACATCCGCTCCGCCGAGCGGCCCGCCCCGGATCGCGTGCTGACCGACATCGCGGGCTATGCCCGCGACGCCCGCATCGACAGCGACGTCGCCTACGAAACCGCGCGCTATTGCCTGATGGATACGCTGGCCTGCGGCTTCCAGGCGCTGGCCTTCCCGGCCTGTACGAAACTGCTCGGACCGGTGGTGCCCGGCGCGACCATGGCCGGCGGCGCCCGCGTCCCGGGCACCAGCTACGAGCTCGATCCGGTGCAGGCCGCGTTCAACATCGGCGCGATGGTGCGCTGGCTCGACTTCAACGACACCTGGCTGGCCGCCGAATGGGGCCATCCCTCCGACAACCTGGGCGGCATCCTCGCCGTCGCCGACTGGCTGTCGCGCGGCGCCACCGCCTCCGGACGTGAGCCGCTCAAGGTTCGGGACCTGCTGACCGCGATGATCAAGGCCCACGAGATCCAGGGCGTGACCGCGCTCGAGAACGCCTACAACCGCGTCGGCCTCGATCACGTCATCCTGGTGCGCGTGGCGACCACTGCCGTGGTCACGGCGATGCTGGGTGGGACACTCGATCAGGTCACCAACGCGGTGTCCAACGCCTGGCTCGATGGCGGCGCGCTGCGCACCTACCGGCATGCGCCCAACACCGGTTCGCGCAAGAGCTGGGCCGCCGGCGATGCGACCAGCCGCGGCGTGCGCCATGCGCTGATCGCCCTGACCGGCGAAATGGGCTACCCGTCCGCGCTGACCGCGCCGAAGTGGGGCTTCTATGACGTGCTGTTCCGCGGCCAGCCGTTCAGGTACACGCAGCCCTTCGGCAGCTACGTGATGGAGAACGTGCTGTTCAAGATCAGCTTCCCGGCCGAGTTCCACGCACAGACCGCGGTCGAATGCGCCATGCAGCTGCACCCGCAGGTGCGCGGCAGGCTCGATTCGATCGAGCGCATCGTCATCGAAACGCAGGAACCGGGAGTGCGCATCATCGACAAGACCGGGCCGCTCGCGAATCCGGCAGACCGCGACCACTGCCTCCAGTACATGGTCGCGATCCCGCTGATCTTCGGGCGGCTGACTGCCGCGGACTACGAGGACGAGGTGGCCCGCGATCCGCGCGTGGATGCGCTGCGGGCCTGCATGGAAGTGCGCGAGAACCCGGATTTCACGCGCGACTATTACGCGCCCGACAAACGCTGCATCGGCAATGCCATCCAGGTGTTCTTCCGGGACGGCAGCAGCACCGCGCGCGTGGCCATCGATGCCCCCATCGGCCATCGGCGGCGGCGCGCGGAAGGCTACCCGGTGCTGGTGCGCAAGTTCCAGGGCTCGCTCGACGGCGTGTTCCCGGACCGGCAGCGGCGGATGGCCGAGGCGCTGTTCGCGGACGCCGCCCGGCTCGACGCCCTGCCGGTGGACCAGTTCGTCGCGCACTTCGTGCGCAACTGAGCCGGCCGGGGGTTCAATCCCCGAACATGGACATCTGCTGGCGATCCGCGCCGCGTGCCGGCTTCTGGCTCCGCGTGGCCGCCTTGCGCGGCTTCTTCGCAGATCCCTCCCCCACCAGTCCGGCGAGGTAACCCGCCAGTTCCTCGACTGTCTCGCGCCTCAGCGCATAGATCATGAACCGGCCGCGGGCCCGGCTTTCGAGCAGCCCGGTCCGGCTCAACTCCTTGAGGTGAAAGGACAAGGTCGAGGCCGGACAGCGCACCGCGCGGGCAATGACGCCCGCCGGCAGGCCCTTCGGGCCGGCTTCCGCCACGCAGGCAAGGATGTGCAGGCGGGTGGCCTGGGCCAGCGCCGCAAACCTCGGGACCTGCTTCTGTGCGCTGCCATCGGACATCGGGATCGCTGTCCTGCCTATTGTTTTGGAACTATAGAACGAAAAAAGCTTGACGGGGCGCAAGAAACTCCGGCCCCGGGCTCTTCTCAAGCGGGGAATTCGCGCTATATTCGGGCCGTATCGATTTGATGTAACGGGGAATATCGAATCGATGTACGGCGAACGGTGGGCCAGGCCTCATGACCTTTCCATCGTTATAGAAGCAATGCCAGCAGAGGGAGTGATGGACGCCGTGAATGTTGCCGCCTGGGAGAGTCTGCACAAGGCCACGCTCGAGCTGGCCAAGTCATCGGGATTGAAACAACGGCTGGCCGAGGCCTGGTCGCGTCACCTGGAGAGGCTGTCGGGCGCGGAGCTGCCCGTCGATCTGCGTCAGGATTTCGAGTCGCTGCGGCTCGCCATGACCAGCGTGCGTCCGTTCAAGGGCGAAAGCGCGGTTGCCGCGACCGTGCGCAAGATGTCCATGGGCGAGGCCGATGCCTGCGCCGCGCGCATCGTGGCGCTGCTCGACGCCCTGCATCGCTCGTCGGCGCGGGCACCGGCGCGAGCGAATGGACACGCGCCGCCACGGCCGGTGGTGGCCGCGGAGTCGCCCACGGTGCGCATCCCGACGCTGATCAGCGTCAATCGAGCTTGAATTCGACCGTATCCCAGCGCGTCGTGTCCTCGTGACGCGCCTGGCGGCGGATCGCGTCCGCCATCTCCCGCCCGTTCCAGGGCACGACTTCGTCGGCCATCTCGCGCAGCTTGGCCGGCACCGCCTCGGTGGTGCCGAAGGGCTCCATGACGATCAGCGGCTTGTCGCAGGACTGGGCATAGAGCCCCTGGTACTCGATCAGGACCGCGTCGCGCGCGTGCAGGGACGACAGCAGCACGATCACCTCGGCGTCCGCCATCTGCCGGCGCAGGTCCTCCCGGATCGCCTCCTTTTCCTTGCTGCGTGGCGGCTTTTCCGGGGTGGCGAGGTTCCGGTAGAAGAAATTCGGCTGGCTCTCGAGGTATTCGAAGACGCGGAAGTACGCCTCGTCCGGCGCGAACAGGTGAGTCACGAACAGCCGGATCGGATTCTTGTCATCGGTCACGACGGGCGTCCCGGGCGCTGGCCTTTGCCTAGAATACGCCTGTTGCCGCAGCCCGGATACGCCAGCTGATGCGCCTGCTCGTCTACAACATCCGCTATGCCACCGGCACCGGCCCGTCGTTCCACCTGCCGGTGCCCGGCGCGGGCTACCTGCGCAGCAGCCGGCAGGTGCTGGAACGGATCACCGACTTCATCGCCAGCCGGGACCCCGACGTCGTCGGCCTGATCGAGGTGGACACCGGCTCGATCCGCAGCGGCATGATCAACCAGGCCGAGTTCATCGCCAGCCACCTGTCGCACTTCTCGACCTACCAGTGCAAGTACGGCGAGGATTCGATCAACCAGTTCATGCCGATCGTGCGCAAGCAGGCAAACGCCTTCCTGGCGGCGCCGCGCGTGCACGGCGAGCGCTTCCACTACTTCGACACCGGCATCAAGAAGCTCATCATCGAGCTCGAGCTCGAGGACGTCGCGGTGTTCCTGGTGCACCTGTCATTGAAGTTCCGCCACCGCCACTACCAGCTGCGGCACCTGCACCAGCTGGTGCGGCGCCAGACCAAGCCGGTCATCGTGGCGGGCGATTTCAACACCTTCTGGGGCGAGCACGAGATCTACCTGTTCATGCAGGCCGCGGGGCTGCGCAGCGCGAACATCGCGGGCCTGCCGTCCTACCCGAGCCGCTGGCCGCGCAAGGAACTCGACTTCATCCTGTACGGGCAGGGCATCCAGCCACGGGGCTTCGACATCCCCGCCGTGCCGCTGTCGGACCACCTGCCGCTGGTGTTCGATTTCGACGTCGAGCCGCAGCGGGCGCGCGCCGCGGACGCGACCGCGGCCACGGGGGCATGACCCTCCTGCGGCGTGCATAATCGTCTCTCCGGCCCACTGGAGGACGTGCCGATGTCGGACCCGCGGGTGCACTGGCGCCTGGAAACGGATGCAGACGGAGTCGCGTGGCTGACGCTCGACCAGCAGGGCGCGAACGCCAACACGCTCGGCAGCGCCGTCATGCGCGAGCTCAACGACCGGCTCGCGGAAGTCGAATCGGGCCGGCCCAGGGCGCTGGTGATCCGCTCGGCCAAGGACAGCGGCTTCATCGCCGGTGCGGACATCACCGAGTTCACCGCCCTCACCGACCTCGAACAGGCCTACCGGCTGGTGCGCACGGGCCAGCAGGTGTTCGACCGCATCGAGGCGCTGGCGATGCCGACCGTGGCCGCGATCCACGGCTTCGCCCTCGGCGGCGGGCTCGAGCTCGCGCTCGCCTGCGATTACCGCGTCGGCGCCGACGACGGCCGGCTCAACCTCGGCCTGCCGGAGGTGATGCTCGGCATCCACCCGGGCTTCGGCGGCACGGTGCGCACGCCGCAGATCATCGGCCCCGCCGCCGCGCTCGACCTGATGCTGACGGGCAGGTCACTGAAAGGCGGCGCGGCGCTGAAGGCGGGACTGATCGACCGCCTGGTGCCGCGCGACCGGCTCGATGCTGCGGCCAGGGAAATCGCGCTCGCCGCGCCGGCGCGGCGCCGCGCCTCGTTCGGGCAGCGGATGCTGGCGTGGCCGCTGGTCCGCGCCGTCGTCGCCTCGCAGACCCGCCAGCAGGTGGCGCGCCGCGCCAGGCCGGAGCACTACCCCGCCCCCTACGCGATCATCGACCTGTTCGCGCGTCACGGCGCCGCGGGCGCCGCGGCCTACGAGGCGGAGGCGCGCTCGATCGCGAAGCTGTTCCTCTCCGGGCAGTCGCGCAACCTGGTCCGCGTGTTCTTCCTGCAGAACCGGCTCAAGGGCCTGGGCGGCAAGTCCGCGCGCAAGTTCGGCCACGTGCACGTCGTGGGCGCCGGCGTCATGGGCGGCGACATCGCCGCCTGGTGCGCCTCGCGCGGGCTCACGGTGACGTTGCAGGACCGTGAGATGAAGTACGTGGAGCCCGCGCTGAAGCGCGCGCAGGAGTTCTTCGGGAAGCGGGCCCGCGACCCGGCGAAGGCCGCCGAAATGGCCGCCCGGCTCACCGCGGACGTGGAAGGCTCGGGCGTACCACGCGCCGACATCGTCATCGAGGCGATCTTCGAGAATGCGGACGCGAAGCGCGGCCTCTACGCGAAGCTCGAGCCGCGCATGAAGCCCGAGGCGCTGCTCGCCACCAACACCTCGAGCATCGTGCTCGAGGACCTGGCCCGCGGGCTCGCCGACCCGGGGCGGCTGTTCGGCCTGCACTTCTTCAATCCGGTCGCGAAGATGATGCTGGTCGAGATCATCCGCTCGCAGCTGACGCGCCCGGAGATCATCGAGGACGCGCTGGCCTTCACCCGCAAGCTCGACAAGCTGCCGCTGCCCTGCCGCAGCTCGCCGGGTTTCGCCGTCAACCGCATCCTGATGCCGTACATGACCGAGGCGATGCTGGCCGCCGACGAGGGCGTGCCGCTCGCGCTCATCGACCGCACGGCCGTGAAGTTCGGCATGCCGATGGGCCCGATCGAACTCGCCGACACCGTCGGGCTCGACGTCGCGGCGCATGTCGGCAGGATCCTCGCCGACGCCTTCGGGATGCCGGTGCCGAGCGGCACCGCGGAGCTGCTCGCGAAGGGCCATCTCGGCCGCAAGACCGGGCGCGGCTACTACGAATGGCGCGACGGCAAGCCGGTCAAGCCGCCCGCATCCGGCGAACCGCCGGCGGACCTCGAGGACCGGCTGGTGCTGCAGTATCTGAACGAGGCCGTCGCCTGCCTGCGCGAGGGCGTGGTCGAGGACGCCGACCTGCTCGACGCCGGCATGATCTTCGGCACCGGCTTCGCGCCCTTCCGCGGCGGCCCGCTGCACTACGCGCGCGCCCGCGGCACCGCGGCGATCGTCGCGCGGCTCGAGCAGCTCGCCTCCATGCACGGGCCGCGCTTCAGGCCCGACACCGGCTGGGCCGCGCTCGGCGCCGCCCGGTGACGGCTGTGCTAGCATCTGCCGCCGCATGATCTGCCCGCTGCACGCACCGATGCCCATGGACCGCCGGCATGGATGAGCCGAAACCCGTCGACATCGAGATCCTGCGCGGCTTCAGTCCGCTCGACGGACTGAAGCGCGAGAATCTCCACGCGCTGGCGCGCAAGACCCGGCTGCAGGAGCTCGATTCCGGGCGCGTGCTGTTCAAGGAGGGCGAGTCCGACAAGCGCACGATCTACCTCGTGGGCGGCGAGGTCGAGCTGCGGGTCGGCGACCGCACCGTGTCGATGCTGCGCGCCGGCACCCCGGAGGCCCGCATCGCGATCGCGCCGGGACAGCCGCGGCGCGTCACCGCGCGCGCGCTGTCCGACATCACCTACATCGCGATGGACTCGGATGTGCTCGACGTCCTCATCACCTGGGACCAGACCGGAACCTACGAGGTCAACGAGATCGCGGGCGGCGCCGCCGCGGACGCCGACGACTGGATGACCGTGTTGCTGCAGACCAAGGCCTTCCACCGCATACCGCCTGCGAACCTGCAGGCGCTGTTCATGCGCATGCAGCACGTGGCCTGCAAGGCCGGCGAGACGGTCATCAAGCAGGGCGCCGAGGGCGACTATTTCTACGTCATCACCAAGGGCACGGCGGTGGTCACGCGCGAGACGCCGATGAACCGCGACGGACTCAAGCTTGCCGAGCTGGGTGTCGGCGAATCCTTCGGCGAGGAAGCGCTGATCTCGGACGGCAAGCGCAACGCCACGATCACCATGCTGACCGACGGCGCGCTGGTCCGCCTCGGCAAGCAGGACTTCATCGAGCTCCTCAACGAGCCGCTGCTGCACTGGGTGGACCTGGAGCACGCGCGCGAAATGATCACCCGCGGCGCCCGCTGGCTGGACGTCCGCCTGCCGTCGGAGTACGAGAGCTTCCACCTCGAGGGTGCGATCAACGTGCCGCTCTATTTCATCCGCCTGAAGGTGAAGACGCTCGATCCCAAGGTGCCCTATGTGGTCGTCTGCGACACCGGGCGGCGCAGTTCGGCCGCCGCATTCCTGCTGTCCGAGCGCGGGTTCGAAGCCTGCTGCCTGCAGGGCGGGCTCTCGGGCAACCGCCTCGGCCCGGAATGAGCGATAAATGGGACGCGTCCAATTACCCGAATGGGTAATTGGACGCGTCCCATTCATCGTCTACATCGTGTGCGTGGCCTTGTCGCCGCCGAGCGCGCCGGCGAGATAGGATTCGATCTTCTTCTGCGTCGTGCCCCGGTCCTGTTCGCTGAACTGGACACCGATGCCGGCCGTGCGCTTGCCCTGCGCGCCCTTGGGCGTGAGCCAGATCACGCGTCCGGCGACCGGCAGCTTCTCCTCCTCGCCCATCAGGTTGAGGAGCATGAACACCTCGTCGCCGAGGCGGTAGCTGCTGTTGGTCGGGATGAACAGGCCGCCGTTCCTCACGAACGGCATGTACGCGAGGTACAGGGCGCTCTTGTCCTTGATCGTGAGCGTCAGCAGCCCAGGCTTGGTGGATGGCGCCCGCATCTTCAACCCGATCACTCCTGTGCCCTCTGGGTCCCTTCAGCGAGGAACGCTGCGACCGAAACGAGCAGATCCTCGAACAGCAGCTGCAAATTGAGCGAACCGCCCGCCAGCCGGCGCGCCTCGCGCACCCGGTCCAGCAGACGGTGGCCCGACCGTATCTTCGTGTCGCGGCCCGGGCCCCGCAACCATGGTAATCGATTATTGTTAACCAGATCACTAGACTGCCCGGCGGCCTTCAGCTCCCGCGCCAGCCAGGACTCCAGCCACAGCAGCCGGGCGGCCGGCGCATGGTCGGCCCAGGACTTCGCCTTCGCGACCAGATCCGCCGCGGAGTCTGCCGCGCGCGCGAGGGCCTCGCGCATCTCCGCGTCAATGCCCTCCAGCCCCGCCTCCGCGTAATCGAGCGCCAGGAACGGGGCGCCGTTAGCGAGCGCCAGCAGCGCCTCCCAGTCGCGCTGCGGCCCCATCCCCGCCAGCCAGGCCTGCGCCGCGCCGCGTTCCGGGAGCGGCACGCGCAGGCGCATGCACCGGCTGGCGATCGTGCGCGGGATCCGGTCGGCGCGGCTGGTCGCGAGCACGAGGTACGTATCCTCCGCCGGCTCCTCCAGCGTCTTGAGGAGTGCGTTGAACGAGTGGACGTTCATCGCTTCGGCCGGGTCCACGAGCGCGACCTTGGCGCCGCCACGGTAGCTGCGCATCGACAGCTGCCCGGTGAGTGCGCGCGCCTGCGCGATCGCGATCTCCTTCTTCCCGGCAGCCACGCGCAGCCAGCGGAAATCGGGGTGGTTGCCGGCGTCGAACAGCAGGCAGTCGGCGCACCGCCCGCAACGGCCGGGGCCCGCGACGCGGCACAGCAGCTCGGCCGCCAGCCGCAGGCCGAGTTCCGCCTGCCCGCCCCCCGGCGCGCCGATCAGCAACAGTCCGTGCGGAAATCGCGCCTGCGAATGCATGCGCTGCAGGAGTTCTGCCGGCGCCGCAAGCCAGGGTGCGTTCGCGCGGGCGAGCAGCGGCGCAACGGCCGGCGGCGGCGCATCCGTTTCCTGGTCCAGCTCCGGGTCGGCCACGGTCGCGGCTACCCGGATACGGCCAGCGCCGCGTCGATCACGGCGGCGATCGCATCCGCCACCTGGCCCTCGCCCTGCGCGGCGTCGATCACCCTGACGCGTCCGGGTTCGGCCGCGGCCAGCGCGAGATAGCGTTGCCGCACGCGGCCGAAGAACGCTGCATCCTCGGACTCGAAACGGTCCGCCCGGCCGCCCCGGCCGGCGAGTCGCGCCAGCGCCAGCGCCGGCTCGGCATCCAGCAGCAGCGTCAGGTCCGGCTCGAGCCGCGGGTGCGCGATGCGCGCGAGCTGGCGGATCCAGGCCTCGTTCATGCCGCTGCCGCCGCCCTGGTAGGCCAGGGTCGCATCCGTGAAGCGGTCGCAGAGCACCCAGCGCCCGCGACGCAGCGCGGGACGGATCACGGTGGCGACGTGGTCGGCGCGCGCCGCGAAGATCAACAGCAACTCGGTGGAGGGTGCCAGCGGCCCGTCCTGCGGGTCGAGCACGATGCGGCGCAGCTGCTCGGCGAGCGGCGTGCCGCCCGGCTCGCGCGTCACCACCGGTTCGCAGCCGCGCGCACGCAGCCAGGCCGCCGCGCGCGCGATCTGCGTCGACTTGCCGACTCCTTCGATGCCCTCGAACGTGATGAAACGACCGCGCATCCGCTGGGTCTCCTGCCGGCTGCTCAGGCGCCGCCGCCGCGCAGGTTGGCGATGTGGCGGCGCACGTTCTCATTGTGCGCGACCAGCGACTTCGCGAAGAAGTGCCGGCCATCGCCCAGTCCGGTCGCGACGAAATAGAGCGCGTCGGTGGCATCCGGGCGCACCGCAGCCTCGAGCGCGGCGCGCCCGGGCAATGCGATCGGCGTAGGCGGCAGGCCGCCGCGCGTATAGGTGTTGTACGGCGTGTCGGCCTGCAGGTCCCGCCGCCGGAGGTTGCCGTCGAAGGCCTCGCCCATGCCGTAGATCACGGTGGGATCCGTCTGCAGCCGCATGCCCTTGCGCAGGCGGTTGACGAACACGCCGGCGATCAGCCCGCGCTCCTCCGGGGCGCCGGTCTCCTTCTCGATCACCGAGGCGAGGATCAGCGCCTGGTACGGCGAGTCGAAGGGCAGGCCGGCGACGCGATTCGCCCAGGCGGTGGCGAGCGCATTCTCCATGCGCGCATGCGCCTGCAGCAGGATCGTGCCGTCGCTGGTGCCGCGCGAGAAATGATAGGTATCGGGAAAGAACAGGCCTTCCGGGTGGCGGTCCCCGAGTCCCAGGCGCTGCATGATCCCGGACGCGGGGACGTCCGCCAGCTCGACCTTCACGGCCGGGTGCGCCTGGATCGCCGCCAGTGCCTGCCGGAACGTCCAGCCCTCGGGAATGGTGAGGGCGTGGAGGCGCACGCGACCCGCGGCAAACTGCTGCAGCAGGCCGGCGGGCGTCGCGCCCGGCTGCAGTTCGTATTCGCCCGCCCGGATGCGCGTTGCCAGCCCTTCCCGCCTGGCATGCCGTATCCAGGTTCCGCGGCGCTCCAGCAGGCCCTGGCCCTCGAGCGCCGCCGCGACGGCCGTCAGCGAGGCACCCTCGGGCAGGTCGAAGACGACGGTCGCCTGCAGCGCCTCGATGGGCTCGGACAGCCAGGCGCGCTCGTTGTGGCGCCAGGCGAACCAGGCTGCCGTGGCGAGCAGCACGACCAGCATGCCCGCTGCGGGGATCCGCTTCACTGCCGCTCCAGCCAGGCGTTGAAGTCGGCGGTGCGTGCGTCCACGGCCAGCCGGCGGCCGTCGAGTTCACAGGCAGGCCAGGCGCCGATCAGCGCATTGGTCAGGATCAGGCTTTCCGCCTCCTGCAGTTCACCGGCGGCAACCGCGCGCTCGACAACGGGCTCGCCACGTTCCTCCGCCCAGGCGCGGAAGGCGCGCCGCATCACGCCGGCCACGCCGCAGGCATCGACCGCCGGCGTCACCAGCCGCCCGCCGGCGACGATGAACAGATTGGCCTGGGTGGCGCAGATCACCCGCCCACCATCGTCCATCATCAGGCCCTCGGCAACCTCGGGATCGTCCCACTCGGCCCGGGCCAGGACCTGCTCGAGGCGGTTCAGGTGCTTGATGCCGGCGAGTCGCGGGTTGCGTCCGAGCCGCGTTTCGCACCAGCGCAGCCGCACGCCGCGGGTCCAGCAGGCAGGATCCGGGGCCGGCCACTCCCACCCGGAAACCACCCGCAGCGGCCGCGGATAGCCGGGGGGACGGTAGCCGCGCCCGCCGACGCCGCGCGTGACGACGATGCGGACCACGCCCCGGCCCTGCGGCCAGGCGCGCGCGACCTCGTCGACCAGCAGCTCGCGCGCGGGCAGCGGGATTCCCAGCTGCGCCGCGCCCGCCGACAGGCGCTCGAGATGCCAGCCGAGAAACCGCGCGCGGCCGTCCCGCACGGCCAGGGTCTCGAACAGGCCGTCGCCGTAGTTCAGGCCGCGATCGGCGGGATCGATTCCGGCGCCCTCGCGGCCATCGACGAACACGCGCATCAGCCCTCGCTCCCGAGCGCGCGCAGCAGGCCGCGGGCCTTGGCGCGCGTCTCCTCGAGCTCGCGCTGCGGAATCGAGTCGGCGACGATGCCGGCGCCTGCCTGCAGCTCGATCGCGCCGTCCTGGATGGTCATCGTGCGGATCAGGATGTTGAGATCCAGGCTGCCGTCCGGCGCCAGGTAGCCCATCGCCCCGGTGTATGCGCCGCGGCCCCGGCCCTCGAGTTCGCCGATCAGCTGCATGCAGCGGACCTTCGGGCAGCCGGTGATCGTCCCGCCCGGAAACAGCGCGCGGATGACGGCGCCCGGGGTGGCGTCCGCGCGCAGCCGCCCGCTGACATTCGACACGATATGGTGCACGTGGGCGTAGCTCTCGACCGCCATGAACTCGTCCACCCGCACGGTGCCCGC
>JAHCAM010000039.1 GCA_019634895.1 Steroidobacteraceae bacterium | reverse complement strand
GAGTGGCTCGCGCCGCTGCGGTTGCGGTCCGGCGCGACCACGGTCAGCGGCGCGATTCCGGCGAGGACCTCGCGCAGGAAGCGCAGGCCCTCGGCACGGTAGCCGTCGTCGTTCGAGAGCAGGATCTTCAAGGTCCGGTCACATCCCCGTCGCGGATCCCGCGACCGGGCCGCACTATACTGGAAAGCGGCGCCGGGCTGGCCGCCGGTCGCGCGGAGCGACGATGAAGGACGACGAACGCGAGCTGTTCCGCGCCGCCGTGCGCGGCGTGAAGCCGCTCTCCCGGCAGGCACCGCTGCCGCATCGCGAGCGGCGCCGCCCGCGGGCGGCGTCGCGGCGCGCCGACGAGGCGCGCGTACTCGCGGAGTCGCTCGAGCTCGACGCGGCGGACCTCGAGGTCGAGACCGGCGAGGAGCTGGGCTGGCGCCGGCCGGGCGTCCCGGAAAGCGTGCTGCGCAGGCTGCGGCGCGGCCACTATGCGCGGCGCGACGAACTGGACCTGCACGGCCTGACCCAGGCCGAGGCGCGCACTGCGCTCGGGCAGTTCCTTGCGGAATCGCTCGCCCACGGCTTTCACTGCGTGCGCATCGTCCACGGCAAGGGGCTGGGTTCCGGACATCGCGGCCCGGTGCTGAAGGCCGCGGTGAACCGCTGGCTGCGCCGGCACGATGCCGTGCGGGCCTTCACCTCGGCCCGCCGCAGCGACGGCGGCACCGGCGCGCTCTACGTGCTGCTGTCGCGCTGAGGCTCAGTCCCCGCCCGCGGGTGGCGCGCCCGACTCGACCAGCTCGCGCAGCAGGCTGGTGGCGTAGGCACCGCGCGGCAGCTCGAACTCGAGGACCAGCGCGTCGCCGTCCTCGCGCTGGCGCAGGGCTGCCGGCCGGGTCACGAGTGCGCGCCGCTCGCCGCGCATCCCGAATGCGGCCAGCTGCGCCGGCAAAGGCGCGGCTGCCTCGAGCGCCGCATGCTCCACCGCCGCCGCCTCGCCTTCGGGCGCCAGCCCGCCCTCGCCGCAGAGCGGCCCGGTCGGGCGCACGTCGCCGGCACGGCAGCGCTCCGCCAGCGCCTCATCCGGCGCCGCCGCGACGAACACCGAAGCGCTGCCCGCGAGGTTGACGACCTCGCCGGGCAGCAGGCGGTTCCAGCTGCCCTCGTCCACGCGCCGCGCCAGCACCGCATGGAACGCGATGGCGCGCGCGGTGGACAGCACGAACGCCCGCGGCTCGCGGCCCCGGGGCAGCCAGCCGCGCTCCAGCCAGGCCTCGACCTGCGCCAGGTTGGCGCCGCCCGCGCCGAAACGCTGCGGGCCGAAGTAGTTCGGGAACCCGCCGGCCGCAATGCGCTCGAGTCGCGACGCCAGGGCCACGCGATCGCCGGCGACCGCGCGCACCCGGATCGCGAAGGCGTTGCCCGCGAGCGCGCCGCGCCGCAGCTTGCGCGAGTGCGGGTGCGACGCCAGCACCCGGAATGCGTCGCCCCGGAATCCCGCCGGTGGCGGCTGCGCGCGCTCGGCGGGCACCGAGAACCACTGGCGCGCAACCGCCTGGCGGTCCTTCATGCCGGCGAAGCCCACGTCCGCGGGAGCACAGCCGGCCGCTGCCGCGAGCTCGCGCGCCACGTCCAGGGTGTTGGCGGCCTGCTTCTCCACCCACAGCAGCCGGTGCGCGCGGCCGCCGTCCGGCTCGTAGCCGAGCCTTTCCTCCACCGCGAAGTCGGCAGCGGTTGCGCGCAGGTTGCCGGAGACGGGCGGCGTGCCGAAGGCGCGCGGCGGATCGAGCGCGAGTCGCCGCCAGCCGGCGGCCCCCGCGCCTTCAGGCACTGTCCACTTCCCGCAGCAGCACAATGGCCTGCGCGGCGATGCCTTCCGATCGACCGAGCGCGCCCAGTCCCTCGGCGGTGGTCGCCTTGAGGTTCACCCGCGTGCGGTCGACGGCGAGCGCGGCGGCGATGCTCTCGCAGATGGCGTCGCGGTGCGACGCGATCCGCGGCACCTCCGCCACCAGCGTCAGGTCGCAGTTCTCGAGCGTGAAGCCGCGCGCCGCGACCATGCGCACGACCTCCCGCAGCAGGTCGCGGCTGTCCGCGCCGGAGAACCGCGCATCGCCCGGAGGGAAGTGCTGGCCGATGTCGCCGGCGCCGGCGGCGCCCAGCATGGCGTCCATCAGCGCGTGCAGGATCACGTCGCCATCGGAGTGCGCCACCACGCCGTGCGTATGGGCAATGCGCAGGCCGCCGAGCATCACGTGGTCGCCGGCGCCGAAGCGGTGGACGTCGTAGCCGCTGCCGATCCGCATCATCTTGCCTGCCTCAGTATGCGCATGGCGGCCTGCGCCAGCGCCAGGTCGCCGGGCCGCGTGACCTTCATGTTGAGCGGCGAGCCCTCGACGAGCCGGGGCCGCAGCCCCAGGCCCTCGATCGCCGCGGCTTCGTCGGTCGGGTCGAAGCCCTCGGCGAGCGCGTGCGCCAGTGCCCGCATCAGCTGCCCGTGGCGGAACATCTGCGGTGTCTGCGCGCGCCAGATCCGTTCGCGCGGCAGCGTGCGCGCACAGCGTCCCTCCTCGTCCGCCTGCTTGAGCGTGTCCGCCACCGGCAGCGCGAGCAGCCCGCCCACCGGGTCGCGGCGGCATTCCGCGACGAGGCCCAGCAGGTCGCGCCGCGGCAGGCAGGGCCTTGCCGCGTCATGCACCAGCACCCAGTCTTCCGGCTCGGCCGTCACCAGCGCGCGCAGCCCGTTCAGCACCGACAGGGCCCGCGTGGGGCCGCCGCTCGCCGTGACGACGCCGCGCCTCGCGCCAGCCGGCAGGCTCCGGAACCGGCGCTCGCCCGCAACGGTCACCACGACCCCGCCGCAGATGCCGGGCACGGCCGATAGCGCGCGCAGGCCGTGCTCGAGCAGGCTCCTGCGGCCGATTCGAAGCCAGGGCTTGGGGGTGGCGCCGCCGTAGCGCGTCGAGGCGCCGGCGGCGGCGATCACGAACCAGATGCGTTCCGCCACCGGGCGGTCACGGCACCGTCGCGGCCTGGATGGACTTGGGCTCCGTGCCGGAGTCGTCCGGGGCGCGGTAGGGAGTGTCGACGACCTGATAGAAGGTCTCGGTCACGGCGATCATCCCGAGGTCGTGCCGCGCGCGCTCCTCGAGCGCCGTCAGGCCCTGCTTGAGGTCCGCGACCTCGGCCTTCAGTTGCGCGTTGCGCTCGGTCAGAACGGCGTTCTCCGCGTGCTGCGTCTCGACCGCGGCGCCGAGGTGCCAGACTTCGCGCATGCCCTCGTCCGACAGCCACAGCCGGTACTGCAGGAACGCGAGCACCACCAGCAGGCAGCCGAGCACGGTCTTCATGGGGCCGGGAGATTAGCACGTTCCGGCAAGGCCGCGAGCGCTCCTCAGGGCGGCTTGACCGGGAACGCCTCGCGCCCCGCGTAGCGTGCGCGCGCGCCGAGCTGTTCCTCGATGCGCAGCAGCTGGTTGTACTTGGCGATGCGGTCCGAACGCGACAGCGAGCCGGTCTTGATCTGGGTCGCGCGCGAACCGACCGCAAGGTCGGCGATGGTCGCGTCTTCGGTCTCGCCCGAGCGGTGCGAGATGACCGCCGCGTACCCGGCCTGCACCGCCATCTCGATCGCCGCCAGCGTCTCGGTCAGCGTGCCGATCTGGTTGGGCTTGATCAGGATGGCGTTGGCGACGTCCTCCGCGATGCCGCGGGACAGGATCTCGGTGTTGGTCACGAAAATGTCGTCGCCGACCAGCTGCAGGCGCTGGCCGAGCCGGCGCGTCAGCAGCGCCCAGCCCTCCCAGTCCGCCTCGGCCATGCCGTCCTCGATGGTCACGATCGGGTAGCGGTCGGCGAGCGCGGCGAGGTAGTCGGCGAACTGCGCGGCCGTGAAGCGGCGCCCCTCCGACTCCAGCAGATAAGCGCCGTCGCGGAACAGCTCGTTGCTCGCCACGTCGAGTCCGAGCCACACGTCCTGGCCCGGCTGGTAACCGGCGGCGCGGACGGCGTCCAGGATCACCGCCAGCGCCGCTTCGTTCGACGGCAGGTCCGGCGCAAAGCCGCCCTCGTCGCCGACCGACGTCGCGAGCCCGCGCTCCCGCAGGATCTTCTTCAGCTGGTGGAACACCTCGATGCCGCAGCGCAATGCGGAGCCGAAGTCCGGCAGGCCTGCGGGCAGGATCATGAACTCCTGGATGTCGAGGCTGTTGTCCGCGTGCGCGCCGCCGTTGATGATGTTCATCTGCGGCACCGGCATGACCACGGCGTCGTCGCCGCCCAGGTGACGGTACAGCGGCAGCGCCTGCGAGCGGGCGGCGGCCTGCGCGGTCGCGAGCGACACGGCCAGGATCGCGTTCGCGCCCAGTCCCGACTTGTTCTCGGTGCCGTCGAGTTCCAGCATGCGCCGGTCGATCCCGGCCTGGTCGAGCGCGTCGCGCCCGACCAGCGCGTCGCGCAGCGCGCCGTTGACGTTGGCGACCGCGTTCAGCACGCCCCTGCCGAGGTAGCGCCGCGGGTCGCCGTCGCGAAGCTCCACCGCCTCGCGCGTTCCGGTCGAGGCGCCCGAGGGCACGGCGGCGCGGCCGACCGTGCCGTCCTCGAGTTCCACGTCCGCCTCGACGGTCGGATTGCCGCGGGAATCGATCACCTCGCGGCCGTGGATCTCGACGATGCGCGTCACCGGGCGGATTCCGCGTAGGGCCGCGACTTGACCGTGCGGTCGATGCCGAGCAGCACTTCCAGCAGTTCCCGCATGCGCGGCAGCGGCCAGGCGTTGGGCCCGTCCGAGAGCGCGCGTTCCGGGTCCGGATGCGTTTCCATGAAGATGCCCGCGACGCCCGCTGCGACCGCCGCGCGCGCGAGCACCGGCACGAACTCCCGCTGGCCCCCGGAGGAGGCGCCCTTGCCGCCGGGCAGCTGCACCGAGTGGGTCGCGTCGAACACGACCGGCGCGCCGAAGTCGCGCATCACCGCGAGCGCGCGCATGTCCGAGACCAGGTTGTTGTACCCGAAGCTGAACCCGCGCTCGCAGACCAGGATCCCGTGGTTTCCGGTCGAGCGCGCCTTGTCGATGACGTTCGCCATCTCCCAGGGGCTCAGGAACTGTCCTTTCTTGATGTTGACCGGCTTGCCCTGCGAGCAGACGGCGACGATGAAGTTGGTCTGGCGGCAGAGGAAGGCCGGCGTCTGCAGCACGTCCACCACTGCGGCGACCTCCGCCAGCGGCGTGTCCTCGTGCACGTCGGTCAGCACCGGCACCTGGTGCTGGCGCCGGACTTCCGCCAGCACCCGCAGGCCCTCCTCGATGCCCGGGCCCCGGAACGACGCCCGCGAGGAGCGGTTGGCCTTGTCGAAGGAGGCCTTGAACACGAACGGGATGCCGAGCGCGGCGGCGATCTCCTTGAGCTGGCCGGCGATGTCGAGCGTCAGCGCCGCGTCCTCCACGACGCAGGGCCCGGCGATCAGGAACAGCGGCCGGTCCGGGCCGATCTCGGCGCCCGCGAGCTTCACGCGCTCGCTGCCTGCGGCAGGCGGCCGGCCGAGAACTCGCGCGCCGCACGGACGAAGCCCGCGAACAGCGGGTGCCCGTCGCGCGGGTTGGAGGTGAATTCCGGGTGGAACTGCACGCCGATGAACCACGGGTGCGACGGCAACTCGACGATCTCGACCAGCCGGTCCTCCGAGAACGCGGAGAACGAGAGCCCGGCCTTCTGCATCCGCTCCAGGTAGTTGTTGTTGAACTCGTAGCGATGCCGGTGCCGCTCGTGGATCACGTCGCGGCCATAGACGGCGCGCGCCAGCGTGCCGGCGCGGATCCGGGACTCCTGCGCGCCGAGGCGCATGGTCCCGCCGAGATCCGAACGGTCGTCGCGCCGCTCGGTCGCGCCGCTGCGGTCGCGCCACTCGGTGATCAGCGCGATCACCGGATCGGGTGCGTCGCGCTGGAACTCGGTGGAGTTGGCCTGCGCCAGGCCCAGCACGTGCCGCGCGAACTCGATCACGGCCACCTGCATGCCGAGGCAGATGCCGAGGTAGGGCACCCCGTGCTCGCGCGCGTGGCGCACCGCCAGGACCTTGCCCTCGATGCCGCGCTCGCCGAAGCCGCCGGGCACCAGGATCGCGTCCATGCCGGCGAGGCAGCCGGTGCCCGCGCTCTCGATGTCCGTGGATTCCACGTAGTGGACCTGCACGCGGGTGCGGGTCTTGAGCCCGGCATGGCGCAGCGCCTCGTTGAGCGACAGGTAGGAATCGCGCAATTGCATGTACTTGCCGACCATCGCGATGTTGACCGTCGCCTCGTGCTGGTGACGCGCCGCGACCACCTGCTGCCACTCGCGCAGGTCCGCCGGCGGCGCGTCGATCCGCAGCTTGTCGCAGACGATGTCGTCGAGCCCCTGCTCGTGCAGCAGGATCGGGATCCGGTAGATGTCGTCGGCGTCGACGGCCGAGATGACGGCGCGCTCCTCGACGTTCGTGAACAGCGCGATCTTGCGCCGTTGCTCGTCCGGCAACGGGTCGCGGCAGCGGCACAGCAGCACGTCCGGCTGGATGCCGATGCCGCGCAGTTCCTTGACCGAGTGCTGGGTCGGCTTGGTCTTGATCTCGCCCGAGCCGCCGACGATCGGCACCAGCGTGAGGTGGATGTACACGCACTGGCTGCGGCCCTGTTCGACCCCCATCTGGCGGATCGCCTCGAGGAACGGCAGCGACTCGATGTCGCCCACCGTGCCGCCCACCTCGACCATGCAGACGTCGGCGTCGCCGGCGCCCAGCACGATGCTGCGCTTGATCTCGTCGGTGATGTGCGGGATCACCTGCACCGTGGCGCCCAGGTAGTCGCCGCGGCGCTCGCGGGCGATCACGCGCTCGTAGATGCGCCCGGTGGTGAAATTGCTGTTGCGGCCCGTCGTCGTGCGCACGAAGCGCTCGTAGTGGCCGAGGTCGAGGTCGCTCTCGGTGCCGTCCTCGGTGACGAACACCTCGCCGTGCTGGAACGGGCTCATGGTGCCGGGATCGACGTTGATGTAGGGATCCAGCTTGACCATGCGGACCTTGAGGCCGCGGGCCTCGAGGATGGCCCCGAGACTGGCCGACGCGATGCCCTTGCCGAGCGAGGACACCACGCCGCCGGTCACGAACACGAATCGCGTCATCTGGTACCCGCCGTGCTGGAACAACCACCGGGCCGCTGCCGCCGGGAGCCTCATCCCGGTCGCTGCGCGACCCGATTACGACGGGAATTCAGTGTAGATCACGCGCCCGCGCGGCGCCAGCGGAAATGTGAGCTGCGTCACGCGGCTGCCGACATAAGCGGCCGGGCCGACGGCGTTTCGTGCCGCTCGTCGCCGTGCGCGATGCGCCTGTCGGCTCATGCTCCGGGGGCATCCGCCCATCCCTCATAGTGCGACCCATGAAAAAGGCCCAGACCGGCTTCACGCTGCTCGAACTGATGATGGCCATTACGGTGCTGGCCATCCTGCTCGCCATCGCCGTGCCCACGTTCGGCAGCGTCATCCGCAGCAACCGCATCGCCACGGCCACCAATGAACTGGTCACGGCGCTGACGCTGGCACGCAGCGAATCCATGAAGCGCGGCGATTCGGTCACCGTCTGCGCGAGCGACGATTCGGCGCTGTGCGCCGGCAGCGAGGACTGGAGCACGGGCTGGATCGTGTTCGTGGACACCGACGGCAACGGCAGCCGCGGCGCCGGCGAGCCCCTGCTGCAGGCCTGGACGGCGATCGGCGCCGGCCTGGCGCTGGACGCCAGCGTGGAGTTCCTCCAGTACACCCCGACCGGCCTGACCAGCCCGGTCATCACCAACGGCAGCTTCGAACTGATGAAGCCCGGTTACGGCGGCGACAAGGCGCGCTGCATCCGCATCGGCAATACCGGCCGCGTCTCCACCGAACGGGAGACCTGCACATGATGCCGGCATCGAACACCGCCGACGCCCGCCGCCAGCGCGGCGCCACGCTGGTGGAGGCGCTGGTGGCCCTGCTGGTGCTGTCCATCGGCCTGCTCGGGGTCGCGGCCCTGCAGATGGAGGCCCTGCGCAGCAACCATGGCGCGCACCTGCGATCCCAGGCCACCGTGCTCGCGCAGGACATCGCCGACCGCATGCGCGCCAACCGCACCGCGGCCCTGGCCGGCGCCTACGACATCGCGCTCGGCGCCAACCCGGCCGGCGCCGCGCTTTCCGACCTCGACCTGACGACCTGGAAGGACACGCTGGCCGACATCCTGCCGGCCGGCGACGGTGCCGTGGCGCTGGCCGGCAACGTCGCCACGATCACCGTGCAGTGGACCGACCGGCTGGGTACCGACACCTTCACGACCGAGACCGAGCTCTGAGGGCCCGCCATGCGCCAGATCACACAGCGGGGATTCAGCCTGGTCGAACTGATGGTGGCGATGGCGATCGGCCTGCTGCTGCTCGCGGGCGTGGCATCGCTGTTCTTCAGCTCCAAGGTCACTTACCTCACCAACGAGAAGACCGCGCGCCTGCAGGAGAATGGGCGCATCGCCGTCGAACTGATGGTGCATGACATCCGCTCCGCGGGTTACGTCGGCTGCGCGAAGGAAGCGTTCTTCAACACCACGCTCGACGTCGCCGGCGACCCGCGCTGGGACTATTCGCAGCCGGTGCTGGGCTTCGAGTCCCTGGGCGACGGCACCTTCAGCCCGGCACTCGGCGTCGCGCTGGACCCGGTCCCGGTCCTGGACAGCGACGTCGTCGTCGTGCGCATGCCGGTCCGTGACCGCCCCGCCATGACCCTGCGCACCGACCTGGCCACTTCGGCCGACGACCTGACGGTCCTGGCTGCATCCGCCCAGGTGAACGCCGGCGACATCATGATGATCAGCGACTGCCAGGCGAGCAGCGTGTTCCAGGTGAGCGCCTGGGTCCCGGGCGCGCCCAATGGACAGATCCAGCATGCCGTCGGCGGTGCGGGACCCGGCAATCTGACCGCCGACCTCGGCTTCCAGTACCTGGCCGGCGCCCGGATCCTGCCGCTGCAGACCATCGTCTACTGGGTGGGCGACGACGGCACCGGCCCGGCGCTGTGGCGCCAGGTCGGCGACGCCGATGCCGAAATGCTGGTGGAGGGCGTGCAGGCCCTGCAGCTCGCCTACGGCGAGGACGTGGACGCCGATCGCGTCGCCAATAACTACGTCTCCGCGGACCTGGTGACCGACTGGAACGACGTCATCAGCGTCAGCCTGTCGCTGCTGGCCCGCTCCGAGGAGGTCGGCACGGACGTGGACACGGCAACCTACAACCTGCTCGATCCGGCGCTCGGCGGCCTGGCCCTCGGGCCGTTCGACGACCGCCGGCAGCGCATGGTGTTTACGACCACTGCCGCGGTGCGCAACCGCGCGCTGTGACGACCGGAGCCTGAACATGGATCTGCCGAACATCCTCGATCCGGTGCCACGCTCGCAGCGCGGGGCGATCCTCGTGATCAGCCTGTTGCTGCTGCTGGTCATGACCGTCCTCGGCCTCGCGGCGATGCAGGTGACGCGCATGGAGGAGCGCATGGCCGGCAACACCCGCGACGTCAACATCGCGTTCCAGGGCGCTGAGGCCGGCCTGCGCGATGCCGAGAACCGTATCCGCGTGCTCATCAACCGCCCCGACACCTGCTCGGCGGCGCCCTGCGCCGTGTGGCAGCGCGGCAGCCTGCCGGACAACCTGCGCAACCAGGGCGCGGCCTGGTGGACCGCCAATGCGCAGGAATACGGCGCCGCCGGCGTGCGCGAGATCACGCAGACGACCCAGGAGCCGCGGGCCCTGGTCGAGGAAGCCGGCTTCATACCGGACAGCCTGACGGTCGGCCACGGGCCGCCCGAGGGCCGCACCTTCTACCGCATGACTTCGCATTCGACCGGCGCCACCGACACCGCGCAGGTCGTGCTCGAAAGCACCTACACCCGGCGGTTCTGAGACCGGCGCCGGCACCCGAGGACGACGACCATGTCCACCGCAAAACGACTGCTCCATCGGCTCTACGCGACGCTGCTCGGCTCGGCGGCCGCGCTGCAGATCGCCGGCGCGCAGACCGCGCCCGCGATCAGCGACATTCCGCTGTTCCTGAACGCGAGCGTCCCGCCGATGAACCTGATCGTGCTCGGCCGCGACCACAAGCTGTACTACGAGGCCTACAACGACCATTCCGACCTCGACGGCGACGGCGTGCTGGACATCCGCTACAACCCCGCGATCGACTACTACGGCTACTTCGACTCGCACAAGTGCTACACCTACAGCGCCGCCAACGGCCGTTTCAATCCCGCGAGCGTCACCGCCAGCAAGCGCTGCACCAACCAGTGGAGCGGCGACTACCTGAACTACCTGACGACCTCGCGCATCGACGCGCTGCGCAAGGTGCTGTACGGCGGCCTGCGCTCGACCGACTCCTCGACGATGACCGTCCTGGAGCGCAGCCACATCCCGCAGGACGCGCACAGCTGGGGCAAGGAATACACCAGCGTGCTGGTGGACGGCTTCGACATCCGTGACTACACGCCGCTGGCGCTGCCGACCGCCGGCACCCGCCACCTGTTCGCCAACACCACGCCGCTGACCGGCAATGGTTTCGCGGAGCCTCCGCGGCTGCGCTTCCTGCTGAACCGTACCAACCGGATCTGGAACTGGGTCAGCAAGGAACGGCCGGTGGCCCACACCTCGATCGACGGCGGCGGCGCCGCGCCGGCGTTCACGGTGCACAGCAACGACCTCTACGTGCGCGTGCAGGTCTGCGTCGCCGGACTGCTCGAGAGCAACTGCCAGCGCTACCCCGACGGCAACTACAAGCCGGTCGGCCTGCTGCAGGAATTCGGCGAGAACGACTCGATGGCCTTCGGCCTGCTGACCGGCTCCTACGCGCGCAACACCAGCGGCGGCGTGCTGCGCCGCGCCATGGGCTCGATCCGCGACGAAGTCAACGTCACCACCAACGGCACGTTCCGCAACTTCAACGGCGTGATCACCACCATGAACCGGCTGCGCTCCACCGGCTTCGGCGGCAACTACCAGTACACCTGCGGCTGGATCGCAAACCGCCCGATCAACGCCGGCGAGTGCCAGATGTGGGGCAACCCGGTCGCGGAGATGATGTACGAGGGCCTGCGCTACTTCGCCGGCCGCGGCAGCGCCACCGCCGCGTTCGCGACCAGTTTCGGACAGGGCGAGGAAGGCTCGTTGCCGGGCGGCGGCCTGCCGGTCGCGACCTGGAACAACCCCTACTCCGGGCGCCCGTTCTGCACCAAGCCGTTCCAGACGGTGGTCAGCGACATCAACCCGTCCTACGACAGCGACCAGCTTCCGGGTTCGGCGTTCGCCGCCTTCGGCGGCGACACCCTGGGCGGCCTCAACGTGGCCACGCTCGGCCAGACGCTGTGGGACCAGGAGTTTGGCGCCGCCCAGCGCATCTTCATCGGCCAGTCCGGCGGCCTGTACGACGGCGCGCCGACCCCGAAGACCGCGACCAGCTTCGGCAACATCCGCGGCCTGTCGCCGGAGGAGCCGACCAAGCAGGGCAGCTACTACGCCGCCAGCGTCGCCTACCACGGCCGCACCACCGAGATCGGCTCGCTGAACGCCGCTGCCGCGGCCAGCGTCGAGAAGGTCAACACCTTCGCGGTGGCGCTGGCATCGCCGCTGCCGCGCATCGAGATCCCGGTCAACGGGCAGACCATCACCCTGGTGCCCTTCGCCAAGTCGCCATCGGGCAACTTCGGCGGCAACATCGTGCCCACGCAGGGCACCTTCCAGCCGACCAACCAGATCGTGGACTTCTACGTCGACGTGCTCACGCCGACGAGCGGGCGCTTCCGCGTCAACTTCGAGGACGTCGAGCAGGGCGCCGACCACGACATGGACGCGATCGCGGTCTATGACTACGTGGTCAACGCCAACGGCACCCTGACCGTCACCGTCACCTCCGAGTACGCCGCCGGCAGCATCATTCAGCACATGGGCTACATCATCTCGGGCACCACGGCGGATGGCACCTACCTGGTGGTGCGCGACATCGACACCGCCGCCAACGCGGACCCCGACTACTTCCTGGACATGCCGCCCACCTACCTCGGCTCGCCGCCGGCGCCGGCGACCGCCGCCGGCTGGGCCGACCGCGTGGCGCTGCCGCTGCTCAGCGCGCGCACCTTCTCGCCCGGCGTGCAGCCGGCGGCCGCGCTGCTGAAGGACCCGCTGTGGTATGCGGCGAAATGGGGCGGGTTCCAGGACTCGAACGCCAATGACATCCCGGACGTGGCCATGGAATGGGACGCCGACGGCGACGGCGACCCGGACAACTATTTCCTGGTCACCAACGCGCTGCGGCTCGGCGACCAGCTGCGCCGGGCTTTCAGCGAGATCCTGGCGCGCGTCGGCTCGGCCTCGTCCGCGTCGGTGAACTCGGGCTCCATCTCCAGCGAGACCCGCGTCTACCAGGCGAAGTTCAACAGCGGCGACTGGGCCGGACAGCTGCTGTCCTATCCGGTGCAGAGCGACGGCACCCTTGCTGCGACCGAGGAATGGGACGCGGGCCGCCTGATCCCGGCGCCGAACAGCCGCACCATCATCACCGTCAACAACAGCGGCGCGGCCGTGCCGTTCCGCTGGGCGAGCCTCGACGTGGTCCGGCGCGGACAGCTCGACCCGGCCACCGACGGCTTCGGCCAGCTGCGTCTCGACTACCTGCGCGGCGACGGCTCGCGCGAGGACCAGAACGTCGCCACCGGCTCGCCGCAGTTCCGCAACCGGCCGCAGGCGCCGACCCGCAACGTGCTCGGGGACATCGTTTCCTCGGCGCCCATGTTCGTCGGCCGCCCGCCGTTCATGTACCCGGACCTGCTGGAAAGCCAGCCCTACTCGGCGTTCGTCACCGCCCAGGACACCCGCCTGCAGATGGTCTACGCCGGCGCCAACGACGGCATGCTGCACGGCTTCGATGCCCGCACCGGCGTCGAGCGCCTGGCGTTCATCCCGCAGGCCGTGTTCGCCAACCTGCACGAGCTGACCGATCCGGCGTACAGCCACCGCTATTACGTCGACGGACCGCCGACGATGGGCGACGTCTTCTATGGCGGCGCCTGGCGCACCCTCCTGGTCGGCGGCCTCAACAAGGGCGGCCGGAGCATTTATGCGCTCGACATCACCAATCCCGCGTCCTTCTCCGAGGCGGGAGCGGCGTCGATCTTCCGCTGGGAATTCACGGATGCGGCGGATCTCGGCTACACCTACAGCCGGCCGGCGCTGGTGCGCCTGCACAACGGCCGCTGGGCCGCGGTGTTCGGCAACGGCTACAACAGCGTCACCGGCCGCGCCATGCTGTTCATCGTCGACGCCGAGACCGGCGCGCTGATCCGCAAGATCGACACCGGCTACGGCACCGGCGGCAACGGCATGTCGACCCCGGCGGCCGTGGATCTCAACGGCGACTCGATCGTCGACTACGTCTTCGCCGGCGACCTGGCCGGGAACATGTGGAAGTTCAACCTCAACAATGCGGACCCGGCGGCGTGGGACGTCGCCTATCGCACGGCCGGCGTTGCCGAGCCGCTCTACGTCGCGCGCGACCCGGGCGGCGCCCGGCAGCCGATCACCTCGCGGCCGGAGGTGGGCCGCGGGGCGCGGGGCTCCGGCATGGTGGTGCTATTCGGCACCGGCAAGTTCCTGGAGCTCATCGACAAGACGCCGACGCAGACGCAGACCTTCTACGGCATCTACGACCGCCACACGCTGACGAACGCCGACATCGTCGGCGGGCGTGCGGACCTGACGGCGCAGGAGATCATCGTCGAGGACACGTTCTCGTTCACCGCGCCGGACGGCAGCAGCATCACCATCCCGCTGCGGGTGACGACCGACAACTACGTCAGCAACCGCGGCTGGTTCCTCGACCTGCTGTCGCCGCCGAACCCGCCGGGCGTGTTCCGCGGCGAGATGCAGGTGTCCGACTCGATCCTGCGCAGCGGGCGCATCATCTTCACCACCGTGATCCCGGATCCGGATCCCTGCGTCGCGGGCGGCACCAGCTGGCTCATGGAGCTCGACGGGCTGTCCGGCTCGCGCCTGCAGGCGACGCCGTTCGACCTGAACCGGGACGGCGAATTCGACAGCCGCGACCTGGTCACGATCGACCTGCCGGACGGCACCCGGATCGAGGTGCCGGTCAGCGGGCTGCAGTCGGAGGTCGGCATCACGCCGAAGCCGGGCATCCTGTCGGGCGAGACGGCCGAGTACAAGTACACGCCGGGCACGACCGGGAACATCCAGGTCACGGTCGAGAACCCGGGTGCCAACGCGACCGGCCGCCAGTCCTGGCGCCAGGTCCGCTAGCGGAGGAGATGCCATGTACCGGTCCGCAATCCGAAAGTCCCAGCGTGGCATGACGCTCATGGAGCTGCTGATCGCGATGGTCGTGGTCGCCATCATCGCGGCCATCGCCATCCCGACCTACCGCCAGCAGGTCATGCGCAGCAACCGCAGCAACGCCAAGGTCGTGCTGGTGCAGACCGCCCAGAACCTGGAGCGCTGC
>JAHCAM010000038.1 GCA_019634895.1 Steroidobacteraceae bacterium | reverse complement strand
CACCGCCTCGTTCAGCGTCAGCTCGGAGATGTCGCCCGGCGACATCTCCTCGGTGAGTCCCGTGAGCGTGCGCTCGGCCGAGGGCGCGCCCCAGAAACTGCCGGCCAGGCGCGGGAAGAACAGGAACAGCACCAGCGCGATCGGCGCCGCCTTGAGCAGCATCGCCCCGGTCGCGCGGAACGGCGCCAGCGGCGGCCCGGTGTCGGCCGGGCGCGAGACCCGCAGCAGCGCGGCTGCCAGCAGCCAGACCGTCGGCAGCACCCAGGCGACGGTCAGCAGGTCCTGCGCGTAGAGGAACGCCGCGAGGCACAGGAACCAGCCGATGAAGATGAGCACGACGTGGTCGCGCGGCGCGCGCGTCTCCAGCAGCTTCAGTGCCGACATCAGCGCCAGCAGGGCGGTGCCGCCGTCGAGCCCGGTGATCGTCGCGTACCCGGCGAGCACGCCGATCGTCACCGCAAGCGCAATCAGCGCGCGCGTCCAGCGGCCCGGCAGGCGCCAGCCGCGCAGCTCGGCGAGCAGGCGCCAGGCGCCGATCGCGAGCACCGTCGCCGTGATCCACGGCTGCAGGTGCAGCAGGTGCGGCACCAGCGCGGCGCCCAGCGCACTCATGGTCCAGCCGAGCCGGCGAAGACCGCGCGGATCAGTCATGGCCACGCGCCGGGGCCTCGAAGGTGGCGAGCGCCGCAAGGCAGCGGCGGCGCTGCGCCTCCCCCGGCTGCGGCGGGATCTCGGCGCCGGGCAGCCGCAGGCCGAAGGTCTCGCCGCGCGCATGCGCATCCACCACCCAGCGCGCAAGCACCGACAGGCGCGCCTCCAGGTCGGCACCCGGCGCGTCCGCGAGGTCGAACACCGGCAGCGGCTCGGCCGCGCCGCTGAACTCCTTCACCAGCAGCTCGCCGGCGCGGGCATAGGCCTTCCACGCGATGTGGCGCGGCGGGTCGCCGGGGTGGTAGTCCTTCAGGCCGGCGAAATCGTCCTCGCCGCGGCGCGCCGTGCCACCGCCGGCCTCGCCGGGCGCGAGCGGCGGCGGCGGCGCATCGGCGGCCGGCTTCGGATAGACCAGGCAGCGCAGCCCCGGGTGCAGCACCGCCCAGGCCCGGAACAGGCCATAGGGAAACCGCGTGGCGATCTCGAGGCGATCGAGCGTCACCCAGCCGCGGCGCCGCGTCGGCACCGTGAGGCGCACCGTCGCCTCTCCCGCCGCGTCCACGGTCACGGCCGGACCCGCGGCGGCCTGCGCGCTGGCCTCCAGATCGCGGCGCGGCAGGCCGGCGGGGTTCGCGAGCGACAGGCGGAACACGGCATCGTCGCCGGCGAACGGCGGATCGGAACCGGCCTCGCGCGCGATGAGCGTCTCCAGGTTGCGGTGGCAGGCGTGCATCGCCACCAGGCCGAGCGACGCGAGCAGGAAGGTCAGGGCGAGACCGAGGTTGTTGGCGTAGTTCAGCGAGCCCATCAGCATCGCGAACAGCATCACGCCGAATGCGACGCCGAGGCCGGTCGGCAGGATGTAGATGCGGCCGCGCCGCAGGGTGACCGGTCCGGCGTCGGGTCCCTGGCGCCGCCGGATCCAGTCGCGCACGCGCCGCCTGACGAAGCCCAGCATGGCGCCGATCCTAGGGTATCGGCACCGACTTCAGCAGCGCCGCCGCGACCTCGTTCGGTCCGCGCGGATCCGCGGCATCGCGCGGCCGCAGCCGGTGGCCGACGACCGCGGGCAGCACGGCCTGGACATCTTCGGGCAGCACGCCCGCATGCCCGTGCAGGAAGGCCCAGGCTTGCGCGGCGCGCAGCAGCGAGATCACGGCGCGCGGCGAAAGTCCGGCCTGGTGGCGGCCGCCGTCGCGGCTGGCGCGCGCGATCGCCTGCACGTAATCGAGCAAGGCGTCGCTCGCGTGCACCGCCGCGACCCGCTGCTGCAGCGCCGGGATCACCGCGGGATCGAGCGCCGCCGGCAGGTCCGCGAGCAGGTCGCGGCGGTCCTTGCCGCGCAGCAGCTGCCGCTCGTGGCTGGCGGCCGGGTAGCCGAGCTCGATGCGCATCAGGAAGCGGTCGATCTGCGACTCGGGAAGCGGGAAGGTGCCGACCTGGAACGAGGGGTTCTGGGTGGCGACGATGAAGAACGGCTCGGGCAGCGGGTGCGTCTCGCCGTCCACGGTGATCTGGCGCTCCTCCATCGCCTCCAGCAGCGCGCTCTGCGCCTTGGGCGTGGCGCGGTTGACCTCGTCGGCCATGACCAGCTGCGCGAACACCGGGCCGCGATGGAACATGAAGCGGCCGCTGGCGCGGTCGTACACGGAGATGCCGATGACGTCGGCCGGCAGCAGGTCGCTGGTGAACTGGATGCGCTGGTAGCTCAGGCCGAGCACGCGCGCGAGCGCGTGCGCGAGCGTGGTCTTGCCGACGCCGGGGATGTCCTCGATCAGCAGGTGGCCGCGGGCCAGCAGGCAGCACAGCGCGAGGCGCAGCTCGCGGTCCTTGCCGAGGATCACCTGGCCGAGGCTCGCGAGCGCGGCCAGCAGTTGCGCGCGCTCGCGGTCCGGGGCCTGGGAAAGGGCGTTCATCGCAGCGAGGCTACCCGCTCGTACTGCTCGGCAAGTTGCGCCAGTTCACGCTTGAACTCAAGGACCCTGGCCTGTTCCTGCGCGACCACCTCGGCGGGCGCGTTGCGGACGAAATTCGCGTTCGCGAGCTTGGCCTCCGCCCGCGCCAGTTCCTGGCCGGCCCTGCCGCGGCGCTTCTCCAGCCGGGCGAGTTCCGCTTCCACGTCGATGAGGCCGGCCATCGGCAGGTGCACGACCAGCGCCCCGACCGCGGCGGTCGCCGAGTGCGGGGCCAGCTGGCCGGGCGCCAGCCAGTGGATCTCGCTGAGGCCGGCCAGGCGGCGGATGGCCGCTGCGCTCGCCTCGATCCGCAGCCGGTCATCGGCCGCCGCATTCTCGATGTGGACCGGGATGCGCACCGAAGGCGCAATGTCGAAGCCGCCGCGGATGCCGCGGATCGCCAGCGTCAGGTCGCGGGCCAGGTTGGTCAGGGCCTCGGCCTCGGCGTCATGCAGGGCGGGATCAGCGGACGGATAGGGCTGGCGCATGATCGACGCGCCGGTCTTCCCCGCGCGCGCGGCGATGGCCTGCCAGAGCTCCTCGGTGATGAACGGCATCAGCGGGTGCAGCAGCCGCAGCAGCGTCTCCAGCGTTTCGATGAGCGTGCGGCGCGTGCCGCGGCGCTGCTCCGCCGTGCTGTCGGGCGACTGCAGCACGGTCTTGGTGAACTCGAGGTACCAGTCGCAGAACTCGTACCAGGTGAACTCGTAGGCAGCCTGCGCGGCGAAGTCGAAGCGGTAATCGGCATAGCCGCGGCGCACGCCGGCGATCGCCCCCTGCAGCCGCGAGCGGATCCAGCGGTCGTACTGCGACAGCCGCTCCGGACCCGGGCCCGGGTCCTGCTCCGTGGACATCAGCACGAAGCGCGCCGCGTTCCACAACTTGTTGCAGAAGTTGCGGTAGCCCTCGACGCGGCCGAGGTCGAAGCGCAGGTCGCGCGACTGCGTCGCCAGCGCCGCGAAGGTGAAGCGCAGCGCGTCGGTGCCGTAGGCGGGGATGCCCTGCGGGAACTGCCTGCGGGTGGCGCGCTCGACGGCGGGCGCGAGCTGCGGCTGCATCAGGCCCGTGGTGCGCTTGGCGACCAGCTCCTCGAGGCCGATGCCGTCCACGATGTCGAGCGGGTCGATGACGTTGCCCTTCGACTTCGACATCTTCTGGCCTTCGTGGTCGCGGATCAGGCCGTGCACGTAGACCTCGCGGAACGGCACCTGCCCGGTGAAGTGCAGGCCGAACATGATCATGCGCGCGACCCAGAAGAAGATGATGTCGAAGCCGGTGACCAGCACCGAGGTCGGATAGAAGCTCCGCAGTTCCGGCGTGTCGGCGGGCCAGCCCATGGTCGAGAACGGCCACAGCGCCGAGCTGAACCAGGTGTCCAGCACGTCCTCGTCCTGCACCAGCGGCGTGCCGGGCGCGATGCCGTGCCTCGAGCGCACCTCGGCCTCGCTGCGGCCCACGTACACCGCGCCATCCGGCCCGTACCACGCGGGGATGCGGTGTCCCCACCAGAGCTGGCGGCTGATGCACCAGTCCTTGATGTTGCGCATCCACTCGAAGTAGGTCTTGTCCCAGCTGGCCGGGACCAGGCGGATGCTGCCGTCCTCGACCGCGCCGATCGCGCGTGCGGCGAGCGGCGCGATCTTCACGTACCACTGGTCGGTCAGCCAGGGCTCGAGCACCGCGCCGCTGCGGTCGCCGCGCGGCACCGCCATCCGGTGTGGCTCGACCTTCTCCAGCAGGCCCGCGGCCTCGAGGTCGGCGACCACCTTCCGGCGCGCCTCGAAGCGGTCGAGTCCGTGGTAGCGCGCGGGCGCCCCGTCGCCGATCTTCGCATCCGCGGTCAGCACGTTGATCATCGGCAGGCCGTGGCGCTGGCCGACTTCATAGTCGTTGAAGTCGTGCGCCGGCGTCAGTTTCACGCAGCCGGAGCCGAAAGCGGGGTCCACGAAGGCGTCCGCGATCATCGGGATCTCGCGTTCGGTGAGCGGCAGCCGGATCCGCCGTCCGGCAAAGCCGCGATAACGATCGTCGTCCGGGTGGAAGGCCACCGCGGTGTCGCCGAGCAGCGTCTCCGGCCGCGTGGTCGCGACCGTGACATGGCCGTCGCCGTCCGCGAACGGGTAGCGGATGTGCCACAGGCTGCCGTTCTCCTCCTCGGACTGCACCTCGAGGTCGGACAGCGCGGTCTTCAGCACCGGGTCCCAGTTGACCAGGCGCTTGCCGCGGTAGATCAGGCCCTGCCCGTGCAGCCGCACGAAGGCCTCGAGCACCGCTGCCGACAACCCCGGATCCATCGTGAAGCGGTCGCGGCTCCAGTCCACCGAGGCGCCCAGGCGGCGCAACTGGCGCGCGATCGTCCCGCCCGACTGCTCCTTCCACTGCCAGACGCGGGCGACGAACTGCTCGCGCCCGATGTCGCGCCGGTTCAGGCCTTCGGCATTGAGCTGCCGCTCGACCACCATCTGCGTGGCGATGCCGGCGTGGTCGGTGCCCGGCTGCCACAACGTGCGCCGTCCCTCCATGCGATGGAAGCGCGTGAGCGCGTCCATGATCGTGTCCTGGAATGCATGGCCCATGTGCAGCGTCCCGGTCACGTTCGGCGGCGGGATCACGATGCAGTACGGCGCGCCGTCGCCCGCGGGCGCGAACAGGCCGGACTGTTCCCAGTGCCGGTAGACGCGCTCCTCGATGTCGGAGGGGGAGTAGGTCTTGTCCATGCCGTCGCGCGCGGACTCAGTCCTCGCCGGGGGCGAGGTGCTCGCGCAGCGCGGCCGCGACCAGCTCGGGCAGCGCCGCGCGCAGGCGGTCGATCACGCGCTCGAACATGACCGCCTCGATGTCGCGGGCCGCGGCGTGCAGCAGCTCGTCGGTGAGGTTCATGGTCCGGCTCACCAGCGTCGCCTGCAGCGCGGCGATGTCCTCCGGCGTCAGCAGGCCGGAAGCGTAGGGCGATTCCGCCTCGTCCCGGGGGTGCTCGGGTTTCGGGAAGCTGCCGGTCGCGTGCAGTTCGACGACGTCGGTCAGGATCGGCAGGTCGCGGCCCGGCTCGCGGCTCATGGCTCGTCCCTCATCTCGTGCGTCAGCGGTTCCCAGCCGCGCTCGCGGTATTGCCGGAAGCGCTCGCGTCCGAGCCTGCGCCTGGCCTCGTCCGCATCCACGACTTCCGCGATGCGTCCCCAGCGCTCGGGCACGGGCGGCAGGGTGCCTGCGAGGTTGACGACGAGGTCGCCGTCGCCCGGGTCGGCGCCGTCGCCGTCCGCGAGCACGACCGGCGCCGGTGCCGGCTCCGGTGCCGGCTCGCCCGCGCCCAGGCGATGGTGCGGGACGAAGCTGCGGTCCGCGAAGGTCCACAGCAGGTCGTCGAATGCCTCGAGGTCGCCGCCGGGGTCGAGCTGCACGCGCACCCGGTGGCGGCGCAGCCAGGCCTTCTCGACCAGGCGGCAGGCGAAGCGCAGGCGCGCCGCGGGCTGGTCGCTCGGCAGCACGTAGAAGTCCACGCGCGGTGCGCCCACGGCATCAGTCCCGGTGGATCAGCCAGTCCACCAGCAGCGGCACCGGCCGGCCGGTGCTGCCCTTCTGGCTGCCGGTGAGATAGGCCGCGCCCGCGATGTCGAGGTGCGCCCAGCGCAGGCCGTCGGTGAACTTCCACAGGAAGCAGGCGGCGGTGATCGCGCCCGCCTCGCGCCCGGCGACGTTCGCCATGTCGGCGAAGTTGCTCTTGAGCAGTTCCGCGTATTCCTCCGCCACCGGCATGCGCCAGGCGCGGTCGTCGGCGCGCTCGCCGGCCGCGGCCAGCGCGGCGGCCAGCGTCTCGTCCGGCGAGAACAGGCCGCAGTAGTGGGATCCGAGCGCGATCACGCAGGCGCCGGTGAGCGTCGCGATGTCCACGACCGCGCGCGGCCTGTAGCGGCGCGCATAGCTGATGGCGTCGCAGAGGATCAGCCGGCCCTCGGCGTCGGTGTTCAGCACCTCGATGGTCTTGCCGGCCATCGAGCGCACGATGTCGCCCGGCTTGGTCGCGCGCCCGCTCGGCATGTTCTCGCAGGCCGGCACAACGCCGACCACGTTGACCGCGGCGCCCATGGTCGCGAGCGCCTTGACGGCGCCGAACACCGAGGCGGCGCCGCTCATGTCGAACTTCATCTCGTCCATGCCGGGCGGCTGCTTCAGCGAGATGCCGCCGGTATCGAAGGTGACGCCCTTGCCGACCAGGGCCACGGGCGCGGCGCCCCGCCTGCCGCCGCGGTACTCGAGCACGATCAGTCGCGGCGGCTCGTCGGAGCCGCGCGTGACCGACAGGAACGAACCCATCTTCAGGCGCCGGATGGCGCGGACGTCGAGCGCGCGCGCGCGGACGCCCTTGTGCTCGCGCGCGAGCTGCCGCGCCCGTCCGGCGAGGTAGGTTGGCGTGCAGACGTTGGCCGGCAGGTTGGCGAGATCGCGCGTGAGCGCCATGCCGGCCGCGATGCCGCGCCCGTGGCGGATGCCGCGGCGCGCGGCCTCGAGATCCGCCTTCGCGACCGCGATGCCGAAGCGCGCGAGCTTCGGCCGCGGCGGCTTCCTGCCGGACTTCAGGTCCGGGATGCGGTAGAGCGCGGACTCGACGCTTTCCAGCGCCTGGCGCGCGGCGTAGTAGGGCTCGAGTCCGGGCACCGCCTCCGCCGCGAGGTAGCTGACCGCATTGCCGGCGCCGCCCTTGGCCAGCCACTGCGTCACCGCCACGACCGCCCGCCGGTAGGCCTTGCGGCCGTAGCCCTTCCTGGCGCCGAGGCCCGCCAGCAGGATGCGTTCCGCGGGCCCGCGCGCGCCCATGATCGGCAGCACTTCACCGGCCTTGCCCCTGAAGTCGCCGCGGCGCAGCACGCGCCCGATGGCGCCGCCCGCGGCGCGGTCGAGTTCGCGCGCGGCGGCGGTCATCGTGGCCGGCTCGTGGATGCCGACGATGGCGCAAGCGGTCTTCTGGCGTGCCGCGGTTGCGCCGGTGGCGTAGAACTGCATGTCCCGATCCCCTGGTTGCGCCGACGGCCCGCGCGCGGGCCGTTGAGTGCGCAGTCGCGCTGGTTTACCGTGTATTCGCCAGTGTAATCGAAAAGGACGGATCCGCGCGCCGGGATCCCGGGCAAAACGGCCTTGTTTTCCACCATTGACCGCTATGTCCTGCGCGAGGTCGCCGGGTCGCTCGGCGGGGTCACGGCCGTGCTGCTGGCGATCCTCGTCAGCTACCAGCTCGCGCGCATCCTGGGCACCGCCGCGGAACGGGGCTTCCCCCACGACATCGTGTTCGCGCTGATCGGGCTGACGACGCTCGAGAACCTGATGCTGCTGGTGCCGATCGCGATGCTGCTCGGCGTCATGCTCGCGCTGGGGCGCCTGTACCACGAGAGCGAGATGACCGCGGTGCGCGCCTGCGGCGCCGGCCCCGAGCGTCTCTACCTGCCGGTGTTCGCGCTGGCGCTGCCGGTCGCGGCGCTGCTCGGCTGGCTCGCGTTCGTGGTCGGCCCGGCGGCGCGCGACGGCGCCGAGCAGCTGCGCGGCCGCGCCATGCGCGATGCGCAGTTCGGGATGCTGGAAGCCGGCAAGTTCCGCACCTACGCCGACGGCCAGGCGGTGTTCTACGCCGAGCAGCTCGGGCCAGGCGGCCGGCTCGAGAACGTGTTCGTGCAGCGCCTCGCCGGCGAGCGCGTCGAGGTCGCGACCGCCGCCTGGGCGGAGCACCGCGTGCTGGACGGCGGCAGCACCCAGCTCGTGGTGCTGCACGACGGCGAGCGCGTCGAGGGCGTGCCCGGCCAGCCGGGCTTCCGCCGCATCCGCTTCGTCGAGCACGGCATCCCGGTGGTGGTGCCGGCGCCGGATGCCGGCCGCACCCTGCCCGAGCGCCGGCCCACCGCGACGCTGCTGGCGTCGGCGGAACTCGCCGACATCGCGGAATTGCAGCGGCGCATCTCGATGCCGGTCATGGTGCTGGTGCTCGCGATCGTCGCGGTGCCGCTGGCGGCCTTGCGCCCGCGCGAGGGCCGATACGCGCGGGTGGCGATCGCGATCCTGCTCTACTTCGTCTATTCCAACCTGCTGTCGGCGGCGCAGGTCTGGGTCGAGAAGGGGCAGCTGCCGGCCGCCCTCGGGACCTGGTGGGTGCACGCGCTGATGGCGGCGACGGGATTCGCGCTGCTGCTGCGCCAGAGCCCGGCATCGGGCTGGGGCCGGCAGACGAGGGCGCGCGCATGAAGCGGCTCGACCTTTACCTGGCGCGCACCGTGCTGCTGCACACGGTGATGGTCATGGCGGTGCTGCTGGCGCTGATGTCGCTGGTCACCTTCATCAACCAGCAGGACGACATCGGCCAGGGCAGCTTCGACGTCGCCGCCGCGTTCCTGGTGACGGTGCTGATGCTGCCGCAGCAGGCCTACGAGCTGCTGCCGATCGGGGCGCTGATCGGCGCGATCACCGGCCTCGGCGCGCTGGCGCGCGACAGCGAGCTGACGGTGCTGCGCGCGGCAGGCGTATCGGTCGCGCGCATCGCCGGTTCGGCCGCGATCGCCGGCGGCGTGGTCGCCGCGACGCTGTGGGTGGTCGGCGAGTACTTCGCGCCGCCCGCGGACCTGTACGCCCGCCAGTACAAGCTGTTCAGCCGCTTCTCGCAGCTCGAGATCGCGGGCAGCCGCAGCGCCTGGGTGCGCGAGGGGTCGTGGTTCGTCAACGTGCGCCAGCAGGCCGCCGAGAACCTGTTCGGCGGCGTGTTCCTCTACGAGATGGGCCCCGACCGTCACCTGCGCCTGGTCGGCCGCGCCGAGACCGCGCGCCAGGACGCCGACGGGCGCTGGGTGCTGTCGAACTACGCCGAGACCACCTTTGCCGCCGACCACGTCGCGACGAAGAGCGGTGCGCGCGAGGTGACCGGCGCCAAGTTCAATCCCGAGTTCCTCGGCCTCGCGGTGACCGACCCGGGTTCGCGGCCGCTTTCCGACCTGCGGGCCTTCCGCCGGCATCTCGCGGCAAACAGCCTCGACACGCGCGCCTGGGACATCGCGTACTGGTCCCGCGTCTCGCGCCTGTTCGCGGCGGTCATCGTCTGCGTGTTCGCGGTGCCGTTCGCCTTCGGCCCGCTGCGCCAGGCCGGCGCCGGCGCGCGCACCGTGCTCGGCATCATGGCGGGCGTGCTGTTCATCCTGCTGACGCAGACGCTGGCCAACAGCGGCCAGGTCTACAACCTCAACCCGCTGCTGGTCGCCTGGGGCCCGACGTTGCTGATGTCGGCGGTGGCCGCCATCGCCATCTGGCGCACGCGCTAGGGCGGAGTTGCCCTAGGTCCGCAGCACCCGCGTCAGGCTGGCGAGGTCCTGCAGGCTGCAGCCGCGGGGGTGGACGGCGACCGAGAGCAGGTTGCCGAGCGGCGGCAGCAGCAGCAGCAGGGCGCCGAGGTCGGTGAACGACCAGCCCGGCGCGCGCAGGTACCAGAGACCGAAACCCGCCAGCAGCGCCATCGTGGCGCCCAGCGTGAAGCGCACCGTCGCGTCCAGCCAGCCCGGGGGACCGCCGTCGGCCCGCACCAGGCGGAGGCGCCAGGCGCGCATGCCGAGCGTCTGGCCGCCATGGGTCCAGGACAGGCCAAAATAGGCGAAAGCGACCGCGAGCAGCCAGCCGCGGTAGGCGTATTCCAGCCCGCCGGCGGATCCTGGCGTGATCGCCTCGCCGCCGGTCAGCGCCAGCCAGGGCAGGGTCGCGACGAAGAGCAGCGCCACCAGCAGCAGCGCATCGTAGAAGAAGGCGCCCAGGCGGCGGAGGATTCCGGCAGCGGCGCCCGACCTGGATGATTCATCCATGCGGGCGCGGATTCTAATGCGTCAGTGCTGGCCCTGCGCGGCAATGCGCTGTTCGATCGCGCTCTTGCTGCTCTTCAGGATCTGGCGCACCTGCTGCGCGTCGGGACGGCCGGCGATGCGCGCGATGGCATCCGGCAGCTCGTGCCACTCGCGGCCCCAGGACAGCAGCCGCGCGGCGTCCTTGACGACGGCGGTGACCGTGGTGTCGTTGACCGGCCTGGCGGGGCGTGCCGCAGCCCTGCCGCGCGGCGCCGGCGGCCGGCCCGGCTTGATGGCGGTGGCGGTCGAGGTCGAGCCGCTGGACTTCTTCTTCGCCGGCGGCGGTGCCGCATCGAGCTGGCGCTCGCGCTCGGGCTCGGCGATCGGCACGAAGCGCTCGACGTGCTGCGAACCGACCAGGTTGGTGAGGAAGGACATCAGCTCGAGGCCCTCCGACAGCGACGGGTCGGCGGCGGCCAGGCGCGTCTGCACGATCTTCTGCAGGTCCGCGAGCCGCTGGCGCGCGAGGTCAACGACCCACTTGGTCGGGCGCTGGTGGTTGGGCCAGGGCTGCACCAGCCAGTACTGGTCCTCGGGAAGGTCGGCATAGCGCGCGTGCAGGTCGAGGCTTTTCTGCCACTTCTGCAGCAGCGCGAGCACGCGTTCGTCGGCCGGCGTCATGCGGCCAAAATAAGCCACGGGCTGCGCCCACGCAGCGCTTTCGCCGCAGTCCTTGAAGTGCGTCACACGGCAGGCCGGCGTGGACTCAAGATCCGGGGCAGTCCTCCGCGGCCGGCGGCAGGGCGAGCGCGGCCTCCAGGTCCGGCCCGAGCACGACCTGCCAGGAGCCGTACATCGGGTTCGGGATCATGAACCAGCGCGTGCCCCACCAGTCGCGGTGCGCGCAGCGCGCCCGCTCGCGCTCCGCGGGCGATTGGCGGCGCACGCCGGGCAGGAAGTCGCCGAAGTCGTCGCCGACGTTGAGCACGATGCGGTAGCCGCGCGCCACCGCCAGGCGCCGCGCTTCCTTCTCGCTGACCCACTCGCGCCGCTCGCCCTTGAGCATCAGGTCCTCGGCAAGGGTCGGCGCGTCGAGTCCGAGCGCGCGCAGGTTCGCGAGCGTGTCCTCTTTCTGCGGGCAGGCGGCGGCGTCGCCCGCGCGCTTCGAGCATTCGCGGTTGGTGATGAAGACGACGCGCACGGGCCGGCCCAGCGCGTCCTTCATCTCCCTCGCCGCGCGGATGAACTCCACGGCGCCGGGCACCGCGGGCGCCGCGCGCTCGGCGACCCAGGCGTCCCAGACCGCCTCGAACTCGGGCGGGCAGGTGGCTTCAAGGATCATCCGCGCCTGCGGCGCCGAGTTGTCGAGCACCGTGTCGTCGATGTCCATGACCACGGCCGGCGGCAGGCCCTCGTGGCCGGACTGCTGCGCAGGCTCCGCGCTCAATGCACGATCCGCGAGATTCTCGGCGAGCGCCAACGCCGCCGCGCGGTAGATGATCTCGCTGGCCGCGCGGAACTCCGCGGACTGCCGCACCCAGAGCGTGGCGCGCTCGCCGCCTGCGGCGAAGGGCCGCGCCGGGCTGCAGCGGGAGCTGGACGCGGCTGTTTCCAGCGGCTGCGCCGCGCAACCGGACATCGCCGCCGCGATCACGCAGGCCAGCGTCAGTGCGGCATTGCGCGTCATCAGTCGACCACCCGGGTACCGCCGGTCGCGGTGCGCTCGGCGTAAAGGGCCGAGAGGCGCTGCGTCACCGGGCCGACCTTGCCGTCACCGATCACGCGGCCATCCACGCGCGTCACGCCCGCGAGTTCCCCCATCGTGCCGCTGCAGAAGGCCTCGTCCGCGCGGTACAGCTCGGCCAGCGACAGGTCGCCGACCACCTGCGGGATGCCATGCGCGCGGCAGAGCTCGAGCACGGTCGCGCGCGTGATGCCCTCCGGACAGGCGGCCACGGTCGGCGTGCGCACCACGCCGCCCTGCACCATGAAAAGGTGGGTCGCGTTGGTCTCGGCGATGAAGCCGCGCGCATCCAGCATGATGGCGTCGTCGGCGCCTGCCGCATTCGCCTGGATCTTGGCGAGGATCGAGTTCAGCAGGTTGGCGTGGTGGATCTTCGGGTCGAGCACGTCGGGTCCGGGCCTGCGCATGGTGCTGGTGATGAGCGTGAGGCCCTGCTTCGAGTAGACTGGCGGCTTGTGCTCGGCCAGCACGATCAGCGTCGGACCCGCCTGGTTGAGGCGCGGGTCCATGCCGGAGGTGACCTTCACGCCGCGCGTCAGCGTCAGGCGGATGTGCACGCCGTCGCGCATCCGGTTCGCCTCGAGCGTGCGGCGGATCTCGCGGATGATCGCCTCGTCGGCAGGGATCTTCTCGAAGGCGAGCGCCGCGGCGGAGGCGCGCAGCCGCGCGAGATGCGCTTCCAGCCCGAAGATGCGGCCGTGGTAGAGCCGCAGTCCCTCCCAGACCGCGTCGCCGCCCTGTACGGCGGAATCGAACGGACTCACGCGCGCCGCGTCGCGGTGCACGAGCTCGCCGTTGACGTTGACGATCAGGCTGCGGTTGCGCTCGTCGAATTGCTGCAGCATTGCGGGCCTCAGTCGCCGAGTCGCAGAGCGTACAACTTTTCGTACCAGGGCCGGCAGGCGTCGAGCAGCGGGCGCAGCGTCTTCGGCAGCTCGACCTTGCGCGGCTGCCAGGGCTCGAATGCGGTCGAGGCCTCGACCGCGGCGTACCAGTGCCTCGACCAGACGCCGTCGGTGCTCCGCGGGCCCGGTTCCCACGCCAGCATCTGCTCCATGAACTGGATGCCGAGCGCGGTGCAGAGTTTCGTCAGCATGCCGCGCGGATCCTTCAATACGTCGCTCGCGAGCACCACCGGCGGCGCGTGCCCGAGGCGGTCGGCGACACGGTCGAAGATCTCGCATTGCTGCGCGAGGCCGGTGTCGGCGAGTTGCGCTTCGGGATAATTCTTCACCAGCGAGGCGATCATCTGGTCGGGCTCGCGGATCAGGAAGGCGTGGGTGAGGAGGTCGAGCCAGTCACGGTCCATGTCCGGCAGCAGGTGATGGGCCATGTGTTTCTGGTACCAGATCGCGCGGCCCTCCGGCACGGGACCGGTGATCTCGGCCACCACCCTGCGCCAGTCGGACTCGTGCCGCGCGAGCACTTCGACGCGTCCCGGGTGCTCGATGCCCGTGGCCCTGAGGTAATGCGCGTACAGCGGCTCGTCGCTGACGAAGGTGTCCGGCCGGCTGCCGAAGCTGCGCATCATCGCGGTCGAGATGTTGCGCGGGCCGGACCACATCGCGATCCGCAGCGTCATGCGCCTGTCGGACCTCCGCGCGCCGCGCCGAGGCGGGTGAGCGCGTCCACGATGCGCCGCAGGCAGTCGGCATTCGCGCCGGAACTCGTTTCGGGGCCCGGCATGTTCTCCTCGGTTGCCACCATCAGTTGCTGCAGCTGGTCTTTCCACTGCAGCAGGAGTGCGTGCTTCTGCTGGTCGCTGAAATCCGGCGACGCCTCCAGCGCCTCGGGCGAACCGAAGGCCCGGCCGGGGTCCTTCATGGCGGACGCGAAATCGGGGTTGGGCATGATTCCGGCGGTCGATCGCAATGCCTGGCGGTCATCATACGCCGCACCGGAGCGTGCGCCACGTCGCCCCGGTCGCGCCGGGCGGCCGGAACATGCTACATGTGTCAGTGGTGACAGCCATTGAAGCCAGGGACGGAGGCAAATTGAGGCGGCGCGCATGGCCGGCGTGCGTGACGATCGCTGTGGCGCTGGCGCTCGCAGGCTGCGCACACCCGCCGGATCTCGATTCGCGGCAGTACGAGGCGCTCTTGCGGCAATCTGCGCGCAGCCTGCAGGCGCACCAGGACGCGGATTCGCTTGCGGCTGCGGCCTTGTTCTCCGTCCGCGGCGATCCCGGGGCCGCAGCAGAACTGATGACGCGAGCCGGCTCAGCCGGTCCGGGACGGCCGGAACTGACGATCCTGCACGCATGGATCTGCGCTCGCGCACCAGAATGCGACATGCGGCCGATCGAGGCGCGCCTGCGGGCACAGGAACCCGAGAACGGCATCAGCTGGCTCGGCGCCGTGAGACGGGCCGAAGCAACGGCAGATGACGCGGAACTTGACAAGGCGCTCGCCGCACTTGCGGGCGCGACGCAGGCGCGCTCGTACTGGACGCGTCTGGTCGTGCGCCTGGGCGAGGCAGCGCGTCGCGCCGCTGTGCCTGCAGGCCCTGATGCCCAGGCGGCGGTCGCCGGCGAACTGGCGGTCGTCGGGCTCCCCGACATCTCCGTCGTTTCGCGGGGATGCGCGAGTGATCGCCTGACGCGCGACGGCGTGCGCGAATCCTGCCGACGCATCGCGGCCACGATGTTGACCGGTGACACCGTGCTGGTCGAGATGATTGGCGCCGCGATCGCGATGCGAGTCTGGCCCGAAGGTGCGGCCGAGCATGAGGCCGCCCGCGAGGCGCGGCGCGTATATCGGTATCGTTCCGAGGTCCTGTCGCGGGCATTGCAGGCAGAGGGTGACGAAGAATCAATCGCTCGCGAATTCGCCGAACTGGCCGGGCTGCACGAGCGCGAGCAGGACCTCCTGGTTGCGCAGCTCGAACGGCGTGGCATCGACCCGATGCCCGCGGATGACTGGCGCGATGAACGCCCGGGGAGCCGGGCTGTGCAATAGGCTGTAGCTTCCCATCATGCCGGTGACGCTCCGGCTCTCGTCTTTGCCAGGAGCCGCTCGTACG
>JAHCAM010000037.1 GCA_019634895.1 Steroidobacteraceae bacterium | reverse complement strand
TCAAGGACGCAGCTCCACGATCTCTCTTGTTTGGGCACGAACGCGCTCGTTACCTCGGTTTTCTCGACGCTGTTGTACAAGAAGCTGGAAACGAGTCATTTCTGCTCCCAGAGGGCAGTGGACGGCCATTTCGATTCGGGCCGTGGGTGCAAATCGCGGCAAAGGGTCAGGCTGCTGAAAGTGAATTGAACGAAAGAATCAAGCAGATCTGGAAAACAGATCTTTTCCTGTCAGCGGAAGGAGATACTCGCTACTTCGCAGCGACCGTCAAGTCAAATGTGGAACAACTTGAGGGTGGCCGCGGACTCCGCGTTGGAATAGTGCCGGAATCGCCAACGTACGCAAACCACGCTGGCGTACGATATGACCGATCGCGGGCTCTTTGGGTCGTTTCACTTGCCGACCCGAACGGTTTCATGGGACTGTTCAATGACGCTTATCACGCCGTTGCACGTTCAATGTGCACACTGGGGAAGCAGCCAACTCCACCCTACTACACAAAGCCAACTGCTAAAGCACAAAAGGTACAAGAGCAAATCGAAAAGTACCCAAGTGCGAACGTCCTAGAGATTGAGGCAGCGCTCAATGAGGCTGCTCAACAGTCGCTTATCGTGGAGTCCCACAAGCTCGTGAGCGTAAATGCCCCTGATTGGCTGCATATCAAACAGAAGGCCCCAAAGGTCTTCTCGCCAAAACCGAAGTTCTACAAGCTGACTTGAAGTGCTATCGACTCAGCTGCTTGATAAACGAATGCGCATTCGGAGAAAAACTGAGGAAGTGGCACGAAATTGATCCGGCACTCACAGCTGGTAAGTAATCTGAAACGAATGAGACTCTGTCGTTAACCGCCTTTTCTGAGCTGCCTCAGCTTCTCGATCGCCCTGAGCTGCGCCGCCGCCCTCGCCAGCTCCGCCTGCGCCTCGGCGATCTCCATGGCGCCAACGCGGTCCCTAAGCGCTTCTTCCGCCCGCTGCTTGGCGGCGAGCGCCGCCGCTTCGTCCAGGTCCTTCGCGCGTGCCGCCGTGTCGGCCAGCACCGTGATCTTGTGCGGTTGAACTTCCAAAGCTCCACCGCCGACCCAGAACAGCAGTTCCTCGCCGCTCTCGGTCTGCACCCGCACTTCGCCGGGCTTCAGCGTGGTGAGCAGCGGCGCGTGCCGCGGCGCAATGCCGATCTCGCCCTGTGAGGCCGGCGCGAACACCATCGTGGCGGGACCCGAGTGGATCTCGCCTTCGGCGCTGACGATGTCGATGTGGATGGTGTTGGCCATCAGCTGAGCGTCTTCGCCTTCTCGACCGCTTCCTCGATGCCGCCGACCATGTAGAACGCCTGCTCGGGCAGCGCGTCGTACTCGCCGGCGATGATCGCCTTGAAGCCACGGATCGTGTCCTTGAGCGCGACGTACTTCCCGGGCGAACCGGTGAACACTTCCGCCACGTGGAACGGCTGCGACAGGAAGCGCTGGATCTTGCGCGCGCGGCTCACCGTGAGCTTGTCCTCTTCCGAGAGCTCGTCCATGCCGAGGATCGCGATGATGTCCTGCAGTTCCTTGTAGCGCTGCAGGATCGCCTGCACGCCGCGGGCCACGTTGTAGTGCTCCTCGCCGATCACCAGCGGGTCGAGCTGGCGGCTGGTCGAGTCCAGCGGGTCCACCGCCGGGTAGATGCCGAGCGAGGCGATCTGGCGGCTGAGCACCACGGTCGCATCGAGGTGCGCGAACGTCGTCGCCGGCGACGGGTCCGTGAGGTCGTCCGCGGGCACGTAGATCGCCTGCACGGAGGTGATGGAGCCGGTCTTCGTGGACGTAATGCGCTCCTGGAGCACGCCCATCTCTTCCGCGAGCGTCGGCTGGTAGCCGACCGCCGAGGGCATGCGCCCGAGCAGCGCGGACACTTCCGTTCCCGCCAGCGTGTAGCGGTAGATGTTGTCGATGAAGAGCAGCACGTCGCGGCCCTTGCCGCCGGCCTGCTTCTCGTCGCGGAAGTACTCGGCCATGGTCAGGCCGGTGAGGCCGACGCGCAGGCGGTTGCCCGGCGGCTCGTTCATCTGGCCGTACACCATCGCGACCTTGGAGTTGGTCAGGTCCTTCTTGTCGATGACGCCCGACTCCATCATCTCGTGATAGAAGTCGTTGCCCTCGCGGGTGCGCTCGCCGACGCCGGCAAACACGGACAGGCCGGAGTGCGCCTTGGCGATGTTGTTGATGAGCTCCAGCATGTTCACGGTCTTGCCGACGCCGGCGCCGCCGAACAGGCCGATCTTGCCGCCCTTGGCGAACGGCACCAGCAGGTCGATGACCTTGATGCCGGTCTCCAGCAGGTCCTGGCCGCCGGTCTGCTCGTCGTAGGACGGCGCCGGGCGGTGGATCGGCAGGAACTTGTCGGTCTTGACCGGGCCGCCCTCGTCCTGCGGGTTGCCGAGCACGTCCATGATGCGCCCGAGCGTGCCGGGGCCGACCGGGACCGTGATCGGCGCTCCGGTGGACTTGACCGCGAGGCCGCGGCGCAGGCCCTCGGAGCTGCCCATCGCGATGGTGCGCACGATGCCGTCGCCGAGCTGCTGCTGCACTTCGAGCGTCAGCGGCTGGTCCACCAGCTTGAGCGCCTCGTACACCGCGGGAATGCTCTCGCGCGGAAATTCCACGTCGATCACCGAGCCGATGATCTGGACGATCCTGCCGTTTGCCGCCTGTGCCTGTGCCATCTGACTTTCCTTCCGATTAGACCGCTGCCGCGCCGCCCACGATCTCCGAGATCTCCTTGGTGATCGCGGCCTGGCGGGCCTTGTTGTAGATGAGCTGCAGCTCGTCGATGAGCTTGCCCGCGTTGTCGGTCGCGCTCTTCATCGCGACCATGCGCGCCGCCATCTCGCAGGCGACGTTCTCGACCGCCGCGCGGTAAACCTGCGATTCGATGTAGCGCATCATGTAGCTGGAGATGAGTTCGTCGGGCGCGGGCTCGTAGATGTAGTCCCAGCGCTCCTGCAGGTCCTTGGCGTCGATGACCTCGGCCGGCAGCATCTGCCGCAGTTCCGGCCGCTGCGTCATGGTGTTCACGAAGCGGTTGCTGACGATGAACAGCCGGTCGATCTTCGACTCCTCGTAGAGGTCGAGCATCGCCTTGACGGTGCCGAGCAGGTCCGCCACCCGCGGCCGGTCGCCGAGGTGGGTGATCGAGGCGGTGACCGGCAGCTTGAGCCGGCGGAAGAACTGCATCGCCTTGCTGCCGATCAGGCACAGGTGCAGGTCCACGCCCTGCTTCTGGTAGTCGCGCGCCGCGGTGAGCACCTGCTTGAAGACATTGATGTTGAGCGCGCCGCAGAGGCCGCGGTCGCTGCTCACCACGATCATGCCGACCGACCTGACCTCGCGCTCCACCAGGAAGGGGTGGCGGTGGTTGGGGTTCGCGGCGCGCACGTGGCCGATGACCTGCCGGATCTTGTCGGCATAGGGCCGCGCGGCCTTCATCCGCTCCTGCGCGCGGCGCATCTTGCTCGCAGCGACCATCTCCATGGCCTTGGTGATCTTCTGCGTGCTCTTGATGCTCGCGATCTTGACGCGGATTTCCTTGGTCCCGGCCATGTCGGCTTACCAGGCTCCCGTGGCGGCGAAGTCGTCGCAGATCTTCTTGTAGCCGGCCTCGACTTCCTTGCTGAGCTCGGGCTTGTCGTTGACCTGCTTCAGGAAGGCCGCGTGCCCCGTCTTCGCGAAGGACTGCAGCGCCTCCTCGAAGGCCACGATCTTCTTGCGGTCCACCTTGTCCATGTAGCCCGCATTCACCGCGTAGATGGACAGCGCCATCTCCGCGACCGACATCGGCGAGTACTGCTTCTGCTTCATGACCTCGGTGACGCGCTGGCCGCGCTCGAGCTGCCTGCGGGTGGCCTCGTCGAGGTCGGAGGCGAACTGCGAGAAGGCCGCCAGCTCGCGGTACTGCGCGAGCGCCAGGCGGATGCCGCCACCGAGCTTCTTGATCACGCCGGTCTGCGCCGCGCCGCCGACCCGCGACACCGAGATGCCGGCGTTCATCGCGGGCCGGATGCCCGCATTGAACAGGTCGGTTTCGAGGAAGATCTGGCCGTCGGTGATCGAGATGACGTTGGTGGGCACGAAGGCGGTCACGTCGCCGGCCTGGGTCTCGATGATCGGCAGGCCGGTCAGCGAGCCGGTCCTGCCCTTGATCCTGCCGCCGCTGATCTTCTCGACGTACTCCGCGGAGACGCGCGCCGAGCGCTCGAGCAGGCGCGAGTGCAGGTAGAACACGTCGCCCGGGTAGGCCTCGCGCCCCGGCGGGCGGCGCAGCAGCAGCGAGATCTGGCGGTAGGCCCAGGCCTGCTTGGTCAGGTCGTCATAGACGATCAGCGCGTCCTCGCCGTTGTCCATGAAGTACTCGCCCATGGCGCAGCCGGAGTACGGGGCGATGAACTGCATCGAGGCCGGGGTCGACGCCGACGCCGAGACGATGATCGTGTGCTCCATCGCGCCGTGCTCTTCGAGCTTGCGCACCACGTTGGCGATCGAGCTCTGCTTCTGGCCGATGGCGACGTAGATGCACTTAACGCCGGTGCCCTTCTGGTTGATGATCGCGTCGATCGCGACCGCGGTCTTGCCGGTCTGGCGGTCGCCGATGATCAGCTCGCGCTGGCCGCGGCCGATCGGCACCATCGCGTCGATCGCCTTCAGGCCGGTCTGCACCGGCTGGCTGACGCTCTTGCGCCAGATCACGCCCGGGGCCACGCGCTCGATCGGCGAGCGCTTCGCGGCCTTGACCGGGCCCTTGCCGTCGAGCGGGTTGCCGAGCGCGTCCACCACGCGTCCCAGCATCTCGGGGCCGACCGGCACCTCGAGGATGCGGCCGGTGGTCTTGACCGTCGCGCCCTCGCCGATGTGGCGGTACTCGCCGAGCACCACCGCGCCCACCGAGTCCTGCTCGAGGTTGAGCGCGAGGCCGAAGGTGTTGCCCGGGAACTCGATCATCTCGCCGTAGGCGACGTCGGCGAGGCCGTGGATGCGGCAGATGCCGTCGGTCACGGAGACGACCGTGCCGACGTTGCGCGCTTCCGTGGCGGCCTCGAAGTTCTTGATCCGGGCCTGGATCAGTTCGCTGATTTCAGATGCCTTGATGGACATTTCCGCTTTCCTTGACTAATTCATGAGCGCTGAATCGAGCCGCGCCAGGCGGCCCTTCAGCGACCCGTCGATGACCAGGTCCCCGGCGCGCACGATGGCGCCGCCGACCAGGGAGTCGTCGAGCCTGACCTGCATGCGCACCTCGCGTCCGAGGCGCTTCTCGAGCGCGGCTTCGAGGCGCTTCTTCTGCGGCGCCGGGATCTCGCGCGCCGCGACGACCTCGACGTCGATGATGCCCTCGACCTCCGCCCGCAGCACCTCGAACTGCGCCGCGATCTCGGGCAGCAGCCCGAGCCGGCGGTTCCCGGCGAGCGTCATCAGGAAGTTCCTGCCCTGCGCCGCCGCGGCCTTCTTCGAGGCTTCCACCAGCAGCGCCACGAGCTGTTCTCCCGTCACCATCGGGTGGTTCAGCAGCCGCGCCACGCGCGGATCCGCGACCGTCGCGGCCGCCGAGCCCAGGAGCTTCGACCAGGATGCGAAGTCCTTCGCCTCGCGCGCATGCGCGAAGGCGGCCCGCGCGTAGGGCCTGGCGATGGTGGCGCGGTCAGCCACGCGGCGCCTGCCTCTCGAGTTCCGCGGCCAGTTCGTCGAGCAGCGCGGCGTGCGCCTTCGCGTCCACCTCGCGGCCCAGCACGCGGGATGCGCCGGCCACGGCCAGTGCCGCCACCTCGCGGCGCAGCGCATCGCGCGCCTTCGCCTGCGTGGTCGTGACTTCGGTGCGGGCCTGCGCGATCAGGCGCTCGCCCTCCGACACCGCGTGCTCCTTGGCCTCCGCGATCAGTTCGCCGGAACGCTTGTGCGCCAGCGCATCCACCTGGGCGGCCTTCTGGCGCGCCTCCTGGAGGATGCTCTCGGCGCCGTGGCGCGCATCGGCGAGCTCCCGCTGGCCCTTCTCGCCCGCGGCGATGCCGTCGGCGATCTCCTTGCGGCGATCGTCGATGGCGCGGATCAGCGGCGGCCAGATGAACCGCATGCAGAACCAGACGAACACGATCATCGCGATCGTCTGGCCGATCAGCGTCAGGTTGAAGTTCATCGAACTCTCTCCCGGGCGATCAGCCGCCGGCGCCGGTCGCCGCCTGCAGCTGGCCGATGAACGGGTTCGCGAACGCGAAGAACAGCGCGATGCCCACGCCGATCATCGCGACCGCGTCGAGCAGCGCGACGACGATGAACATCTTCACCTGCAGCATCGGAGCGAGCTCCGGCTGCCGCGCGGCGCCCTCGAGGAAGCGCCCGCCGAGCAGGCCCATGCCGATGCCGACGCCCAGTGCGCCGAAGCCGATGAGGATCGCCACGGCGATCGCGGTCATGCCAATCACGGTTTCCATCTAGGAGTCTCCTGGTCGAAAAAGGTCAATGACTCTCGTGCGCCTGGCTCAGGTACACGATCGTCAACATCATGAAAATGAACGCCTGCAGGGTCACGATCAGCAGGTGGAACACGGCCCAGGCGAAGTGCAGCGGCAGCTGCCAGATGCCGAGCAGCGCGATCAGCAGGAAGATCAGCTCGCCCGCGTAGAGGTTGCCGAACAACCGCAGCGACAGCGAGATCGGCTTGGCCAGCAGCGACACGCCCTCGAGCACGAGGTTGAACGGGATCGCGACCCAGTGGTTGAAGGGCTGCAGCGTCAGCTCCTTCGTGAACCCGCCGATGCCCTTCATCTTGACGCTGTAGAACAGCACCAGGATGAACACGGAGATCGCCATCGCGAACGTCACGTTCACGTCGGTCGTCGGCACGACCTTGAGGTACGGCACGCCCGCCATGCCGGCCACCCAGGGCAGCCAGTCCACCGGCACCAGGTCCATCATGTTCATCAGCAGGACCCAGACGAACAGCGTGAGCGCGAGCGGCGCGATCAGGTTGCTCTTGCCGTGGAAGGTCTCGCGGACGCTCTGGTCCACGAAGCCGACGACCATCTCGATGGCGGTCTGCAGCCGGCCGGGGACGCCGGTGGTGGCGCGGCGGGCGACGCGGCCGAACAGCCAGGTGAGAAGGAGTCCGAGCGCGAGCGCGAAGAACATCGAGTCGACGTTCAGCGCGTAGAACTTGCCCTGACAGGCCCCGCCGACGGCCCAGGCGCCGTCCACCTTGCAGACGGTGAGGTTCTGGAGATGGTGGGTGATGTACTCGCCAGCCGAATGACCGGTTGCCGCCATGATCGCCTTAACGTCTCCCGTCGAACACCAGTGCGACCGGCAGGGCCAGCAGCGTCGCGATGTACCCGGCGAAGATGAACTCCGGGTGCAGCGGCTTCAATGTCACGAACACGGCGATGAACAGCACCGCCGAGATCGCGAGCTTTCCGGCCTCGCCGATCCAACCCGCCCGCAGCAGGCTCTGGGCGCTGCTGCCGGCGCGCGGCGACATCACTCTCGCCGCCAAAAAGGCATTCGGCACGACGCCGATCAGTCCACCCAGCAAGGTGGGGATCGCGCGCCCCGAACCCAACCAGATCCAGACGATCCCGGCGAGGAGCAGGGCGGCCGCGAGCTGCGCGAGCAGGATGTTGCGGACGGTCCTCATGCGTCGAACCCCGGCAACAAAAACGCCACGTGGCCCCCCAAGCGGTCCGTGGCGTCTTAGCGCTTCGCAGCCAGCCGCGCGGGCGGCCAAAAACCGGGCGGAATTATAGAGGGCGGGACCCGGCGTTACAACCGCGGGAAGGCCCAAAAACCCCTGTTTTTACCGAAAGTTAGCGGTCGCCGCTCGGCCGGTCAGATGGAGGAACCGTGCCTCCAACGCCGGATCGTCACGGAACGCGCCGGTAAGCGCCTGTGTCACGCACGAGACCCCCTGTTTGCAGGCCCCGCGGGCCGATACGCAACGATGCTCCGCGTCGAGCAGCACCGCGACGCCCCTCGGCGCGAGCGCCGCCTCGATCGCATCCACAATCTGCTGCGTCAGGGCCTCCTGGCTGACAAGCCGCCTTGCAAAGACGTCCACCACGCGCGCGAGCTTGGAAATGCCGACCACCTTCTGCGCGGGCAGGTAGGCCACGTGTGCAGTCCCGATGATCGGTTGAATGTGGTGCTCGCAATGGGACTCCAGGCGAATGTTCTTCATCAGCACGATGTCGGAATAACCTTTGGTTTCCTCGAAGGTGCAGGACAGGATCGCGGCCGGGTCTTCGGCGTAGCCGGAAAGGAATTCCCGGTAGGCGTCGACGAAGCGCCTCGGCGTGTCGAGCAGCCCCTCGCGGCCGGGATCTTCGCCGAAATAGGACAGCAGGGTCCTGACCGCGTCTTCGGCCTCGCGCTGGCCGGGGCGGGGGCGCAATCTGGACTTCAATGCTGCGGATTCGGCGGTCATCGGTTCTCCTCGATGGCGCGGGCAAGCCGGGCGGTCTCGATCGCCGCCAGCATGGCCTCAGCGCCCTTGTTCCCGGCCTTGCCGCCGGCGCGGTCGAGCGCCTGCTCGACCGTGTCGGTCGTGAGTACGCCGAAGCCGACCGGGACGCCGGTTTCGCGCGCGACGGCGCCGACCTGTGCCGCCTCGCCTGCCACGTAGTCGAAATGTGCGGTCTCGCCGCGGATGACGCAGCCGAGCGCGACGATCGCGTCGTAGCGGCCGGTCAGGGCGAGGCGCTGCGCGGCGTAGGGGAGCTCGAAAGCGCCCGGGCAGTAGGCGAGGTCGATCTGCGCTTCCTCGATTCCGTGCGCCATTGCGGCATCCCTGGCGCCGGCGACGAGTCGCGCGACGACGTCCCCGTTCCAGCGCGTTGCGACGATCGCGACCCGCAGTCCCGCACCATCGAGCCGGCCTTCATGAATTCGTCCCACGCCCGCTCCCGTCAACCCGCCGCCTGCAGCGTCGACGGCGACTCGATCGCGCGGCGGTAGGCCGCGATAGCTTCGACCGAGACCATCCGCAGGCCATGGCAGGCTGCGAATGCCTCGAGATCTGGCAGGCGCGCCATCGTGCCGTCGTCGTTCAGCACCTCGCAGATCATCGCCGCCGGCGCCAGACCCGCCAGCCTGGCGAGATCGACCGAGGCTTCGGTGTGGCCGGCGCGCTCGAGCACGCCGCCCGCCCGCGCCCGCAGGGGAAACACATGACCCGGCGTCACGATGTCGGCGCGCGTCGCTGCCGGATCGATCAGCGTGTGGATGGTGCGCGCGCGGTCATGGGCCGAGATGCCGGTGCTGACGCCGGATGCGGCCTCGACGGAAACGGTGAACGCGGTGCCGAAGGCTGAGCGGTTTTCGGCCTCCCCAACCATCAGTGGCAGGCCAATGCGGTCGAGCAGGCCGGAGTCCATGGCGCAGCAGACGAGGCCGCGGCCCTCTTTCGCGCAGAAGTTGACGGCTTCGGGCGTCACGAATTCGGCGGCCATGACGAGATCGCCCTCGTTCTCGCGGTCCGCCTGGTCCACGACGATGACGAATCGGCCGGCCGCGATCTCGGCAATCGCCCCGCGCACGGAGGCGAGACCGGGCAGCGGGACTCCCGGCGCATGCAACGCCGGCCTGCTGCCGCCGGTGCGCTCCCGCTGCTCGGCGTACTTCGCGAGGATGTCCACCTCGAGGTTGACGCGCGCGCCGGCCAGCTTCGCCGGCAATGCCAGTTTTTCGCGGCTCCAGGCGACGATGCACACGTCGAACCAGTCATCACCCACGTGAACCACGGTGAGCGACGCGCCGTCGATCGAGATGTAGCCCTTGGAAACGATGTGGCGCATCAGCCCATGCGGCGCCCGGACCTTCATCCACAAGGCGTCGCCATCCGGGCGGTATTCGAGGATCGCCCCGGTCCCATCCACGTGCCCCTGCACGTAATGGCCGCCGAGCCGGGAAGTCGGCAGCAGCGTGCGCTCGAGCTGCACCGGCGAGCCCGCGGCCAGCTCGCCGAGCGAGGTGCGCGAGAGCGTCTCCTGGGACAGTCCGACCGTGAATGTCCCGTCGTCCCGTGCAATCACGGTCAGGCAGGCGCCGTCCACGGCGATCGAGTCGCCGGGTTTCAGGTCTCCGAGGACCGTGTGCGCGGCCACGGTCAGCGTGCGGCCCTCGCCCGCGGCGCCGGCGCGCACGACCGTCCCGATTTCCTCGATCAGCCCGGTGAACATCAGGCGCGCTCCCGCCGCACGCCCCGGAACAGGACGTCGGCTCCAAGGGTCTTCGGCGGATCGAACGCAAATCGCTGCGCATCGGCGAGCGTGGCGGCGCCGGCGCCATGGATTGCCGCGCGACCGCCGCCGATCACGATCGGCGCGAGGAACAGCCAGATCTCGTCGATCAGGTCGGCGTCGTGGAAGGCGCCCAGCGTTTCGCCGCCGCCTTCGACCAGCGCGGTCGCGACGCCGCGCGCATGCAGCGCCGGAAGCAGCTCATCGAGCCGCAGGCGGCCGCGCGCGTCTGCCGGGAGAACGAGCGTCTCGACGCCGCGTTCCTTGAACCGCGCCAGGCGCGTCTCCGGCGCCGCTGCCGTCGTGGCCAGCACTGCGCCCCTGCCGTCGCGGCTGAAGGCCGCGGCGCCAGGCGAGGTGCGCGCAGTCGAATCGAGTACGACGCGCAGCGGATGGCTGACTTCGCCGTTCTCGCGTGCCGTAAGCGCCGGATCGTCGGCGATGACCGTGCCGGCGCCGACGACGATGGCGTCCGCCCGGCGCCGGAGCTCGTGGCCCGTCAGCCGCGCCTCGGTGCCGGTGATCCATCGGCTCTCGCCGCCGGCCGTCGCGATGCGCCCGTCCAGCGACATCGCCGCCTTGGCGATGACGTAGGGCCGCCTTGCGCCAGTCGCGCGGATGATGCCAGTGTCGTCGAGCTGCACCATGAAAAAACCCCGTGCTCGACGGAGCGACGGGGCGGGGACGAGGCTTCGATCTGCGCGCGCATGGATGCCCGTGCATCCGAGGCGCACAAAGGCGAAGCCCCGGCCTGGATCTTCTTCCATCCGGACTGTGACCGTCGGCTCTGGGATCGCACCAGATCGTGCTTCGCGTTTCCGCTGGGCTCGCGGGCTCGTCGGCTTGCGCCGCATCACCGCCGGTGGGGACTTTCACCCCGCCCCGAAGATCCGTCTCGCGGTTGTAACCGCGATCCTTATATAGCGTTTCTGCCCTGCGCCATCAACCCGGCGCGGTCGCGGACCGGGAGCGGCTCCAGGATCCGGGACGGCGCAGGCGGTACACGAAGCAGCTGTCGTCGCCGAAGCGCCGGCAGACGAGGTACTCGAACCCGAGGCGCTCGTAGAAGCGGTGGGCGCGGACGTTGCTGTCCATGGGATCGACCAGGATCGCGGTCACCGACGGGTCCGCGAAGCTGCGCTCGATGGCCAGATTCATGATCTGGGTGCCATAGCCCCTGCCGAGCGCGTCCGGCTCGCCGATCCAGAGGTCGACCGCGCGGTAACCCTCATCGATGCAGCCCCAGTAATGGGAATCCTCGTGCGTGGGATCGATGATCTGCAGGAAGCCGATCGGACGGTCGTCCACCTCGGCGATGAGTTGTTCGCGCCATGCGGGCTGGCGCCGGAGCTCGGCGGCCCAATGCCAGTCGTCGTCGCCGAGGGCCGCCCTCAGGTGCGGCTGCCGATGCCATCGTTCGAGCAGGCCCTGGTCGGCCGGCGTCGCGGGCCGCAACACCACGAATCCCGGCGCCGGCCGACCTTGCGGAGAATCAGTTTGCGGGTTCAAGCCACGGATAGACGTCGTCGAACTGGCTCGGTTCCTCGTCGGCTCCGGCTTCGTCCGGGCCAGGCGCAGACCCGGCCTGCCGCTCCCAGGGCCAGATGTCGCGCGCGCCCGCGTCGAAGGCGAACTGCTCGGTTCCCAGGATACGCCTAAGTATTTCGTGGACCGGATGGGCCATGGCTTCACGCCTTCCGTCCGGTGACGACGATCTCGGGCAGCGCCGCGATCTGGCCCTCGGCCTCGACCGGCGTCAACTGGCCTATCTCCACCGACCCGTCCGGGGCCGAGGCCAGGTGGGCGCGGTCGAAGACCAGCCCGCCGAGCACCACGATGAACGCGGCGAGCAGGCCGCCGAGGTTGCGATGGATTCCGTAGCTGTTGGCTTCGTACATGGTTCGCTCCTCCAGTGGGGGACACTGTGGAGGAGCGGGCCGGGAGGAACAAACGGAGGTTCTGATGCTGCGTTAAGGGAATCTAAAGGGGACGCGTCCAATTACCCGGCGGTAATTGGACGCGTCCCCTTTAATGGCGCGGCCCTCAGTCGATCGGATTGTCGCAGGTGCCGATCTTCTTGCCGGAGAGCCTGATCGTCATGCTCATGCCATCCGCATTCGCAGTGATGACGCCGGTGTAGGAGCCGTCGTCGGCGAAGGTCATCTCCCCGGTGCCGGTCATCGGCATCTCGCCGCTGCACTGCATCGCCCAGGTCGCCTTGTTGCCGACCCGCCTGTAGTTCGTGGTCACGCAGCTCGGGTCGCCACCCGGAGGCGGCCGGGTCCACACCGCGGGCGTGCAAACCTTCAGCGAGGTCGGCGGCGGCGAGAACGGCAGGCCTTCCATGACCATCTGCGAGGTGGTCTGCCAGAGGACGCCGGGCGCGTCGGCGCGGACGGGGGCAAGTACCAGTAAACCGATCGTTGCGACCGCCGCCAGGCGGCCAGGCCATGAACGCATCATGAGAGTCCCCATTTGTGTGGTGTTGAGATGTACCGGGGTGCGCGTGGTATGCGCCTGCGGGCCGGGGGCTGTCAAGGGGGCGGATTGCCGCAATCTTCCGGCGCGGGGTAAGCAGATCGACTGGTTTCCCACCAGGCGTTCATGGCCTCGATCGCGCGGGCTCGGACTTCAGGGTCTTCGTCGACCATGCCGTACTCACCGACATAGCCGAAGGTCACGCCCGCGATTCGCTGCAGCTCACCCATGAGGAACACGCGGTGCGGCTCCCCGGTGTCGGCGTCCGCGACGGCTCCTGCCAGAAAGGCGACGGCGCGTGCGGGCTCGGTCACCGCGATCACCAAGGCGGCCGCGGCGCGGACTTCGGCATCGGCGGCCTGCAGCGCCGGACGCAGTTCCGCGCAGCCTGGCCTGCCGTCGCGGGCGACGCGCGCCAACGAACCTAGCGCGTTGCCGCGCAGGATCCGGCTCTGGTTCGCGTCATTCGCAATGTCCAGCAGCGCCTCGATTGCCGCATGCCCGCCGATCGTGCGCAAGGCGCCGACGGCGACCAGCCGCTCGTCTTCGGAGGCGCCCGTCCGCGCCGCCATGTGCAGGTCTGAAATGGCCGCCGGATTCCCGAGCCTGCCGAGACCCATCATCGAGCCCATGCGCGCGGCCGCGTCGGGATCGGCCAGGTGCGCGCGCAGCGTTTCGAACGCGTTGCAGTCCCGGTTGCGGCCCAGCGCATGGGCAGCCAGCCAGCGATGTTCGGAGTCCTCGTCCAGGAGCGCCACGAGCAGCGACTCGCAGTCGGTCGCCACGCCTGCCCTCTGCAGCCAGGTTTCCGGCGCAATTTCGGATGCGCGGGATCCGGCGGGCAATCCCAGCATCAGCGACGCAGCGACTGCGACAACCGCGCCGTTAATCGCCATGGAGGGCCTGCCGTTCACGGCACGGGTGGCGCGCGTCAGCCACTCACCGGATGTGCGCGAGGATCCCGTCCAGCTCGTCGAGGCTGTGGTAGGTGATGACGAGCTTGCCCTTGCCGCCACTGCGGTGCTGAAGCTCCACGGTCGCGCCCAGCTTGTCGGCGAGGTCGTTCTCGAGGCGGCTGATGTCGGGGTCCTTGGAGCGCGTCTTCGATTGCGCCTTGTCGCCGGCGGCGGCGCGCGCGAGGATGCGGCGCACCAGCGCCTCGGTTTCCCTGACGGACAGGCCCTTCTTCGCCACCAGCGCACCGACTTCCGTCTGCTGGCGGCGGGCGGTCAGCGCCAGCAGCGAGCGCGCGTGGCCCATCTCGAGCTGGCGCTGCTCGACGAGGGTCTTGATCTCGTCAGGAAGCTCCAGCAGTCGCAGCAGGTTCGAGACCGCGGCGCGCGAGCGGCCGACGGCGTCCGCGGTCTGCTGGTGCGTGAGCTTGAACTCGGTGATGAGGCGGCTTAACGCCAGCGCTTCTTCCAGCGGATTCAGGTTTTCGCGCTGGATGTTCTCGATCAGCGACATCGCGACCGCGGCCTCGTCGCCCACGCGGCGGATGACGGCGGGGATGTCGGCGAGGCCCGCCATCTGCGCGGCGCGCCAGCGGCGCTCGCCGGCGATGATCTCGTAGCGCTGCGGCTGGCCGGCCTCCGGCGTGCCGAGCGGGCGCACGACGATCGGCTGCACCACGCCCTGCGCCTTGATGGAGTCGGCGAGCTCGGCGAGCGACTCCTCGCGCATGTCCTGGCGCGGCTGGTAGGCGCCGCGCTGCAGCAGGTCCACCGGGATGTTCGAGAGCTGGTCGCGCGCGAGCGGGATGCCGGGCGCGGGCTTGGGCTGCGCCTGTCCGAGCAGCGCCTCGAGGCCGCGTCCCAGTCCGTGCTTCTTGCCGGTCATGACCGCCATATCCGCCTGCCCCCGCGCGAGTATAAAGATAAAGGGGACGCGTCCAATTAAATAATTGGACGCGTCCCCTTTAGACGGGCACCGTCAATTGGGCGATGCAGCCGGAGCGGTCGCGGCGGTTCTGCAGCGAAAGCGAGCCGCCGTGGGCCTCGGCCACCTGGCGGGCGAGCACCAGGCCGATGCCGCTGCCGCCCGGCTTGGTCGTGAAGAAGGGCACGAACAGGTTGTCCGGGTTCGCGACGCCCGGCCCGCTGTCTTCGATCTCGAACACGACCGCGTCCCGGCCGCGCAGCGCCCGCAGCTCCACCGGGTCCCGCCCGTCGCCCGTCGCTTCGACCGCATTGCGCACCAGGTTGATCAGCGCCTGCTGCAGCTGGTCCGGATCGCCCTTCAGGTTCAGCCCCTCCGCCGCCGACACCTGCACCCGGCCCGGCGGCTGCACCGAAGCGACCTGGCGCAGCAGTCCCGGCACGTCGCAGGAGACGAGCGTCGGCTCCGGCATCCGCGCCAGCTCCGAGTAGCGCGACAGGAACCGGCGCAGCGACTCCGCCCGCTCGGCCACCAGCGCCAGGTTGTGCGCCAGTTCGGCGCGTTCGGCCGGATCCGGCGCGCCCGCGGCCAGGGCGTCGCGGCTGGTCTCGATCACCGACTTGATGGGCGCCAGCGAGTTGTTGAGCTCGTGCCAGATCACGCGGATCAGGCGCCGCCAGGCGCGCCGCTCCTCCTCGCGCAGGGCCTGGCTGAGGTCGGTCACCACCAGCAGGCGGAACTGGCGCCCGCCCTCGCGGAAGGTCTCGCGCATGATCTGCCAGCGCCCGCCGCGGCCCGGGAAGATGTGCGACTCGCTGGAAACCGCCGGACCCTCGAGCAGGTTCTCCACGCCCGCTTCCGTCGCCGTCAGGCCCATCAGGGCATCCGGATGCCGCCGAAGCAGCTCGCCCGCCGCGCGGTTGGCGAGCCGGATGTGCTCGTCGCCATCGAAGGCGAGCACGGCCACGTCCACCTCCGCCAGCACCTTATGAAGGAGCGCCGAGGCTTCCATGGCCTCGAAGCGCTGCGCGCGCAGCGTCGCGCCCAGCCGGTTCGCCTCCAGCACCACGTCGCCGAGCGCATCGCCCTTCTTCGCGTAGCGGCCGCGGATCGCGTAGTCGCCGCCCCGCAGCGCTTCAAGCAGGTTCGAGATCGACCGCAGCGGCTCGACCGTCGCGCGGTGCACGGCGATCGCAAAGCCGACCCAGACGCCGATCAGGACGACGACGATCAGGCGAAACACGGAATCCGCGATCGGCGCGTCGCTCAGGAAGAGCAGCGCGATCAGGAGCGCCGGCAGCCCGCCGGCGAGCGCGAGCAGCACGATGCGCACCTGGAACGGCATGCCGCGGCGCATGACCGGCCGGCTGTAGAGCGGCTTGCGCGGTTCGGATTCTTCGGCCACGGCGCGGGAGTTTGCGCCGTTCTAGCCTGAGGCGGCAATGCTTGCGCTGCGCGTCTTGCGCGGCCGGCCGCGGCTGCGATGCGCAATGGCGACCGGATCGCGCGGCCCGTAGCCGGCGAGATCTTCCGAAACGCCCAGCGTAAACGGGCTGCGCACAGTCACGCTGCCGAGCACCGCCTGATCCTGCAGGTCTTCGGTGAGCAGCACCGAGCAACCCTGCATCTGGGCGGAAGCGACGATCAGGCAGTCCCACCAGTTGAGGTGATAGCGCTGCTCGATCTCAAAGCCGCGCACCAGGACATCCGCATCAACCGGCGACGGATTCCAGGCCAGCAGGCTGCGAACGTGGTCCCATGCCTGGTGGCCGGCGACAGGCGGATCGAGTTTCCGTGTCAGGGTCGCGTAGTACTCACACAGCACCTGCATGCTCGTGCGGCCGGTTCCCTCGAGCCAGAGTCGCTCCAGCCACTGGGCTGCCAGCCCCTGCTTGCGCATGTCGTCGGCCTGCCGCTCGTAGACGAATACGTTGGTGTCAACGAATACGAACGCGGTCATACAGCTCTTCCCGGGTTGGGCGCCTGCCATCCACCCAATTGAAATGAAAGGGCTTGAGTGCCTGGAATCGACGCATCGCCTCGAAGTACTCGCGCTGGTCGTGCATGTGCCGCTGCAGCAGCTCGCCCAGCAGCCGCGAGACGCTCTTGCCCTGCTTGGCGGCGTGGACGCGCACCCAGGCCGCGGTCTTGTCGTCGAGCGTGACGGTTACGTTCTTCATGCGGGCATCCTGCTTCAAGGACCCTTGATAATATACACGGGTCTCGTGTAATTAATGTGTTACCCGCTGTTGCCACAACACATTGATTTCACGAGATTTGCTTGATTTGCGCCCTTTGCCCGAGCGCATTGTGGGCGTAGCCCGCGCTGGTGCCGCCCTTGCTCGCGCGTCGCGACGCGGCCCTGCGGCGTGTAGGTCCAGGTCGTCAAAACCGAAATGTCCGAAACACTCGCGAGCCTCCCGACGGCGTTCGCACCGGAATCGTAGAACTACTCCCGCTGCGATTGACCATCGGGCTGCTTGCCACGCTTGCGAAACGCAGTCACCGCGTACACAAATGCGGACGATCCTGCCGAAACTGCACCGAAGAGGACGTACCATTTTGACTGGCCGTCCCAATGACCAGAATTCCAGGCAAAGACTGTGATTGCAGCAAATGAAGCGACAAAACCATATGCGGCGCCGCGCAACGGGTTCTTGCTTCCCACTTGGAATATCACGGACAGCAACAGCGCTATCACCAGCCAAATGACAATCATCGCTGCTACCGGTCCGTGTTTCGCACGCTGACGGCTCGGTACGGCATTATCTTGATGTCTGCAGCCTCAAGGGCCGCAGTCCGCGCATCGGGAACACCAGTCCAGAATTACGTTGTGAGACACATTGCTGACCCCAATCTGCTCGTCGGCAGGGGGCAGCCAATCTCCTAGCACATGACCCAGTGCTGGCGGCCAAACGAGAGAACCAAAACCGCTATAGGTCTGCATGTCGCGATGGCCCCGTGCGTAGGAGTCTTGAACTGCATGAAGAAGTCTTGCAAGGCTAGCCTTGTCACAACTACGGCGATTCCGTCGAACGTGATTATTGTAGTTCGTCAAACACTGAGCGGGCGTGAGACCTTCAGCGCACA
>JAHCAM010000036.1 GCA_019634895.1 Steroidobacteraceae bacterium | reverse complement strand
CGTGAGCGAGGCGACGGTCGCGCTCGGCAGGAAGCGGCGCTCGACGCTCGCCTCGGCCTCGAGCTTCAGCGTCAGCGGCACGCCCTCCTCGAAGGCCTGGCGCGCGGCGTCGGCGAGCGCGAGGTCCAGGCGCACGTCGAGCAGCCACTCGCCGTCGACGCGCTCGACGTAGGCGTTGCGGATCTCGAAGCGGCCGTCTTCCTGTGCGCGCGCGGCCGCAGGGGCGGTCCCCAGCAGCAGCGCCGCGAGGCAGGCCAGTCCGGGATGTCGCCACCGCATCGAATGCACGCCGGATCCTCAGGCCCGCTTCTCGAGGCAGGCGTAATAGAAGCCATCGGCGTCGGCCGCGCCGCTCGGCAGCGCGCAGCCGGTCCCCGTGTCCACGAGCGGCGCAGCGCCGGGCAGCAAGAGCCTAGCAGATTCGGTCGCGTCCACCGCCTGCGGGTTTGCCGCGAGAAATGCACGCACCACCGCGCCATTCTCGGCCGCCAGCACCGAGCAGCTCGCGTACACCAGGCGTCCGCCCGGCGCCAGCAGCCCGAAGGCGGACGCGAGCAGGCCGGCCTGGCTGGTCGCGAACCGCGGGATGTCGTCCGGCCGGCGCAGCAGCTTGATGTCCGGATGGCGGCGGATCACGCCGGTGCCCGAGCAGGGCACGTCGAGCAGGATGCGCTCGAACGCCCGGCCGTCCCACCAGCCGGCGGGCCGTGCCGCGTCGCCGGTCAACACGCGCGCCGGCAGCCCGAGCCGCGACAGGTTCGACGAGATCCGCTCCACGCGCGAGGGATCCGCGTCGAGTGCCACCAGCTCCGAAATTCCCGGAAAGGCCTCGAGCAGGTGGCAGGCCTTGCCGCCCGGCGCCGCACAGGCATCGAGCACGCGCATGCCGTCCGCCGGCGCGACGAAGAACGCGGCGAGCTGCGCCGCCGCATCCTGCACGGAAACGTCGCCATCGGCGAAGCCCGGCAGCCGCGCGACGTCCACGGGCTGCGCCAGCAGCAGCGCCTGCGGCGCGAAGCCGCAGGGCTCCGCGTCCATGCCGGCAGCGGCCAGGCGCGCGCGATACTCGTCCCGCGTCGCGCGCCGCGCATTCACGCGCAGCCACATCGGCGGCTCGGCGTTGCTGGCGGCGGCGATCTGCTCCCAGTGCGCGGGCCAGTCGCGCTCGAACGCCGCGAGCAGCCACTCCGGGTGCGCGAGCCGCGCCGCGCGGCTCACGTGTGCCGCGGCGAGGATCGCCTCGCGCTCGCGCTGGAAGCGGCGCAGCAGCGCGTTGAGCAGGCCCGCCGCGCGCGGACGCCCGAGCGCGCGGGCGGCTTCGACCGTCTCGGACACGGCGGCATGCGGCGGCGTCGCGCCGTGCGCCAGCTGGTACAGGCCGACCAGCGCGAGCGCGCGCACTTCGCGCTCGAGCGGCGCACCGGGGCGGTCGAGCAGCCGGTCGAGGATGGCCTCGAGCTCGGTGAACCATCGGACCGTCCCGAACGCGAGTGACTGGATGGCCGGCCGCGAGGCCGATTCCTGCGCCTGTTCCGCGACCGCCGCTTCCAGCCGGCGGCCGCGCGCGGCGACCGCGACCACAGCGCGGGCCGCCGCGGCCCGGATCCCGGCTGCCTCGCGCACGCTCAGCCGAGGACCCGTCCAACGAGCGGCCGCATGGCCGCGAGTCCGGATGCCGCGATCACGCGCCGGCCCGGCAGCTGCACGCGCTTCAGCACCAGCGCCCCGGCGCCCGCCGCGACCACGATCCCTTCCGCGCCGGCGCGCAGGACCGTTCCGGGCAGCACGTCCGCGGATTGCGCCACCGCGCCGGCCTCGTGGATGCGCAGTTGCACGCCGTCCAGCGCCGCCTCCGCGACCGGCCGCGGCTGGAAGGCGCGCACCCGGCGCGCCAGCACCTCCGCGGGCTCGCGCCAGTCAAGGCGCGCCTCGGCCTTGGTCAGCTTGCGCGCATAGGTCGCCTGCGACTCGCCCTGCGATTCGAAGCTGGCGCGGCCCCCGGCCAGCGCATCGAGCGCCACGGTCACCTGCGCCGCGCCGAGCGCCGCGAGCCGCGCCTCGAGCTCCCCCGCGGTCTCCTCCGCGCCGATCGCAGTCCGCGCGCGCAGCATCACCGGGCCGGTGTCGAGGCCGGCTTCCATGCGCATGATGCAGACGCCGGTCGTCGCGTCGCCCGCCTCGATGGCGCGCGCGACCGGCGCGGCGCCACGCCAGCGCGGCAGCAGCGAGCCGTGGATGTTGATGCAGCCGAGACGCGGCACGGCGAGGATCGCGGGCGGCAGGATCAGCCCGTAGGCGGCCACCACCATCACGTCCGGGGCGTGCGTAGCCAGCGTCGCGGCCGCCTCCGGCGTGCGCAGCGTCTGCGGCTGCTCGAGCGCGAGGCCGAGCGAGAGCGCGAGCTCCTTCACGGGACTCGCAGCGAGCCGGCGGCCGCGGCCGGCCGGCCGGTCGGGCTGCGTATAGACGACGGCGACGCGATGGCGCGAGGCCGCAATCGCGGCCAGCGCGGGAACCGCGAAGCCGGATGTGCCGGCGAATGCGACCGCCAGGCCGGGGTGCATGGCGGCGGAGTCGCTCAGATCACGGGTGCGCGGGCGGGCGCCGCTTCCCGGCCTTCCGCGCGCAGCCGCTTGTCCTTCTCGATCTTCTTGCGCACGCGCTGGCGCTTCATCTCCGAGAGGTAGTCCACGAACAGCCTGCCGTCGAGATGGTCGATCTCGTGCTGCACGCAGATCGCGAGCAGCCCCTCGAGATCCTCCTCGAACACCTTGCCGTCGCGGCCCAGCGCCCGGACCCGGACGCGCTGGGCGCGCGGCACGTCGTCGTAGTAGCCCGGCACCGACAGGCAGCCCTCCTGCGAGGTCGTCGAGCCGTCCTTCGAGAGGATTTCCGGGTTGATGAAGACGCGCGGCTGGTTCCTGCCCTCGGAGACGTCCGCCACCAGCAGGCGCTGGTGGACGTCGACCTGGGTCGCGGCCAGGCCGATGCCGTTGGCCGCGTACATGGTCTCGAGCATGTCGTCGATCAGGTCACGCAATGGGGCGTCCACCGCAGCCACCGGGACGGCCCTGGTGCGCAACCGGGGGTCCGGATACTCCAGGATTGTGAGGCGCGTCATGGGAGTGGGGCCTGGGTTGCGTGTATCTGGCGGGTGAATGCTGCTAAAGTTCGCCGAACCATGGACTTACGTCGGACTCCGGAGACGATTATACGGTCGTCCGGCCCGGCCCGGCAGTCTGGGAGCACTCGCATGGCATCCTCCTTCATGATCCGTTCCTTCGGTCCCGCCCGCCGCATGGCCGCGGCAGCGCTGGTGGCGCTCGCGATCGCCGTGCCCGCCACCGGCCAGCAGGGCATCGACCGCAGCGTCATCCCGGTGTCGCCGGACGCGCCCTCGACCTACGTGGTGCAGCCCGGCGACACGCTGTGGGACATCTCCGCGAAGTTCCTCACCGATCCCTGGTACTGGCCGGAGATCTGGCACATCAACCCGCAGGTCGCGAACCCGCACCTGATCTATCCGGGCGACACGCTCGCGCTCACCTGGGTGGACGGGCAGCCGCGCGTGACCGTCGCACAGGGCGGCCCGGCGCGCCTGTCGCCGCGGGTGCGCGAACACCCGCTGTCGGAGGCGATCCACGCGATTCCGTACCAGCGCATCGCCGCCTTCATGCAGCGGCCCGCCGTGCTCTCGGCGGAGCAGGTCAAGGGCGCGCCCTACGTCGCGCACGGCCGCGACCACCGGCTCATCTCGGCGTCGGGCCAGGAAGTCTACGTGCGCCGGCTCGGCGATGCCGCGCCCGGCACCCGCTACAACGTCTATCACGTCGGCGACGAACTGAAGGACCCGGACGACGGCGACGTGCTCGGCTACCAGGGCCTGTTCACGGGCGAGGCCGGCCTGCGGCGCTCCGGCGACCCGTCCACCATGATGATCGTGGACTCCGCGCGCGAGACGCTGGACGGCGACATCCTGCTGCCGCTGGCCGCGGACCCGAGGATGGACTTCATTCCGCGCGCCCCGAAAACGAAGGTCGACGGCAGGATCATGTCGGTGATCGACGACCGCTCCGTGGTCGCGGACTACGACGTCGTCATCATCAACCGCGGCACGCGCCACGGGCTCGAGCCCGGCCACGTGCTGGCGGTCTGGGAGGCCGGCGAAGAGGTGCGCGACACCACGCGCAACGCCAAGAGCCGCACGATGCGGCTGCCCGACGAGCGCAACGGCGTGGCGATGGTGTTCAAGGCCTACGACCGCATGAGCTACGGGCTGATGATGCAGTCGGATCGCGAGGTCAAGGTCGGCGACGCGGTCCGCTCGCCCTGATCCCCGAACCCAGCGCCTGAATCGACGACGCCGGCCGCGAGGCCGGCGTCGTCGTTTGTGCGAGCAACACGCGACCCGGCGCATCGCACTGGCCGGCCGCCGGGAACCCCGCTCGCTCGCGCCGCCGGAACTTACGCGCTCGCTTCGCAGGTTCCCGGCAGCCGGCTCCTGCGCCACGCAGCGTCGCATCTGGCGCGCACCAATGGCGGTCCGGGACCTCGCGAGTGAGCGCGTAAGTTCCGGCGGCGCGAACGAGCGAGGGTCCCGGACCGCCAGCCGTGTGAGCGAGGGATCCCGTGCGCCGCTCGTGTGCGCCAGAAACGCCGTCAATGCGTACTTGCCACGATTGCCGCCGGTGGAAACCTATGTAAGCTGGTGCCCACGTTCACGGGACGGGAATTTCGTGAACGGGGCTTTTCCGGCACGACGGTGACGGAAAGGAGGCGCATCAGGAAGTTCGAATCCGGTGCGCACGCCGTGAGGTCGCTGGACACGGCGGAGGCTCGCAGTTGGGCTGCCTGAGTCGGGCCCGTCCGACGAGGGGAAGATGGTCGGCAGTGCCGACGCAACGTCCGAAATGGACACGCGCGGCATCGAAACGAGACCGGTCATCGCCAGCGGGTCAAGAACCCCCGAACGCGGCAGCGCTGCCGCATCGGGGGTTCGGCTTTTCCGGGCGCGGCATAATCGCTCCATGACCCGCCTTCCCACCTTCACCAGCCACCTGGAGTGCAGCGCCACCGGCGCGCACTGCCCCGCCGACACGCTGCAGGGCCTGTCGGCAGCCGGCAAGCCGCTGCTCGTGCGCTACGACCTGGCGGGGGCGGCGCATGCATTGACGCGCGAGAAACTCGCAGGCCGTCCCGAGGGCGGTTTCTGGCGCTACCGCGAGCTGCTGCCCGTGCGTCGCGACGAGAACGTCGTCTCGCTCGGCGAGGTGACCACGCCGCTCGTCGAACTGGCGGCGCTGGCCCGCGCGGCGGGCGCCCGGCGACTCACCGTCAAGGACGAGGGCCGGCTGCCGACCGGCTCGTTCAAGGCGCGCGGGCTCGCGCTCGCGGTCTCGATGGCGAAGGAACTGGGCGTCACGCGCATGGCGATGCCCACGAACGGCAACGCGGGCGCGGCGCTGGCCGCCTACGCCGCCCGCGCGGGCATCGAGGCCTTCGTGTTCTGCCCCGCCGACACGCCGGAGATCAACGTGCGCGAGATCGCCCTCGCAGGCGCCCACGTCACGCTCGTGGACGGGCTGATCAACGACTGCGGGCGGCGGGTCGCCGAGGGCCGCGAGCGCATGGGCTGGTTCGACGTTTCCACGCTCAAGGAGCCCTACCGCATCGAGGGCAAGAAGACCATGGGCTACGAGCTGGCCGAGCAGCTCGGCTGGCGCCTGCCCGACGTCATCTTTTATCCCACAGGGGGCGGCACCGGGCTGATCGGCATGTGGAAGGCGTTCGCGGAGATGGAGGCGCTGGGCTGGATCGACTCGCGCCGGCCGCGCATGGTGGCCGTGCAGGCCGCGGGATGCGCGCCCATCGTGCGCGCCTGGCAGGCGGGCGCGGAGCACGCCGAGCCCTGGAAGGACGCGCACACCTTTGCCGCCGGCATCCGCGTGCCGGGCGCGATCGGCGACTTCCTGATCCTGAGGGCGGTGCGCGAAAGCAGAGGCTTCGCGATCGCCGTGGAGGACGGCGAGATCGCCCGGGCGCTGGCGGAGGTCGCGCGGCGTGAAGGCCTCCTGCTGTGCCCGGAGGGCGCGGCCACCTACGCCGCCTGGAAGGCGGCGCTGGCCACGGGACAGGTTGGAGCGCAGGAAACGGCGCTGCTGTTCAACTGCGCGAGCGGGCTCAAGTATCCCCTGCCCCCGGCGCTGACGGCCGGCTGAGCCGAATCTCGCACTTCGCGGCCGATTTGCGCCGCAGCCCGCGCCCGCATGCCGTCCAGGATAGGGGGATGGAATCCGGCGCCCGTCCCCATGTGCCCGGCTGCGCGCGGCTGTGCCCGGGCGATCCCCGCTATCCGGCGCAGCTCGCCGCCGTGCCCGGCTGCCCGGGCGAGCTGTTCGTGCAGGGCGACCCGGCGGTGCTCGCGCTGCCGCAGCTCGCCATCGTCGGCAGCCGCGCGGCCTCGGCGGCAGGCCGCGAGACCGCCTTCGAGTTCGCGGCCGCGCTCGCCTGCCGCGGCCTCGCGATCACCAGCGGACTCGCCACCGGCATCGACGCCGCCGCGCACCGCGGCGCGCTCGCCGCGGGCGGCGTCACGATCGCGGTCTGCGGCACCGGCCTCGACCGCGTGTACCCGGCCGGGCACACCGCACTCGCCGCCGAGATCGTGGAACGCGGGGCGCTGGTGTCCGAATTCCCGCCGGGCACGCCGCCACTCGCGCACCACTTCCCGCGCCGCAACCGGATCATGTCGGGGCTGGCCCGCGGCGTGCTGGTGGTGGAGGCCGCCGCCCGCTCCGGCTCGCTGATCACCGCGCGCCTCGCCGGCGAACAGGGCCGCGAGGTGCTCGCGGTGCCCGGGTCGATCCGCCATGAGCTCGCGCGCGGCTGCCATCGCCTGATCAAGGACGGCGCCGCGCTGGTCGAGACGCCGGACGACGTGATCGCGGCGCTCGAGTTCCGGGGCTTTTTGCCCGCGAATCCCGCAGCTTGCGCGGCCGGCGCCGCGGAAAATTCCGCCGGCCGGTTGGACAGCGACGCGGAAATACTGTTGAATGCGCTCGGTTTCGAGCCGGCGGACCTCGACCGGCTGGTCGAGCGGACGGGATTCCCTCCGCAGGCCGTCGCCTCGAAGCTGCAACTGCTCGAGCTCGAGGGCCGGGTCGAGTCATTGGCCGGCGGGCGTTTCAGCCGGACTTCACCGAGGCGCACAAGATGAAGGACAGCGTGCTCGACATCCTGATCCACCTGTTCGAGAACTTCCTCGACGCCGACGACGACGCGGATCCGGACCGCGACGCGCTCAGGCTGGAACTCGAACAGGCGGGCTACCCGGACGCCGACATCGAGCGGGCGCTGAACTGGCTCGAGAGCCTCGCCTCCGACCCGGATCGTGCGCCCGGCGAGGGCACGGCGCGCGCGATGCGCGTGTTCAGCGGCCACGAGCAGGTGCGCCTCGACACCGACGTGCGCGGTTACCTGATGCACCTCGAGAACCTCGGCATCCTGTCGGGCTCGCAGCGCGAGCTCGTGATCGACCGCCTGCTCGCGCTGGACGCCGACGACATCGACATCGAGCAGCTCAAGTGGGTGGTCCTGATGGTGCTGTTCAGCCAGCCCGGCCAGGAGAACGCCTACCAGCGCATGGAAGACCTGGTGTTCGACGAGCGCCGGGACGCGATGCACTGAGCGGCGTGGGCGCCAACCTCGTCATCGTAGAGTCGCCAGCCAAGGCGAAGACGATCAAGAAGTACCTCGGGCCGGAGTTCGAGGTCCTGGCTTCCTATGGCCACGTCCGCGACCTGATCGAGAAGGAAGGCGCGGTCGATCCCGAGCGGGACTTCGAGATGAAGTACCAGCTCATCGAGAAGAGCAAGCCCAAGGTGGACGCCATCGAGCGCGCGATGAAGAAGGCGCGCGCGCTCTACCTCGCGACCGACCCGGACCGCGAGGGCGAGGCGATCTCCTGGCACCTGTCCGAGATCCTGCGCCAGCACGGCGCGCTCGACGGCAAGGAACTGCGCCGCGTGCGCTTCTACGAGATCACCAGGAACGCCGTGCGCGAGGCGGTCGCCCAGGCCGAGCCGGGGCTCAACGACAACCTCGTCAACGCCTACAAGGCGCGCCGCGCGCTCGACTACCTGGTCGGCTTCAACCTGTCGCCGCTGCTGTGGAAGAAGATCAAGCCGGGCCTGTCGGCCGGGCGCGTGCAGAGCGTGGCGCTGCGGCTCATCTGCGAGCGCGAGGAGGAAATCTCGCGCTTCATCCGCCAGGAATACTGGACGGTCGAGGCCGATGCCGCGAAGGACGCGGCCCGCTTCCCGGCGCGGCTCATCGAGTACCGGGGCGAGAAATTCGAGGCGGACGCGCAGAAGGGCCGTTTCACGATCACCGGCGAGGCGCAGGCGCGCGAGGCCGAGCGCGCGGTGCTCGCGGCGGCCGGCGGCGTGCTCACGGTCGAGAGCGTCGAGCGCCGGCCGAAGCGGCGCAACCCGCCGCCGCCGTTCACGACTTCCACGCTGCAGCAGGAGGCCGCGCGCAAGCTCGGCTTCACCGCGCGGCGCACGATGCAGACCGCGCAGCGGCTGTACGAGTCCGGCCACATCACCTACATGCGCACCGACTCGGTGTCGTTGTCGAAGGACGCGGTCACCGAGATCCGCGACATGATCAAGGCGACCTTCGGCGACAAGGCGCTCTCCGACGGCATCAACGAGTACAAGACCAAGTCGAAGAACGCGCAGGAGGCGCACGAGGCGATCCGCCCGACCGCCGCCGCCGAGACGCCGCAGAAGGCGGAGCACGACCTGCACGACGAGGACCAGCGCCGGCTGTACGCGCTGATCTGGAAGCGCGCGGTCGCCTGCCAGATGGCGCCCGCCGTGTTCGACACCGTCGCCGTGGACCTCGTCGCCGGCGCCGGCGCGACGACCGACACGATCGCGCCGGCAGGGCGCCATGTGTTCCGCGCCAACGGCCAGACGCTGCTCGAGCCGGGCTTCCTCGCCGCCTATCACGAGGACCACGACGAGGACGAGACCGACGTCGAGAGCGAGGATGAGCAGGCGCTGCCTCCCCTCGAGCCGGGCGAGCGCGTGACGCTCGAGCAGCTGCGCCCCGAGCAGCATTTCACGCAGCCGCCGCCGCGCTACACCGAGGCCTCGCTGGTCAAGTCGCTCGAGAGCCACGGCATCGGCCGGCCCTCGACCTACGCCTCGATCATCGAGACGCTGCGCTACCGGCGCTACGTCGAGATGAGCGGCCGCGCCTTCGTGCCGACCGACATCGGCAAGATCGTCAGCAAGTTCCTGGTGAAGTACCTCGGCACCTACGTGGACTACGGCTTCACGGCGCTGATGGAGGATGTGCTCGACGAGATCAGCAACGGCGAGAAGGAATGGCACCTCGAGCTCGGCCGTTTCTGGAAGCCGTTCACCGAGCGCGTGCAGCACATCGGCAAGTCGGTCAGCCGCGAGGAAGTCGCCGAGTCGCGCGAGGTCGGGCGCGACCCGGTGTCCGGCAAGCCGATCACCGTGCGCATGGGCGCCTACGGGCCGTTCGTGCAGCAGGGCTCGCGCACCGACCCGGACAAGCCGCGTTTCGCGAGCCTGCTGCCGGGCCAGCGCATGGACGACGTGACGCTCGACGACGCGCTGAAGCTGCTGTCGTTGCCGCGCGACCTCGGCCAGTCGCCCGACGGCACGCCGATCAGCGTCGGCCGCGGCCAGTACGGTCCCTACGTCAAGTTCGGCGCCAAGTACGCGTCCATCAAGGAGGACGACCCCTTCACGCTGACGCTGCCGCGCGCGCTCGAGATCGTCGAGGCGAAGCTCGCCGCGGACCGGGAACGCACGATCAGGGATTTCCCGGAGCACGGCATCCAGGTGCTGAAGGGCCGCTACGGCCCCTATGTCACGGACAAGAAGCGCAACGCCAAGGCGCCGAAGGACCGCGACCCCGCCTCGCTGACACTGGAGGAATGCCAGGCGCTGCTCGCCGCGGCGCCCGAGCGCAAGGGCCGCTTCGGCCGGCGCGCGAAGGCGCCGCCGGCTGCGGGCGCGCCGGCGGCAGGGAAAGTCGCGGATGCGCTAAAGCCCGCAAAGGCGAAGGCGACGAAGCCGAAGGCGCCGAAGAAGAAGAAGAAGGCCGTCGCGCGCAAGGCCGCGGCGAAGAACGCCGCCGAACAGGCCTGAGGCCCGCCCGATGGACCGTGGCGCGGTGCGCGACTGGCTGACGGGCCTCCAGCGGCGGATCACCGATGCCGTCGAACAGGCGGATGGGCACGGGCGGTTCAGCCGCGACGCCTGGACCCGCCCCGCCGGCGGCGGCGGCGAGTCGCGCGTGCTCACGGGCGGCGCGCTGATCGAGCAGGGCGGCGTCAACTTCTCCGAGGTCTCCGGCGAGAAGCTTCCGGCCTCGGCGACGCACGACCGCCCGGCGCTTGCAGGCGCGCCGTTCACGGCCATGGGCGTGTCGCTGGTGCTGCACCCGCTCAATCCACACGTGCCGACGACCCACATGAACCTGCGCTGCTTCGTGGCGGAGCCGGCCGGCTCGCCGCCCGCCTGGTGGTTCGGCGGCGGCTTCGACCTCACACCTTATTACCCGGTGCACGAGGACGTGCTGCACTGGCACCGTACCGCGCGCGCGGCCTGCGCCGGCTGCCCCGACGGCACCTGGGAGCGCTACAAGGCTTGGTGCGACCGCTACTTCTTCCTGCCGCACCGGAACGAGACCCGGGGCGTCGGCGGCCTGTTCTTCGACGACCTCAGCGAGTGGGGCTTCGACGCCTGCTTCGCCTTCGCGCGCCGGGTCGGCGACGCCTTCCTGGATGCGTACCTGCCGATCGTCGAGCGGCGCCGCAACGCGCCCTACGGCGCGCGCGAGCGCGACTTCCAGCTCTACCGCCGCGGCCGTTACGTGGAGTTCAACCTGCTTTACGACCGCGGCACGCTGTTCGGGCTGCAGAGCGGCGGGCGCACCGAGTCCATCCTGATGTCGCTGCCGCCGCTGGCGCGCTGGCAGTACGGCTGGCAGCCGGAGGCGGGATCGCCGGAGGCAGTCCTGTACCGCGACTACCTGCGCCCGCGCGACTGGCTGGGCGCCGCGGACGCGTGAAGTACCGGCACGCCTGCCACGCCGGCAATTTCGCCGACGTCGTCAAGCACGTCGCCCTGGCCGCCACCCTCGCGCGCCTCGCGCAGAAGGAGCGGCCGCTGTTCCTGCTCGAGACCCACGCCGGACGCGGCCGCTACCAGCTCGAAGGCGGCGAGGCGGCCGGCGGCATCCTGCGCCTCGCATCGGCCGCGCTGCGGCAGCCGCCCGCCGCGATCACCCGCTACCTCGGGATCGTGCGGCAGTTCAACGGCGCCGGCGTGCCGCCGGCCTGCTACCCGGGCTCGCCGCTGATCGCGGCCACGCTGCTGCGGCCCCAGGACCGCGCAGCCTTCTGCGAGATCGTCGCCACCGAGGCCGGGCTGCTGCGCCGCGAGTTCCGCCGCGACGCGCGCATCGGCGTGCACTGCCGCGACGGCTTCGAGGCGCTCGGTGCGCTGCTGCCGCCGCGCGAGAAGCGCGGGCTGGCGCTGATCGACCCGCCGTACGAGGAGACGGACGCCGACTTCGCGCGCGTCACCGCGGCGCTCGTGGAGACTTCCGCGCGCTGGCCGCAGGGCACGCTCATCGCCTGGTACCCGATCAAGCAGGGCGTCACGACGGCGCGGTTCCACCGGCAGCTCGTGTCTGCGGGCCTGAAGCGGCTGCTCGCCGTGGAGCTCTGCATCCACCCCGACGACTCGCGCGCCGGATTGAACGGCTCCGGCCTCGTGATCGTCAATGCGCCGTACCGGCTCGAAGGGGAACTTGCGGAGGCGCTGCCCGTGCTGCACCGCGTGCTGTCGCCCGCGGGCGCCGGCCGCACGCGCGTCGCGCTGATCGCGGGGGAATGAAAAAGGGCGGCCGCCGTCCCCGGCCGCCGCCCCGACGAAGCATTCGCGCCGGGCGCTTACTGCTTCGGCTTCTCCGCTTCCTTCTTGTCGGCGCCGCACTTGCCCTCGCCGCACTTGCCCTCGGGCTTCTTGTGGTCGCCGCCGCACTTGCCTTCGCCACACTTGCCCTCGGCCTTCTTGTCGCCGCCGCACTTGCCCTCGCCGCACTTGCCCTCGGCTTTCTTGTCGCCGCCGCACTTCCCTTCGCCGCATTTCCCTTCCTTGGCCTTCTCGTCGCCGGCAGCCAGCATGTAGCCGGAGCCGAGCGCGTTGACCGCGAAGGCGCTCGCCTGGGCCACGCCGGCCGCAGCGAAGGTGGTGGCGAGCGCGGCGCCGATCGCGAGCGCTACGGGCTTCCTCAGAACTCGATTCGACATGGGATCAATCTCCTTGAGTTGGCTGTTTCCATCATCCGGCAACCGGGACGGCATTCCCCCAGTCCACCGCTTCGAACACCTGCCGCGCGACGCCTTCCAGGTCCGGATGGTCCCGGCCGACGATCGCGATGCTTCCGCGCGGCGCCGGCAGGACGACGCCCGCGAATCCGTTCTCCTCGAACCGCAGCGGCCTGTCCACCGCGCGGTGTCGCAGAATCAGCACGGTCACCACGCCCTCGGGCCGCCGCAGCACGAGGTGCGGCACCACATGCCCCTGGTGCACGCAGCGCGCGGCGAAGGTCACGTCGCCGATTCCCGGGCGCAGCCGCGTGCCCTCGGGATCGAGCACGCCTGCCAGCGCCGCTGGCGCCACCGGACTGCTGGCCGCGAGCGCGCCCGGCTCGTGCGCGACGTGATCCACGACCTCGCGCGCGACCGACTCGCGCGGCGCGGTCGTCAGCAGCACGGCGCCCACCGCGACCGCCATCACGGCCGAGGCCGCGAGCGCGTACCAGCGCTGCCGCGAGCCGCCGGACCGCGCCGCGCGTGCCCTCGGCAACGCGAGACGGGCGGCATCCACCGCGAGCGCCCGCTGCATCAGCGCATCCATCGCGCGCAGCTCGTCCTGCCATCGCGCGCAGGCCGGGCATTCGCGCCGGTGCGCGTCGAGCTCGGGTCCCGATCGCGCGGGTTCCGCGCCGACCAGCCGGCGGAACTCGAGGCAACCCATCATGACGCCGGCTCCGGCGCGAGACCCAGCAGGTGGCGCAGCCGCGCGCGGCCGCGGAACAGCCGGGTCAGCACCGCGCCCTGCTGCAGTCCCATCAAGTCCGCGATCTCCTGCGTGGAGTAACCCATCATCACCTGCAACACCAGCGGCTCGCGGTAGTCGTCGTCGAGGCGGAACAGCGCCTCGCGCATCGCGGCCAGGTCGCCGTCGTCCTCGGCCGCCAGCACCGGCGCTTCGGCGGCGATGAGCGCGTCGAGGTCCGCGATTTCGAGGCGCTTCCTCTCGAAGCTGCGCGCGAACTCGCGGCGCACGATCGTCAGCAGCCAGGACTTCGCCTTGCCCTCGTCCTCCAGCGCCCCGAAGGACTTCCACGCCCGCAACATCGCCTCCTGAACCACGTCCTCGGCCAGCTGCCGGTCGCGGCCCAGCCAGAACGCGAATCGCAGCAGGTCCGGCCGCAGGCTTTCGCACAACGTGCCGAATCGCCGACGCGCTTCCGTTTCGGGGCCGCCGCGGTTCATGTATAAAGACCGGCCATAGTCGCTCGTTATTTCCGGCCCGGAGCAGGCGACTTTAACCCAGGGACCCCGGGCCAGGTGCCACATGGGCCGGCGCACGACAGGCAGCTATCCGGGCACGCGCATGCGCCGCATGCGCCGCGACGCCTTTTCGCGGCGCCTCGCGCGCGAAACCCGCCTCGCCGCGGACGACCTGATCCAGCCCCTGTTCGTGATCGAGGGCGCAGGCCGGCGCGAGCCGGTAGCCTCCATGCCGGGCATCGAGCGCCTGTCGGTGGACCTGCTGGTCGCCGAGGCCGGCCGCCTGAAGCAGGCGGGCATCCCGGCCATCGCCCTGTTCCCGGTCCCGGACCCGAAGACCAAGAGCGCCGACGGGCGCGAGGCCTGGAACCCGGAGGGCCTGGTGCAGCGCGCGGTGCGCGCGCTCAAGCAGGCGGTGCCGGAGCTCGGCGTCATCACCGACGTCGCGCTCGACCCGTTCACGACCCACGGGCAGGACGGGATCATCGACGAGTCCGGCTACGTCGTGAACGACGTGACCGTCGCGGCGCTGGTGAAGCAGGCCGTGTCGCAGGCCGAGGCCGGCGCCGACGTCGTCGCGCCGTCCGACATGATGGACGGGCGCATCGGCGCGGTCCGCGCCGCGCTCGAGAAGGGCGGTCATCACAACACCCGGATCCTCGCGTATTCGGCCAAGTACGCCTCGGCCTTCTACGGACCGTTCCGCGATGCCGTCGGTTCCGCGGGCTCGCTCGGAAAGTCCGACAAGGCGAACTACCAGATGGACCCGGGCAACAGCGACGAGGCGCTGCGCGAGGTCGCGCTCGACATCGAGGAAGGCGCCGACATGGTGATGGTGAAGCCCGGCCTGCCCTACCTCGACATCGTGCGCCGGGTGAAGGACGCCTTCGGCGTGCCGACCTTCGTGTACCAGGTGAGCGGCGAGTATGCGATGCTCGCGGCGGCCGCTGCGAACGGCTGGCTCGAGGAGCGCAAGACCGTGCTCGAGAGCCTGGCCTGCATCCGGCGCGCGGGCGCCGACGGGATACTCACCTACTACGCCGGCCGCGCCGCGGCCTGGCTCTCCGAGGGCTGAACCGATGTCGGTGCAGACGGGTCCGGGGCGCTACGTGCTGTTCGGACATCCGGTCGGCCACAGCTGGTCGCCGTTCATCCACGGCCTGTTCGCGCGCCAGTTCGACCACGTCGTGGACTACAAGCTGCGCGACGTGGCGCCCGAGGAGTTCCGGCACGAAGTCATCAACTTCTTCGTCGAGGGCGGCGGCGGCGCGAACGTCACGCTGCCGCACAAGCCGGCCGCGGCGGAAGTCGTGAACGAGCTGTCCGCGCGCGCGGAACGCGCGCGCGCGGTCAACACCATCGTGCGCAGGAGCGCGACGGAACTGTACGGCGAGAACACCGACGGCGTCGGCCTGGTGACCGACCTGGTGCGCAACCTCGGCGTCGCGGTCGCCGGCTCGCGCCTGCTGATCCTCGGCGCCGGCGGCGCGGTGCGCGGCGTGCTGGCGCCGCTGCTCGAGCAGGAGCCGCGCGAGATCCGCATCGCCAACCGCACGCCGGAGCGCGCGGAGCGCCTGCGGGACGAGTTTTCCGACCTGGGCGAGATCTCCGCCTCCTCGTTCGACGGCGTGGACGACCGCCCCTGGGACGTCATCGTCAACGCGACCGCGGCCAGCCTCGCCGGCGAGGTGCCGGCGCTGCCGCCGAACGCGGTCGGGCCCGACACGGTCTGCTACGACATGGCCTACGGCCGCAACGACACCGCGTTCATGCGCTGGGCGCGGGACCGCGGCACCGACCGCGCCTTCAAGGGCTGGGGCATGCTGGTCGAGCAGGCGGCCGAATCCTACCTGCTCTGGCACGGCGTGCGGCCGGCGACGCGGCCGGTCATGGACGCGCTGGAGCGGCTCTAGTCCCGCGCGCCCGCCAGGTAGTCGTCCTTCAACGCCACGTAGTGCGCCGCGGACTCCGCGAGGTACGCGATCTCCTTTTCCGTCAGCGCGCGCGCCTGGCGCGCCGGGCTGCCGACCCAGAGCGTGCGCGGCGGCAGCTGCTTGCCGGCCGGCACCAGCGCGCCCGCGGCGACGATGACCTCGTCGCCGATCACGGCGCCGTCCATCACGATCGCGCCCATGCCGATCAGGCAGCGGTTGCCGACCGTGCAGGCGTGCAGGATCACCCGGTGCCCGACCGTACAGTCGTCGCCGACGATCAGCGGGATGCCGCCGCCGCCCGCGAGCCGGTCGCTCGCGACGTGCAGGATGCTGCCGTCCTGGATGCTGGTGCGCGCGCCGATGCGGATGAAGTTGACGTCGCCGCGGATCACGGCGCCCGGCCAGACGGAGGAGTCTGCGCCGACTGCGACGCGACCGATGACGGTGGCCGCCGGGTGCACCCAGACGCGCGCGCCGAAATCAGGGGTCCAGTCGCTGCGGGTCATCGGACCATATTGACATTGCTTCGCGGTCCGCGTAAGTAATTGCGAGCCCGCTCCCGCGGGCCGCGGAGACCAGGGATGGTAAGTTACGTTCGGCGTCTCTTCCGTGCATTCCCGCTGTTGCTCCTCCTGTCCGGCGCCTGCCCGGCCGCGCTTGCCGACACGGTCAACTACGAATACGACGCGCTCGGGCGGCTGAAGAAGGTCACGCACTCCGACGGCAGCGTCATCACCTATACGCTCGATCCGGCCGGCAATCGGACGGAGGTCACATCGGGTGTCGCGCCCGGGATCCCGGTCTCGATCACGGTGCCATCGAGCAGCAGCACCGGCAGCTACACGATCAGCTGGGGCGCGGCGAGCGGCACGGTCACGGCTTACGAGCTTTACGAAGCGACCAATGCGGGCTTCTCCGGTGAGACGCTCGCCTATAGCGGCACCGCGCTCAGCAGGGCGATTTCGGGCAAGGGCAACGGCAGCTACTACTACCGGGTCCGCGCCTGCTATGCATCGCTGTGCAGCGGCTATCGCACCGGCGCGAATCCGATCGTGGTGAGCCTCGGGGTGCCTGCGGCGCCAGCGACCATCAGCGGTCCCTCGATGAACACGACCGGCAACTTCACGATCTCGTGGAGCAGCTCGTCTGGCGCAACCCGGTACGAGCTCTGGGAAAGCGTGTTCTGGGGCCCGTTCTCGAAAGTTCACGACGGGACGGCCACGTCCAAGAGCTTCACCAACAAGCCGAACGGCGAGTACCAGTACAAGGCCAAGGCCTGCAATGCGGCGGGTTGCAGCGGCTTCTCACCGACCAAGTTCGTCCAGGTCTGTGTCGGCGGCTGCTCCTTTGCCGCCCCGCCTCCGGAAGAGTAGCGCGATGACGAAGCGCCTGGTCAACGCCGAAACGTCTCTCATCCAGCGCCCCGGCATCCTGCGCGGCTGGCTTGCCATCTTCCTGCTGGCCGGAAGCCTGAACGCCCGCGCACAGCAGGAAGTCCCCGAGGTGATCTCCCCGCTTCGGGTTGAGTCCGATCACAACAACGTAAACGTCGTGAGCGGCAAGACCAGTCTTCAGATACCGGTCTTGTCGGTGCCTGCCGCACCCAACCTGCGTTTCGACTACGTGCAGAATGCCGCGCCGCATGTGAAGGGAAAGCAGTGGGGCGGCGAATCCGTTCAGGCCAACTTCACCGTGCATACGATCACGGGAACCTCAGAGTCGTTCCGCTGCCCGGACTTCGACTGCACGAGCCTCACGGGCAGCGGCTCCGTCTACGTTCCGAATGCGAATGTCTACTGGCGCGGCGGATCCGGCGAGCGCTACCAATTCAATCTCGAGAGTGTCACGACCACCGGCAATCCGTTCTCGATGACCTATTACGCGTCGTCGGTGACTTACCCCAATGGCGAGGTCATCACTTTTGCTTATGACACGGTGACGGTCCCGGGGCCTCCGTACCTGCAGACGTTCTATCGACCGAACAACGTCAGCAGCAATCTCGGCTATTTCATCACGATCACGTACCATTCCAGCGACCTCCAGAGCGGGTACTGGGGCTCGCCAGCGCAGGCGACGCTCTACAAGAGCTCCGCGCCCACGACGCCGCTCGGTCGCCTGACCTACAGTCTGGACGGGTCGACCATCACCGACCTGGGCGGGCGGGTCTTCACCTGCCAGGGATGTGCGAACGCCCTTGGCGCGGGCCTCGAGCGATCGTCGGGCACGGTTACTCTCCCTGGAGATACTTCGCCCACCCTGCAGGTGACTGCGCTACCCAGTTTCCAGGTCGTCAATTCAGTCACGCGTGACGGCGTCCCATGGAACTACGCCTACACCAACCTTCGCACCGGCAGCAGCTTGAACAGCTACCTCTACGATCGGCTGACCGTGACCGGCCCGAATGGTTACAGCACACTCTACGACTTGCAGGCTCGGGACTTTCGCAACGTCATCTGGCGAATCACCGATTCGAACGGACGAGCGACCTTGCTCGATTTCGACGACGCGTACCGGCCGACGCGCATCACTCAACCGGAAGGCAATCAGACCAGCGTCGTTTACGACGGCTTCGGCAACATCACCTCGCGAACGGCGCAGCCCAAACCCGGCTCGGGTCTGAGCGCCGTCACCGAGACCGCGAATTACCCGACGGCCACATGTTTCCCGACTACTTTCGACATACTTTGCAACCGGCCGACCTGGTATCGC
>JAHCAM010000035.1 GCA_019634895.1 Steroidobacteraceae bacterium | reverse complement strand
TCGAAATACATGATCTTGACGATGCGCAGGTAGTAGAAGGCGCCGACGACGCTGGCGAGTACGCCGATGACGGCCAGCGGATAGAGCCCCGCCTGGATCGCCGGGGCGAAGACATAGAACTTGCCGAAGAATCCGGCGAGCGGCGGGATGCCGGTCAGCGAGAACATCAGCATGGCGAGCATGGCCGCGACCATCGGCTGGTTGCGCGACAGGCCGGCGAGATCGCCGATGGTTTCGACATAGCCTTCCTTGCGACGCATGGCGAGGATGCAGCAGAAGACACCGGCGTTCATCACGACATAGATGACCATGTAGATCAGGACGCCGCGCACGCCTTCGGGCGTTCCGGCGGCGAGGCCGACCAGCGCGAAACCCATGTGGGATATCGACGAGTAGGCCATCAGGCGCTTGATGTTGGTCTGGCCGATGGCGGCGAAGGCGCCGAGCACCATCGAGGCGATGGAGATGAAGACGACGATCTGCTGCCATTCGGACATCATCGAGGGGAAGGCACCGAAGAGGATGCGCAGCAGCAGCGCCATGGCCGCGACTTTCGGCGCGCCGGCAAAGAAGGCGGTGACGGGCGTCGGCGCGCCTTCATAGACGTCGGGCGTCCACATGTGGAAGGGGACCGCCGAAATCTTGAAGGCGAGGCCAGCCAGCACGAAAACGATGCCGAAGACGACGCCGATGTTGGCGCCGTCGCTCGCGAGCACGGCGGCGATCGCGTCGAACTCGACGCTGCCGGTGAAGCCGTAGATCAGCGAGGCACCGTAGAGCAGCATGCCGGAGGCGAGCGCGCCGAGGACGAAATATTTGAGGCCGGCTTCGGAACCGCGGCCGCTGTCGCGATTGAAGGCGGCGATCACGTAGAGCGCGAGGCTTTGCAGCTCGAGGCCCATGTAGAGCGCGATCAATCCGTTGGCCGACACCATCATGAACATGCCGAGCGTCGCCAGCACGATCAGCACCGGGAACTCGAAGCGGTCCATGCCTTCGTGGCGGACATAGGATAGCGACATCACCATGGCGGCGGCGGCGGCCAGCAGGATCAGCAGCTTCATGAATTTGCCGAAACCGTCGACGATGAACATGCCGCCGAAGGTGTGGATCGTGACGCCGGGTTCGACGACCAGAAAGGCCGCGACCAGCAGGAAGAGGCCCAGCGCGCCATAGCTCGCTTCGCGGGCCGTGCAGTCCTTGCGGAAGACGCCGTACATCAGCAGCGCCATGGCGCCGACGGCCAGCAGGATTTCGGGGAACGCCGGCAAGAGCGGGGGGACGGTCATTGCATTTTCCATTTGCCGCTCTCCCTATCGGCCCGTGAAGAGGGCGGCGATGTGGGACATCGCCCCTGCCCCTTCGGCCAACCGATGCGCTTCTACGGCGGCGTTGTAGTTCGTTACCAGATTTTCGACCGACACCGCCGTCACATCCATGATCGGCGCCGGATAGATGCCGAAGAAGAGCGTGGCGGCAAAGAGCGGGCCGAGCGTCGCGACTTCGCGGCGGTTGAGATCAGCGATCGCTTTCAGCGTGTCCTTCTCGAGCACGCCGAAGACGACGCGCCGATAGAGATAAAGTGCGTAGCCGGCGGCGAGAATGACGCCGGTGGCGGCAATGGCGCCGACCCAGGTGTTGACCTTGAAGGCGCCGACGATGGTGAGGAATTCGCCGACGAAGCCGCTTGTGCCGGGCAGGCCGACATTGGCCATCGTGAAGACCATGAAGGCCACCGCATAAAGCGGCATGCGGTTGACGAGGCCGCCATAGGCCGAAATCTCGCGCGTGTGCATGCGGTCGTAGATGACGCCGACGCAGAGGAAGAGCGCGCCCGAGACCAGGCCGTGGCTCAGCATCTGGAAGATGCCGCCCTGCACGCCCTGCTGGTTGGCGGCAAAGATGCCCATGGTCACGAAGCCCATGTGTGCGACCGAGGAATAGGCGATCAGCTTCTTCATGTCGCGCTGCACCAGCGCCACGAAGCCGATGTAGGCGATGGCGACCAGCGACAGCGTGATCAGCAGCCAGTCGAGCTCGCGGCTGGCGTCCGGCGTGATCGGCAGGCTGAAGCGCAGGAAGCCGTAGCCGCCCATCTTCAGCATGATGGCCGCCAGCACGACCGAGCCGCCGGTCGGCGCCTCGACGTGCGCGTCCGGCAGCCAGGTGTGCACCGGCCACATCGGCACCTTGACCGCGAACGCGGCGAAGAAGGCCAGGAAGATCAGCACCTGCGCGGTCATGCCGATCGGCATCCGGTGCAGCGCCGCAATCTCGTAGCTGCCGCCCTGCAGGTAGAGCCAGATCAGGGCCACCAGCATCAGCACCGAGCCGAGGAAGGTGTAGAGGAAGAACTTGATGGTCGCGTACACGCGCCGGCTGCCGCCCCAGATGCCGATGATCAGGAACATCGGGATCAGCATCGCCTCCCAGAACACGTAGAACAGCAGCGCGTCGGCGGCCGCGAACACGCCGATCATCAGGCCCTCCATGACCAGGAAGGCGGCGAAGTACTGCGCCGGCCGGTTTGCGATCGTGGACCAGGCGGCGACCACGACCAGCGGCGTCGTGAACGCGGTCAGCACGATCAGCGGCAGCGAGATGCCGTCGATGCCGAGGTAGTACCAGGCGTTCAGCGCCCCGATCCACGGCCGCTGCTCGACGAACTGCAGCGCCGGCGTGGTCACGTCGAACGCGCCCCACAGCGGCACGCACAGCGCCAGCGCCGCGAGCGACGCGGCGAGCGCGACCCAGCGGCCCGCGGCGATGCGGCGGTCGCCGAGCACGAGCACGGCGAACCCCGCCGCGATCGGCAGCCACACGAGCCAGCTCAGCAGGTTTGCGGGAGCCGTCACGTCAGGACCTCAGCAGCAGCCAGCCGAGCAGCAGCGACAGGCCGATGATCATGGCGAAGGCGTAGTGGTACAGGTAACCCGTCTGCACGTGCCGCACGACCGCCGCGAGCGCGCCCACGGCCCGCGCGGTGCCGTTGACCAGCCAGCCGTCGATCGCGGTCTCGTCGCCGCGTCTCCACAGGCCGGTGCCGAAGCCGCGAATTCCGGACGCCACCACGTTTTCGTAGAACCAGTCGAAGTAGTACTTGTTGACCAGCAGGCGGTACAGCCGGCCGAAGCGCGCCGCGATCCGGTCGGGCAGCTCCGGCCGCTTCAGGTACAGGTACCAGGCGGTCACGATGCCGGCGAGCGCCAGCCACAGCGCCGGCGAGGACGCGGCATGCAGGACGAAGGCCGCCGGGCCGTGCCACTCCTCCCCGAGCCGGGCGAGCGGGCCGTCAGGCGCGTGCGCGATGGCGCCGTCGAAGAACCCGCCGAACAGGACCGGGCCCACGGTCAGCCAGCCGATCGCCACGGACGGGATCGCGAGCGCGATGAGCGGCAGCGTGACCACCCACGGGCTCTCGTGCAGGTGCTCGCGGGTGTGCTCGTCCATGCGCTCGCGGCCGTGGAACGTCATGAACAGCAGGCGGAAGCTGTACAGCGCGGTCACGAACACGCCGATCAGCAGGCACCAGTAGGCGTAGCCCGCGCCCTCGCGCCCGGACAGGTGCACGGCCTCGATGATGGCGTCCTTGGAGAAGAAGCCCGACAGCCCCGGGAAGCCGATCAGCGCCAGCGAGCCGACCAGGCAGGTCCAGTAGGTGACCGGCAGGTACTTCCTGAGGCCGCCCATGCGGCGCATGTCCTGCTCGTGGTGCATGGCGATGATCACGGAGCCCGCGGCCAGGAACAGCAGCGCCTTGAAGAAGGCGTGGGTGGTCAGGTGGAAGATGCCCGCGCCGTAGGCTCCCGCCCCCAGCGCGGCGGTCATGTAGCCGAGCTGCGACAGCGTCGAGTAGGCGACCACGCGCTTGATGTCGTTGTTGACGAGGCCGAGCAGGCCCATGAACAGCGCCGTGGTCGCGCCGATCACGATGACGAAGTGCAGCGCGTCGGGCGACATCTCGAACAGCGGCGACATGCGCGCCACCATGAAGATGCCGGCCGTCACCATCGTGGCGGCATGGATCAGCGCCGAGATCGGGGTCGGGCCTTCCATCGAGTCGGGCAGCCACACGTGCAGCGGCACCTGCGCCGACTTGCCCATGGCGCCGAGGAACAGCGCCACGCAGATGACCGTGATCACCTTGGAGGGCTCGCCCGGCGTCAGGTACAGGTCATGGCCGATCGCGTTGGGGATGCGCGCGAACACCTCGGCGTAGTCGAGGCTGCCCATGTAGGCGACGATGACCGCGATGCCGACGATGAAGCCGAAGTCGCCGATGCGGTTGACGACGAAGGCCTTCAGGTTGGCGAAGATCGCCGTCGGGCGCTTGTACCAGAACCCGATCAGCAGGTAGGACACCAGCCCGACCGCCTCCCAGCCGAAGAACAGCTGCAGGAAGTTGTTGGACATCACCAGCATCAGCATCGAGAACGTGAACAGCGAGATGTAGGCGAAGAAGCGCTGGTACCCCGGGTCATCCTTCATGTAGCCGATGGTGTAGACGTGCACCGCGAGCGAGACGAAGGTGACGACCGTCATCATCAGCGCGGACAGCCTGTCGACCAGGAAGCCGACCTCCATGTGCAGGCCGTCGCTGACGCCCCAGGTGTAGACGCCCTCGTTGTAGACCGGCGCGCCGTCCAGCATGAGCTTCAGGACCCAGGCCGAGCCCGCGAACGAGACCGCGACCCCGGCAGTGCACAGCCAGTGCGCGCCGGCGCGGCCGATGAAGCGCCCGCCGAGGCCCGCGACGACGGCCGCCGCCAGCGGCGCGAGCACGATAAGCAGGCACAGGTCGCCGAATGCCACGTTCAGCCCTTCATGGCGTCGAGTTCCTCGACGTTGATGCTGCGCCGCTGCCGGAACAGCACGACCAGGATCGCGAGCCCGATGGCGGCCTCGGCGGCCGCGACCGTCAGGATGAAGAACACGAACACCTGCCCGTCGAGGTTGCCGAGGAACCTCGAGAAGGCGACGAAGTTGAAGTTCACCGCCAGCAGCATCAGCTCGATGCACATCAGCAGCAGGATCACGTTCCTGCGGTTGATGAAGATCCCCGCGACCGCGATCGCGAACAGCAGCCCGGCCAGCATCAGGTAATGGGCCAGCCCGATCATGGCTCGCGCTCCACCGGGATGTTCACGATGCGGACACGGTCCTGCGGCCGCACCGCGACCTGCTTCGCCACGTCCTGCACCTTGAGTCCGGGGCGCTGGCGCATGGTTAGCGCGATCGCGGCGACGATCGCGATCAGCAGCACGAAGGCCGCCAGCTGGAACGGCCACACGTACTCGGTGTAGAGCACGGCGCCGATCTCGCCGGTGTTGCTGTAGCCCTCGGGCAGCGGCGCGGTCGCGCCCGGCAGCTCGATGCCGAGGCGGCGGACCCACAGCACGTACCAGAGCTCGACCACCATGATCGCCGCGATCACGGCCCCGAGCGGGGCATTGCGCGCGAACCCCTCGCGCAACTGCTCGATGTTGACGTCCAGCATCATCACCACGAACAGGAACAGCACCATGACCGCGCCGACGTAGACCAGCACCAGCACGATCGCCAGGAACTCGGCCTCGATCAGCAGCCACAGCACCGCCGCGTTGAAGAAGCACAGCACCAGGAACAGCACCGAGTGCACCGGGTTGCGCGCCAGGATCACGCCGAGCGCGGCGCCGGTGAGCACGGCGGAGAACGACCAGAACAGGATTTCGACGAGCATGGGCGTTACCGGTAGCGCGCGTCGGCCGCCTTGTCGGCCGCGATCATCGCCTCGTACTTCTCGCCGACCGCCAGCAGCTTGTCCTTGGTCATGATGTTGTCGCCGCGCTTCTCCATGTGGTACTCGTGGATGCGGGTCTCGACGATCGCGTCCACCGGGCAGGCCTCCTCGCAGAAGCCGCAGTAGATGCACTTGAACAGGTCGATGTCGTAGCGCGTGGTGCGGCGGGTGCCGTCGGCGCCCACGTCGGACTCGATCGTGATCGCCTGCGCCGGGCACACGGCCTCGCACAGCTTGCAGGCGATGCAGCGCTCCTGGCCGTTCGGGTAGCGCCGCAGCGCATGCAGTCCGCGGAATCGCGGCGACACCGGCGTCTTCTCCTCCGGGTAGTGCACCGTGATCTTGCGGCGGAACAGGTTCCTGAGCGTCACCGAGAGCCCGACCAGGAGCTCCCACAGGAACACGGTGCGCAACAGGGAACGCAGGTTCTTCATGGCCGCCTCATGCCGCCCACGGCCCGACGCGCAGCCACGCCAGCACGCCCTCGACCGCGATCCAGACCAGGGTCACCGGGATCAGCACCTTCCAGCCGAGCCGCATGACCTGGTCGTAGCGGTAGCGCGGGAAGGTCGCGCGCACCCACAGGAACACGAACAGGAAGAAGCAGATCTTCAGGAACAGCCAGAAGAAGCCCGGCTGCGCGAGCAGCGCGTCGTCCGCGAGGTAGCCCTGGAACGGCGACAGCCAGCCGCCGAAGAACATCACCGAGGTCAGCGCCGAGATCAGGATCATGTTCGCGTACTCGGGCAGCGCGAACAGCGTCGCGAACGCGGCGCCCGAGTACTCGACGTGGAAGCCCGCCACGATCTCCGACTCGCCTTCCGCCACGTCGAACGGCGCACGGTTGGTCTCCGCCAGGCCGGAGATGAAGTAGACGATGAACAGCGGGAACAGCCACAGCCAGTTCCAGCTGCCAGGCCCGCCCGCCTGCATGCGCACGATCTCGCCGAGGTTCAGGCTGCCGGCGGCCATCAGCACGCCCACCAGCGCGAAACCCATCGCGATCTCGTAGGCGACCATCTGCGCCGCCGAGCGCATCGCGCCGAGGAAGGCGTACTTCGAATTGCTGGCCCAGCCCGCGAGGATGATCCCGTAGATGCCGAGCGAGGTCAGCGCCAGCACGTAGAGCAGCCCGGCATCCACGTCGGCCAGCACGAACTCGGGCGAGAACGGCATCACCGCCCAGGTGGCGAGCGCCGGCACCAGCACGATCAGCGGCGCGAGCAGGAACAGCAGGCGCGACGACCGGCCGGGGACGATGATCTCCTTGAGCAGCAGCTTGAAGACGTCCGCGAACGGCTGCGCCCAGCCGCGCAGCAGGCGCAGGCCGAAGAAGGTCACGCGGTTCGGGCCGAGCCGAAGCTGCATCCAGCCGATCACCTTGCGCTCGGCGAGCGTGAGCAGCGCCACCGCGATGATGACGGACATCATGACGATCACGATCTGGACCGTCACCTGCACGAAGTACGGCAGGGCGACCCAGACGCCGACCAGCGACTGCCATTGCGCTGCGATCCACTGCATCAGCCGGCCCGCCCCTGGCCGCCACCGGCGGCGGCGCGCGCCGCGCGCGTCTGCTGCAGCGACGGCGAACGGCGCACGATCGCGTCCACGGCGTAGATCGGGACCTCCACGGTCGTCCCGCCTGGCGGTGCGCCGTCCGCGGCGCCGGCCTCGGCGCGCCCGTCCCAGGCGACGCCCGCCGCGGCAGCGCGCAGTTCCGCCAGCACCTCCGCCGAACTTTCCTGCGCGAAGCCGTCGAGACCGAGCTGGTTGCCGAGCACGCGCAGGATCTTCCAGCCCGGGCGCGCCTCGCCCACGGGCTGGGCGCAGCCGCGGAACTCCTGCCAGCGGCCCTCGACGTTGACGTAGGTCCCCGAAGTCTCCGCGAAGGTGCCCATCGGCAGCAGCAGCTGCGCGAGTTTCATGACCTCCGGATCTGCGTAGGGCGTGACGGCGATGACCCGGCGGCAGGCCGCCAGCTTCGCAGCGGCGTAGGCGACGCCGAAGTCGTGGCGCGGCTCGATGCCGCCGAACAGCACGCAGGCCCCGAGTTCCGCGCCCAGCATGCCGGCCACGTCGAGCCCCGCCTGCGGATCCGGCTTCGCGCCCGGCAGCCGGTGCGGCAGCACACCGGCGAGCGCGAGGCCTGCGGCATTGGCGCCGTCCGGCAGGTAACCGAGCGTGCTGCCGGTCGCCGCGGCGAGGCGCGCTGCAGCGGCGCGCAGCGCCGCATAGCGGGAATGGCGCATGGCGACACCGCCGAGCACGATCGCCGCGCGGCCCCCGGACAGCGAGTCGCGGATCGCCTGCAGCGGCCCTGCAAGTCCGCCGCCCGCCGCCAGCGCGGCGAGCTGCGCCGGCAGCTCCGCGGCGCTCGCGACGGCCTGCGCATGCACCGGGAAATGGCTCTGCTGCGCGGCGGTGGCCAGCAGGCTGACCTTGCAGCCGGCCAGTGCTGCGCTGCGCACGCGGTGCGCGAAAATCGGCGATTCGCTGCGGGCGTGGCAGCCGACCAGCAGCAGCGCGGTCAGCGACGCCATGTCGCGCAGCGCGAATCCCAGTCCCGGGAACGGCGGATCCTGCCGCTGGCCCGAGAAATCCGTCTGCCGCAGGCGCGAGTCCACGTTGTGGCAGCCGAGGCCGCGCGCCAGGCGCTGCAGCAGTAAGCCCTCCTCCGCGGTCGAGCCCGGCACCGCCAGGAAACCGATGCGCCCGGGGCCGGCGCTGCGCGCCGCATCCTGCAGCATTGCGCCGGTGGCGGCGAGCGCAGCCTCCCAGGACACCTCGCGCCACTGCCCTTCCGTGCGCATCATCGGCGCGCGCAGCCGGTCGGGGGCGTAGATGCCCTCGTACGAGAAGCGGTCGCGGTCGGCGATCCAGGTCTCGTTGATCTCCTCGTTCGGGCGCGGCACCACGCGCAGCAGGCGGCCGCGCAGCACGTGGCCGTAGAGGTTGGTCCCCACCGGATCGTGCGGCGACACCAGCGCGTGCTCGGTCATCTCCCAGGACCGTGCGCGGTGGCGGAACGGCTTCGAGTTCAGCGCGCCCACCGGGCACAGGTCGATCACGTTGCCGGACAGCTCGTGATCCACGCTGCGCTCGATCCAGGTGCCGATTTCCATGTTCTCGCCGCGGCCGGTCGCTCCCAGTTCCTGGATCCCGGCGATCTCGGCGGTGAAGCGCACGCAGCGCGTGCAGTGGATGCAGCGCGTCATGTCGGTCGAGATCAGCGGTCCCAGGTTCCTGTCCTTGACCACGCGCTTGCGCTCGTCGAAGCGCGAGTCCGCGCCGCCGAAGCCGAGTGCGAGGTCCTGCAGTTCGCATTCGCCGCCCTGGTCGCAGATCGGGCAGTCGAGCGGGTGGTTGATCAGCAGGAACTCCATCGTCGCCTTCTGCGCCGCCCGCGCGCGCGCCGATCGCGTGAACACCTTCATGCCCGGGGTCACGGGCGTGGCGCAGGCCGGCATCGGCTTCGGCGCCTTCTCGATCTCCACCAGGCACATGCGGCAGTTGGCGGCGATCGACAGCTTGTCGTGGTAGCAGAAGCGCGGCACGTAGATGCCGGCGGCGTCGGTCACCTGGATGACCATCTGCCCCTTCTTCGCCTTCAGGGGCCGGCCGTCGACCTCGACGTCGAGCAGGTCGTCGCTCATACCCTGGCCCCCGCGGCCGACTGCAAGCCGCGTGTGTGGGATTCGGCGGCGCGAGCGAGCAGCGGTGCCGGCCGCGAGGCGAGCGCGTGATTGCTGCCGCCATGCTTCATGCGACCGCCTGCTGCGGCGCATCCACGATGCTGCGCCCGCCGTGCTGCACCATGTACTCGAACTCGTGGCGGAAGTGGCGCAGGAAGCTCTGCACCGGCCAGGCCGCGGCGTCGCCGAGCGCGCAGATCGTGTGGCCCTCGATCTGGTTGGCGACCTGCACCAGCAGGTCGAGGTCCGCCATGCGGCCCTCGCCCGCGAGGATCCTGCGCAGCATGCGCGTCAGCCACCCGGTGCCCTCGCGGCAGGGCGTGCACTGGCCGCAGGACTCGGCCATGTAGAACCGCGACAGCCGCTCGAGCACGCGCACCATGCAGGTGGTCTCGTCCATGACGATGACCGCGGCCGAGCCGACCGCCGAGCCGGCCTGGCGCAGCGCGTCGAAATCCATGGTGCAGTCCATGATGACCGACGCCGGCAGCACCGGCACCGAGGAGCCGCCCGGGATCACGGCCTTCAGCTTGCGCCCGCCGCGCACGCCGCCCGCGATTTCGAGCAGTTCGCGGAACGGGATGCCCATCGGCAGCTCGTAGTTGCCGGGCTTCTGCACGTGGCCGGAGACGGAGAAGATGTTGGTGCCGCCCGAATTCGGCACGCCGAGCTCGGCGAACCACTTGGCGCCCTTGCGCATGATCGCGGGCACCGAGGCGAAACTCTGGGTGTTGTTGATCGTGGTCGGCTTGCCGTACAGGCCGAAGCTGGCCGGGAACGGCGGCTTGAAGCGCGGCTTGCCGGTCTTGCCCTCGAGCGACTCGAGCAGCGCCGTCTCTTCGCCGCAGATGTAGGCGCCTGCGCCCGCCACCGCGTGCAGGTCGAAATCCACGCCCGAGCCCAGGATGTTCCTGCCGAGCAGGCCGGCCGCGTAAGCCTCGGCGAGCGCACCCTCGAAGCGCGGGAACGGCTCGGCGAGGAACTCGCCGCGGATGTAGTTGTAGCCGACGGTCGCGCCCATCGCGTAGCCGCCGATCGCCATGCCCTCGATGACCGAGTGCGGGTTGTAGCGCAGGATGTCCCGGTCGTGGCAGGTGCCCGGCTCGCTCTCGTCCGAGTTGCAGACCACGTACTTCTGGCCCGGCGCGTTCCTCGGCATGAAGCTCCACTTCACGCCGGTCGGGAAGCCGGCGCCGCCGCGGCCCTTGAGGCCGGAGGCCTTGACCTCCTCGATGATCGCCTCGCGCGGCGTCTTCTCGCGCAGGATCTTCTCCCAGGCCTGGTAGCCGCCGAACTTGCGGTACACGGCGAGCATCCAGCTCTGCGGCTGCGAGAGCGGCTCGAACACGACCTGATTCATCGGGCGCGCCATGCTCATTTCACCGAGTCCAGGACCCTGATCGCCGATTCCGGCGTCAGGTTCTCGTGGTACACATGGTCCACCATCATCATCGGCGCGTTGTTGCAGGCGGCCAGGCACTCCTCCTCGCGCTTCAGGTAGAACTTGCCGTCCGGCGTGCTCTCCCCGGTCCTGATGCCGAGGTGCTTCTCGACCGCCTCGACGATGCGTTCCGCGCCGCACAGCATGCAGCTGATGTTGGTGCAGATGGAAACGTGCACGCGCCCGGCAGGCTTCGTTTCGAACATCGAGTAGAAGCTCGCGACCTCGTATACCTGGATCGGCGGCAGGCCGAGGTACGCCGCCACCGCATCCATGAGCCCGGTGCTGAGCCAGCCGTGGTTCTGGTGCTGCGCGGCCCGCAGCGCCGCGAGCACCGCCGAGCGGCCGCGGTCCGGCGGGAACTTCGCCAGCCAGCCGTCTATCTCGCGGCGAGTCTCCTCGGTCAGCACGGCGGTGTCGTTCCCGGCGCTCACCGGTCGATCTCCCCGAACACGATGTCCATGGTGCCGATGACGGCGACCACGTCCGCCAGCATGTGGCCGCGCACCAGCTCGTCCATCGCCGACAGGTGCGCGAAGCCCGGCGCGCGGCACTTCACGCGGTAGGGCTTGTTGGCGCCGTCCGAGACCAGCCACACGCCGAACTCGCCCTTGGGCGCCTCCACCGCGGCATAGGTCTCGCCTTCGGGCACGCAGTAGCCCTCGGTGAACAGCTTGAAGTGGTGGATCAGCGATTCCATGTCGCCCTTCATCTCGCTGCGCTTCGGCGGCGTCACCTTGTGGTCGTCCAGCATGACCGGGCCCGGGTTGGCGGCCAGCCAGTCCACGCACTGGCGGATGATGCGGTTCGCCTGCCGGAGCTCCTCGACGCGGCACAGGTAGCGGTCGTAGCAGTCGCCGTTGACGCCCACCGGCACGTCGAACTCGACGCGGTCGTAGGCGGCATAGGGCTGCTTGCGGCGCAGGTCCCACTCCACGCCCGAGCCGCGCAGCATCGGCCCGGTGCAGCCGAGCTGCAGCGCGCGTTCCGGCGTCAGCACGCCGATGTTGACGGTGCGCTGCTTCCAGATGCGGTTCTCGGTCAGGAGCGACTCGTACTCGTCCACGCAGGCCGGGAAGCGCTCGGTGAAGTCGCGCAGGAAGTCGAGCATGGTGCCCGAGCGCGCCTCGTTCCTGCGCTTCACGTCGCGCTCGCCGCGGAAGCGCGAGGCCTGGTAGCGCGGCATCGCGTCCGGCAGGTCGCGGTAGACGCCGCCCGGGCGGTAGTAGGTCGCGTGCATGCGCGTGCCCGAGACCGCCTCGTAGCAGTCCATCAGGTCCTCGCGCTCGCGGAAGGCGTACAGGAACACCGTCATCGCGCCGATGTCGAGGCCGTGCGAACCGATCCACAGCAGGTGGTTCAGGATGCGCGTGATCTCGTCGAACATGGTGCGGATGTAGAGCGCGCGCAGCGGCGGCGTGACGCCGAGCAGCCGCTCGATCGCGCGCACGTAGGCGTGCTCGTTGCACATCATGGACATGTAGTCGAGCCGGTCCATGTAGCCGATCGAGTGGTTGAAGGGCTTCGACTCGGCGAGCTTCTCGGTCGCGCGGTGCAGCAAGCCGACGTGCGGGTCGGCCTTCTGGATCACCTCGCCGTCCATCTCCAGCACCAGGCGCAGCACGCCGTGCGCCGCCGGGTGCTGCGGGCCGAAGTTCAGCGTGAAATTCTGGATCTCAGCCATCGGCCGCCCCGGGTCCGCCGGCCTTGCGGATCACCTTCGGCACCACCGTGCGCGGCTCGATGCTGACGGGCTCGTAGACGACGCGGCCCTTCGACGGGTCGTAGCGGACCTCGACCCGGCCGGTGAGCGGGAAGTCCTTGCGGAACGGGTGGCCGACGAAGCCGTAGTCGGTCAGGATGCGCCGCAGGTCCGGGTGGCCGCGGAACAGGATCCCGAACAGGTCGAAGGCCTCGCGCTCGTACCAGTTCGCCGAGGACCAGATGCCGGTGACCGAATCCACCATCGGCGGCTCCCCGGGCGCCGGCCGGCAGCGCAGCCGCAGCCGCGTGTTGCGGGCTACCGACAGCAGGTGGTAGGCGACCGCGAAGCGCGGGCCGCCCTCGATTCCCTCGGTCGTAACGCGCTCGACCCCGCGGCTGAAGCCGGTCGCGGTCGCCGATTCGGTCGCCCATTCGGAGCGGCCGAACTCGAGGTAATCGATGCCGGAGAGGTCGGTCAGCTGCTCGAAGGCGAGTTCGGGCGCGTCACGCAGCGCCGTGCAGACCTCGAGCAGGTCCTCCGGCGCGACCTCGATGGCAATCTCGTCCGGCAGCGACGGCAGCCGCCGCGCGCGCGCGCCAAAGCGGGACCCGACTGCGGCGGCGGTGGCCTCGATGCGGCTCATGCCGGACCGCGCGCGATGGTGCTGGTACGGCGGATCTTGTCCTGCAGCTGCAGTATCCCGTAGATCAGCGCTTCCGCCGTCGGCGGGCAACCCGGCACGTAGACGTCCACCGGCACGATGCGGTCGCAGCCGCGCACCACCGAGTAGGAATAATGGTAGTAGCCGCCGCCGTTGGCGCAGGAACCCATGGAGATGACCCAGCGCGGCTCCGCCATCTGGTCATAGACCTTGCGCAGCGCCGGCGCCATCTTGTTGACCAGCGTGCCGGCCACGATCATCACGTCGGACTGGCGCGGGCTGGCGCGGAACACGACGCCGAAGCGGTCGAGGTCGTAGCGCGAGGCGCCGGCGTGCATCATCTCCACCGCGCAGCAGGCGAGGCCGAAGGTCATCGGCCACATCGATCCGGTGCGCGCCCAGTTCATCACCGCGTCCACGGTCGTGGTGACGAAGCCGCGGCCCTGGAACACGGGCGCCTCTGCGGTCAGTCCCATTCCAGCGCTCCCTTCTTCCACTCGTAGACGAAGCCGACCACGAGCACCGCGAGGAATACGGCCATCGAGACGAGCCCGAAGCCGCCGATCACGTCCAGCGACACCGCCCACGGAAACAGGAACGCGATCTCGAGGTCGAAGATGATGAACAGGATGGCGACCAGGTAGTAGCGCACGTCGAATTTCATGCGCGTGTCCTCGAAGGCCTCGAAGCCGCACTCGTACGGCGAGGCCTTTTCGGCATCGGGCCGCCGCGGGCCGAGCACCCAGCCGAGCACCATCAGCACGGCGCCGAAGCCGCCGGCGACGGCCAGGAAGATCAGGACGGGAAGGTAGTTCTCTAGCAATGTCGCGTCCGTCGCGGACCGCGGCTGGGCCCGCGCAAACCGGGCGCATTGTAACCGTCCACAGGGGTCCCGTGGGACCCCCGGATGACTACGTACTCGATCGAGATGGTGCCGACGGTGGGACTCGAACCCACACAGGTTTCCCCACTAACCCCTCAAGCTAGCGCGTCTACCAATTCCGCCACGTCGGCAACGAGAAACTGCTGCGGCGCGATCATTCCGTCGCGGGCACGGGCGCCGGCGGAGGCGATTCCGCGCCGGCTGGCGGCGCGTCCGGCAGCGCCGGCACGGCGTCGGCGTCCACGCCGCCCGCCGCCTGCGGCGGCGCCGTGTCGACGATGCTCGTGGGCGCCGTCGCCAGCGGCCGCGTCGCGAACCAGGCCAGCGACATGCTGGTCATGAAGAACAGCGTCGCCAGCACGGCGGTCAGCTTGGAGAAGAAGGTCGCCGAGCCGCGGGCGCCGAACACGGTGCCCGAGGCGCCCGCGCCGAAGCCCGCGCCCGCGTCCGCGCCTTTGCCCCGCTGCAGCAGCACCAGCGCGATGATGGCGAAGCACAGCAAGCCGTGCGCGAAGGTGATCAGGTTTCTGAGCATGCCGCCTGCCTGTCCGGACCGCCGGTTCAGCCCCCGGCCGCCCGGCAAATCGCCAGGAATTCTCCGGCCTGCAGCGACGCACCGCCGATCAGGCCCCCGTCCACGTCGGGCATCGAGAACAGTTCAAGGGCGTTGCCGGCCTTGACGCTGCCCCCGTAGAGCACCCGAAGGGAAGCCGAGATTCTAGCATCCTTTTCGCCGATCCGGCCGCGTATGAGGGCATGCACTTCCTGGGCCTGCTCCGGCGTGGCGGTGCGGCCGGTGCCGATCGCCCAGACCGGTTCGTAGGCCACCACCGCCTGTTCGAACGCGCCGGCGCCGGCAGCCGCAAGCGCGGCATCGAGCTGGCGCAGGACGACTGCCGCAGTCGCCCCCCCGTCGCGTTCCGCGAGGGTCTCCCCGACGCAGAGCACCGGAACCAGGCCGTGGCGCCGGGCGGCGAGGAATTTGCGCGCGACCAGGGCATCGTCCTCGCCATACAGTGCACGACGCTCGGAATGGCCGACGATGACGTAGCGGCAGCCGATGTCCGCGAGCATTGCCGCGGCCACCTCGCCGGTATGCGCCCCGGGCTCCTCGGCGCAGACATCCTGCGCGCCGAGCGCGATCGGGCTGCCGGCGAGCTGGCGGCCGACGTCCGCCAGGTGGACGAAGGCCGGGCAGATCACCACTTCCGCGGCGCCGGCCCCGGCCGCGCCCGCCAGCAGGCCTCCGACCAGGCGCCCGGCCTCCCCGCGGCTGCCGTGCATCTTCCAGTTCCCGGCGACCAGCGGCCTGCGCAGCTTCGGGTTCATGCGGCCGGCGTCGCGGCGCTGACGGCTTCCGCGAGCGCCGCGGCATGGCGCGCCACGGCCTCGGCGTCCTCGCCCTCGACCATCACGCGGATCAGCGGCTCGGTGCCGGAGGCGCGCAGCACGACGCGGCCGCGCGACCCGAGCGCGCGCTCGACCGCGGCCACGGCTGCGGCAACGCCGGCGTGAGCGCCGGCGTCGAAGCGCCTGGCGACCTTCACGTTGACGAGCTTCTGCGGGAAGTGGCGCATGCCGGAGACGAGTTCCGCGAGCGGCTTGCCGGTCGCCTTCATGACCGCAAGCACCTGCAGCGCGGCGACCAGGCCGTCGCCCGTCGTCGCCTTGTCCAGGCACAGCAGGTGGCCTGAGGTCTCGCCGCCCAGCGTGCCGTTGTGCGTGCGCAGCAGCTGCAGCACATGGCGGTCGCCGACCGGCGCGCGCAGGAACGGTATGCCGAGCTCGGAGAGCGCCAGCTCCAGCCCGAGGTTGCTCATGACCGTGCCGACCACGGGACCGCGCAGTTCGCCGGCGGCCAGGCGCGCCTTCGCCAGCAGCAGGAGCAGCTGGTCGCCGTCCACGCCGCGGCCGAGCTGGTCCACCATCACCACGCGGTCGCCGTCGCCGTCGAGGGCGATGCCGGCATCGGCGCGCACGCCGGCCACGGTCAGCTTGAGCAGCGCGGTGTCGGTCGAGCCGCAGCCGTCGTTGATGTTGCGGCCATTCGGCGAGCAGCCGATCGGGACGATGTCCGCGCCGAGGTCCGCGAGTACCCGCGGCGCCACCTTGTAGGCCGCGCCGTTTGCACAGTCGATCACCAGCTTCATGCCGTCGAGGCGCATGCCGGCAGGCATGGTCGCGGCGCAGAAGTCCTGGTACAGCGCGCGCTCGCGGTCCACGCGGATGGCGCGCCCGAGCGCAGCCGACTCGCGCGTCGTCGCGGGCCCGTCGAGGCGCGACTCGATCGCCTCCTCCAGCGCATCCGCGAGCTTGCCGCCGGCATGGTCGAAGAACTTGATGCCGTTGTCGTCGAAGCGGTTGTGCGAGGCGCTGATGACCGCGCCGAAGTCGCAGCCCAGGCGCTGCACCAGGAAGGCGATCCCGGGCGTCGGCAACGGGCCCGCGAGCAGCACGTTGACGCCGGACGCGACGAACCCGGCCTCGAGCGCGGACTCGAACATGTAGCCCGACAGGCGCGTGTCCTTGCCGACCAGGACCTTGCCGCCCTGCGGCGCCAGCACGCCGGCCGCGGCGCCCGCGAGCCGCAGCGCGAACTCGGCGGTCATCGGGTGCGTTCCCACGCGCCCGCGCACGCCGTCGGTGCCGAAGTAACGCCTGCTCATGCCCCTCCTTCCCCCGGAGCCGCGGCCGCCGCGGCCGCCACCCGCAGCGCGTCCACCGTCGGGCCCACGTCGTGCGCGCGCACGATGCGCGCGCCATTCAGCGCCGCGAGCACCGCCAGCGCCAGGCTGCCTGCCAGCCGGTCGGCGGTGGCGCGCCCGGTCAGCTGCCCGACCATGCTCTTGCGCGACAGTCCGACCAGCACCGGGATGCCGTCCGCCGCGATCGCCGGCAGCCCCCGCAGCAGGTCGAGATTATGCGCGAGCGTCTTGCCAAAGCCGAATCCCGGATCCACGACGATGCGCTCGCGCCCGATGCCGGCGGCCACGCAGCTCCCGGCGCGCTCCCGCAGGAAAGCGCGCACCTCGCCGACCACGTCGCCGTAGCGGGGCGCCTGCTGCATCGTGCGCGGCTCGCCCTGCATGTGCATCAGGCAGACCGCGGCGTCCGAGGCCGAGACCGCGTCGAGGGCGCCCTCCGCCGACAGGGCCGCGACGTCGTTGACCATGGCCGCCCCGGCGGCGAGCGCCGCCCGCATCACCGCGGCATTGCGGGTGTCCACCGCGACCGGGACCGGGAGCTCGGCGGCAAGCCGCTCGATCACCGGGATCACGCGGCGCAGCTCTTCGGCCTCGGTCACCGCTGCGGCGCCGGGCCGGGTGGATTCGCCGCCGACGTCGACCAGCGCCGCGCCCTCTTCGACCATCTGCCGGGCGCGCTCGAGCGCCCGCGGCAGCTCCAGGTAGCGGCCGCCGTCGGAGAACGAATCAGGCGTGACGTTGAGGACGCCCATCACCACGGGCGTCGAGAGGTCGAGGCGGAAACGCGCGCAATGCAGGACCGTCCGTTCCGGCTCGCCGGTCCCGCCTTCACGCACCGCAGTCGCGCGCATGGCGCCCACGCGCCCGGACCGTCTCAGGTCTGGCTGGCCGGCGGGCCGATCACCGGCGCTGGCGTCGGGCCGGTGCCGACGCCGGGAGCGCCGGGTTCCTCCCAGTCCGCCGGCGGCCGCGGCTCGCGCCCGGCCATGATGTCCTTGATCTGCTCCTCGTCGATGGTCTCGTACTTGATGAGCGCTGCCGCCATCGTGTCGAGCTTGTCGCGGTTGTCCACGAGGATCTTCCTCGCGAGCCCGTAGGAGTCGTCGATGACCCGGCGGATCTCCTCGTCGATCACGTGCGCGGTGACGTCGGAGACCTGCTTGTGCTGCGTCACCGAGCGGCCGAGGAAGACCTCGCCCGCGTCCTCCATGTAGGACAGCGGGCCCAGCCGCGCCGACAGGCCCCACTTGGTGACCATGTTGCGCGCCAGGTTGGTCGCGCGCTCGATGTCGTTCGAGGCGCCGGTGGTGACCGCCTCCGGCCCGAAGCGCAGCTCCTCGGCGATGCGCCCGCCGAACAGGCTCGCGATCTGGTTCTCGAGGCGGCGCTTGCTGTAGCTGTAGCGGTCCTCCTCGGGCAGGAACATGGTGACGCCCAGCGCCCGCCCGCGCGGGATGATGGT
>JAHCAM010000034.1 GCA_019634895.1 Steroidobacteraceae bacterium | reverse complement strand
GCCGGTCATCGTGCGGCAGGCGCCGGCGAAGAAGCGGAACACGTCCGCAACCGCGGGGATCTCGTCGTTCTGGGCGGCCGGCAGCGGCTTGCCGCAGTTTTGGGATTCCAGCTTCGCGAAACCCGCGGCATCCGCCTCGATGCGATCCGCGAGCTTCAGCAGGATCGCCGCGCGGTCCTTGGGCGGCGTGCGCGCCCAGCCGTCGAAGGCATCCGACGCGGCCGAGACCGCCGCGTCCACCTGCGCAGGGCTCGCCTCGGCAACCTTCGCGATGGACTTGCCGGTGGCCGGGTCCAGGATGTCGAGTTCCTCGCCCTTGCCGGCGGCGAACTTGCCGTTGATCAGCAGCTTCTTCTGCATGTCAGCCTCTCGTGTCGTTGGGCCGGGTCAGCCGGTACGCCAGCAGGATGGGCACCAGCGTGATGAGCACGACGGTGACCGCCACCACGTTCGTGATCGGGCGCTCGCGCGGGCGGAACAGCTCGTTGAAGAACCAGATCGGCAGCGTCCGCTCATGCCCGGCAGTGAACAGGGTCACGATGATCTCGTCAAATGACAGCGCGAAGGCGAGCATGCCGCCGGCGAGCAGGGCGGTTGCGATCTGCGGCAGCAGCACGTGGCGAAAGGTCTGCAGCCCGTCGGCGCCCAGGTCCATGGAGGCCTCGACCCAGGACGGCGGGATGCGGCGCAGCCGCGCGATCACGTTGTTGTGCACGATCACGATGCAGAAGGTGGCATGGCCGACGACGATGGTCCAGAACCCGGGCTGGATGCCGCCCATCTTGAACGCCGCCAGCAGCGCGATGCCGGTGACGATGCCGGGCAGCGCGATCGGCAGCACGAACAGCAGCGTGATCAGCTCGCGCCCGCGGAACCGGCTGCGTGCCAGGGCGAAGGCCGCGAGCGTGCCGAGCAGGAGCGCGATCGCCGTCGCGACCGAGGCCACCGCGAGCGAGAGCTTGAGCGCGGCCCAGATGTCGGCGCGGGCGAAGGCGACCTCGAACCACTTGAGCGTGAGCCCGGGCGGCGGGAACTGGTAGGTGCGGTCCTCGGTGGTGAAGGCGTAGAGGAAGATCACCCACACCGGCAGGTGCAGGAAGGCGAGCCCCGCGAAGGCCGCGATCTTCTGGCCGAGCGTCGCGCGGTCCCAGGCCGCCCGCATGCGCCTAGAGGGCATCGAACGCCCCCATGCGCCGCGCGAGCGCGAGATAGACCGCGATCAGGACGATGGGCACGACCGAGAACGCCGCCGCCAGCGGCAGGTTCCCGGCCGTGCCTTGCTGCTGGTACACCATCATGCCGATGAAGTAGCCGGGCGCGCCGACGACGCTCGGGATGATGTAGTCGCCGAGCGTCAGCGAGAAGGTGAAGATCGAGCCCGCCGCCAGTCCGGGCAGGGCGAGCGGCAGCACCACGTGGCGGAACGTCTGTCCCGGCCGGGCCCCGAGGTCCGCGGAGGCCTGCACAAGAGATCCCGGAACGCGCTCGAGCGCGGCGGCGAGCGGCAGGATCATGAACGGCAGCCACATGTAGACGAACACGATGAACATGCCGATGTAGGACGAGGCCAGCGAGGGCCCGCCGATCACCGGGGTCGCGAGCGCGCCGTCGAGCACCGGCGTGAGGCCGAAGACGTCCAGGAACCAGGAGAAGATGCCCTGCTTGGCGAGCACCAGGCGCCAGGCGTAGACCTTGACCAGGTAGCTGGTCCACATCGGCAGCATGACCCCGACGTAGAACAGCGCCTTCATGCGCGGCGTCGCGTAGCGCGCCATGTAGTTCGCGACCGGGAAGGCGATCACCGCGGCGGCGGCGGTGACCGCGACCGCCATCGCAACCGTGCGCAGGATGATGTCGAGGTTCGCGGGCTGGCTGAACAGCTGCCGGTAGGTGGCGAGCGTGAACTCGGGGACGATGCGCGCGGTGAACTCGTCGATCGCGTAGAAACTCTGCGCCAGCAGCGCGAACAGCGAGCCCAGGTAGATGATCCCGAGCCACAGCAGCGGCGGCAGCAGGAGCAGCGCCAGGTAGAACCCGCGGCGGCCGTGCAGGAAAGCGGCGGCGGCGCGAAGCGCGGGCATCTCAGCGCTCCTCCAGCGGAACGAGGCTCTCGCGCGCCCAGGCAAGGCGCAGCCGCGCGCCATGCGCCGGAATCACGGCGGCCGCCGCAGCTTCTGCGCGCACGGCCGTCAGCACCGCCTCGCCGACGCGCACATGCCAGCGGCTGGTGGCGCCGTGGTAGTGGACTTCCTCCAGCGTGCCCTCGCAGGACAGCATGCCGCCCGGCACCGGCTCGTCGGAACCGCGCACCTCGATCATCTCCGGGCGGATGGCGAAGACCCGGTCGCTGCCGGTGAGTCGGCGGGCGAGCGCGCCCTCGATCACGTTGGCGCTGCCGACGAAGCGCGCCACGAAGGCGGTGCGCGGGCGCACGTAGAGCTCGCGCGGCGTGTCCACCTGCTCGATGCGCCCGTCGCGGAACACCGCGACGCGGTCCGCCATCGAGAGCGCCTCGCCCTGGTCGTGCGTGACGTAGACGAAGGTGATGCCGAGGCGCTGCTGGATCGCCTTGAGCTCGATCTGCATTTCCTCGCGCAGCCGCAGGTCCAGCGCGCCGAGCGGCTCGTCGAGCAGCAGCACCTGGGGCCGGTTGACCAGTGCGCGGGCGAGCGCCACGCGCTGCTTCTGGCCGCCCGAGAGCTGCGAGGGTGCGCGGTCGGCGAGCGCGGCGAGCTGCACCAGTTCCAGCACCTCGAGCGCGAGCCTGCGGCGCTCGTCCGCGCCCACGCCGCGCACCATCGGCCCGTAGGCGACGTTCTCGACGACGCTCATGTGCGGGAACAGCGCATAGTCCTGGAACACGGTGTTGACGCTGCGCTGGAACGGCGGCACGCCGGTGACGTCCTCGCCGTGGAGCATGACCCTGCCCGTGGTCGGCTGGTCGAAGCCGGCGATGAGCCTGAGGCAGGTGGTCTTGCCGGAACCCGAAGGGCCGAGCAGCGCGAAGAACTCGCCGCCCGCGATCGCGAGCGAGACGTCGTCCAGCGCGCGCACCGCGCCGAACAGGCGGCTGACGCCGGCGAGCTCGATCGCCGGCGTCATGGTCTCCGGGGTGTGCCCGTCAGCGGCCGCCCATGACTGCGACGTAGTCGGTGCTCCAGCGGCTGTAGGGCACGCACTCGCCCTGCGGGCAGGCGGCCTCCGGCGTGCGCCAGAACCAGATCTTGTCGAAGTCGTTGAAGCCGTTGGTCGCGCAGCCCTCCGGTCCGAGCAGCTCGTTGCCTGTGCAGGCTGCGGGCACCGCCGGCACCGAGCCGAACCAGGCTGCGAGGTCGCCCTGAACCTTCGGGTTGACGGACCACTCCAGCCACTCGTAGGCGCAGTTCGGGTGCGCGGCGGTCGTCGCCATCAGCGTCGTGTCGGCCCATCCGGTCGCGCCCTCGGCGGGCACCACGCTCGCGACCGGCTGACCGTTCGCTTTCAGCGTGTTGACCTGGAACGGCCAGGAGCCCGAGGCGACCACGCCCTCGTTGGTGAAGTCCTGCACCTGGACGTTGGCGTCGTGCCAGTAGCGGTGCACCAGCGGATGCTGCTTGCGCAGCAGCGCGAGTGCCGCAGCGTACTGCGCCTCGTTCAACTCGTAAGGATTCCGGATGCCGAGGTCCGGCTGCTTGCTCATCAGGTAGAGCGCGGCGTCCGCGACGTAGATCGCGCCGTCGTAGGCCTGGATGCGGCCCTTGTTCGGCTTGCCGTCCGGCAGCCGGCCGGGTTCGAACACGACTGACCACGAGGTCGGCGCTTCCTTGAACGCATTCGTGTTGTACATCAGCACGTTCGGGCCCCACTGGTAGGGCACGCCGTAGTGCTTGCCGTCCACCGTGTGCCAGGCCGCGTCGCGCAGGCGCTCGTCGACCGTCGAGTAACTCGGCACGCGCGCGAGGTCCACTGCCTGCACCGTGCCGCCGCGGATCAGGCGGATGGAGGCGTCGCCGGAGGCGGTGACGAGGTCGTAGCCGCCCTGCGTCATCAGCGAGACCATCTCGTCGGAGGTGCCGGCCGTCTTGACGTTGACCTTGCAGCCGGTCCTGGCTTCGTAGCCGGTGACCCAGTCATAGGCCTTGTCGGTGTCGCCGCGCTCGATGTAGCCGGGCCAGGCCACAATGTCCACCCGGCCCTCGAGGACCGGCGCCGCGGGCGCTTCCGGTTCCTTCTTGCCGCAACCCGCGAGCGCGATCACCACGCCCGATGAAAGGGCGGCCAGGCGCCCTGCATGACGAGCAGCATTCGCGTACATGGCGGAACTCCCGGAATTGTTCAGGTCGGGGAGCGGATTCTATTCCTGTCCCGGTGCCCCGGCCACCGCGAGGTCCGGCGCGACAGTAATGCGCAGCCGTCCGTAGGGCGACGCCGGCAGCGCCGCCTTGCCGCGCCGGTCCATCCAGGCGAGCGACGCCGGCGTCAGGATGTCGCCCTCGCGGCGGTTCCCGGGCGGGGCGCCGAGCAGCACTGCCGGCGTGAACACGACGAGGTAGCGGCCGCGCTGCGTCCTCGGGTCGATCGGCACCGTGACCGCGAGCCCCGCCTCGCCGCCGACAGTCGCGAGCGCGGGTTCGAGACGCAGGTTGTCGAGCCCGGTCATGTAGGTGACGATGAACGTCTCGTCCAGCAGCGCGACGACCGGATAGAAGACGCCGGCTTCGCCGCCGTCGCGCGGGTCGAACAGGCTCCTCACGCGCACCCGGTACGGCGCCGTGGCCTGCGGCAGTTCGAAGGCCGCGAACGGCGACAGCCCGCTGTGAAAATCGAATGCCGGCGCCTCGCGGCCGATGTCGGCGTCGGCGAATCCGCGCGGCGGCAGCGCGGCATAGCGGAATCCGGACGGATCGTCGCAGCAGGGCGTCGCTTCGGCGTAGAGGGTGAGGCGCTCCGCGGTGCCCGGCGGGTAGGATTGCAGTGGCGCAGCCGCGCAACCCGCGCCGGCCGCCGTCACCAGAGCCACCAGGAAACCGATTGCGATCCGCATCCGAAATGCAGGCTAGCATGAATTCGCCGTCCGTCGCGGTCGTGGGCGCAGGCCTCGCGGGGCTCGCCTGCGCCCGCCGGTTGCAGCAGGCCGGCATCCAGCCGCGCGTGTTCGAGAGCCAGCGCGCGCCCGGCGGGCGCATGGCGACGCGCCGCTACCAGGCGGCGACCTTCGATCACGGCGCCCAGTACTTCACGGCGACCGGCGCCGGATTCCGTCAAGTGATCGAGCAGGCGTCCGCTGCCGGGATCGTGGGCCGCTGGCGGCCCGACTGGCCGGGCGGCGAGCAGGAGCGCAAGGATCTCTGGGTCGGCCTGCCGGGCATGGGCGCCCTGCCGCGCCGGCTCGCGGACGGGCTCGACGTCGAATATGGCGTGCGCATCGTGCGCATCGAGCACGCGCGCCGCGGCTGGACGCTGCAGGACGACCGCGGCGCGGCGCACGCGGACTTCGCCGCCGTGGTGCTGGCGCTGCCGGCGCCGGTCGCGGCGGTGCTGGCCGCCCCCCACACGCCGCTGGCGGCGCGCGCGCACGCCGTGCGCATGGCGCCCTGCTGGGCGGTGATGGCCACGTACGTGGAGCCGCTCGAGCGACTGCCGGATGCCTCGTTCACCGGCGACGCGGTGCTGCCCTGGTTCGCCAGGAACGGCAGCAAGCCCGGCCGCGATGCGCCCCAGGCCTGGGTGCTGCACGCCTCCGCGGAATGGTCGCGGCGCGAATTCGACTCCGCGCCCGAGCGCATCCAGCGGACCCTGCTAGAGCGTTTCGCGGCGCAGGCTGGGCGCAGCCTGCCGCGGCCGGCGCTGGTGGACAGCCATCGCTGGCGCCATGCCCGCGTCGAGAACCCGCTGGGCGAACCCTGCCTCTACGACCGCGCCGCCGGCATCGGCTTCTGCGGCGACTGGTGCCTGGACGCGCGCATCGAGGCGGCGTTCCAGTCCGGCGATGCCCTCGGCGCCGAGCTCGCGCAGGCGCGCGGCCGCGAAGGCTCCGGTAAGATGCGCGGCAGTCCATGAGCCGCCATCATTCAGCGCTGCCTGCCGCCGCCCTGCTGCTCGCAGCCTGCGCGGGCGGCGCGCAGCCGAAGCCGGAGTCCGAAAGCATGCCGTCCGCCACGCCGGTGCCCCCGATCGCAGCCGTCCGGCCGTACGAGGTCGAGTCGCCGCACGGGACGCGCACGGACGAGTACTACTGGCTGCGCGACGACTCGCGCTCGAAGCCGGAGGTGATCGCTCACCTCGAGGCCGAGAACGCCTACAAGGCGGCGATGACGGCGCACATCAAGCCGCTCGAGGACCGCCTGTACGAGGAGATCGTCGCGCGCGTCAAGCAGGACGACGCGACCGTGCCCTACCGCAAGCGCGGGCACTGGTACTACGTCCGCTTCGAGACCGGCAAGGAATACCCCGTCTACGCGCGCAAGGCCGGCAGCCTCGAGGCGCCCGAACAGCTGATGCTGGACGGCAACGCGCTGGCCGCGGGCCACGACTTCTTCGAGATCGGCGCGCTGGCCGTCGCGCCAGACGACCGCCTGCTGGCGTACCTCGAGGACACGGTCGGCCGGCGCCAGTTCACGCTGCGCATCAAGGACCTCGCCACCGGCGAGACGCTGCCCGACCGCATCGAGAACGTGGATCCCTACCTCGCCTGGACCGCGGACGGCGCCAGCATCCTCTACGTCGAGAAGCACCCGGAGACGCTGCTTGGTTACCGCGTGCGTCGCCACGTGCTGGGCACGGACCCGGCGGAGGACGCGCTGGTCTACGAGCAGGACGACGGCAGCTTCTACACCAGCGTGCGGACCAGCAAGGACGAGCGCTACATCCTGATCCATGCGCGCAGCACCGTCGCCACCGAGTACCGCTACGCCGAGGCGGCCGACCCGGCGCTCGCCTTCCGCCTGTTCCTGCCGCGCGAGCGCGACCACGAGTACTACGTGGACCACTTCGACGGCCGCTGGATCATCCGCAGCAACTGGCAGGCGCCGAACTTCCGGCTGATGGAGGCGACGGTCGGCGAGGAGGGCGACCGCGCGAACTGGCGCGAGCTGATCGCGCACCGCGACGACGCCTTCCTGCACGGCTTCGACGTGTTCCGGGACTTCCTCGCGGTCGAGGAGCGTTCCGGCGCGCTCCGGAAGATCCGCATCCGGCCCTGGGGCGGCGGCAGCGAGTTCTTCATCTCGGCGGACGAGCCCGCGTACACCACGATGCTCGGCCAGAACGCCGAGATCGACACGCACGTGGTGCGCTACAACTACCAGTCGCTGACCACGCCGGAGACGGTGTACGACTACGACATCGAGACCGGCGAGCGCCAGCTGATGAAGCGCATGCCGGTGCTGGGCGACTTCGATCCGGCGAACTACCGCTCCGAGTTCCTGTGGGCGCCCGCGCGCGACGGCACCCGGGTGCCGGTGACGCTGGTGTACCGCGCCGGCTTCGAGCGCGACGGCACGGCGCCGCTGCTCCAGTACGGCTATGGCTCCTACGGCTACGCGATGGACCCCTGGTTCTCGATCTCGCGGCTGTCGCTGCTCGACCGCGGTTTCGTGTTCGCGATCGCGCACGTGCGCGGCGGCCAGGAGATGGGCCGGCGCTGGTACGAGCAGGGCAAGCTGCTGCACAAGCGCAATACCTTCACCGACTTCATCGACGTCACGCGCTTCCTGGTGGCGGAGAAGTACGCCGACCCGGGCCGGGTCACGGCGATGGGCGGCAGCGCCGGCGGCCTGCTCATGGGCGCCGTCGTCAACATGGCGCCGCAGGATTACCGCGCGATCGTGGCGCAGGTGCCGTTCGTGGACGTGGTCACGACCATGCTCGACGAGTCCATCCCGCTCACGACCAACGAGTTCGACGAGTGGGGCAACCCGAAGCAGAAGGCGTTCTACGACTACATGCTGTCGTACTCCCCCTACGACAACGTGGCGGCGCAGGACTACCCGGCGATGCTCGTGACCACTGGCCTGTGGGACAGCCAGGTGCAGTACTGGGAGCCGGCCAAGTGGGTCGCGCGCCTGCGCGCCCGCGGCACCGGCAGCGCGCCGCTGCTCTACCGCACCACGATGGAGGCCGGCCACGGCGGCAAGTCGGGCCGCTTCCAGCGCTACCGCGAGATCGCCGAGGAGTACGCCTTCATCCTCGACCAGTCGGGCGTCGCCGAATAGCCCATGGGCGCCGGCAACGCGCTGGCGTCGCTGATCGGCCGCGCGGTGAACGTGCGGCCCGGCGAGATGCCGGGACTGCTGGCGGCGTTCGGCTACCACTTCCTGCTGTTCACGGCCTACTCGATCCTGCGGCCGGTGCGGGACAGCATGGGCATCGCCAGCGGGGTCGAGAACCTCGACGACCTGTTCGGCTGGACGCTGGTCGGCATGCTGGTGGCCATGCCGCTGTTCGGCTGGATCAGCGGCCGCTTCCGCCGCGCCGTGTTCCTGCCGGCGACCTACCTGTTCTTCGTCGCGCAACTGATCGCCTTCTGGGCGCTGTTTACGGCGCAGGAGGACGTCACCGCGACGGCGAAGGTGTTCTTCGTCTGGGTCAGCGTCTTCAACCTGTTCGTGGTGTCGGTCTTCTGGAGCTTCATGGCCGACCTGTTCGACAAGGAGCAGGGCAAGCGGCTGTTCGCCTTCATCACCGCCGGCGCGAGCGTCGGCGTGATGACCGGCTCCGGGATCACCGCGCTGCTGGCGAGGGCGCTCGGCGACGTCAACCTGCTGCTGGCCTCGGCCGCGCTGCTGGCCTCGACCATCGGCCTGATGCGCTACCTGCTGCGCTGGAGCGCGCGCCAGCCGGGCCGCGGCGAGCGCGTCGAGGAGCGGCCGATCGGCGGCAACCCGTTCGCGGGCCTGACGCGCGTGCTGGGCTCGCCGTACCTGTCGGGCATCGCCGCCTTCGTGTTCCTGATGGCGGCGGTGAACACCTTCCTCTACCTGCAGCAGGCGCAGCTGCTCAGCATCCACTACCCGGACCGCTCGGAGCGCACCGCGTTCCTGGCGCTGATCGAGTGGGTCATGAGCGTGTCCACGCTGCTGCTGCAGTTCTTCGCGGTCGGGCGGTTGACGCAGCGCGCCGGCGTCGCGGCGATGATCGTGGTGGTGCCGCTGTTCGTGGTCGCGGGCTTCCTGCTGATCTCGTTCTCGCCGACGCTCGCCACGCTGGTCGGCGTCTACATCGCGAGGCGCGTCGGCCAGTACGCGATCGTGCGGCCCTGCCGCGAGATGCTCTACACGACCGTGGACCGGGAGTCCAAGTACAAGGCGAAGAACGTCAACGACACGCTGGTGTACCGCACCAGCGACTTCGTGGTCGCGAAGGGGCACGATGCGATCGTGTCGGCGTTCCAGGCCAGCCTGTCGGGGATCGCCCTGGTCGGCGCGGGCGTGGCGGCGGTGTGGGCCGGCGTCGCATTCACCCTCGGCCGCGCGCACGAGCGCATGGCCGCGGACGGCAGGCGGGCCTGATCACTCCTTGATGACGAAGCGCAGCTGCGTCGAGACGCGGGGCTCGACCGGCGCGCCGTCGATCGTGTACGGCTCGTAGCGCCAGCGCTCCACGGCGTTGACCGCCGCGCGGTCGAAGATGCCGGCAGGCTCGGCTGCCTTGACCACGACGTCCCGCGTGGTGCCGTCGGCAGCGAGCGTGAACTCGAGCGTGACGAAGCCTTCCAGGTTGCGGTCGAGCGCGCGCTGCGGGTAGGTCGGCGCCACGAAGCGGGTGCGGCGCAGCGTGGAATCCGCGATCACCTGCGACGGGCGCGCCGGTGGCCGCCGTGCGCTGCGCAACGCAGCGATCTCGGCGGTGACGGCCGCGACCTCGGCGGCCGGGGCGCCGGTGTCGGCGGCGGCGCGCAGCAGCACCTCGGCGCGTTCCGCGTTGCCCGCAGCGACCAGGCCGCGCGCGTCGGTCAGCGCGCGAGTGGCGAACAGGGAAGACGTGTCGGCCAGGCCGTCGAAGGCCGGGTCCGCGGAGCGGATCAGGTCGATGTAGTGCCGCGCGCTGTCGCCCGCAGGATCGACCAGGCTGCCCTGGACGATGCGCTGGTTGGCGAGCACCAGCAGCTTCGCGCGCTCGGCGCGCACGTTGCCGGCGCGCGCGGTCTCTACGCCTGCGCGCAGCGCGGCGATCTCCTGGGTGTCCACGCCGAGCGCCGAGGCCTGTGTCAGCCAGTTGCTGGCCTCGTCGAGCCGGCCCTCGCGGGTCGCCAGCGCCGCATTCTTCTGCAGCAGGGCCGAAAGCGTGAGCGTCGCCTGCTGGACCCCGGCGTCCTTCGCGTCGAGGCGGCGTGCCGAAAGGAGGTGGGCATGCGCGCTGTCGTTGCCGCCGACCAGGCGGTTGGAGCGGATTCGGTCATTGGTGAGCTGCACCAGGCTCTGCACGCGGGCCGCGGCGTCCTCGGCCGCGGGGGCCTGCGCGGCGCCGGCCGTCGTGTACGGCGGCGCGGCGGTCGCGGCCCCGGGCCTTGCAGCGGGCGCGAGCCCCTGCCTTTCGCGTTCGCGCTGCAGCTGCAGCGCGAAGAATTCCAGCCGCGGGTGCTCGGGCCGCGCCGAGCGCGCCGCGTCCACGGCGCCCGCGAGCCGCGCGAGGTCCTGTTCCATCAGCGCCCGCTCGGCCTGGACCAGCAGTTCGTCGGCCACGCTGTCGATGCCGCGTTGCGCCACGCGGTTGCCCGGGTCGCGCGCGAGCACCGCCCGGTACAGTTCCAGCGCGTTGTCCTCCGCTGGCTCGATGAGCCTGCCCTGCGACAGCGCGACGGCGGCGAGGTCGAGCAGTTTCTGGACCCGCGCATCCTGGCCGGCGTCCGCAATGGCGGCCGGCTCAGGCGCGTCGTCCGTCGCCGGGCCGGCTGCGCGGTCCCAGGGCTTCCATTCCGCCAGGCCCCAGACGGCGAGGATGACGGGCACCAGCAGCAGGGAGCGCCGCGACCAGCGGCGCACGACTGCGGGATCCAGCCTGAACTTCGGCAGCTCCAGCTTCGGCAGGTCCACGTGGGTCGGGTCCAGCGCCAGGTGCGTGCCCGTGGTCCCGGTGGCAGGCACGGTCCGCGGCGCCGCGGCCGGCAGGTCCGCCGGCGGATTTGCACGGCGCTGCGTCGCATCGACGAAGTTGCGGATGCGCTCGGCGGAGGCCGGCTTGTGCAGGAATCGGAAGATCGCCCCGGAGGACACCAGCGGCGCGAGCAGCGCCTCGTCCTCGCGGCGGCCTGCGACGATGATGGCGAGCTCGGGGAACTGCTTGTGGATCTGCGTGACGAGGTCGTGCGTATCGTGGTCCGCCAGCGAGGCGTCGACCATGAACACCGCGTTGCCGGCGGCGACCATCAGGTCCGCGGCGTGCGCGATGTCGTCCGCGCGCCAGACGCGGTGGCTGCCCGCGAGCGAGTCGCGCAGCAGGTCGATCAGCGAGGGATCGGCAGAAAGCACGATCACGTTCGCCGTCGTCGTGCGCGCTACGGGCTGCGCAGCCGCAGCGGGCGGGGCGCTCGGCGCCGGCTGTTGCGCCGGCGCCGCCCTGTGCGGAGCCATCTTCTGCGGCGCCGGCGCGGCGGGCTGAACCTTCACAACTGGCGGCGGCGGCGGCGCGGCGGGCTGAGCCTTGATAACTGGCGGCGGCGGCGCAGCGGGTGGAGCCTTGAGGACCGGCGGCGCCGGCGCTGCCGCGGCTGGCGGAGCCTTGGCAACCGGCGGCGATGGAGTCCTGGCCGCCGGAGCGGGAATCGGAATGGAGATCGGCGGCAGCTTCGCTGCCGGAGGAAACGGAATGGTCTGCGGCAGCGGCGGCCGCGACGCCTGCGTCGCCCGTGGCGGCGGCTGTGGCGCCGAAGGCGATTGCAGTGGCAGCGGTGCCGGCGGAGCGTGCAGCGTCAGCGGCGCATGGGGAGCTGGCGGTTCGGGCGCCGCGGCCTGCTGCGCTTGTGCGGCGGTCTGCTGCTTCTCGAATTCTTCCGGCGCGAGCGGATCAGGCGCGTCGTCGCCCGGAAGCACGTCCGTGTAATCAATGATGATGGTGTCTTCGAACTCTTTGTTCATGGATTCCACGGACCGCAATTCGCGCAAAAACGCCCCGGCACGGGCCCTGCCGCCTGTGACCGTCAGGTAAGGGCAATCTTTGACAAAACGCGTCGTGGCGAACGAGACACAAGTCGCGTTTCGGGCGCTGGGCGCGTGACGGACTTCGAAAATCCCCACAGGGCCCGGGACTTGCAGCAGACCCCCCCGAGGGGGTCGGTAGGGGGTATTCGGTCGTTGCTGGCGCGCTACACAGGCGGCCCGTTCGGGTCACCTTGCTGAATTATGTGAATCTCGACAGCGGCCCGAGGGCCCAAGTATGGTGTTCCGGCCTTGCATGGCAGGGCGGAGTGCCCGGGGGGAATCGCGCATCAACAGGCAGATCACCTTCGTTTCGAGCCTGCCGGCCGAGCATCACCACCAGCTCGAGGCCCTGCTGTTCTTCAATGGCCGCCAGGACCGGGTCCGCCACGGCATCGTGAACGCGATCGACCGTTACGGGCCGCCGGAGATCGTCAACGACGGCAATTCGTTGCGCGTGCGCGTCGCCGGCCCGTCCGAGGCGCAATGCCTGTTCGCAATGGAGCGTGACGGCAAGGTTTCGCGGCCGGTCGGGCTGATCCTCTACGTTCGCGACAGCTTCGAGCGCATCACCGTCCTGCACCTGGTCGTCGCCGAGGCATACGCCGCCGGCGGCCCGCACTCGAAGTACAACCTGCTGCTGCGCCTGGTGCAGGCGGTCAAGCGCGTGGCGCGCTGCACCTCCGGCATCCGTCACGTCGAACTGCTCTACTCGCAGAAGCAGAAGCCCAGATCCCGTCCGCACCGCCCGCGCGCCGCCTTCGCCTGACCTTCTAAAAGGGACGCACCCCATTTATCTTTGCGGATGAATGGGGTGCGTCCCCTTAGACTCTCAGGAGATCGCCATGACCAGGATCTTGCAGTCATTGCTGGCCGCGGCCTTGCTGGTGAGCGCGAGCGCCGGCGCAGTGAATCCCTCGAAGGAGGAACTGGACGCCGAGGTGCGCGAGGCGATCGCCGAGTTGTACAAGCATTCCAGCGCCGCCAAGGAGCTGGCCGGCCGCGCGGCCGGGATGCTGGTGTTCCCGAAGGTCATCAAGGGCGGCGTCGGCATCGGCGGCGAGTACGGCGAGGGCGCGCTGCTCATCCGCGGCAGCACGGCCGCCTACTACAACATCGTCTCCGGCTCGATCGGCTTCCAGCTCGGCCTGCAGCGCAAGAGCCAGGTGATCCTGTTCATGACGCAGCGCGAGCTGGACAAGTTCCGCAACAGCGAGGGCTGGAAGGCCGGCGTGGACGGCAGCGTCGCGATCGCCACCCTGGGCGCCGGCGGCCAGATCGACACCGACACCGCCAAGAAGCCGATCATCGGCTTCATCTACTCCAACAAGGGCCTGATGTACAACCTGACCTTCGAAGGCTCCAAGATCACCAGGATCACTAAGTAAGGATAAAGGGGACGCGTCCAATTAAGGAACCTTAATTGGACGCGTCCCCTTTAGAAGTGTCAGTGCGGGCCGGAGAGGCCGCCGGTCAGCACCAGGCGCATCGCGGCCTCGACCGGGATGTCGAGCGGCACGAGCTGCGCGCGCGGCAGCAACGCGGTGTAGCCCCCGATCTGGTAGCTCATCGGGAAGTACACGGCGACCAGGTCGTCCTTGCGCGTGACGATCCCGAGCTCGGACGCGTCGTCGCGGGTGACGAAGCCGACGATGCGCGCGCCGCCAAAGGAGGCGAGCACCACCCGCTTGAGATCGCTGCGCTTGCCCGAAGGCAGCAGCCTGGTGAAGTCGCGGAAGGCCCCATAGATCGTCTTCACCACCGGGATGCGTTCCAGGAACGCCTCCCAGGACGCGAGCAAGCGCCGCACGATCAGGGCGTTCACCAGGGTGCCGGCCGCGAGCAGCAGCATGAGCCCGGCGGCGATGCCGGTGCCCGGCAGGTAATAGCGCTCCGGCAGCAGCAGCAGGATGGGCTGGCGCAGCAGCGACTCGGCCGAGCTGCCGAGCCACCAGAGCAGCCACACCGTGAGGCCGATCGGAAGCACGACGACGAGGCCACGCAGGATGGCACCGCTGAGTTTACGGAACATACGTATTCTCCGGGCGCGAGGGCCGCGCCGATGATCGCGGCATGATAACCGTCCCGCGGGCAGGCGCCGCGGCGTTATCATCCGCCACGGGGAATCCCGGCGGCACCGATCCAAGGAGTACGCCATGACGGTCGCAAAAGTCACCGAAATCACCTCGACCTCCGACAAGGGCTTCGACGAGGCCATCCGCCGCGGCATCCAGCGCGCCAGCAAGACGCTGAAGAACGTCACCGGCGCATGGGTCGCGGACCAGGAGGTCTCGATCAGGGATGGCAAGATCACCAGCTACCGCGTCCGGCTGCGCGTCACCTTCGTCCTCGAAGCCTGACGTGCGTCACGCGCCCGCACTTGCCGCGCTGCTCGCGACATTCGCCGCGGCGCCGGCGCTTGCCGGCGACGCGGCCACGATGGCGCCGGAAACGCTGGCCGAGCGGCTCGCCTGGGGCGACCAGTCGCTGGTCGTCCTCGACGTACGCAGCGCGGAGGAGTACGCCGAGGGCCACGTCGCCGGCGCGCGCAACATCCCGCACACGCAGATTGCGGAACGCGTCGTGGAACTCGCCGATGCGCGCGACCGCGACCTCGTCGTCTACTGCCGCAGCGGCCGCCGCTCGGAGATCGCCCTCCAGGCACTGCGCGACGCCGGGTTCACGCGGCTGTTCCACCTGGAAGGCGACATCCTGCGCTGGACCGAGGAGGAACGCCCGGTCGTCCGCGGCCCGTGATCTGGCGGATCCTTGCGGATGCGGTGCTGGCGCTGCACCTGGCGTTCGTCGTCTTCGTCGTGCTGGGCGGGCTGCTGGTGCTGCGCTGGCCGCGCCTCGCGTGGGTGCACCTGCCCGCCGCCGCCTGGGGCGCGCTGCTCGAGTTCGGCGGCTGGTACTGCCCGCTGACCCCGCTCGAGAAGCATCTGCGCATGCTGGGCGGCGGGGCCGGCTACGAAGGCGGCTTCATCGCGCATTACCTGCTGCCCATGCTCTACCCCCAGGGACTGACGCGCAGCGCGCAGGTGGCGCTGGGCCTGCTGGTGGTCGTGGTCAACGTGGCGATTTACGCGCGGCTGCTGGCGCGCCGCCGTCAGAGGTAGTGGGTCAGCACGTAGAGCGACAGCAGCAGCGCCAGCCATAGCGCCGTCGTGCCGATGGCCCAGGACCGGGAGAACACGCCGCCGGCGCCGAACAGAAGCGCCACGCGCGTCCCCATCCAGGCGCCGGCGGCCTCCCGCGCGCGCGCCCATGAAGCCGCGGCGGCCTCGCCCGCCGCCAGCGCGCCAACGGCGACCCGGAACAGCGCGACCCGCCAGATCCAGTCGAAGTCGAGCGTGACCGTCAGCGTGCGCTGCATCAGCGGCAGCATCAGGAAGAACGCGAGGCCCGCGAACAGCAGCAGCTGCAGCTGCGACAGCACGTGCTCGCCCGTGTACGGCACGTAGTCCACCGGGTAGGGCAGTAGCCCGTACAGGATGCCGGGGAACACGCCGATGGCGATGCACAGGACCGCGAACAGGCCCATGGCGAGGCGCATGTTGAGCGGCGGGTCGGCCGGGCGCAGGCCCGAGTCCTTCTGGAAGAACACGAACCACGGGTACTTGATGCCCGCGTGCAGGAACACGCCGGCCGAGGCGGCCACCAGCAGGTAGTACACCACCTGCAGCTGCCCGCCGGCCGCGCCGGCGACGGTCAGCGACTTCGACACGAAGCCCGAGGTCAGCGGGAAGGCCGAGATGGACAGCGCGCCGATGATGCCGCAGACGGTGGTGAAAGGCATCGACTGATAGAGGCCGCCGAGGTCCGAGCACCTGCGCCGCCCGGTCTGGTACAGCACGGCGCCCGCGCTCATGAACAGCAGCGCCTTGTAAATGATGTGCGTGAAGGCGTGCGCGGCCGAGCCGTTCAGCGCCATCTCGGTGCCGATGCCGACGCCGACCAGCATGAACCCGACCTGGTTGATGATCGAGTACGAGAGGATGCGGCGCATGTCGTTCTCGAGCAGCGCGTAGATGATGCCGTGGAACACCATCCACAGGCCGATCCAGACCAGCAGCTCGGTGCCCGGGAACAGCAGGATCAGCGCCAGCACCGCGGTCTTGGTGGTGAAGGCCGACAGGAACACGCCGCCCGTCGGGCTCGACTCCGGGTAGGCGTCGGCGAGCCAGGCGCCGATCGGCGGCGCCGCGGCATTGACCAGGATGCCGATGAAGACCATCCAGGTGTCGAAGCCGCCGAGCTCGAGGGCGCGGATCTCGACCGACCCGGTGTGGATCATCAGGCCCTCGATGCCGATCTTGAGCACGATGCCGCCGACCAGGTGCACGATCGCGTAGCGGATGCCGGCGCGGCGCGCGCCCTCGGTGCCGCCGCACCAGACCACCACCGTGGAGAACAGCGCCATGAACTCCCAGAACAGGAACATGACGATCAGGTCGCCGGCGAAGCTGACCCCGATCGCGCCGGCCGCGTAGGCCATGGCCGCGGACATCTCCTGCCAGCGCGCCTGCCTGAGTGCGAACAGCGCGCCGCCGAAGGCCATCACCGAGAACACGGTCGCGAACAGCCGGCGCAGCGGCCCGCCCTCGACCAGCTGCAGCTCGCGGCCGAGGAACTCGACCGTCAGCTGGATGCCGTCCGGCACCTGCCACACGGCGTAGAGCGTCACGAGCGGCGCGGCCAGCGCCAGCACCGGGCGCAGTGCGGGCCGCGCCATGGCGACCAGCAGCGCGCCCAGGATCATGATGAAGGCGGGCGGGAAGACCAGCTCAAACATCGCCGCCGCCGTCCCCGTAGTAGTCGTCGCGCCGCTTCAGCAGCAGGCCCAGCAGCTTCGCGAACAGGACCATGCCCACGCAGGCGAGGAAGCCGAACAGCGCCGCGAAGCCGAACCAGCCCTCGGCGGCGAAGTAGCCGTGCACCGGCACGGCGAACTGCGCGGCGACGACCAGCGCCAGCACGGCGATGAAGGCGCGCCACAGGCGCCGCACGTTCTCGGGCCGCGACAGCCAGTGCGGCTTCATCGCGGCCTCCCGAGGATGCCGTACTCGAGCTCGACCACCGGCCCGTTGAACACGAAGAACGCGACGGTCATGGCCGCGGTGAAGGCCAGCGCCGCGACCATCGGCCACGGCGCCTCGCCGTGCTCCTTCGCGGGCGCCGCGACCTCGGGCCGGAAGAAGGCGCGGAACACGATCGGCAGGAAGTACGCGGCATTGAGCCCGGTCGAGGCGACCAGCACCGCGAGCACGAAGTAATTGTCGAGCTGGAAGGCGCCCGCGATGATGTACCACTTGGAGACGAAGCCGGCCGTCGGCGGCACGCCGATCATGCTGAGGGCGCCGATGGCGAACGCCGCCATGGTCCAGGGCATGCGCAGGCCGATGCCGGAGAGCTGCATGACGTCGGTCTTCTTCGAGGCGACGTAGATCGCGCCGGCCGCGAAGAACAGCGTGATCTTGCCGAACGCATGGGCGACGATGTGGATCGCCGCGCCGATCTCCGACAGCGGCGCCAGCACCAGCGCCGCCAGCACGATGTACGAGAGCTGGCTGACGGTCGAGTAGGCCAGCAGCCGCTTCAGGTCGGTCTGGCGCATCGCGACGATGGACGCGGCGACGACGGTGAACCCGGCGAGCCACACCAGCAGCTTCTCCGCCGGCACGTGCGCCAGGAACTCCAGGCCGAAGACGTAGATGACGACCTTGGTGATCGTGAACACGCCGGCCTTGACCACCGCCACGGCGTGCAGCAGCGCCGAGACCGGCGTCGGCGCCACCATCGCCGCCGGCAGCCAGCGGTGCACGGGCATGACCGCGGCCTTGCCGGTGCCCAGCACGTAGAGCAGCAGCAGCACGGCGGCCAGGCCGTCGGTGATCCTGCCCTCCAGCACGCCGCCCGCCGTGAACTCGAGCGTGCCCGCGACCGACCAGGTCCAGACGATCGCCGGCAGCAGCAGGCCGATCGAGGTCGCCAGCAGGATGAAGAGGTAGGTGCGTGCGCCGCGGCGCGCGCGCTCGTCGCCGTGGTGCGCGACCAGCGGGTAGGTGGACAGCGTCAGGGCCTCGTAGAACAGGAACAGCGTCAGCAGGTTGCCGGCCAGCGCGACGCCCATGGTCGAGCCGATCGCGATGGCGAAGAAGATGTAGTAGCGCGTCTGGTGCTGCTCGGCGTTGCCGCGCATGTAGCCGATCGAGTAGACGGTGCTGACGATCCACAGCAGCGAGGCGAGCGCCGCGAACATCGCGCCCAGCGGCTCGACCTCGAAGCGGATCGACAGCCCGGGCAGGAAGCGGAACACCTCGACTGCGGCGCGCTCCCCGGAAAGCGCCTCCGGCAGCAGGCTCCACGCCGCGGCGGCCGTCGCCGCGGCGGCGGCCAGGCTCACCGACTCGCGCAGGTCGGGCCGGTTCCGCGCCAGGGCGATGAGCGGCACCGCGGCCAGCGGCAGCGCGATGGCGAGCAGGATGGCCGTTGCCGCGGTCATTGCACGTACCGCATCAGTGCGGTGGCGGCGGATTCCGAGAGCGCGAGCGGCAGGCCGGGCTGCAGTCCGAACCAGACGTTGGCGAGCGCGGCGAGCCACAGCATCGCGAGCATCGGCAAGGGCGCCTCGTCGCGCCCCGCTCCGGCCGCCGGCACGCGGAACCAGGCCGTTTCGACCACGCGCCAGACGTACCAGACCGCCATCAGCGAGCTGATCACGATGACGGCCACCAGCGCGGCGCCGGCGGCGCCGGTCTTGAGCGCGGCGAGCACCAGGTACCACTTGCTGACGAAGCCCGCCGTGCCCGGGATGCCGATCAGGCTGAGCGCGCCGACGGCGAACGCGGCCATGGTCCACGGCATGCGCCGCGCGGCGCCGGCCAGGTCCGCGAGCGCCAGCGAGGCGAAGCGCGTCGCAAGGCAGGCGACGGCGAGGAACAGCGCGCCCTTGGCGAGCGCGTGGTTGAACATGTGCACGATGCCGGCCGTGAGGCCCGCCTCCGTCAGCAGGCTGGCGCCCAGCACGATGTAGCCGACCTGGGCGATCGAGGACCAGGCCAGCAGCCGCTTCAGGTGGCCCTCGGACATCGCGGTCGCAGAAGCGACCAGCACGGCGAGCACGGCGAGCGGCAGCAGGAATCCCGAGAAGTGGACGCCGTGCTCCGCGAGGCTGCCCTGGAACACCATGAAGTCGAAGCGCAGCAGGACGTACAGCGAGACCTTGGTGGAGCAGGCGGCGATGAAGGCGGTCACCGCATGCGGTGACCAGGCGTAGGCGTTCGGCAGCCAGACGTGCAGCGGGAACACGCCGGCCTTGAGCGCGAGGCCGAGCGTCACGAAGCCGACCGCCGCGAGTATCGGCTTGAGGTCGGCGACGCCGCCGATGCGCGCTTCCATGTCCGCCAGGTTGAGCGTCCCGGTCATCATGTAGATGAGCCCGACGCCGATCAGGTAGAACGTCGCGCCGATCGTGCCCATGACCAGGTACTTGAACACGGCCGGAAGCGCGCGGGAGTCGGAGCCTCCGGCGATCAGGATGTAGGTCGCGAGCGACGACACCTCCATGAACACGAAGATGTTGAAGGCGTCGCCCGAGGCGACGATGCCTGACAGCCCGCCGACGGCCAGCAGCCAGGCCGCGTAGAAATACGGGCGCCGGCCGCGCGCGACCTCGGCGTCGAGCGAGGCCTTGGTGCCGAGCAGCACGGCGCTGGAGGCGCCGGTGATGATCAGCAGCAGCAACGCGCTGAAGGACGTGATCCGCAGCTCGATGCCGTACGGCGCCGCCCAGCCGCCGACGTCGTAGGAAATGGCGTCGACGCCGGCGGCGGCGACCGCGAGCAGCAGCGCGACCGCGAACGAGGCGACGCTGGCGACGGCCGCGAGCGCCCAAGGCAGGCTGCCGCGGCCGAGCAGCGCGGCGACGGGCGCGGCGCCCAGCGGCACGGCGACGGCCAGTGCAGGCAGCTGCTCCGCGAAAGTCACTGGTCGCGGACCTTCGACTGGATCTCGTCCTCCTCGATCGTGCCGAACTCCTCGCGGATGCGCACGACGATGGCGAGCCCGAGGGCGATCGTCGAGATGCCGACCACGATCGCGGTCAGGATCAGCACGTGCGGCAGCGGGTTGGACGACAGCTCCGGCTCGCCCGCGTAGCGCAGGATCGGCGCCGTGCCGCCCTCGACCTTGGCCATGCTGATGTAGAGCAGGAACACGGCCGACTGGAAGATCGAGAGGCCGAGCAGCTTCTTGACCAGGTTGCCCCTGGCGATGATCGCGTACAGGCCGATCATCAGCAGCACCGCGAACACCCAGTAGTTGTAGAGCCCGAAGACCCTCATCGCAGCCGCTCCCGGTCCGCGAAGGCGTGGAAGGCCGCGACCAGCGTGCCGGTCACGGTGATGCCGACGCCGACCTCGACCAGGTGGATGCCGAGCTGCTGCGCGCCGACCGGGTCCGCGGCGAGCGGCGCGTAGTCGAGGAAACTGCCGCCCAGCAGCATGCCGGCGATGCCGACGCCGCAGAACAGCAGCGCGCCGCCGGCCATCAGGCCGACCAGCACGCGGGTGGGCAGGATCGCGCGCCCGGCCGGCTCGCCCTCGAGCAGCGCGTGCAGCACGATGCCGACGGCGATGATCGCGCCGGCCTGGAAGCCGCCGCCCGGGCTGTATTCGCCGTGGAACTGCAGGTACAGGCCGAACAGCACGATGAACGGGATCAGCAGCTGCCCGACCACGCGCGGGATCAGGTGGTGGCGCAGGCCGATGAACGCGGGCACCCGGCCGGCCTGCCGCGCGGGCCGCTGCGCGAACAGCAGCAGCACGCCGAGCCCGGCGGTGAGGATCACCAGCACCTCGCCGAGCGTGTCGTAGGCGCGGAAGCCCGCGAGCACCGCGGTCACCACGTTCGACATGCCCATCAGTTCCGGCGTCTGCTCCAGGTACCAGGGCGCGACGTGCTGGTGCACGGGCGCGGAAGGGTCGCCGAGCCGCGGCTTCTCGAAGGTCGCATAGATCAGCGTGAACGCGGTCAGCCCGATGACCGCGAGCGGCAGCCACGGCTTGCGGCGCCGTCGCGCCTCGTGCTCGCCGATCAGCGCCAGCGCGCCGAGGAACAGGATCGTGGACATGCCGGCGCCGATCGCGGCCTCGGTCAGCGCGACGTCGGCCGCGTCGAGCAGGAAGAAGGTGGCGGCCATCAGCAGGCTGAAGATGCTGATCAGCATCACGGCGACGAACAGGTTGGGCGTGACCACGATCGCCACGGCCGTCACCACCAGCAGCGTCAGCAGCACGAAGCCGAAGACCGTGGTCACCATGCTCAGGGCTCCGTCGCCGGCCGGGCGTCGTCGCGCGAGAACAGCGCGGCGTTCGCCAGCGCATAGGTCGCAGTCGGCCCGGTCATCATCAGGAAGAACAGGATGGTCAGCAGCTTGATGGTCGCCAGCGACCAGCCGGACTGCAGCATGATCCCGCCGATCGTCAGCAGCGTGCCGAGGCTGTCGGTCAGGCTCGCCGCGTGCATGCGCGTGTACAGGTCGGGCAGGCGCAGCGCGCCGAGGCCGCCCATGAAGACGAAGAAGCCGCCGAGCGCCAGCATCGCGAAGGAGAGGATGTCGATGATCACTGCGCGCGCCCGTCCGTGCGCTTCTTCTGGAAGAACTCGAGCACCGCGAGCACGCCGACGAAGTTGATCAGCGCGTAGGCGAGCGCGAGGTCCAGGAAGTCCGGCCGCCCGGACAGGAACGCGAGGATGGAGACCAGCAGCACGGTCTTGGTGCCGAACATGTTGACCGCCAGCACGCGGTCATAGACGGTCGGGCCCAGCAGCGCGCGCAGCAGCGCGAGCGCCATGGTGACCAGGATGGCGGTGGCCGCGACGTAGTACATGCTCAGTCCGCCGTCACCGCGGCGACCCGGCGCTCCATCGCGCCGGACTGGACCTCGGTGGCGGCGGCCCGCGTCAGGCAGTGCACGCGCAGGCGCCCGTCGTCCACGTCGAGGGTGACGGTGCCCGGCGTCAGCGTGATGCTGTTGGCGAGCAGCGTCTGGGCGATCGGCCCGCCCGTCGTGCGGACGTCGACGATCACGGGGTCCACGTGCTTTCCCGGGCGCAGCACCGCGGCGGCGACCGCGAAGTTGGCCTTGACGATCTCGACCAGCAGCCAGCCCCAGTACGCCGGCAGCCGCGCCGACACGTGCAGCGAGAAGATGCCGCGCCGGAAGAAGCCCATGCGGTGTGCGAGGTACATCGCCAGCAGGCAGGACAGCGCGCCGAGGCTGAGCAGCAGGGGCGTGTACACGCCCGACCACAGCAGCCAGGTCACGGCGAGCAGCAGCAGCGTGAGCGTCAGGCGCACGGCTCAGTTCGCCGCCGGCCGGCAGGGAAAGCGCGCGCGCAGCGCCGAGTACAGGACGGTCGCCGCGGTCTCCCCCGGCGCTGGCGGGACCGCGTCCAGCTGCGCGACCACCGCCTTCACCGCCTCGCCGATCGTGACCGTGTCCGGGATGCAGATGCCGGTGTACCAGGCCGGGTTGCGGCGGTTGCGTTCGCGCAGGCGCGTGCGCTTGGCGCGCTGGCTGTAGGTCTCGCCGGCCTCGAATTCTTCCGACACGCCCTGCACGATGCGCGTGTTGGCGACCACCGAACCGTCGATGAAGCCCTGGATGTAGGCCTGGCAGCGGCGGCCTTCCGGCCCGGCGGGCGCCGCCGCCCAGGCCCTGCAGTCGGCGCGGAACGGTCCGGCGGGAGCCGGCTCGACGGCCGCGGCGGGCATCGCGGCGAGGCACAGGAGGGCAATTGACAGGAATCGAAGCCGCTGCAGCACGGTACCTCCCGCGATAAGGATTCCTGGTCGCCCTCCGGCCGCCCCGAATGTTAGCCGATCCGCGCGAATGCCGTCCCGGGATTCAGCGCTCCAGGGAAGCTCTGCACAGGTGGCATGGGCGCGGCCGTGGCTGATTTCCGCCCGGGCAAGGAACGAGGAGCGATGTGTATCGCGATACATGAGCGACGAGTGACGCCGCCCGGGCGGAAATCCGCCCGGCCCCAAGGGGTTGCGCGCGTGCCGCGCCGCCACGGCGTTGCTCCCTCCTCGTGTGGAATTACCACACTTCGTCGGTCGCGCCTGGTGGCCGCGCGGCGCGCGCGCAACGCGCTCCATGCCACCTGTGCAGAGCTTCCCTAGGTCAGCTCCTGCACCGCGACCACCACGCAGCCCGGACCGCCGTGCACGCCGAGCGCGGTGCCGAGCGGGATGATGGGCAGCAGTTCCGGGTCCTGCAGTCCCTCGGCCAGCGCGTCGCGGACGATCGCCGCGCCGCCGGGCACGTTCGCATGCGAGATGCCGATGCGCCAGCGCTTCGACGGGTCCAGCCGCCGGCGCACGAAGCGCCCGAAGCGGCGGTAGGGATTGCGCCTGCCGAACAGCGCGCCGCCGACGCCGACGCTGCCGTCGGCACGCACCGCCAGGATCGGCGAGACGCGCAGCAGGTCCGCGATGCGGCCCGCCCAGCGCGGCACGCGCCCGCCGCGCACCGCGAACTCGAGCGTCGTCAGGCAGCCCCAGGTCCGGGTGCGGCCGCGCGCCGCGCCGGCCGCCTCCAGCACGGCCTCTGCGTCGCCGCCGCCGGCCGCGACCTCCGCCGCGCGCATGGCCACCAGGCCCTGGCCGAGCGCGGCGGTGCCGGAATCCAGCGTCAGCAGGCGCGCGCGGGTGCGGGCGCGCGCGGCCGCGGTTTCCGCACTCTGGTAGGTGCCGCTGACGCGCGCGGTGAGGCCGACGTAGACGACGGCGCGGTAGTGCGAACCCAGGAACTCGAACGCGCGCCGGAAATCGCCGGGCGGCGGCTGCGAGGTCTTCGGGTGCTGCGGGTTCCGCGCCAGTTCCGCGAAGAACTGCTCCGGCGACATGCCGACCTTGTCCAGGTAGCTCTGCGTGCCGAAGTGCACGCGCACCGGCACCACGTGGATGTCGAGCGCCTCGAGCACGGATTCCGGCAGGTCCGCCGCCGAGTCGGTCACCACCGCCACCTGGCGGCGCGACTCGTGGTGCGCCATCTCCTGCTGGCGCTGCATGTCGTCGGCCTTCTCGCCGCTGACCGCGCCGTAGCGCGCGGCCAGCTCGAACAGCCGCGCCGGCTCGTTCAGGTGCAGGTGCAGGCGCACCTTGCTCTGGGTGCCCGCGACGACCAGGCTCGAGCCGAGCGTGGAAGCCTCCTCGCGCAGCCGGCGCCGGTCGATGCCCTGCCCGGTGACCGTGCATTCCGTGCACCAGCGGTGCGCGAGGTCCTGCTCGGTGCCGGCCGCCATCTCGTCGTCGCGCACGATCTCGATGACGGCGTCGTCGGCCGGCACCACGCCGGTGTCGAAGTACTCGCTCATGCCGGCGACCAGCTCGACGAAGCCGAGCGCGCCGGCGTCCACGACGTTGGCGCGGCGCAGCATGTCGAGCTGCTCGCGCGTCGCCTCGAGCGAGCGCCGCGCCGTCGCGAGCGCGTCGCGGAACAGCGGCTGGAACTCGCGCACGCCGCCCTGCACCGCCCGCTGCACGGCGCCGGCGAAGTCCGAGAGCACGGTGAGGATGGTGCCCTCGCGCGGTTCCGCCAGCGACTCGCGCGCGTAGGCCGCGCCGCCGCCGACGGCGTCGGCGAAACCCTCCGCGGTCAGCTCGGCCAGGTGGCCGGCGCGGTCGCCGACGCCGAGCAGGAACTGCGCGAGGATGGCGCCGGAATTGCCGCGCGCGCCGTCGAGGGCCGCGTCCGCGACGCGGGTCAGCGTCTGGCCCGCGTGCCCGTCGGCGGCCTTGCGCAACGCCGTGAGCACGGCCTGCAGCGTGAGCGCGAGGTTGGTGCCGGTGTCGCCGTCGGGCACCGGGAACACGTTGATCTTGTTGATCACTTCCTCGCGCGAGATCAGGCGATGGATGCCGGCGCGCAGCGCCTTCGAGAGTTCGGTGCCGTTCAGCGCGACGGCGGGCAGGGCGGCGGCGCTCATGCGCGGGGGAGGATCGGTCTCAGTTCCGCGGCAGCAGGAAGCGCTGTCCGCGGTGATTGACCACGACGCCGTCGCGGGTGATCTCCTCGACCATCGGCCCTTCGGCGAGCGCCATGCCCTCGGTGTAGCGGCGGCCGTTCACGAACACGGCGCGTTTTGCGGGATCGGCGGAAAAGATGTGCAGGTCCAGGTTGAGCTCGGCGAGTCCTGCGGTCGCCTGCGGCGGCAGCGTCGTGACCGGCGGCGCCGGGCTGTAGCTGACGCTGCCCGGGGGCGGCGCGAAGGGCGCCTCGGGCAGCAGCGTGGGATCCGGCGCCCCGGGTGCGCGCGAGGCCGGAAAGTACGGATCGGCGGCCGGCATGCCGGCCTCGGCGGCCAGGGCGCCCGCCGGCGGCGGGTCCGCGATCGGTGCCGGTGCCCGTGGCGCAGTCGCAGGCGCGGCTGCCGCCGCGACGGGCGCGGCCGCAGTGATCGCAGCGGCGGCCGGCGCCTCCGCCACTTCTTCCGCATCGTCGCGCAGCAGGAAGTAGGCGAGCACCGTCACGTTGACGATGAGCAGTACGCCGATCGCGACCAGCGCCACCGGCAGGCGGCGATCGTCGCGCGCGACCGGCAGTTCCGCGATGGAGGGCCCGCTCTGGCGCTGGCGCTCGAGCTCCGACTTGCGCAGCGCGTCGAGGATGAAGCTCATGACGGTCGCACCGGCACCGACGGCAGTGCGCCCGCGCTCTGCGCGTCCGGGATCCTGCGAGCGAGCGCGCGAGTTCCGGCGGCGCGAGCGAGCAGGGACCCCGGAGGCGAAGCGAGCGCAGCTGCGCTGCCGTACCTGCTCATGCGCCGGTCCCGGCGGCAGGCGCGGCGAGCGTCGGCGTTCCGGGCGCGCCCAGCGCCGAATCGAGTGCGAGCTGGGTTTGCAGGCCGGCGATGCCGTCGACCGCCAGGCGCCGGCTGCGCTGGAAGTCCTCGACCCGCTGCTCGAGGTCCGCATCGAACAGGTCCTCGACCGCCGCATCGGCCGGGGGCACGCCGCTCAGCTGTTCGAGGCCCTGCCGCAGCCAGCGCACGTCGGGGCCGCGCATCCCGGCGCGCAGCGGGCGCAGTCCGCCGGGCTGCGGCCGCCACAGCACGAGGAATTCGCCGAACCAGTATTCCGCGAGTTGCGCGAGCGGAACGCGCAGTTCCTCGCCGCCCGCCAGCAGCCGCGCGCCATCGCCGTCGAGCGCCGCGAGCACGACCTGGTGCGACTCGCCGCTCGCGTCGACCAGCGACAGGATCGCGGGCCGGTTGATCAGCTTGAGCTGCGCGAAGGAACCGCGCTGCCACACGCAGGCGAATCCCTGGGCATCCGCCTGTTCGCAGCCGCGCCCGCCGCCGGCGCGGTACGCCGCACCCCAGAGTGCGAACAGGTCGCCGAAGGCGGAATCCATGGTCGCCTGCCCGGCGACGCGCGCCAGTTCGTCGGCGAGGGCCGGCGCGGGCGGGGCCGGCGCCGGCGCCGGGGCGGCGGCGACGCTGGCGGTCTCGGGTTCCGGTGCGGAGGCCGCGGGAGCGAAGTAGCCGGGCAGGGCGCGCCAGGCCAGCGCACCGAGGAAGGCCACGGCCGCGACGGCGCCCGCGACCCCGGCTGCGCGCAGCCAGGGTGGCAACGCGGGCCGGCCGTACACTTCGGTGGCGGCCCGCCGCACCAGGGCGCCGGTCACGCGATGTTCCTCGCGCGTGTAGGCGCCGAGCAGCGCGCGGTCGGCGACCACGTTGATGATGCGCGGGACGCCGCCGGAGACGCGGTGCAGTTCCGCGAGCGCGCCGCGCGTGAAGATCTCGCGCGTGGCGCCCGCGACGCGCAGGCGGTGGCGGATGTAGGCCAGCGTCTCGTCGCGGCGCAGCGCCTCGAGGTGGTAGCGTCCGGTGATGCGCTGTGCGAGCTGCCGCAGCTCCGGCCGCTCCAGCACCGCGCGCAGTTCCGGCTGGCCGATCAGGATGATCTGCAGCAGCTTCTGCGTCGCGGTCTCCAGGTTGGTGAGCAGGCGCACCTGCTCGAGCACGGCCGGGGAGAGGTTTTGCGCCTCGTCGACCATCAGCACGATGCGCCGGCCGCGGCCATGCGCGTCGAGCAGGAGGTGGGTCAGCAGGTCCACCAGCGCCTTGACGCTGCCGGCGGAGGCCGCCGGCACGTGGACCTTCAGTTCGTCGCAGATGCACTGCAGGAATTCGGCGGGCGTCACCCGCGGGTTCAGGATCAGCGCCACGTCGCAATGCGCGGGCAGCTGCTGCAACAGGCTCCGCAGCACGGTGGTCTTGCCGGTGCCGACTTCGCCGGTGAGCTGGATGAAGCCGCCGGCCTCGCTGATGCCGTAGGCCAGGTGCGCCAGCGCCTCCGCGTGGCGCTCGCTGAGGTAGAGGTAGCGCGGGTCCGGAGTGATCGCGAACGGCTTTTCGTTCAGCCCGAAAAAGCTAGCGTACATAAGTACTTATGCGTGGCGGCCGGTCTGCGCCGGTGGATCATCATGCCTGACGCCACGGAAATATAAAGGGGACGCGTCCAATTAAGGTTCCTTAATTGGACGCGTCCCCTTTATCTTCAGTGGTCGGTGCCGCGGCGGATGGCGTCGTCGCCGAAGCGGCCGTGGATGCGGTCGAGCGCGTCGTCGAGGTGGCGCGCCTCCACGGCCTCGGGCGTCGCGAACAGGTCGAGCTGCTGCTCGGGCGCGAGGTCGCTGACGCCCACGCCTAGCAGGCGCACGGCCGCGCGCGGCTGTTCCTCGAGCCAGCGCTCGAGCAGGTCGGACGCGACCTGCGCGATCAGGCGCGTCTCCTGCGTCGGCGGATTGAAGCTCCGCTGCCGCGTATACGTCTCGAAGTCGCGGCGACGGATCTTGACGCTCACCATGCCGGCCTTGAACTGGCGCGCGCGCAGCCGCGCGGTGGTTCGGTCCGCCAGCTGCGCGAGGCGTTCCTGCAGTTCCTTGTGGTCGCGGATGTCGGCGTCGAAGGTCTCCTCGGAGCTGATCTGCTTCTCCGGCGCATCGGACACCACCGGGCGGTCGTCGATGCCCGCGGCGCGGTCGCGGTAGGTGCGCGTCTCGCGCCGCAGCAGCGGCCACAGCTCCGCGTCCGGCGCGCGACGCAACTGGCCGAGGGTGAGGATGCCCTGCGCCTCGAGCCGCGCCGCCGTCTTCGGCCCGATCCCGAACAGCCGGCGCACCGGCAGCGGGTCGAGCATCTCGGCCACGTCCCCGGGGCGGATCAGCGTGAGCCCGTCGGGCTTGTGCATCTCCGAGGCCAGCTTGGCGA
>JAHCAM010000033.1 GCA_019634895.1 Steroidobacteraceae bacterium | reverse complement strand
GCGTGCGTACGCGGTGGCGGCGCTTCGGATGCGCAGGGCCGCTGATGATGCCGGCGTTGTGGCCGCCGCTCGTGAGCAGGAACGTGAATTCGCCGGAGCCGACCAGGCGGTCGGCCTTGTAGACCGACTTCCACGGCGCGACGTGATCGGTCTCGGTGCCGACGACGAACATGGGCACGGCGATGTCGGCGAGGTTGACCGCCTCGCCCTCGACCTTGAAGCGGCCCTCGGCGAGGTCGTTGTGCAGGTACAGGCCGAGCAGGTACTCGGTGTGCATCTTCCACGGCATGCGCGTGCCGTCGGCGTTCCAGGCCATCAGGTCGATCTGCCGGTCGCGCTCGCCCTTGAGGTAGGACTTCACCGCCGGCTGCCACAGCAGGTCGTGCGCGCGCAGCATGGCGAAGGCCGCACCCATCTGCTTCGAGTCGAGCACGCCCTCCTTGTACATCAGCGCTTCCAGCATCTCGATCTGCGCCGGGCTGATGAAGAGCGAGAGCTCGCCCGGCTCGCTGAAGTCGGTCTGCGCGGCGAACAGCGTGATGTCGCGGATGCGCGTGTCGCCCCAGGCGGAGAGGGCGGACGCCGCGATCGTGAGCAGCGTGCCGCCGATGCAGTAGCCGACGGCGTGGATGCCGCGGTCCGGGACGATGGCCGCGACCGCATCGAGCGCGGCGTACACGCCCTTGCGCACGTAGTCGTCCATGCCGAGTTCGCGGTCCGCCGCGGTCGGGTTCTTCCACGAGACCATGAACACCGTGAAGCCCTGGTCCACCAGCCAGGCGACCAGCGAGTTCTTCGGCGACAGGTCGAGGATGTAGTACTTCATGATCCAGGCCGGCACGATCAGCACCGGCTCCGGATGCACGTCGGGCGTGGTCGGCGAGTACTGGATCAGCTCCATGAGCTCGTTGCGCAGGACCACCTGGCCCTCGGTGACCGCGACCTTCTCGCCGACGCGGAACTCTTCCGCCGCCGGCGCCTCGCCGCCGTTCTGCATGCGCTCGAGGTCCTCGAGGAAATGCTTGTAGCCGCGCGCCAGGTTCTGGCCGCGCTCCTCGACCGTCTGCCTGAGCACCTCGGGATTGGTCAGCGGGTTGTTGGTCGGGGACAGCGCCTCGGCCGCGTGCCGGGCGGCGAACTCGACGCGCTCGGCGTTCTGCGGCTCGACGCCCGGGACGCCGTGCGCAGACTTTTCCAGCAGTTCCATGCCGCTGCGAAATGCCTGGGCCCAGACGTTGAAGGGGTACTGCTGCCAGGACGGATCGGCGAAGCGGCGGTCCCCGGTTTCCGCGGGCGCCAGCGGCTTGCCCTGCATGGCCTCGAGGTTGAACTTCCAGAGCTCCATCGCCTTGGCGAGCGCGTTCTGCTGCAGCTCGAGCTGCGTGCCGGGAGACTTCGCCAGGTTCAGCCACCAGTCCCAGAAGGCCGTGCCGTAGTCGTGCGGCGCCAGGCCCCCGGTCGCCTTGGCGAGCATGGCGCGGAATTCGCGCTCGACGTTGTCCAGCCTGCTGCTTTCCTCGGACATGGCCTGCAATTATAAATGGGACGCGTCCCATTAACTAAAGGGACGCGTCTCCTTCAGGAGCAGGCGTCACGGATCGCGACGGTGTCGTCGCCGAGGCGCGCGGGATCGGGGCGGGCGCGCTCCGCGATCAGCTTGCGCGCGGCCATGAAATCCCTGGCGTGGTTCACGGCGTCGAGCGCGATCAGCTCGCCGTCCCTCAGGTAGCAGCAGCTGAACGAACGCGTCGCCGGGTCGCCGCGCAGCACCACGCTGTCATAATGCTGGCTCAGCCCGACGATCTGCAGCTTGAGCTCGTACTGGTCGGACCAGAACCACGGCGTCCTGTCGTGCACGACGGCGCGGTCGCAGGCGTTCGCCGCCGCAGTCTTCGCCTGCTCGAAGGCGTTGTCCACGGATTCGAGGCGAATGCGCCGGCCGTAGCGGACGCTCGGGAACGAGCAGCAGTCGCCGATCGCGTACACGTTCGCGGCACTGGTCCGGCAATGCTCGTCCACCGCGATGCCGTCGTCGCAGCGGATGCCCGCGGCCTCGGCGAGCCCCGTGTTCGGAACCAGCCCGATGCCGACGATGGCGAAATCCGCCGTTACGCGCGTGCCATCCGTGCATTCGACCGCGCTCACCTGCCCGTCGCCGAGGAAAGCGCTGACCCGTTTGCCGGTGAGGATCTTCACGCCATGGCCTTCGTGTTCGGCCTGGTAGAAGCGGCTCATCTCGGGCGCGACCACGCGGCTCATCACGCGGTCCATCATCTCGATCACGGTGACCTCGAGGCCGAGCTTGCGGAACGAGGCCGCGCACTCGAGGCCGATGTAGCCGGCGCCCACGATCGCGGCGCGCCGGCCCGGGGCGACGTGTGCGCGGATCGCCGTGACGTCCGCCATCGTGCGCAGCACGTGCACACCCGGAAGGTCCGCGCCCGGCACCGGCAGCGGCCGCGCATGTCCGCCGACGGCGAGCACCAGCTTGTCCCAGGCCAGCGGCCCGCCCTGCGACAGCCCCAGGCGCTGCGCCTTCAGGTCGATGGCCGTGACCGCGTTGCCGAGCATGAGCTCGCAGTGGATCGACTCGTAGAAGGACGCGGGGCGGATCGGCAGGCGCTCGGCCTCGAGCTCCCCGGAAAGGAATTTCTTGGACAGCGGCGGGCGCTGATACGGGAGCGCGGGCTCCGCCGCCACGAGCAGCAGGCGCGCCGTCGGGTTCTCGCGGTGCAGGCTGTCGACGGCCTGCGCACCGGCATGGCCGCCGCCCACGACGACGATGGTCTCGCTCATCTTCCGGGCACCCTCGTGATGCCACGCACTCTATACTGACTCGACGCCGCATGGCAGGGAGCAGGGGATGACGGCAGCCTCCGGCCGCACGACCGCGCAGAACATCGGGCTCGTGCTCGGCGCCGCGGCGTTCGCGGTCACGCTGGTGGCCGAACCGCCGGCGGGCCTGACGCCCGCGTCCTGGCACGTCGCGGGCGCGATGGCGCTGATGGCGGTCTGGTGGGCGACCGAAGCCATCCCATTCGCGGCGACCGCGCTGGTGCCGCTCGCCGTGCTGCCGCCGCTGGGCGCCGCATCTGCTTCCGATCTCGCGTCCGGATATGGCAACACCACGCTCTACCTGATCCTCGGCGGCTTCCTGCTGGCGCTGGCGATGGAGCGCTGCAACCTGCACCGGCGCATCGCCTACACGATCGTGTCCTGGGCGGGCGGGCACCCGCAGGGCCTGGTGCTCGGCATGATGTGTGCGACCGGCTTCGTCAGCATGTGGGCGCAGAACACCTCGACCACGCTGATGATGCTGCCGGTGGCGATGTCGGTGGCCACCATCGTGCTGCCGGACGCGGACAGCGGCGACCGCGACGCGCGCAATTTCTCGCGCGCCATCGTGCTGTGCGTGGCCTACGCGGCGACCATCGGCGGGCTCGGCACCGTGGTCGGCACGGCGACCAACGCGCTGGTGGTCGGCTTCATGCAGCAGAACTACGGCGAGACCATCAGCTTCGCGCGCTGGCTGCTGTTCGGCATCCCCACCGTCCTGCTGCTGATGCCGCTGGCGTGGATCGTGCTCGTAAAACTCGTGTTCCCTTTCAGGCTCGGCTCGCAGGCGACCGCGCGCGACCGCATCCTCGAGGCGCGCGCGGCGCTCGGCCCGATGTCGGTGGCCGAGAAGCGCGTGCGGGCGGTGTTCCTGCTGACCGCCGCCGCCTGGATCGCGGGGCCGCTGCTGCGGCAGCTGCCGGGCATGGCGAACTTCAACGACACCACGATCGCGCTGCTGGCGGGCCTGTCGCTGTTCATGGTTCCGTCCGGATCGAAGGCGGGCGGGACGCTGGTCGCCGGCGGCGACCTGCGCCGGCTGCCCTGGGAGGTGCTGCTGCTGTTCGGCGGCGGGCTGGCGCTCGCCGAGGCGATCCAGGGCAGCGGGCTGTCCGCGGCGATGGGCGTTTCGCTGTCGCAGATCGGCACCTGGCCGCTGGTCGCGCTGATCCTCGCGATGGTGACACTGCTGGTGATGTGGACCGAGCTGAACTCGAACGTCGCGACCGCGGCGACGTTCATGCCGATCCTTGCCGCCATCGCGGCGGCCTCGGACTACCCGGTGCTGCAGCTGGTGGCGCCGGCGGCGATCGCCGCGTCCTGCGGGTTCATGCTGCCGGTGGGCACGCCGCCGAACGCGATCGTCTTCGCCAGCGGGCGCCTCACGATCCAGGACATGATCCGCGCCGGCTGGCGCATCAACATCGCGGCGATCGTGGTGGTGACGGCGGTCTCGACGCTGGTGCTGCCGCGGATCGCCTGATCAGCCCTCGACCACGTGGCCGTACTTCGCGCGCGCGGCCGGAGGCTCGATGCGCGACAGCCGCGGCGGGCCGCCGCCATGCATCTCCGGCTGCGGCCAGGTGCGCTCCCACAGCAGGCCCGATTCCGGGTCGCGGTAGAGCTCGTCCCAGCCCGCGGGATCGGCGCCGAGCGGCACCAGGTAGCTGCTGACCAGCCAGTCGATGCGCTGGCAGGTGGCATCCGCCGTGATCTTCCTCGCGCTGGCCTGCCACTGGCCGATGAGGTCGGTCTCGTGCCCGGCCGGTTTCTGCGGGATGCTCACTTGAGCCTGGTCTTCCTCAGTATCTTCCCGCTCGCCAGGTCGAGGTCGCAGCGGTGTCCCGAGAAGGAGAGGGCGACCAGCGGCTCGCGGCTCTCGATCCGGTAGTAATGGTCCTCGAATTCCGGCTGCTCCGCCTGCCAGAGCATCTGGCCCGAGGGCGCGTAGGCGCGCAGGTTGTGGATCGGGTCGCGGCTGCGGCGGCGCTGCGCGCCGAAGGTCGGATCGTCGAGGTAGGCGCTCGGGTCCAGCAGCACGACCGCGCGGTCGCCGGTCCAGAACGCGTCGCGCACCATGAACTGCATGCGCACCGGGCGGCCCTGGATGCGGACGATGTCGCCGTCGTGGGAGACGGCACGATCCCTGTCAGCCGGCATGTACCGAGTCAGAGACGTGCATGAAAACGGATACTGCTTGCACAGATCTGTGGGTCATAGCGGGTGCGATTCTATCCCATCCAGACTGATGCGGAATCACTTCATGAAGCGCGTCGAGATGATCTTTCCCGTCCGAGCGTCAATGCGGCAGCGAAAGCTGGAGAACGAATCCATTTCGATCGGGCTGGCCTGGACGATCTTGCAATAATAGTCCGCATCTTCCGGCATCTCGGCTTCCCACAATGCAGAGCCGTTCATCGTAAAGGCCCGCAAGTTTCGAATGGCCGCCATCCCGGCATTCCGCTTGCGCCGGTACTCCGGGTCCAGAAGATAAGAGTCAGGGTCGATCAGGACCAGCACAATGTCGCCGCTCATTCGGGCGTCGAGGACCTGCATCCCGACATCGATCGCGTTTCCGTTCACGACGACGACGTTCCCCTTCACCTCTGGCTCAGTCATGGCAGCGGTACTCCAGGGCCAAAGTTGCGCAGCGGGATTTCCTCGAGCAATCGGAACTGCTCCGCGCCGCCCCGTACCCGGTTCCATTCCGGAACTGCCAGTGCGCGAGATCGCTCTAGAAGTGTCCCTGCCGGTACGCGGACTTCCTGAACGAAAGTCGCGAAATTTCCTGACGGAAGCGACAACGCCTCCTGAGCCCACGCACTGCTACGCGGCCGGATGGCTGTCAGCCACCGCCCTACGGCGTTCTCCGAATACACCCGATAGTATATTTGCTCGGCTGGCTGCCGGAACTGCCTGATTGCGCCCCCGGCGGTTGGAATTCTCGCTGCGGCAAGCCTGGCGCCGCCGCCCCGCACGATTCCCACCACGCCGCCCGCCAGGAACCCGACATTCCCCACCGTCGCCCCGGCGCGTCCCGCGGCGCTGTCCGGCACGTGGAACCACTCGAAGTTGGGGTCCGCCCCGAACAGCCAGGTCAGGGGCGAGGCGCTGAACAGGAGATTGCCGAGTCGTGCGGCACCGCCCTGCAGGGCATCGAGTCCGGAGCGGGGACCGAGAGCAGGGCCTGCCTGCGACGACACGGTCTGCACGATCGAGGACGGCTGCGTGACCTGCGGGCTCGGCGCGCCGCAGGACATGCCACTGGAATCCTGGCCGCAGGGGTCGCGCTCGCTGGCCGAAACCGCCTGGGCCAGGCCACCGCCGCCGCCGGGCCCCAACATCATGCGCATGTAATCGACCCAGCTCGGGCCGACGACATTGACTTGACCGTAGTTGGGCTGGCTGGCCTCCTTCGCGCCGATCACCGTGACCTCGACACAGGTACCGGGCGTGAACGAAGCGCAGGGCACCTGCGGATCGAAACCGCTCGGATCGATCAGGCTGAGCGGGTTGTTCCAGACATAGGAGTAACGATTGAGCGACTGTCCGTTGAAGGGTGCCGTCACGTAGGGGTCGGCGCTCAGGAAGCGGCCGAGCCGCGGGTCGTACGCGCGCCCGTTCATGTGGATCAGGCCCAGGTTGTCCAGGTGCTCGTGGCCGGTGAATCCGTCGCGCGTGATGGCGCCGATGGTCGCGAGCTCGGCGGGCGATGGCGTTCCGGTCCAGTCCGCGCCTCGGCGGTGACCAAAAGGCGCGAAGCTCTCCGAAACGAGTATCTGGCCGGCCTCATTGAGGATCCGGTCGGTGCTGCCGAGATGGTCGTGCGTCAGGTAGCGCGTGGCTGGTGCCCCACCGTTCGCCTGCTTGAGGTGCACGGCCGCGATGCCGGTCGGCGCCGGCACGTAATGCCGCCAGGTCGTCGTGCCGCCGCGCACGACTTTCTCCATCAGCCCGCCGGCGTAAGTCGTGGTCTCGCTGGTTCCGGCGTAGGAGGCCTGCTGCTTCCAGCGGTTGCCGCCGGGCCCGTACCAGAACTGGCTGGAGTTGCCGCCGGTGCCCGCGATCGAGCTCGGCAGGTTGTCGCTGGTCCAGGCGATGGCCGAGCCTGCGCGGTTGGTCAGGTTGCCGTTGGCGTCGTAGCCATAAGGCTGGCTCGCGATGGACGTCGCCGCGTGCCGGCGCGTGCCGTCATAGACGTAACAGGGCGTCGTGCCCGTGCAGACGTCCGATTTCCAGCGGATGTTGCCGATCAGGTCGTAGCTGACTCCGAGGTTGACGGCGCCGTTGCGGCGCGACTCTTCCAGGCGGTCGAGCGCGTCGTAGCGGAAGTCCTCGACGATGCCGCGCGCGATGTCGCGGCGGCGGGTGAGGTTGTCGTTCGCATCCCAGGCATAGGCGAGATCCTGTATCACCGCGGGACCCGCGGTCGCGCGGCGGTAGTCCATCGCGCCGGTGACCGGGTCGAAGCCGCTGATCACGCGCACGGAAGCGCCCAGCGTCTCGTCGACGACGTTGCCGGCGGCGTCCATGGCGCCGAGGCGCCAGTATTCCGTCGCCGGTGCGCCCGGGTCGAAGATGCGCGACAGCCGGCCGGCGTCATAGGCGAACCCGATCCGGAACCGGCTGCCATCGGCGGTCGCGGGGTAGGTGAGGGTCGCGGGCCGGCCGAACGAATCGTAGCCGTAGTCGTAGCGGAAAGTTTCGCCGGCCGTGATGGTGCGCTGCGACGGCCGGCCGACGGCGTCGTACAGGAAGCTCTCCGAGTAGCCGGGGCCTGCGAGCGAGGTGAGCCGGCCGATGTTGCGGCTGGCCGCGCTCGTGCCCCAGGTCAGGGTGCTGGTGCCATCCGGTGCGACCCGGCTCAGCGGGCGGCCGAGCGCGTCGTAGCTGAAGGCGATCGTCTGTGCCTTGGCATCGCGCAGCGAGATCAGCTCGCCCAGCGCATTGCGCGTGTAGGTCCAGGTGCCGGAATTCATCTCGGTTTGAGTCACGAGCATGCCGGAGGCGTTGTAGCTGGCGCTTGCGGCCAGGTTGCCGAGCGCATCGCGCACGCGCAGCAGGCCGCCGAACGCGTCGTACTCGTAGCGGGTCATGCCGCCTGCCGGATCCGAGACCTGGGCCGGCGTGCCCCAGGCGGTGCGCATCGCGGCGCTGGTGCGGCCGAGCGGGTCCACGTGGGTGACGACGAGTCCGTCGTGGCGCAATGTGTGCTGGCGTTCGATCGCACCGCTCGCGGAACGAAGGGAAACGCCGGTCAGACGGCCGAGTGCGTCGTAGGCATGCTGCCAGTAGCCGGGCGGCGTCCCGCCGTTCCAGAACGGCCGGTACTGGCGCAGCACGCGCCCGCGCGCATCGGCGTCCACGAGCTGCACCGACGTGCCGCCGCCGGGTTCGCCGGAAGCCTGCCGGAATGCGCGCTCGTACTGGTCGAGGTCCAGGGTCACCGTGCGCTGCGTCGCGCCGGCGGCGTCGCGCTCGCGCTGGACCAGGCGATAGCGCGTGCGCGGATCGCAGCCGGCTCCGCATGCCTCGCGCGACCAGGTGGTGTTGATGCCGCCGGGCCGGGTCTCCTGCGCGAGCCGGCCGAAGGCGTCGTAGGTCCACGACACCGTGAGCGTGTTCGGGTCGGTGACGGCGAGCGGCAGTCCGGTCCCCTGGTTCCAGGCCAGCGTGTACGTCTGCTGCAGCGGATCGGTGACCGAGGCGGGCAACTGGCCGCGCGGGCCCCAGCTGATCGTCGTCGTCCGAGGACTCATGCCCGCGCCCGTGACGCTGCGGCTGGCGACGTTGCCGAACGCGTCGTAGGCGAGCGCGATGCTGACCTGCCACTGGCTGCTGCCGGGTTCGCGCCGGGCCTGCGTGAGCCGGCACTTCTGGCCGTCCCAGGCCTGGCTGAAGCTTCGCGTGACCGGATTGCCCCCGGCCAGCGTATGGCTCGCGGTGACCTGCGTCGCGAGCGGGCGGCCGTTGCACCAGTTCACGGTGTCGTTCAGCAGCCCGCTGTGGAGGGTGCGCACGGTCGTGCTCGCGCCGGAGCCCGCGCCGCTGGCGGTCTCGGTGATCGTGGTGCTCTCGTCCGTGACCACGCCGGAAGCCGCGTCGATCGAGGCCACCGTGCGTACGAGGTTGGCGATCTCGACGCCGTCATACATGCCGCCCGCTTCGCGGCGACGCAGCGTCGTGCTGGCTGCGTAGGGGAAGCGCCTGAGTCCCGGGCCGCTGCCGAGCGTCAAGCTCGACCAGGAGAACACTGTTTCGCTCACCGGCTTGCCCGACGACTGCCGGACGACGGTCGAGGCGGGCAGCCCGGTGTACGGATAGTCCTGGCGCCAGGACTCCGTGACCCTCAAGCCGCTGCCGCCGGCGAGCTCCGTCGTCGTGCGGCTGGAGAAACCGAGGCTGCCGCGGCCCGTGAGGTTGCGCCGCAACCCTTCATAGACGTAGCCGGCGGACATGAAGCTTCCCGTGCCGGTGCCGTCGCTGTGCGAAAGTCCCGACACGACGTGGGCGGACGACTGCACGGCCTGTTCGGGATACGCGGCATCCGGGCCGCGGGTGTACACGGCAGGATCCGTGAGCGGCCGGTAGGTGAAGGACGCCGCGACGCCGAAGCCGTCCGTCGCGGCGCGCAGCAGGTCGGGCCTGGGGCCGTTGCGCAGCCGCAGGCGGATCTGGTTGCCGGCACGGACGACGAGATCTCGCAGCCCGTCGCCGTCGGCATCCAGAGCTTCGGCGAAAGTCGCACCCTCGTGCGGGATGCCGGTATCGGCGACCGCAGCGAACGAGTCGCCGTTCGAGATTGCGACGTGCCAGTTTGTGGCGCCGCGAAGCAGCAGGTCGTCGCGGCCGTCGGCGTTCCAGTCGTGGACACGCAGCTCCGTCGCGCCGGTCCAGACGGGCCCCAGCAGCTCGGTCCCGTTCCAGTACGCGCCGCACAGGCCGACGCGGATGCGCAGCCGTCCCGAGTAGTGCTTGTAGGCGAAGTCCGCGCAGCCGTCGCCGTTCATGTCGAGCGGCGTGCCGCCCTGCAGCGAGCCGTCGACGCCCGTGGTCGCGTTCTCGCCGATGGTGATCAGCGTCATCGTTTCGTATTCGTCGAGCAGCAGGTCGTCGGCGCCGTCGGCATCGAGGTCGATACGGGCACCTGGCCTGCCGAACAGGCGGCCGCCCCGGGCGTACTCGAAGCCCAGTTCCGGCGTCTGCGCATACAGCGTGCGCGGCACGGCGGCGAACCCGCCGGCAGGCTCGGCCAGCCGCACGCGGACTTCGAGGAAGTTCTCGGCGCCGACGAGCGGCTCGGACCAGGCGATGTCGCCGAGTCCGTCGCCGTTCATGTCCACGCCGCGGTAGTCCATGACCAGCGGCGGCAGCGATACGCCGGTGGCGATCGGCGCGCCGAGTCCCGCGGCCGTACCCGGGACGATGCGCCATTGGCTGCCGGGGCCCGCCATCAGCAGGTCTGCCCGGCCGTCGCCGTTGTAGTCGAAGGGCATGCCGATGCCGTTGGGACAGGCGATGCCGGTGTCGACTTCCGCACCGAAGCCGGCGCCGAGGCCGAGGCGATAGCGGATCGTCGCGCTCGCCGTCGAGCTGCCGGCGGCGTACACCAGGTCGTCGCGGCCATCACCGTTGACGTCGGCCGTGTTGATCAGTTGGTGAGCCGGCAATGACGTCGAGCCCGGTATCGCCGCGCTGACCGCGCCGGCAGCGCCGAAGCCGGGCGTCGTGTCCGTCCAGTCGAACGTGGTCGGCGCAAGGCAGTCGGTTCCGCCGGCGCCGCACTCCTGCAGGGATGCAAGACGGCTGCGCCCGGTCGCGGTCAGTGCGGGCTGGTAGTTCAGCTCGTAGCGGCGCAGCAGCGTGCTGCCGTGGAAAACGTCGATGCGATCCAGCCGCACGATGAGCCGGACCGGCCTGCCAGCGACATGGGTGATGTCCACCTCGTTGCTCGGCCGCGATTCATAGATGAATGCGACCTGGTGCGAGGCGGCAACGCCGGCCGCCGGGTTGGCGTTGTAGCGGACGTTGGCGATGCGGTAGCCGGGGTCGGTCGTGTTCTCGACATACTCGAAGTCGATGACGTTTCCCGACCGGTCGCGGATGCGGTTGAGCGCCCATACCACCGCGGGGTAGGCGGACGAGGTGGACGTGCTCCAGTCGATGCGGGAATTGGCGGTGGCGCCGTACTCGAGGATGCGGCCGTCATGCGTCTCGACGATGAAGTGCTGCGGGCCCGGGCTGCTGCCCGAAACCTGGCGGATGCGCGCGAAGGATTCGATCTCCGTGCGGTACTCGGCGCCGGCCGCGCCGTAGGCGACGCCGTTGGTGACGACCAGCCGCTGGCCGTCGAGGCAGAAACGGTCGCGCATGAGCCGCATCACGGGATCCTGCGGGCCGTCCTGCGCGATCGTGCGCCGGCAGCGCGTGATCTGCGACAGCCCGCCGACGCTCCAGCCGATGCCGAGGAATCCGCCAGTCACCCGGTGTCGGTACTCGAGCGACAGCGCCGGCGTCATGCCGTTGGTGCCGGGCGGCAGCTGCAGCGGAATCGTGTAGCCGGCCTCTCCATCGGCGGAAACCGAGGGCATCCCGGCCGTACGTCCGATGCCGGCGTGCGCATCGCCGGCTGCCGTCAGTGCAAGGGCGAGGAAGAGAGCGCCGCTCTGGCGCCGTGCGTCGGGCAGATCCATTGCCGTGCCTCCGGTTGAGCCCGGCGTCCTGCCGGGAGTTGAAACGGTATGCCCAGCATCCGCGGCCGGTCCGTCGGTAATCTGCCTCGATTGAGCCGTTTCAGCGCCGGGCACCGGCGTGGAGCAGGCCGCAGCCCGCGCGCGCCGCAGCGGTGCATGCGGCTCCGGAGCACGCCGCAAGTGCCTGATTCACCGCGCGGCGCCGTCCCGGCATAGAATCTGCATCAGTACCGCGGGTAGTTCCCTTGCACGCAGGAGCCGTTCATGAAGCTGGTCACCGCCATCATCAAGCCGTTCAAGCTGGACGACGTCCGCGCCGCGCTGTCCGAGATCGGCATCTCCGGGATGACCGTCACCGAGGTGAAGGGCTTCGGCCGCCAGCGCGGCCACACCGAGCTCTACCGCGGCGCCGAGTACGTGGTGGACTTCGTGCCGAAGACGCGCATCGAGGTCGCGGTGCGCGACGACCTGGTGGACCAGGTGACGGAGGCCATCATCGGCGCCGCCAAGACCGGCAAGGTCGGCGACGGCAAGATCTTCGTCACCAATGTCGAGCGCGTGATCCGCATCCGCACCAGCGAGACCGACGAGGCTGCGCTTTGAGCGACCCGGGCGAGAGCGCGAAGTCGGTCTCGCTCGACGCCGCCGTCGCCAAGATCGCGCTCGCGGGCGCGCGCCGGCACGTGTTCCTCTGCACGCACGGCGACTGCGCGCCGGCCGAGCAGGGCGAGGTGTCGTGGAAATTCCTCAAGCGGCGGCTGAAGGAACTCGGGCTTGCTGACGCCGAGCGCGGCGTGCTGCGCACCCGCGCGGACTGCTTCCGCATCTGCCGCGAGGGCCCGATCATGGTCGTGTACCCGGATGGCATCTGGTACAAGCAGGCGACGCCCGAGAACATCGAGCGCATCATCCGCGAGCACCTGATCGGCGGCAGGCCGGTCGCGGATCTCAGGTTCGCGGAACAGCCGCTGAAATGAAGGCGGTCCGGATTCACGGGTACGGCGGGCCCGAAGTCCTGCGCTACGAGGACGTGGCGCCGGATGCGCTCGGCCCGCGGCAGGTCCGCATCCGCCACACCGCGATCGGCGTCAACTTCATCGACACCTACGAACGCAGCGGGCTGTATCCGCTGCCGCTGCCCGCGGTGCTCGGGCGCGAGGCGGCGGGAGTCGTGGTCGAGACCGGCCGCGCGGTTACGAAGTTCAAGCCCGGCGATCGCGTCGGCTATGCGGGCAATGTCGCAGGCGCCTACGCCGGCGAGCGCGTGATCGACGCCGGCCGCGTGGTGCCGTTGCCGGCGACGATTTCCGACCGGCAGGCCGCGGCGATGATGCTGAAGGGGCTCACCGCATGGTTCCTGCTGCGGCGCTGCCACCGCGTGCGGCGCAATGAATGGGTGCTGCTGCACGCGGCGGCCGGCGGCGTCGGTCTCATCGCACTGCAGTGGGCGGCGGCACTGGGCGCGCGCGTGATCGCGGTCGTCGGCAGCGATGCGAAAGCCGAGATCGCGCGAACGCATGGCGCGGCGGAAGTGATCGTGACGGGCCGCGAGGACATCGCGGCGCGCGTACGCGAGATCACCAGGAAGAAGGGCGTGTCGGTGGTCTACGACGGGGTCGGCAAGGACACCTTCTTCGCTTCGCTCGACAGCCTGATGCCGCGCGGGCTGATGGTCAGCTACGGAAACGCCTCGGGCCCGGTGCCGCCGATCGCGCCGCTGGAGCTCACCAAGCGCGGGTCGCTGTTCCTGACGCGCCCGACGATGTTCCACTATACGGCGAAGGCCTCGGAGCTCGCCCGCGGCGCGCGCGAGCTGTTCGAGATCGTCGGCAGCGGCAAGGCGAAGGTGATGGTCGGGCAGACCTACGCGCTGGCGGACGCGGCACAGGCGCACCGCGACCTCGAGGCGCGCAGGACGACGGGGAGCACGCTGTTGCTTCCCTGATAAAGGGGACGCGTCCAATTAGATTTAATTGGACGCGTCCCCTTTATCAACGCGGCTCGGCGATCACCGGCTGCCAGCGCGGGTCGGAACGCAGCGGCGACAGGAATGGAGACCGCAGCACGTCCATCCGGAACTCATGGATGCGCGCGCGAACGGTTCGCGCCGCAATGGAGGGGTCCTGTGCCGCCCGCCTCGCGGCCGCCAGGGTGGCGAAAGCGTCGTCGGTCATGCCCCTCAGTGCGTATGCCTCGGCCACCACGATCCTGTCGGCTTCGTCGCCGGCCCGCAACAGGCGTTCCAGCGCGGCATCCGCCTGAGGACCGCGGCCCGGCGCCTCGTGCAGCAAAGCGAGTCCGTGGTCCTGCGGCAGGCCCGCTGGCAGAAGTCCGCACTCAGCCGCGGCTTCCACGTGGCGGCGCTGAAGGACCAGGGTGCGCACCAGCCCCAACCGGGAGTCCCAGTGCAACTGCGGGTTCAGCTCCAGAGCCTTGCGGAACTGCACCGCCGCCTCGTCCGCCTTTCCCGCCCAAAGCAGGAAGTGCGCATAGTTCTGGCGATTCGTCGGCGAGAGCGGGTCCTGCTCCACCAGGCGGCGCCAGATGTCGACGCCGGCGTCGAAGTCGCCGCTTCGCACCGCTATGTCGCTGGAGTAGCCCAGAACCAGGGGATCATCAGGATCCAGCGCCCTGGCCCTGCTGAAGCGCTCTTCGCCTTTCTCGCGATCCCCGATCTCGAAGTAGTACTGCGCGAGGCGCGCGTGGGCGACTGCCAGCCCGGGGCCGAGTTCCACGGCCTTCATTGCGGCCTCGCCCTGCAGGGGTCGCAACGTCTCCTCGGCACCCTCATTGTCGGCCAGCAGCAGGTTGTACGCTCCCGCGAGAGCCGCCCAGGCGCGCGGGTACGATGGATCGCGCGCGAGTGAGTCGCGGAAATACTGGGCGGCACGCTCGATGTCTCCGGGGGCTCGCCGGTTGAAGAAGAAGCGGCCCTGGAGAAAGAGTTCGTAGGCATCGGGCTTCACCGGAACGCCCGATCCGGGTGACGCGCCGGCGAGCCTGATTCGCAGCGCGGCTGCGACTGCTTCCGCGATCTCTTCCTGCACGTTCAGCAGCTCGCCCAGGTCGCGGTCGTATGTCTCCGACCAGGCATGGGAGTTGTCGGCGGCGGAAATGAGCTGCGCGATGATGCGCACGCGGTCGCCCGAGCGGCGCACGCTGCCTTCGAGGACGTGGCTGACGTCCAGCTTCGCGGCGAGCGTCGGTATGTCGACCTCCTCGCCGCGGAACGAGAACGAGGACGTGCGCGCGATCACGCGCAGCCCGCCGGACTTCGCCAGCCGGTTCAGGATCTCGTCCGCGATGCCATCGGCGAAGTGGCCCTGGTCCTGCGCCTCGCTCATGTCCACGAAGGGCAGGACGGCGATGGAGTGGGCCGCGGCGGCCCGTGGCGGCACCGGATCCTCGCCGCGAATGAACGCGAGCAGGATCAGCGACGCGCCGGCCGCGACAGCGGCCGTCGCAATCCAGGCGCGTCTTGCCTTCTGCGGCGGCGGCGCGACTTCCGGCAGAGCGGGCGCCGCCACCGCGCAATTCAGGCGGTAGCCGCGTTTCGGCAGCGTCTCGATCAGCGTGCGATAGCGATCGTCCCCGCCGGCGCGGCTCAGCTGGCGGCGCAGTTCGTGAATGCAGCGCGTCAGCGCGTCGTCGGTGACGACGGCGCCCGGCCAGAGCTGCTCGTGCAGGTCCTCGCGCGAAACGACCTGGCCCGCGCGCGCGGCCAGCTGAACCAGCACGCCCATGACCTTGGGATCGAGCTTCTCGCGGCCGGCGGGGCCGGTGACTTCTCCGGTCGATGGCTCAATGGTCAGTGCTTCGAGCCGGAAACCCTGCTCGAAGGCCAGCCCGAAACGGCTCCTTATCGGCGCATCCATCGGTTCCCCGCAGACCGAGCGCCCGGCGTGACCTGAATCGGGACGATATCAGGTCGATATCAGGGTTTCATCAGGACGGCGATCGGCAGCGGGCGGGAGCCTCCTGCGGATGCCGACGAGGAGTCCCGTGGGGCCCCGCGGGATTAAGACAAGTCGGCCGGACAAGGGGGAAACCGCAATGAAAACAAGGATTCGTATCGTGTCTCTGGCTGCCAGCGCGTTGCTGGCCGCACCGGGACTTGCTGTGGCCGATGCCGTAACGGAATGGAACGAGATCGCCGCAGCTGCGGTCGCCACCGGGCGGCCGGGACCTATCGGGCAGGTGGACCTCGGGCTCGTGGCCGCGGCCGGCCACGACGCCGTGCAGGCCATCGAGCGGCGCTTCGAGCCCTACTTCGCGGAAGTCCGCGGTGCGCACGGCTCGCGTTCGGCTGCATATGCGGCGGCGACGCACGGCGTGCTGGTCGCCTTCTATCCGGCGCAGGCGGCGACGCTGGATCCCGCACTCGCGACCTACCTTGCCAACAACGGCCTCACCGGCGATCCGGGTATCGCGGTCGGGCAGGCGGTTGCCGCCAGGATTGCGCCGCTGCGGCGCCTGAACCCGAACCCGCTCCCGGCGCCCTACATCGGCAGCACGGAGATCGGGCAGTGGCGGCCGACGCCGTCGTTCCTGCCGGGCGCGCCGCCGGCGTTCTCGCCGATGGCGGTGCCGTGGATGGGTTCCTTTGACCCGCTGACGATGACGGGATCTTCGCGGTTCCGCGCGCCGCCGCCGCCGGCACTGACCAGCCTGCGCTATGCGATCGACTACAACGAGGTGAAGGCCAAGGGCGCGCTGACGGGCAGCACGCGCACGGCCGGGGAAACCGACCTTGCGTACTTCTGGACCGACAACTTCGCCGTCCAGTGGAATCGCGCGGCGCGAGCGATTGCGGACAATCACATCCGCAAGATCGGCGATCGCGCGCGGTTCTTCGCGCTGATCAACCTGGCAGGCGCGGACGCGCTGATCACCGCATGGGACAGCAAGACGCACTACAACATCTGGCGTCCGATCACGGCGATCAACGAGGGCGATGCCGACGGCAACCCGATGACCGCGGGCGATCCCACGTGGCAATCGCTGATCAACAACCCGAACTATCCGGACTATACGTCGGGAGCGAACAACATCTCGGGGGCGATGCTGCGCACGATGGCGCTGTACTTCAACCGCGACCGGCTCGACTTCGAGGTGACGAGCAATGCGCCGAACGTGGTGCAGAGGACGCGCACGTATCGCAAGTTCTCCCAGGCGGCGCAGGAAGTCGTGGATGCGCGCGTGCTGCTCGGCATCCACTTCCGCTTCGCGGACACGGAAGCGCGCAGGCAGGGCGAGCGGGTGGCGGAGTGGGTGTCCGACCATTTCCTGCTGCCGGTGGTGCCGAACCACCACAGCGACAAGGATTGATCCTGTCGTCATCCGGCGGCGCCCGCGGCCGCCGGCGTCCGTTGGTTGAGTGACGGGCCCCGCGACTCCGGTCGCGGGGCCTTTCTTTCGACCGCCGCGCGCGATCCGGCGATAATGCGCGCGTGAAGGTCAAGGTACTGCCGTCGAACCGCGACTTCGAGGCACGGGTCGACGAGCCCGTGCTCACGGCGGCGCTGCGCCAGCACCTCAACCTCCCGCATTCCTGCAAAGGCGGATCCTGCGGCACCTGCCGGGTGCGGGTTCTGAGCGGGCGCTACGCGTACCCGCACGGGCGGCCGCTCGGCATCACGGCGGCGGAGGAGTCGGCAGGCCACGCGCTGATCTGCCAGGCGCGCGCGCTCGAGGACCTCGTCATCGAGACCCGCGAGATCCGGCACGTCACCGACGTCGAGATCAAGAGCCTGCCCTGCCGCATCGAGCGCATGGAGAGGCTTGCGCATGACGTGATGGGCCTGTGGCTGCGCTGGCCGGCGATCGAGCCCTTCACCTGGCAGAGCGGGCAGTACGTGGACGTGATGCTGCCCGGCGAGCGGCGGCGCAGCTATTCGCTGGCGAACCCGCCGCACGATGGCAGGTTTCTCGAGCTGCACGTGCGACGCGTGCCGGGCGGGGCGTTCAGCGAGCGGCTGTTCAGCGAGCTGCAGGCCGGGGCGCTGCTGCACATGGAAGGTCCGCTGGGGCAGTTCGTGTACCGGCCGGGCGAGCGGCCGCTGCTGCTGATCGGCGGCGGGACGGGCTATGCGCCGCTCAAGGCGATGCTGAGGCAGGTGCTGGAGACGGAAGCGCGGCGGGAAGTGACGCTGTTCTGGGGCGCGCGCACCGACGCGGACCTGTATGAGGACGGCTGGCTGCGGCTGCTGGACGCGAAGCAGCAGCGGTTCCGCTACGTCCCGGTGCTGTCGGAGCAGGTGGCCGGCGATGCCTGCGAGCACGGACTCGTGCACGAGGCGGTGCTGCGCAAGGTACCGGGCCTTGCCGGCTACGACATCTATGCTGCCGGGCCGCCGGCGATGATCGACGCGGTCCGCGCCGCGCTCCCGCCCCAGGGCGCTGACCCCGAGCGCATCTACTTCGACTCCTTCGAGTACGCCCCTTCTTAAAGGGGACGCGTCCAATTAAGGTTCTGCGGTTGTGAACCTTAATTGGACGCGTCCCCTTTAAGAGCCGGTGCGCCAGCGGATGAGGGCGCCGGTGAGGGAGACGTCGTCGGGGGAGTCGGCGAGCACGACGGGTGAGCCGAGGCCGAGCCGGGTCGCGGCTTCCGCCACGCGCGTCGAACCGGTCACCAGCGCGGTGGAATCCATCAGCTCGCGGCAGCGCAGCGTGACGATGCCGATGAGCGCCTCGAGCGCCTCGACGCTGGTCGCGACGTAGGCCTTCAGGCCGCCTTGGCGCCAGAGCGTCTCGATCTCCGCCTGCAGTTCCGGCGCAGGCCTGGCGGGTTCGCGCACGTACACCTCCGCGTACTGCACGCTCGCGCCGCGCGCGGTCAGCGTCTCCGCGATCAGCTCGCGGCCGCCGCGGCCGCGCACGATCAGCACGCGCTGGCCGCGCATGTGCTGCAACTGCGGCAGCGCCAGCAGCGACTCGCTGTCCATGCCCTCCGCGGGCATCAGCGCGACCCGATATCCGGCCGCATTCAGCGCCGCGGCGGTCGCCGGCCCGATCGCCGCGATCGGCAGGTCGCGCGGCGGGCCGAGCAGGTCGGCTCCGAAGCGCACGGCGTTGGCGCTCACGAAGATGATGACGTCGAAGCGGTCCGCCGGCCCGATGGCCGCGCGCACTGCCGCGCGGTCCGACCGCGGGCGGATCGCGAGCGCGGGAAAGCGCACGGCCGCGCCGCCCTCGGCCTCGATCAGCTTGCACAGGTGCTCGGCCTGGTGCTCCGGCCGGGTCACCAGCACGCCGATGCCGGTCAGGCGCGCCATGTCAGTGCGCACCCGCCGTGGCGAGCGCGCGCAGCAATGGCTCCGCACCTGCAGCCAGCAGCCGCTCGGCGAGCTGCGTCCCCAGCGCTGCCGCATCCCGCGCCGCGCCGGCGATCCGGTCCTCGAACACCTGCGATCCATCCGGCGCCCCGACCAGCCCGCGCAAAGAGAGCGCATCGCCGGCGAGCTCGGCGTAGGCCGCGATCGGCGACTGGCAGCTTCCGCCCAGGCGCGCGGCGAAGGCGCGTTCCGCGTCCAGTCGCGTGCGCGTCGGCGCATGCTCGAGCGGCGCGAGCAGATCGCGAATCCGCGAATCCGCGACCCGGCACTCGATGCCGATCACGCCCTGGCCGACCGCCGGGAGCATCTGCCGCGGCGACAGCCGCTCGCGCACCCGCGCGGCGAGGCCGAGCCGCTCGAGTCCCGCCATCGCCAGCACGGTCGCATCGAACTCGCCGGCATCGAGCTTGCGCAGCCGCGTCTCGACGTTGCCGCGCAACACGATCACGGCGAGGTCCGGCCGCGCGCGCCGCAGCTGGCACTGCCGCCGCAGGCTGGAAGTGCCGACGCGCGCCCCCTGCGGCAGGTCGCGGAACGTCGCCACGGCATTCGACACGAAGCCGTCGCAGGGATCCGCGCGCTCGAGCACGGCGGCGATGCCGAGTCCGTCCGGAAACACCGCCGGCACATCCTTCATGGAGTGCACTGCGACGTCGGCTTCGTCCGCCAGCATGGCGGTCTCGAGTTCCTTGATGAACAGGCCCTTGCCGCCGACCGCGGCGAGCGAGCGGTCCTGGATGCGGTCGCCCTCGGTCACGATGGGCACGAGGCGGGTGACCAGGCCCGGATGTGCCGCCGCCAGGCGCGCCGCCACGTGCCCGGCCTGCCAGATGGCCAGCCGGCTTCGGCGCGTGGCAATGCGGACTTCCCCGGTCATCGGGCCATTTTGCCATGCGCCGCCCGTGGCGTAGGATCATGGGGCATACCGTCAGGGGAGCAGACCATGGGCAGGATCGCTGCGGCCTTCGTATTGACGCTGGCCGGCATTTCCGGGGCTGTTGCGGACGACACGGCGCGCGCCTCCATCGGCGACACGCGCTTCGCGGCCGGCGACGAGGTCATTCTCGAGGAACCGGTCAAGGGCAACGCCTTCGCGGCGGCCGGCCGCGTGGAACTGCGCGAAAGGGTGCGACGCAGCGCCTTCGTCACCGGCGGCGACGTCGTCGTCAGCGGCCCGATAGGGCGCAACCTGTTCGCCGCGGGCGGCGACGTGCGGATCGAGGGCGACGTGGACGGGCGCGTGCGCGCGGCTGGCGGCAAGGTCCGCGTCACCGGCAGCGCGCGCCTCGAGGAGAGCGCGACGCTGGCCGGCGGCACCATCGAGGTGGACGGCGAGGTCGGCGGCAACCTGCGCGCCTTCGGCGACACCATCATCATCAACGGCAGGGTGGACGGCGACATCGAGGTCGCCGGCGATAACATCCGCATCGGCCCGGACGCGCGCATCGGCGGCCGCGTCGAGTACCGCAGCGGCAGCGGCGTGACCGTGGATCCGCAGGCGCAGGTCAGGGGCGGCGTGATGGAAGTCGACAGCGGCAAGCGCTGGCTGCGCAAGTTCGGCCGCGGCGCCGCAATCACCGGCGGAATCTCCGTGTCGCTCGGCATGGTGCTGATCGGCGCGCTGCTGATCCTGGCGATGCCGCGCTTCAGCCGCGAGGCGGCGGGCACGGTGCAGGCGAAGCCTGGGCAGAGCCTCGGCATGGGCGCGGTCATGCTGATCGGCGTGCCGCTCGCGATCATCGTGCTGCTGGTGACGATCGTCGGCATCCCGCTCGCGCTGCTGCTCGGCTTCGGCTACGCGCTGCTGCTGCTGCTGGGCTACCTCGTCGGCGCGATCTTCCTGGGCGACTTCGTCCTCGGCAAGGTCGGCGCCGCCAAGCTCGCATCCGGCTGGTGGCGCGTGCTGTTCATGTTCCTGGCGCTGGTCGTGCTCGCGATCGTGAAGCAGATGCCGTTCATCGGCGGGCTGGCAGTGTTCCTGGTTTTCCTCGCCGGCATCGGTGCGTTCACGATGCGCACCTGGAAGGGATTCCGGCAGGATTCGGGGCCGCCCGCGGCGGCCTGACCGCGGACCCGATCGAGCTCTGCTCCCGCGCGGCTTCAGCCCCGCAGCCGCTTCGCCACGTCCGTCGCCAGCCGCCGGCTGACGGGCAGGGTGGAGCCGCCGCGCAGGCGGACGTGCTGGTGCCCCTCGGCATCGCGCTCCATGCCCTCGATGTACCCGACGGCTGCCAGCGCATTGCGGTGGATGCGCACGAAACGCGCGCCGAACTCGTCCTCCAGCGACTTCAACGGCTCCTCGATCAGCTCTTCCCCGCCCGTATGACGCAGCGTCGTGTACTTCTGCTCGGCGATGAAGCAGAGCACGCTCTCGACCGGGATCAGCTTGAGCTCGTCGCGGGTGCGCACGGCGATGCGCGAGCGCGGGCCGGCTGCGCCTTCCGCGATGCGCGCGAGCTGGGCGCGCGTCGGCGTGCGCGCCCGGGCGAGCGCCTCCCGGAGCTTCTCCGCGCGCACCGGCTTGAGCAGGTAGCCCGCCGCCTGTGCGTCGAAGGCCGCGAGCGCGTGCTCCTCGAACGCGGTCGTGAAGATCACGGCCGGCGGCTCGGGCATGCGCGCGAGGTGGTGCGCGGCCTCGATGCCGTCCATGCCCGGCATGCGCACGTCGAGCAGCACGACCTCGGGTTTCAGGCGGCCCGCCAGCAGCAATGCCTCTTCGCCGTTCGCGGCGACGCCCGCCAGCTCCGTGTCCGGCAGTTCCTCCACGAGGTGCGAGAGCCGCTCGCGCGCCAGCGGCTCGTCGTCCACCACCAGCACGCGCAGGTTCACGCGGGCGGTCCTCCGGCCGGGAACCGCAGCGTGACCAGGAAGTGCTCCGGCGTCTCGATGACCTCGACGTCCGCCTCGCCGCGGAACATGAGCTCGAGGCGCTGGCGCACGTTGTCGAGGCCGATCTGGTGTCCGGGCCGGCGCGCGACCAGCTTCGGCTCGACCGGGTTGCCGATGGTGATGACCGCCATCGCACCGTCCCGGCGGCCGGTGACGCGGATGGTGCCGCCTTTGTCGAGCGGCTCGATGCCGTGGTACACGGCGTTCTCGAGCAGCGGCTGCAGGATCAGCGCCGGCACCTGGGCATCGAGCGGCAGTCCCTCGATCTGCCAGTCCACCTTCAGGCGCTCGCCGAGGCGCAGCCGCTCGACGCGCTCGTAAGCGCGGGCGATCTCGATCTCGTGCGCGAGCGGGATGCGCTCGCGGTGCTCGCGCAGCGACGCCCGGAACAGGTCGGAAAGGTCCGCGATCGCCTGCTCGGCGAGGCGCGGGTCGCTGCGCGTGAGCGAGGCGATCGTGTTCATGCTGTTGAAGAGGAAGTGCGGGCGGATGCGCGCCTGCAGCGCGCGCACGCGGCTCTGCGCCTCGGCCTCGACGTTGGCGCGCCACTGGTGGGACACGTAGAAATAGCGCAAAGCCAGCCCGCCCGCGATGGCGCAGACCGCGAGGTTCGCCAGCAGGAACTTCAGGTGCCCGGCGAGCGGTGCGGGCGGCGTCCCGAGGATGCGGTGGGTGCGTTCGGCGAACCACCAGGCGCCGCCGGTGACCAGCGCCGTGACCAGCAGCATCAGGAACATCGCGAGCGCTGAGCCTTTGGCCACGTCCATCCGGCCGAGCACGCCGCGGAAGGCGCACAGCAGCGCGGAAATGCCGAGGCCGGTCCACAGCAGGAACAGCGATGTCCGGGCCAGGTCGGGCCAGAACGCCGCGCTGATGCCGTGGCGCGCGAGCGTCAGCAATACGGCCACCAGCTCGGCGATCAGCACCACCGCCAGCAGGCTGCGCGCGCGGCACAGGTCGGGCAGGTAGAAGCCCGGGCGCTCGCGGCGGATCAGGAAGCTGCCGGTGGAATCCACGGCATCAGCCCTTGCGGGAAAACAGCGGCGCCTTCAGCCGGAAGACGGTGGAGATGTCCTCCTCGCCGTGGCCCGTCGCCAGCAGGCGTTCGTAGTCCCTGATCGTCGTCTCCACCACCGCAAGCCTGGCACCGTGCTTCGCGGCCATCTCCCGGCAGATGCGCAGGTCCTTGTCGTGATGGCGGACGCGGAATCCCGCCGGGTACTCGCCGCGGACCATGAAGGGCGCGCGGTTGACGAAATACCATGAGGAGCCCGCGCCCTTGCCGAGGATCTCGATGACCTTCTCGAGCGGCAGGCCCTCGGCCTGCGCGAAGGCCATGGCTTCGGCCGCGGCCTCGATCGCGCCCGCGCAGAGGATCTGGTTGGTCGCCTTGGTGGCCTGGCCGGCGCCCGAGGGGCCCATCAGCACGCAGACCTTGCCGAGCGCGGCGAGCACCGGTTGCGCGCGGCCAAAGGCAGGCTCGTCGCCGCCGCACATGATCGCGAGCGTGGCATTCCTCGCGCCTTCGACGCCGCCGCTCACGGGACAGTCGAGAAAGCTGCCGCCGGCACCGGAGACGAGCGCCGCGGCCTGGCGCGCGGTGTTCGCGCCGACCGTCGAGCAGTCGATCACGATCGCGTCGCGGCGCAGGCCGCCGAGCAGGGCGCCGACCACGGCCAGCAGGTCGTCGTCGGCGGAGACGCAGGTGACGATGAAGTCGCAGGCGGAGGCGAGTTCGGCAGGGCTGGCGAATGCGCGGCAGCCCGTTTCGGCGGCAAGGGCCTCAGCCTTCGTGGAGGTGCGGTTCCAGGCGCCGGCGAGCAGTCCCGCGCGATGCAGGTTGCGGGCCATGTGCTGGCCCATCGCACCGAGACCGATGAATCCGGCGTTCATGGCGGGCCCCATTGTGCCCGCTGGGGATCAGTTGCAGTAGTCGTCCATGTCCTGCCTGGCGCGGGCGCGGGCTTCCGCCAGCTCCTGCTCCGTCAGGTACACGCGCTGGCCATTGACCTCGCGGAACAGGCGCCGCGATTCGATGTAGCGCTGGTAGCGATCCTGCGCCGACTTGCACTGCTCGACCTTGGCTTTCAGGGCGTCATTCTGCGACGCCTCCATGGCCGCGCGCGACACCGGCGGCTCGGGCGTGGTCGGCATGCCCGAGGGCGTCGTCGCGGCGCTGCCGGAATCATCGCCCTCGTCGCCGTTGTCGTCGTCGTAACCGTCGTCGGGAATGACGCCAGCCTGGCGGACGATGCCCAGGATCTTCGCGTCCGCCTGGCTTGGCGGCAGGTCGGTGTAGTGGATCTGGCCCTTGCCATCCACCCATTTATAGACGGTGTCGGCCGCGGCGACCGCGGTCAGTCCCGCCATCAGGAACGCCAACAGGACCTTGTGAATCCGGGACATATTCCACCCCCAACTGCGCGCAGTGTGGCCTTTCCGGGGCCCGAAACCTTTGACGGCCGTCACACTGGAAGCCCGATCCGGGCCGGAGTGTAGCGGACTGCGGCCTGCGCGCGCAGGGAATGGGACCTGTGCCGCGACCCCGGGTTCAGCGGGGGTGGCAGCCGGGCTACTGGTTGTAGGCGCGCTCGTCGTGCAGGGCGAGGTCCAGGCCCTCGACTTCCTGCTCCCTCGAGACGCGCAGGCCCATGGTGGCATCCAGAAGTTTCAGGATGATGAAACTGCCGATGCCACTCCAGGCAATCGTGAACAGCACGCTCTTGAGCTGCACCCAGACCTGCCCGCCGATGGTGACGCCGTCCGCGAGGCCGGCGCCGCCGAGCGCGCCCGCGCAGACGCCGGTCAACAGCGCGCCGACGATGCCGCCGACCGCGTGCACGCCGAAGACGTCGAGCGAATCGTCGTAGCCCAGCAGGCGCTTCAGGCGCGTGGCGGCGAGGAAGCACAGCACGCCCGAGCTGGTGCCGATCAGCAGCGCTCCGGCGGGTCCCGCGGTGCCGGCGGCGGGCGTGATCGCGACCAGGCCCGCGATCGCGCCGGAGGCGATGCCGAGCGCGCTCGGCTTGCCGTGCGCCGCCCATTCGAATGCCATCCAGGAGAGCGCGGCGGCCGCGGTCGCCACCTGCGTGACCAGCATCGCCATGCCGGCGGTGCCGTTCGCCGCGACCGCGCTGCCGGCATTGAAGCCGAACCAGCCGACCCACAGCAGCGCCGCGCCCACCACCGTGAACGGCAGGTTGTGCGGCGGCATGGCGGTGCCGGGATAGCCCTGGCGCCGCCCGATCACGAGCGCGGCCACGAGCCCGGCGACGCCCGCGTTGATGTGCACCACGGTGCCGCCGGCGAAATCGAGCACGCCCCAGTCCCACATGAGCGCGCCCGGGCCGCTCCAGACCATGTGCGTCATGGGCGCGTAGACGACGGTGAACCAGAGCGCGGTGAAGGCGAGCAGCGCCGCGAACTTCATGCGCTCGGCGAAGGCGCCGACGATGAGCGCGGGCGTGATGATCGCGAAGGTGAGCTGGAAGGTCGCGAACACCGACTCGGGGATGGTGGCGACGATCGAGTCCACGGTGACGCCCGACATGAAGGCCTTGTCGAGGCCGCCGACGAAGGAGCGCAGCCCGATCTCGCCCTCCGCCATGCCGGCGGTGTCGAACGCGAGGCTGTAGCCGTACACCACCCAGAGCACCGATACGAGCGCCGTGATGGCGAAGCACTGCATCAGCACGGAGAGCGCGTTCTTGACGCGCACCATGCCGGCGTAGAGCAGCGCGAGTCCCGGAATCGTCATCAAGAGCACGAGCGCGGTGGCGACGATCATCCAGGCGGTGTCGCCGCTGTCGATGGATGGCAGGGCTTGTTCCACGTCGGGCCTCCCTTCAGTCGAAATCTGATGGCACGGGCCAGATTCACGACCGTCGCCCGTGCCCGGAAACGGCTAGCGTTTGGAGCTGCGTTGCAGCATCCATGCCAATGGGGAGTTGCTTGGAAATCAGGGAGTTACGATCCGCGCCACGGGGATTGTGCGACGCGGCTGCACCGTCGTGGCGCAGCCGTCGCCTGCTGCTGCAAGATTGTGGTTCACCGGAGGTCCCGCATGGCATTCGACCCGAAGTCGCTCGACGAACTCGCCCGCAAGCTCGCGGACGCGGTGCCGCCCGGACTTGCTGCGCTCAAGAGCGACCTCGAGCAGAACTTCAAGGCGGTGCTGCAGGGCGGGTTGGCCAAGCTCGACCTGGTGACGCGCCAGGAGTTCGACATCCAGGCGGGCGTGCTGCGCCGCAGCCGCGAGCGGCTCGAGGAGCTCGAGAAGCGCCTCGCCGCGCTCGAACAGGGCAAGTCCAGGCGCTGAGTCCCGCGGCGCGCGGGCGCGCGCCATGAATCCCGCGACCGTGCTGTCGCGCGCCCAGTTCGGGCTGGACGCGCCGCTGGTGCGCGTGGAAGTCCATTGCGGCGGCGGCCTGCCGCAACTCACCGTGGTCGGGCTCGCGGAGGTCGCCGTGCGCGAAAGCCGCGAGCGCGTGCGCGCGGCGATCGTGAAGGACGGCGCCGACTTCCCGAGCGGGCGGATCACCGTCAGCCTGGCGCCCGCGGACCTGCCGAAGGAAGGCGGTCGTTTCGACCTGCCGATCGCGCTCGGGATCCTGGCGGCCGCCGGACGGCTGCCCGGCGAGCGCCTGGCCGGCACCGAGTTCTACGGCGAGCTGTCGCTGGCGGGCGAACTGCGGCCGATCCGCGGCGCGCTGGCGGCCGCCGCCCATGCAACGCGGGACGGCCATCGCCTCGTGGTCCCGCGCGCGAACGCCGACGAAGCGCGCGCCGCCCAAGGCGCCCTGGTCGCCGGCGCAGACTCGCTCGATGCCGTGCGCAACGCCCTGCAGGACGGCGCCGGGCTTGAATTCGCGCCCGGCGCGCCGCTGCCGGATTGCCGGCCCGCGTCGCCCGACCTTGCCGACGTGCGCGGGCAACTCGGGCCGAAGCGCGCGCTCGAGATCGCCGCGGCCGGCGGGCACAGCATCCTGCTGATCGGCCCGCCCGGGGCCGGCAAGAGCATGCTGGCGCAACGCCTGCCGGGATTGCTGCCGGCGCTGTCCGACGCCGAGGCGCTCGAATGCGCGATGCTGCACTCGCTGGTGCGGCCGCTGCCCGCGGTGACCGAGTGGCGGCGCCGCCCCTTCCGCGCGCCGCACCACGGCGCATCCGCCGCAGCCGTCATCGGCGGCGGCGGCCGCCTGCGCCCCGGCGAGATCTCGCTCGCGCACCGCGGCGTGCTGTTCCTGGACGAGCTTCCGGAGTATCGCCGCGACGTGCTCGAAGCGCTGCGCGAGCCGCTGGAGACCGGCCACGTGAGCATCGCGCGCGCGGCCTGGCGCGGCCAGTTCCCGGCGGGATTCCAGCTGGTCGCCGCCATGAATCCCTGTCCCTGCGGCCACGCCGGCGATGCGAACGGGCGCTGCCGCTGCACGGAACCGCAGATCCGCCGCTATCGCGCGAAGATCTCGGGGCCGCTGCTGGATCGCGTGGACCTGCACGTCGAAGTGCCGCGGCAGGAGTACTCGGTGCTGCGCGCGGGCGCGCCGGCGGGCGAGGGGAGTGCGACGGTCGCCGCGCGAGTCGCTGCGGCGCGCGAGCGGCAGCTGCGGCGCGGCGCGCTGAATGCGGCGCTGGAGCCGCGGGCGCTGGCTGCCGCCTGCGCGCTTGGCGCACGCGAGCATTCCCTGCTCGAGTCCGCCACCCGCCGGCTCGGGCTCTCGGCGCGCGCCTGCCATCGCATCCAGCGCGTGGCGCGCACGATCGCCGACCTCGCCGGCGCGGAAGGAGTGGGCGTCGCGGAACTGTCGGAGGCGATCGGCTACCGGCGGCTCGATCGCGAGCTGCAGGCGGCGGCGGGCTGAGCCGGGCTCACTTCACCTGCGCGATCATGTAGTCCACGGCGGCCTTGACGGCGTCGTCCGAAAGGTCCGCGCGGCCGCCCTTCGCGGGCATGAAGCCGACCGAGCCCTGGAAGCCCTCGATCGCGTGCTTGTAGAGCGTCGCGGTGCCCGCGGCGATGCGCGGATTCCAGGCGCCCCTGTCGCCGGTCTTGGGCGCGCCGGCGATGCCCATGCCGTGGCAGGCCATGCAGGCGGTGTCGTAGATCATCTTGGGGTCCATCGGCTTGGCCGCGGCGCTTGCCGCCGGCGCGCCCGGGCCGCCTGCCGGAACTGCGCGGGCCGGCGCCTCGATCGCCAGCCCGGCGTTGTCCTCACCGGCGACCGCGACCTGGCCGAACGGCTTGATGCGCTCGTGGGCCTGGGCCTGCATCAGCGGGTCGCTGGTGTCGCGCGCGCCCTTGGGGCCGCTGTCGGCGAACCGGGAAATGCCGATCAGCACCAGCGAGATGGCGATCAGGATGCCGAGCACCGCGCTGAAAACGTTCATGAAATGCCGGTCGGGCTTGGCCATCTGGATGCTCTCGCGAGGGGACCTCGGGAGCTCGAATTATAGCGGGCGACGTCCGGGCGGCGGAAGGTTCGCATTGGACGCTCGGGCAGTATGACCGGTAAAATCGCCGCCCGGATCGATCTCAGGTGGCCAGGGATGCCTCCGCAGCCGGCCCGCAATGCGCCCGTAGCTCAGCTGGATAGAGTGACGGTCTCCGAAGCCGTAGGTCGTGGGTTCGACTCCCGCCGGGCGCGCCAATTGCCGATCGAAAGGCTCTCCGCAGGGAGAGCCTTTTTTTTGCTTTTGAAGGCGGCGGTGGTATATCGGACGGGGAGGGAATGCTAGATGTCAGTTTTCATCCCTAATTGTAGTTAGGCGTCACATGAAAGCCCTTCTCTTGACGACACTTGTTGCCATCG
>JAHCAM010000032.1 GCA_019634895.1 Steroidobacteraceae bacterium | reverse complement strand
GAGGATTGCAGTCGCGCCACGTTACTAACGACGCAACCAAACTCCACAAGGAATTCACTGCGTGGCAGCACCAAACGGGATCATACGCTGTGTTTTACTCGGGAATGGAAGGCACTTATGAGTGGAACCGCCCGCACTTTCTCGACTTCCTTCGTCATGTTGAAACGCAAGATTCTGCACGGCCTAACTAGGCGTTGGAGCGGTCCGTGACAGATTGCGGGTGGCGCGCCGCAGGCGCGCGGAGAGATTTTACGCCTGCGGCGCGCTGTAATGGCCTCGCGCGGCCCGCTCAACGCGGACGTTAGCTAGCAACTAGAAGTGGCCGCAGCTTCAACAAGACATGCTCTGCTTGTTGGCGCTTGCGCACTTGCATCAGTTGCTTGGGCAGACCCGCCAGATAAATTTCTGATCCGGTGCGAAGGTGTGCTTGGCCCCGATATTACGGTGACGCGACTCGAAGAGGCATTCGGGGCTGAGCAGGTTCGTAACGCTGAGCTCTATCTGGGCGAAGGCAAGACTGAAGCGGGAACTGTCCTATTTGCTCCGGTTTTGGATGAAATGATCCAGGTATTCTGGAAAGACCCTCCTCAAAAGCACTTGCCGCGGTTCTTGCGTGTAAATGGCCGCACGAGTCGTTGGCATACCGTTCAGGGCATTACTTTGGGGTCGGATTTGCAGACCTTGGAACGCATCAATGGCCGCTCCTTTATCCTCAAAGGCTTTGGTTGGGACTACAGTGGCACTGTCGTTTCTTGGTTGGGTGGTTTCCTGGAAACCGCTTTCTCACCGTGCAGGTTCGTTGTACGGTTCATTGCCGAACAGAAGGAACCGGGGCCGGAATGGTTTCTTTGGTACGAACAGGTAATAGGTGATCGCGAGTTTCAGTCCACCTACTTTGCGATGCAGTCGCTCAACCCGAGAATCCGTGCAATTGAACTGCATTACCCGTAGTGGTTGCCAGCTAACTATGCGATGCAGCGGTCGTCGCGCGTCGTCACGCCGCTTGCAGGGACCGGCCGCGGCGCGTATAGGTTTCTGCCAGCAAGCGGCGCGCCGACGGCGCGCCGCCGCTGATCGCGGACGTTAGATCGCACGAAGAACTGCCGTGCTCTACTTTCTGATTCTTCCGGCGGTTGTAGGCTTTCTGGCACTACTCTTGTGCGGCGCCCTGATTTTTCGCTTCTTGCCAAACTTGCGGCATCTCAGCGGCTACCTCGTCGGTAGCGCAGTTGGCACGGCTGCGGGCTTCATTCTCGCTAATGGGCTGTTGCTATTGCTCGTTTTCGGCACCCTACGCGTAGCTGATCAGCCCGACTTGCCACCCCTCGCTCAACAAGTCGGGGGCTACGGTGCCGCTGCCGGCCTGATCGTCGGTCCAATTCTCGCTAGTGGCGCAGGCGTCGCTCTTGGCCTGGCAGTGGGAGTACTCTTTGTGTTTCTGAAAAGGCGCCGTCGTGCAATCTAACTATGCGATGCAGCGGTCGTCGCGCGTCGGCACGCCGCTTGCAGCGACAGGCCTCGGCGAGGACGGGTTACGATCAGCAAGCGGCGCGCCGACTGCGCGCCGCCGCTGATCGCGGACGTTAGACCGCACTCCAGTAGATATGACTCGACTCTCCTCAAGGATGACCTTCTACTTCAAGGTCATTCTTCCAACTTTCTGGTTTGGCGTCCTTGGGCTCTTCGCAATTTCATTCGCAGTAAATGGAGTATTTCTTAGGCAGCCTTTTACCATTGCAGTCGTCGTCGGCATGGCGCTGGGCGGCTACCTGATTATGAGAAAGCTGGTACTTGATCTTAAGGATGAAGTTCGTGACTACGGCGACAAACTGCTTGTCAGAAATCGCGGTCTCGAGGCATTCATTGATTTGGCGGAGATCATCAACGTAAGTATCTCCTACTCCAATCCAACTCGGGTGACACTTAAACTTGCATCACCAAGCGTTTTCGGCAATGAGATTTCGTTTACCCCAAAGGTTAGATTTACGCTAAACCCATTCGCAAAGAACGCGGTCGCGGAGGATCTAATTATGCGTGTCGACAAGGCACGTGTGCGCCGTGCGGTCTAACTATGCGATGCAGCGGTCGTCGCGCGTCGGCACGCCGCTTGCAGGGACAGGAACCGGCGCGGACAGGCTGCGATCAGCAAGCGGCGCGCCGAGCGCGCGCCGCCGCTGATCGCGGACGTTAGGCCTCCGCATGAGTCGGATAGCGGTCATCCTTGTCTTTACATTCGCGATTCTAACCGGATGCGCCACGCCATCTTCGCGCGGCGCCCTGCGACCCATGAAGTTGTGTGATGAAGCAGCAGCCTCCCAGGAAGGCGACGCAGCGTTGCTTCAATATGCGCTCGGCGAAGCGCAGCGATATTCTGACGAGGTGTACGGGCCAGACTGTTTGGTTTGCGCTGAGCTCATGCCCTACTCCGAATCGGAGCTCGCCGTTCATATTACGAGTCCGATCGACTCACTTATCAATACGTCCGCCTTAATTGCGGTTCGGAAATCCGACAAGAAAGTCATACGCAAGAGCCTGTATCACTCGTGTCACGCTCGGATTGTGAATCGTCCGGCGGAGGCCTAACTATGCGTTGGAGCGGCCCGTGAAAGCTTGGCGGGTGGGCGCCGCGGGCGCCTGGGAAAGCTTAGCGCCCGCGGCGCCTACGACCGGCGTACCGCGGCCCGCTCAACGCGGACGTTAGGTGTCACTTGGCGATTTCTCCATTGGTTGCGGTCGGCGACATCAGCAACGCCGAGGTCGCGGACATGACAAAGGAAGCTACTCAGTTTCTGATGAGCCACTCCTGGTGCAAGTCCATCGCTTCCTCACATCTCGCCTGGGCATGTGCGGGGGTGCTGGGGGTCTTTCTCTTCAGAATTGTGCCATCTCGCCCTGATGTCGACGAGCTGCTGTGGGTCGTCGTCGGTGACGTCCCTACCGCCTACCTCGTTCAGGAAGGCAATCCAACCTGGCGCGATGCGCTCGATGCCTACATCATTGAAATGCGACGGTGGGTGGATGCCGTTCGGGCTGGTCGTCCATTTGACGACCTGGTTCCAGTGGCTGCCGAGGCCACGCTCGAGCACGCCAACATGTTGGCGGATCGTTTGGACTTTATTGCCAAGGAGATTCTTGATCCGGACGCGGGTGAGGTGGAAAGTGACACCTAACTATGCGATGCAGCGGTCGTCGCGCGCCGGCACGCCGCTTGCAGGGACAGGAACCGGCGCGGACAGGTTGCGATCCGCAAGCGGCGCGCCGACTGCGCGCCGCCGCTGATCGCGGACGTTAGGCGTCACATGAAAGCCCTTCTCTTGACGACACTTGTTGCCATCGGAGGAGCACCAGCCTTGGCGAGTGAATGTGCTCCCAGTCAGCATCGTTCAATGTCGCTAGCGGATTTTCGATCGAGCCTTTCCGAGGATGGAGTATGGCGTGGTCCCCTTACTGCGCAACAAGTTGAGGCAGAAAACACTCCCACACGGGAACTGCCGGGCATTCGTCCCGATGCGTTCATCTCCAGCTCGAACTGGGTTGCATTGCGAAGGCTGGAGCGTCCAGGAGATCGTTACTATTTTTTTGCATCCCCATACGCTATGGGGTATGCCCTAGTTTGCGATGACACTATCATTGAAATCATTGTGACGGCGATCACCTGAGTAACGCCTAACTATGCGATGCGGCGGTCGTGGCGCGCTCGGTACGCCGCTAGTAGGGCCGGGCACGGACGCGGACAGGTGGCGATCAGCAATCGCCGCGCCAACTGCGCGCCGCCGCTGATCGCGGACGTTAGACGGCAGCAAGATGAGCCGCAGTTCAGACACGATGGTTCCGCTTTTCGCAGTCAGCCAGGTTGACGTCGTCGTGCACTTGCCCGACGGCTCGACCAGGTCCACGATCCTTAGTGCTCAGGAAACGCGCGATCTCGTCGGTGTCGAAAGTGAATACAGCATGTTCTGGTGGATGCGCGGCGCGGCTCGAAAGCTCGCCATCCACGAGTTGCTCACCTCGCTGGTGTCGAGTTCAAGTTTTCAGTTTGGCTCGAGCTGTAAGGTGCGCCAGGAGCCCGGTGCTATCCCGCGCTTTGAGATAACGTATGGGCGTCCCAATGCTACCAGTGTCGCTGCCGTCTAACTATGCGATGCAGCGGTCGTCGCGCGTCGGCACGCCGCTTGCAGGGACAGGCTACGGCGCGTATAGGTTTCTGCCAGCAAGCGGCGCGCCGACTGCGCGCCGCCGCTGATCGCGGACGTTAGAGGGCGCGAATGGCTCCGCTATTTCGAGCGTCGCTGCTGGTCGGCTTCATCGGGGTTCTAGCATCCACGCCGTACTTCTTTGCCTTGTCCGTGTTCCATCCCGTCGCGGCAACTCGCACTTGGACCTCCCTTATCGCACTGACAACCGTTTTTCTTGCGGCGGCCGTCTATTTCGCATCCCTGTATCGCCTCCTGGGCCGGTCCCCCTACCGCGGCCGGCTCGCGGGCGTCTTTGCAGCCCTGCTCACCTATGCCTCTGTCGCGCTCCTATACGTATTTGCGGTTCCTGCTGTTCGTGGCCAACCGGCGCCGCAAACCATCGGCTTCGCACTGTGGGCATTTCTCATTACCGGTTGGTTGCCAATTGCCGCCGGCTTTTTTGCAGGTTGGTTGGCGGAACGCAATGTATTTGCGCCCTCTAACTAGGCGATGCAGCGGTCGTCGCGCGTCGGCACGCCGCCGCCGATCGTGGACGTTAGGCGGCGCTGCACAACGATGCACCTATTTTTGGGAGGGCGCGCAATGATAGCGTCGAGGAGTACACGACTTGGCGTGATGGTCGGGCTCGGATGGCTGTTCCTGATCGCGGCGGCGGAGAGCCAGGCGCCCAGCATCTTCCACGCAGTGCTCGGTGAACCTGCGCAACGGACGGCGGAGGTGTCCACCGCCGAGCTGCAAGGGATATTGGCCAGTAACAGCGCTATCTTGCTTGACGCGCGTCCCCATCTCGAGTTTGCGATCAGCCACATACCCGGCGCGCTCAACGTCTCCGCCAGGCCCGGTGTGTCACTGTCGCTCTATGTCTCCGATGTCGCCGAGGTCGAGCGGCTTGTGAATGGAAACAAGAAGACCCCGCTCGTCCTCTATTGCAATGGACCGCATTGCGGGAAGAGCAAGCGTCTCGCGGACGAGTTGCTTACGGCCGGATTTGGCGATGTCCGACGCTACCAGCTCGGCATCCCAGTTTGGCGCGCGTTGGGCGGTGTGACGGAGATCTCGTCGGAAGGCCTGCGCCATGTCCTCGCGAATGATCAAACGGCGGTCGTGATCGATGTGCGTGAGACGTCTGCGTATGCTGCCGGAACACTGCTCAATGCCCGGCACTTGCCACGTAGCGGCGTCCTCGAGGGCAAGGATGTTGGCGAGGTACGCCGAGCGAAGGACGATGGCCGTCTTCCGATGAACGACCACAATACACGCATCATCGTTGTTGGTTCACAGGTGGCTGATACACGCTACGTGGCCGAGGCGCTTGCACGCGAGGCTTTCCACAACGTTGCGTTCTATCGTGGAACGGTCGCGGATGCCTTGGCTGCAATTGGACATTAGTGCCGACACGTGGCCCCCGCCTTACCATGCGATGCCGCGGTCGTCGCGCATCGTCACGCCTGGCTTCACGAGTCGAAAGGAGATGATCATGAAGGCAACGCTGATAATCGCGATGGTCTCGGCGTCGGTTGCAGCGGGCTGCGCGAAGCCCGACGACAAAGCGGAGATCGCACGCGCTCCGGAGGCCACAGTGCATCCGGACATCACGGCAGGCACGCAGCCGATCTTTGTTTCCTCGACCGAACTGGCGTGGTTCGACCTCGATCCGCAGAACGCCCCCGGGGTGCAGATGGCGACGCTCTGGGGGGATCCCGTGGCTGGCGCCTTCGGAGCTTTCATGCGCCTGCCGGCCGGGTTCGATTCGCCGCTTCACAGGCACACGCACCCGATGAAGGTCGTCTTCGTCTCCGGGACATACATTCAGGAGCCGGATGGCGAGCCGGTCGTACATCTCGGACCCGGGTCGTTCATGATGCAACCCGGCGGCGACTACCGGCACCGCACCAGTTGTGGCACGGGCTCGGACTGCGTGTTCTTCGTTGAGAGCGATGGAGCCTTCGACATGTTCGTGGTAAAGGACTCGCCAGACGCAGGGTAGAAGGGTCAGGGCATGGCAGCTCAACGCATCGCGGGCGGAACGGTTCACACGGTACCTGCGGACCTTCGGAAGGCCATCGAATCCAACGCTACGGCCAGGAGCCTCTGGGCCGACATCACCCCGCTGGCCCGAAACGAGTGGATCTGCTGGGTCACTTCGGCCAGGCAGGACGCCACCAGGAAGCGCCGCATCGAGGTCGGCATCGACAAGATGCGGAGCGGCATGCGCAGGCCGTGTTGCTGGCCCGGATGCAAGCACCGCTGATCGAGGACGTGTGGTGACATTCCTGGGCAAAAGCGTGAGTTCCGCGCTGATGCGCGCCGGAGTCCTGGTATGCGGACTGACGCCTGCGGCGAACGCGACGCTGCCGCCGGAAGCCGAAGCAGTTCGCAAGTACATCCTGGAGTCGGACTATCCAGAGGTGCTCCAGGGAACTCACTACCGCACGCGAATCGAGAATCTCATCATTGCCGACGTGGACAATGACGGCCGTAACGACGTGACGGTCCAGTTCCTGCCGCACTATCGGCAGTCCGCAACTGTCGTGTTCTACAGAGTTTCCGAGTCGACGGAAGTGACTCGTGTTGTCGAGGGACTCGCCCCGGGACCCCTGCAGGCGATCTCAGGCGATTTTCTCGACAGTCACGTGCTTGGGCTGGGCGTGGATTTCTCGATAGCTGACAGCCAGGGATCCGCTGAGGCCGGCGACACCGCTCGCAAACTCGCGCTCGGGCATTTCGGCGGCCTTGTTGCATACGCAAGTTTCTTTCATGCAGATGCGCGCGCCGGCAAGGGGGCATTCATCGATCTGACCCATATTCAGGACCTGCCTGAGTCCAGGAGCTGTGAATCCTTCGAGTTCTCGAGGACCAGGGAAATTGCCGTAGGGAAACTGAAGGGGCGCAACCAGAACTACTTGGCCGCATGGGTCGGGAATGAGATCTACATTTATCTCATTCGCGCTTTTCGGGATGATGGGCTGCTGGACAAGAAGTCATGGGTGCGCAGGGCGCCATCTGGATTTCAGGGATTCAAGCCCGGGAAGGGCCTCGCCTATGTCACAGCATCGGGAATCGAAGAAACCTTGGATCTTGAAACGGAGTCGGAATGATGCCTGAGAATGCAATGCAGCGGTCGTCGCGCGTCGGCATGATGCCGCTGGTTTCCAGCCTTGCAATGGCCTGCTCATGGACGCTTTGGACCGGAAGTGCAACAGCCGGGCCATACGCGGACGATATGGCCAAGTGCCTGGTCAAGGAGACGGGCACGGCCGATCGCACCGCGCTGATAAACTGGATATTCGCTGCGATGGCGTTGCATCCGGACGTCGAAGCCATGTCGGCAATCAGCGAGGAAGCGAGAACGGAGATCCACAAGACTGCAGGAGCCCTCTTTCAGCGGCTGCTTGTGGACTCATGTCGTGAGGAGACGAAGCTCGCAATCAGATACGAGGGGCCACCGGCAATTCAGTCTGCTTTCGCCCTGCTGGGCCAGATAGCGATGCAGGACCTGTTTGCGAATCCGAAGGTCGCCGCTGGCCTGGGAGAACTGCAGAAGCATATCGATCAGGAGAAGGTCGCCGAGCTGAGTGCGCCGGAACCGCAGCCTTAGTGATCACCTGGTCCTCGATTGCAGCCCAGCCCGAATCTTGTCTTTTGTTTGCATCCGACCAAGTGATACTTTAGTACCAATGGATGCGTACCGAACTGGTCATCACCTTGAAGCGCCTTCGTGCAGCGCATCCTTCGCCATGTAGCGCAGCTTGCCGCTCATCCTCGGAGCTGGTCCAGGCCGCGGGAGCTTCGTGGTTCACGCCATCGCCAGATTGTTGAACCGCCCTGCCGGGTCTTCCATCGTGAGGACGCGGGTCGTGTTTACATCCTGCAGTTGATGCGGGCCGGACGATTCCTGCGGCGAAGCAAGCTCGGATGCCGTGATGAAGGCCCACACCGGACCTGACATTGGGGTGCAGCAGCCCTTGCGCGGCTTCCGCCTCGGTCTGCTCCTCTGGTTCGTCGGCATGCCGGGCGTCGTGGCCGTCACCGCCACGCTGCTGCCCGTTATGCTCGCCGGACAGCCGCTGCCCATGCCGTTGTGGGTGCTCGCGCTGCTGAGCCTGGTACAGAACGGCGTGATCCTCGCTCTCGCGGTGTGGGCCGGCGTGGCTCTGGCTCCGGCCGTCGGCCTGCACGCGCCTGTCCTTGGCGCTGCAATCACCCGAAGCCCGCTCGGTCCTGTGCTTCGCCCGCAACTGCTGCCGGGGCTGGTCGTCGGACTGCTGGGCGGGGCGTTCCTGTTCGGCGCCTGGCGGCTCGCGCCCGACGTCCTCGCTTCGGTTCAGGAGCGCCTGAGCCTGCCGCTCTTCGCGCGGGTGCTCTACGGCGGCATCACCGAGGAACTGCTGCTGCGCTGGGGACTGATGACGGTGCTGGTCTGGCTCGGATGGGCGTGCCTGCAGCGGCGCCGGGCTGCCCCGGCCGCGGGGCTGATCTGGATCGCCATCGTGATGAGCGCGCTGGTGTTCGGCGCGGGCCATCTGCCCGCGGCCGCGGTTCTGGCCGGTCCGCTGGATGCGGCCGCGGTGGCCTGGGTGCTCGGCTTCAACACGACATTCGGCCTGCTGTTCGGATACCTGTTTTGGCGCTACGGCCTGGAATCGGCGATGATCGCGCACGGCCTGGCGCACGTCGTGCACTACCTGGCAGAGACGGTGTGATGCCCCCATGATCTCCTTCGCCGAGAACATCAACGACGTCGCCACCGCGATCCAGCTTGCCCTGGCACCGGTGTTCCTGCTGACGGCGATCGCCGGCTTGCTGAACGTCATGGCCGGCCGCCTGTCGCGGATCGTGGATCGCGGCCGGGCGCTGGAGGAACAGCGCCGCGCCGTCGCCGCCACCGAGCAGGAAGCCATCGACCTCAAGCTGCGCAACCTGGAGCGCAGGCGGCACCTGAACAGCGTCGCCATCACCGCCTGCACGGTCTCGGCGCTGCTCGTGTGCATGGTCATTGCCGCGATGTTCCTGGAAGTGATGCTCGACGCGCCGCTCAACTGGGCGATCGGGACGCTGTTCACGGCGGCGACGCTGGTGCTGGTCGTGGGCCTGTCGTACTTCCTGCGCGAGGTGCACCTGGCGACCCAGACCATCCGCATCCAGACGTCGCCGGGAGGCGGGAGAAGCGAATGAGCGCGCGCAACGCCTGGATCCTGCCGTTGCTGCTGGTGCTGGCGGGGGCTGGCTGCGGTCCTGGCGGCGGGTCGCGCATCGCTCCGGATGTCGGCGCCGACGAGGCCGAGATCCGCGCCGCGCTGCAGTCCTCCGCCGACGCCTGGAACCGCGGCGACCTGCCCGGGCATCTCGCGTACTACGTGCCGGACGTGACCTTCATGACCGCCAATGGCCCGCGCCCCGGCGTCGCGGCGATCGAGAAGGCCTTCGCCGAGAAGTACTTCGTCGACGGCAAGCCGAAGCAGGAGCTGCGCTTCGAACAGGTCGAGGTGCGCCTGCTGGGGACCGATTCGGCGCTGGCGACGGGGCGCTTCGTGCTCGCCGGCGGCGGTCTGGCCGAGCAGTCGGGCTGGTTCACGACGATCTGGGCGCGCACGCCGGAGGGCTGGCGCACGATTCACGATCATTCGAGTTGACGCCGATGGCAAAGCTGCACTCGATCGTGGTAACCGTGATCCTGCTCGGTTCGTTGGTCTTTGCCGGGCCGGCGCATGCCGAGACCTTCCGCTGCGGCCAGTGGATCGCCTCGCCGGAGATGTCGGTCGAGGAGCTGCTGCAGAAATGCGGCGAGCCGACGGACAAGAGGGTCGAAACCGTGGACGTCTACGCGCGCGCAGCCGCCGGCGGCCGCCTCAAGACCGGCACGACCGTGATCGAGACCTGGACCTACGACCGCGGCAGCCAGTCGTTCGCGATGGTCGTGACGATCGTGGACGGCAGGATCAAGAGCATGGAGCGCGGCAAGTGATCGTGCGCATGTGGCACGGCCGCGTGCCGACGGCGAAGGCGGAGGCGTATCGCGCCTTCGTCAACGCCCGCGCGATCCCGGATTATCGGTCGGTACCCGGGAACGTCAGCGTGCACATCCTCGAGCGCCGCGAGGGCGAGGTCACGCACTTCGTCACGTTGACGTTCTGGGAAAGCCTGGAAGCGATCCGCGCGTTTGCCGGAGACGACCCGGAGAAGGCCAAGTACTACCCCGAGGACGACGGCTTCCTGCTCGAATTCGAGCCGCGCGTCGTCCACTACGAAGTCGTCGGGCGATCCTGAGGCGCCGGCGTCACTCGATGACGAGACGGTCCACGGCCACCGGCCGGCCGTAGATCATGCAGACGATGGTGTACACGCCCGGCGGCCACTGACCCGGCTGGTCCCAGCCCATGCCGCCCGCGGCGTAGCCGCCCGGCCAGGTTTCCTGCGGTTCGTAGTTGAGGTTGAGCGGCGGGGACGTCTGGCCGTCCGGCCAGTAGAAATAGCAGGCGATCGGCACCCTGACCTGCTTGCCCAGCGGGGCGTGGGTGAACTCGACCTCGACGCCGATGCGGCGCGTCTCGGCGGCGGCGAGCACGGTCGCGTATTCACGGTCTGCCTTGGCCGGGAGGTCCTGCACGACCGGGAAGAAGCGCATCTCGGCGACGCGGATGTCGGTGCCCACGACGTCGCTCGGGTTGTCGATCACCTCGAACTTCGCCGCGTCCAGCTTGTGTCCCGCGACCGCGCACTCCACCTCGTACGCGCCGGCGGGCCAGTCGTCCTCGTCCTCGACGCCCCACAGCACGTTGGCGCTGCTGGATTCGGTCTCGCCGGCGAAGAGCTGGAACGACATGTCGCGCGCGGTCGGCACCAGGGTGCCGTCGGGGCGCCGCATGAGGCATTCGACCGGCAGCAGCTGGTCCTGCGCGGGCGCGTCGTAGGTGCCGCTGATCTCGACGCCCAGCCAGCGCATGCGGGTCGAATCGAAGTGCGTCGCATAGGCGCGGCGGGCGAGCGACTGCACGCCGACGTCGGCCTGCTCGAACAGGCGGACGGTCGCCTGCCTGAGCGGGGCGTCTTCGGCGGCAGTTGCCGGGAAGGGGAGCAGGAGCAGGGCGAGGGTGCGGGCGAGCGCTCTCATGCGGGGCGTTCCTGGCGGAGGTCCGCGTACTCTACACTCTGCGCATGAACTGGAGACAGGCCCTGCTGCTGGCGGTGGCCGCCGCCGCGGTGGTCGTGGCGTTCGTCGCGGAGCGCATTCCGCAGGACCTGGCCTATCACGCCTTCCGGGACGGGCGAACGATGCTGGGGATCCCGAACTTCTGGAACGTGGCGACCAACCTGCCGTTCCTGGCGGTGGGCGTCGCGGGGCTGCTGCACGTGCGCGAGGCATCGCTGCCGCGGCATTTCGTCGTGTTCTGCGTGGGTGTGGCACTGGTCGCGATCGGTTCGGGCTGGTATCACCTGGCGCCGTCGAATCCGGCGCTGGTGTTCGACCGGCTGCCGATGACGATCGCGTTCATGGCGCTGTTCGCGGCGGTGGTGGCCGATCGCGTTTCGCTGCCGCTCGGGCAGGCGCTGCTGTGGCCCTGCGTCGCGCTCGGGATCGCGAGCATCGGCTGGTGGCATTGGACCGAGACGGCCGGCGACGGCGACCTGCGGCCGTATGCGCTGGTGCAGTTCCTGCCGATGCTGCTGATTCCGGCGATGCTGGTGCTGTACCGCAGCGAGCTGCTGAAGACGAGCCTGATCTGGGCGGCGCTGGGCGCCTATGTGCTGGCCAAGGTCGCGGAGTACTTCGACGGCGCCGTCTATGCGCTGGGCGGGCTGGTCAGCGGCCACAGCATCAAGCACCTGCTCGCCGCGCTTGCGGCCTGGTGGCTGCTCCGCGCTTTCTTAAAGGGGACGCGTCCAATTAAGGAACCTTAATTGGACGCGTCCCCTTTAAAGGTCGCCCGCGAGGGCTTTGTAGAGGGCGGCGAGGGCGGTGGCGCGCTGGGTAGCGGCCTGGACGTGGCGGTCCTCGAGGTCGAGCCAGGTGCGTTCGGCATCGAGCACCGCGAAGTAGTCGCCGGCGCCCACGTCGTAACGCAGCCGCGCGAGCCGCGCGGCCTCGCCCGACGCCGCGGCCGCCTGCCGCAGCTCGTCCTCGGAGCGGTTCGCGGCCCGGAATCCCGCAAGCGCATTCTCGGTCTCCTCGAGCGCGCGCAGCACGGTCTCCTGGTATCGGGCAATCGCGCCAGACCGCCGCGCCTGCGAGGCCTTGTAGTACTGCCACACGCGGCCGAAGTCGAGGAAGCTCCAGGTGATCGACGGACCGTAGCGCCAGCGCTCGGCCGCGGCGTCGCCGATCGAGCTGCGGTCCTGGCCGGTCCAGCCGAAGGAGCCGAGCAGCTCGACCTTCGGGAAGAAATCCGCGATGCGGTCGCCCACGTCCGCGGCCGACGCGGCGAGCTCGCGCTCGGCCGAGCGGATGTCGGGACGCCGGCGCAGCCAATCCTCCGGCGTGCCGGTCGCGACCAGCACGGGCAGCTCGGGAATCGCCGTCGCATGAGAAAGCTGCGAGCGCAGCGTATCCACCGGCCAGGCCGTCAGCACCGCAAGGCGCTGCTCCTGCCGGACCAACTCGGCCTCGGCCTGCGGCACCGCGGCCGCCAGCGTGCGCATCTGCGCCTCCGCCCGCGCCAGGTCGAACTGGCTCGAGCTGCCCGCGTCCACGCGCGCCTCGAGGATCGCGACATTGTCCTCCTGGTTCGCGAGCTGGCGGCGCTGCAGCGCGAGGCGCTCGCGCGCGCCGATCAGCGCGAACCAGGCCTGCGCGGTCTCGGCGACGATCGACAGGCGCACGTCGGCGAACGAGGCGAGGTCGCGCTCCACGCGGCGCTTGATCGCGCGGTTCTCGTTGCGCAGGCCGCCGAACAGGTCGATCTCCCAGGATGCGTCAAAGCCCGCGCGCCAGGTCTCGGTGCGCAAACTCGCAGGCGGCAGGAACGGATCCTGCAGCGAGAACTGGCTCCGCTCCTGGTCCGCCTCCGCGGTCACCGTCGGAATCAGGCTGTAGAACGACAGTCCCGACAGCGCCCGCGTCTCGTCCAGCCGCGCCGCAGCCTGCGCAATCGTGGTGTTGGCCTCGAGCGCGCGCGCGATCAGCGCATCCAGCTCGGCGCTGCCGAATCCCGCCCAGAGCCGCGGGGCCGCCGGCTGCGCGGCCGCATCCGCCGTCGCCTGGTCGAACTTCTGCGGCAGCGGCACCTCGGGCACGGCATGACGCGGCCCGACCGTGCAGCCGGCGAGGGCCGATGCAAGCGCCAGGGCCGCGACCTTAGCCATGGCTGCCGCCCTCGGCCGCGAGCCGCTCGGCGCGCCTGAGCTCGCGCTTCTGCACCAGCTTCCTGATCACCACGTAGAACACCGGCGTGAAGAACAGGCCGAAGAAGGTCACGCCCAGCATGCCGGAGACCACCGTGACGCCCATGACGTAGCGCACCTCGGCGCCGGCGCCGGTGGCGAACACCAGCGGCAGGACGCCGGCGATGAACGCGAAGCTGGTCATGAGGATCGGGCGCAGCCGCAACCGCGCCGCCTCGATCGCCGCCTCGACGATGCCCTTGCCTTCCTCCTCGAGGTCGCGCGCGAACTCGACGATCAGGATCGCGTTCTTGCAGGCCAGCCCGATCAGCACCGCGAGGCCGATCTTGGTGAAGATGTTGTTGTCGAGGAAGGTCGGCGCGAAATCCGGCGGCGAAACCGCGAGCCACAGCCCGTGCAGGGTGTTGATCAGCCAGGTGGCGCCGATCGCGGACAGCAGGCACAGCGGCACGATCAGGATGATCGCGAGCGGCACCGACCAGCTCTCGTAGAGCGCCGCGAGCACCATGTACACCAGCAGCACGCACAGCGGGAACACGAACAGCGCCGCGTTGCCCTGCGTGATCTGCTGGTAGGTGAGGCCGGTCCACTCCAGGTCCATGCCGCGCGGCAGCACCTGGTCGGCGACCGCGCGCACCGTCTCCAGGCCCTCGGTCGAGGACAGCACGGCCGGATTGAGGCCGACCGACAGGTCGGCCGCGGGATACGCGTTGTAGCGGATCACCGGATCCGGGCCGTAGCTCGGCTTCACGTCCACCACCGTGCCGAGCGGCACCATCTCGCCGCGGTTGTTGCGCACCTTGAGCGCCTCGATGTCCTTGACCGTGGCGCGGTAGGGCGCATCCGCCTGTGCGTACACCGCGTAGGTGCGGCCGAACAGGTTGAAGTCGTTGACGTAGGCCGAGCCCAGGTACACCTGCAGCGTGCTGTACACGTCGGTCAGCGCCAGGCCGAGTTCCTTGACCTTGGTGCGGTCCACGACGGCGTCGAGCTGCGGCACGTTCGACTGGTACGACGTGAAGGTTCCCATCGGGTCGATGCCCCGTGTCTGGCCGAGCGCGCCGATCAGTCCCATGGTCTGGCTGTACAGCTCGCCGTAGCCGAGGCCGGCGCGGTCCTGCACGTACAGCTCCAGGCCGTTGGCGCTGCCGAGGCCGAGCACCGGCGGCGGCAGCAGCGCGAAAGCGAGGCCCTCCTGGATGCCGCCGTAGCCCATGTTGATGCGCGCGGAAATATCGCCCGCCTCAAGCTCGCGCTCGCCCTGCGGCTCCAGGCCGATGAACATGACGCCGACGTTCGGGGTGGCGACGAAGTGCACGGGGTTGAGGCCCGGGAACTGCACGACGCTCTCGACGCCCGGCACCTCCAGCGCGATCTCGCCCATCCGGCGCATCACCGCATCCGTGCGGTCGATGTTGGCGGCCTCCGGCAGCTGCAGGATCGCGAACAGGTACTGCTTGTCCTGGAACGGGATGTAGCCGCCGGGCACGGCGCGGAAGCCGACGATCGTCACCGCCACCAGCACCGCGTAGATCGCGAGCAGCCGCGGCGCGCGGCCGATGGTGCCGCCGATGCCCGAGGAATAGCGGTCGCCGAAGGCGCGGAACGCGCGGTTGAAGGCGGCGAAGGGCCGGCCCACGACGCGGTCGATGCCGCGGCCGAAGGCGTCCTTCGGCGCGCCGTGCGGCTGCAGCAGCATGGCGGCGAGTGCCGGCGACAGCGTCAGCGAGTTGAAGCCCGAGATGATCACGGCGGCGGCGATGGTGACCGCGAACTGCCGGTAGAACTCGCCGGTGACGCCGCCGAGGAACGCGAGTGGCACGAACACCGAGGACAGCACCAGCGTGATCGCCACGATCGGCCCCGACACCTCGCTCATCGCCTGGTGCGCGGCGGCGCGCGGCTTCATGCCGCCCTCGATGTGCCGCTCCACGTTCTCGACCACGACGATCGCGTCGTCCACCACGATGCCGATCGCGAGCACCAGGCCGAACAGGGTCAGCACGTTGACCGAGAAGCCGAGCAGCCAGAGCACGGCGAAGGTGCCGATGATCGACACCGGCACCGCGATCAGCGGGATCAGCGAGGCGCGCCAGGTCTGCAGGAACAGCACCACCACCAGCACCACCAGCGCGATCGCCTCCAGCAGCGTCTGGATGACCGAGGCGATCGAGTCGCGCACGAACACGGTCGGGTCGTACATCACCGACCAGCGCACGTCGTCCGGGAAGCTGCCCTCGAGCTCCAGCATGCGCTGGCGGATCGCATCCGACAGCGCGATGGTGTTGGCGCCGGGCGCCTCGAAGATGGCGATGGCGGCGGCGTCCTCGCTGTTGAGCAGCGACTTGATCGCGTAGGTGCTGGCGCCGAGCTCGACCCGCGCCACGTCCTTCAGCCGCGTCAGGTCGATGCCGTCGGCCTTGAGCACGATGTCGCCGAAGGCCTCGGGCGAGGCGAGGCGCCCCTGGGCGTTGACCGAGAGCTGCATGACCGAGCCCGCAGGCGTGGGCGGGGCGCCGATGCTGCCGGCCGAGACCTCGACGTTCTGCTCGCGGATCGCCGCGACGATGTCGGCGGCCGACAGGCCGCGCGCGGCGGCCTTGGCCGGGTCGATCCACACGCGCATCGCATAGTTGCCGATGCCGAAAGCGATCGCCTGGCCGACGCCCGGCAGGCGCGCCAGCTCGTCGCGCACCCTGAGGTTCGCGAAGTTGGAGAGGTAGAGCGCGTCGTAGGTCTTGTTCGGCGAGTCGAGGTGCACGACCATCGTCAGGTTCGGCGATGCCTTGACCGTGGTCACGCCGAGCTGCCGCACGGTCTCCGGCAGGCGCGGCAGCGCCTGCGCCACGCGGTTCTGCACCTGCATCGCGGCGAGGTCGATGTCGGTGCCGCCCTTGAAGGTGATGTTGAGCTGCATGGCGCCGTCGGCGCTCGACGTCGACTTCATGTAGATCATGTTCTCGACGCCGTTGATCGCCTCCTCCAGCGGCCCGGCGACGGTGTCGGCGATGGTGCGCGGGTTCGCGCCCGGGTAGTTCGCGGTGACCGCGACCGAGGGCGGCACCACGTCCGGGTACTCGCTGATCGGCAGGTTCGGGATCGCGATCAGGCCCGCGACCAGGATCAGCGCCGACAGCACCGTCGCCAGGATCGGGCGGTCGATGAAGATCCGCGAGAAGTCGGTGTGCGCGGCCATGGCGGATCAGCCGGCAGCGGGAGCCGGGGCGGGCGGCGGCAGGTTCGGCTGGTCCATCGGCACGTCGCGCGGGTTCACGGGCTGGCCGGGGAAGAAGATCTTGCGCATGCCGTTGACGATGACCTTGTCGCCCGGCTTCAGGCCCGACAGGACCACGCGCAGTCCTTCGACGTGCGGGCCGAGCGCGACGTCGCGGCGCTCGGCGGAGTCGTTGGCGCCGAGGACGTAGACGTAGCGGCGGTCCTGGTCGGTGAGCACCGCCTGCTCGTGGATCAGCAGCGCGTCGTCCCGCGAGGCGCCGAGCAGGCGCACGCGCGCGAACAGCCCGGGCGTGAACACGCCGTCCGGGTTCGGCAGCACCGCGCGCGCACGGATGGTGCCGGACGCGGGGTCGAGCGCGTTGTCGAGGAAGTCCATTTCGCCCTGGTGCGGGAAGCCGTCCTCGTTGGCGAGGCCGACCAGCACGGGGTTGCGCGTGTCGCGCGAGCTGCCGCGCGAGCCGTTGCGGGCGAGCTCCTGGTAGCGCAGGTAGGCGCGCTCGTCGCCGGTGAAGGTGACGTACACGGGATCCACCGAGACCAGCGTGGTCAGCAGCGTCTGGTTGGCGTTGACCACGTTTCCGGGCTTGACCAGCGCCGCGCCGGCGCGGCCTTCGAACGGCGCGGTCACCCGCGTGAACCCGAGATCGAGTTCGGCGCGCGCGAGGCGCGCCTGCGCGGCGAGCAGGTCGGCGTCGGCCTGCTGCGCCTCCATGCGGCGGGCGTCGAGTTCGCCCTGCGATACCGCGCGCGCGGCGATCAGCTGCTCGGCGCGGGCGAGCTCCTGCTTCGCGAGCGCGATGCGCGCCTCGGCGCGCGCGGCGTCGGCGCGGGCTGCGTCGGCCGCGGCGGCGTACTCGCGGTCGTCGATGGTGAACAGCAGCTGGCCCTTGGTCACCAGGCCGCCTTCCCTGTAGGCGATGCGGCGCAGGTGGCCGGAGACGCGCGGGCGGATCTCGGCGGACTCGATCGCCTCGACGTGGCCGCTGTAGTCGTCCCATTCGGTGACGGATTTCTGCACCACGGCGGCGACGCTGACGTCGGGCGGCGGGAACTGGTGCTCGCCGTTGCCGCCGCAGGCGGCGAGCAGGAGCGCGGCGGCGGCGGCGATGACGGCTTTGCGGCGGCGGCTTGGCGCCGCGCTGGGGGAGGGGGACATGGCTCAGGCTTCCTTGGCGATCTTTCTTGGTATTGGTTCGGCCGACTTCCTTTCGTCGCCCCATTCGCGCGCAAGTTCCTCCATCAGCGCGACGAGTTTGGCGCGCGCGGGGGCCGGCATCGAGTACATCTGGAACAGCTCCTGCCACATCAGGCCCTCGGCGGCGAGGTGCACGAGCTGCAGGCGCAGGTCGCGGTCGGTCCACTTCTTGCGGCCGAGGCGCTCGCGCAGGTCCTGGCGGCAGGGGTCCATCAGCGAGGGATCGAGGGTGGCGGCCGAGAGCATGCCGCAGAGGAAGCGGCGGTGCGACTCGTCCTGGGCGGTGAGCGTGCGGATGAAGCCCAGCAGGCGGGCCGTGTCGGCATCGCAGTCCTCCGGGGTGTGGGCGGCCTCGGCGGCGTCCCATTTCTCGAAGTCGGCCTCCAGCAGGCCCCGGAGCAGGTCTTCCTTGGTGGGGTAGTGGTAGGTGATGCCGCCGCGGGTGATCCCGCTGACGTTCACCAGCTCGTCGAAGGTGAGTGCGCCCGCGCCGCGGTTCTCGACGATCTCGCGGGCAGCGGCCAGGATCTTCTGCTTGGCGGCGGGGGGTCTGCCCATGACCCCATAACTATACAGAACGTTCTGTATAGGTCAACTTTAAAGGGGACGCGTCCCATTAAGGAACCTTAATGGGACGCGTCCCCTTTAGAGCCAGCCGCGGCGGCGGAAGTAGATGTAGGGCACTACCGCGGAGACGACGATCGCGAGCAGCGCCAGCGGGTAGCCGAAGGGCCAGTCGAGCTCGGGCATGACGTGGAAGTTCATGCCGTAGATGCTCGCGATCAGGGTCGGCGGCAGGAACACGGCCGCGACCACCGAGAAGATCTTGATGATGTTGTTCTGCTCGATGTTGATCAGGCCGAGCGTCGCCTGCAGCATGAAACTCGACTTGTTGGCCAGGAACGTCGCGTGATCCGAGAGCGCCAGCATGTCGCGCGACATCGTCCGGTAGCGCGCCAGCAGGTCCTTCGGGATCTGCACCGCGGTGGACTGCTGGATGAAGGTCAGCTGCCGGCCCAGCGACACCAGGCTCTCGCGCGCCTTGGAGATCAGGTCGCCGTCGCGGCCGATCTTGCCCATCACCGCCCGCAGGTCGTGCGCGCGCGGCGCCGATCTCTCCGCCGGCGCGAACACGCCCGCCGACAGCTCATCGAGGTCGAGGCCCACGCGCTCGAGCACGTCCGCGGTGCGCTCGACGATCGCCTCCAGCAGCCCGGCGAGGATGCCGGGCGCCGTGGTCGCCGCTCCGGGATGCCGCTCGGAATAGGCGATGAAGCGCCGGAACGGCAGCGGGTCCACGTACCGGTTGGTGATCAGCCGGTTGTGCGAGAGGATGAAGGTGATCGCGGCCGACTCCGGGCGGTCGGTGTCGATCTTGGTGACGACGGTCGCCGTCATGTACAGCGAGCCGTTCTCCTCGTACAGGCGGCTCGAGGTCTCGATCTCGCGCATCTCCTCGCGCGAGGGCACGTCGATCGCCAGCAGCCGCTCGACCGCGCGCTCTTCCGCGAGCGTCGGCTCGAGGAGGTCCACCCAGACGCAGGCCTCGGGGATGTCAGCGGGCGGCGGGTCGAGCCGGTCCAGGCCCTGGCTGCCGGGTACGAAGCAGTTCAGCATGCCGGGACCCGTCCAGCAGTATCAGCTGGCGCCGCGCTCGCGCGCCGCCAGGTCGTTGACGAGCTGGAAGAGCTGCTCCGCGCCGCCCGCCATCTCCTGGTCGGTGAGGTACTTGCCGTGCACGACGATCATCGGCGTGTGGTCGAGCAGGTAGCGCCGCGACAGGTTCTCCGCCTGCCGCAGCCTGTTCTCCGTCGAGAACGTGCGGTAGTGGCGCGCGAAATCCTCGGCCGAGACGCCGTTGGCGAGCAGGAACTCGCGCACCGCCTTCTCGGTGGCCGCCGTGTCCACGCGCCCGCCGCGGATGGCCGTAAAGGGCTTGCCGCGGGCGTGGATCTGGCGGAACACCTCCGCATGCAGCTTCTCGACCAGCCCCAGCGACTCGATCGTGTAATAAAGGCGCGCGTCCTCGCGCGTCACCTCGTTCCAGATCACCGGCAGGCGCCGCAGCCTGATCCAGTCCGGCTTCGACTTTTCCCAGGCCTCGACCCGCGGCTCGAGCGCATAGCAGTGGCCGCAGCCATACCAGAAGCCCTCGACCACCTCGACGGTTCCGGGCGGCGTGCTGACCGGCTGCGCGACCGCGTAGGTCGTGTAGTTCACGCCTTCCCGCCAGCGCGCGAGATTGCCCGCGGGCAGCGCGGGCGTATTGGCGGCGACCGCGGCGGCGACCGGCGTGATCGTGGTGGTCGCGGCCTCCACGGTCTCGCCGTCGCTGGCGCCGAGCGGCTGGGTCATTTCCGACGGCGGCCGCAGCGGCTCGGCCCCGGCGGCCGGCACCGACTGCTCCGCGGGCGGCGTCTGCTGCGCCTGCAATTCCGTCGCCCCCGTCGCGGCGGGCGGCGGCGCTTCCTTGCCGCAGGCGGTGACGGCCATCGTGGCCAGCAGCGAAAAGAACAGGGCTCTCGTCATGGGTCCGGTCTCCGGTATTTCTGCAGTGTCAGCGCAGGCCCTGCGTGTACGACGCCAACGCGCGCATTTCGTCGTCCGTCAGCTTCGACGCGATCGCCTGCATGATGTCGTTGCCAGGGGTCTTGCGCGTCCAGTCCGCATAGGCCTTGAGCTGGGCGTAGGTGTAGACCGCGTGCTGCGCGCGGAGTGCCGGGTATTTCGCCGGGCCGTTGCCCTTGCCCTGCGGCCCGTGGCAGGCGATGCAGGCCGGCAGCTCGCGCTTTTCGTCGCCGCCGCGATACAGCTTCTGGCCCCGCTCCCAGTTGGCGGGATCGGCCTCCAGCCCGGCCGGGACCTGCGCCTCGAAATGCGCGCCGAGATCCAGCATGTCCTGGTCCGAGAGCCCGATCGCCATCGGCATCATCAGCGGGTTGTTGCGCACGCCCTGCTTGAACAGCGCGAGCTGGGCGGCGATGTAGCCCTGGTTCTGGCCGGCCAGGCTCGGCCACTCGGGATTGACGCTGTTGCCGGTCATGCCGTGGCAGGCCCCGCAAACGGCGGCCTTCCGGGCACCGGCCGCGGCGTCGCCGGCCAGCGCCGGGCCAGCGGCCAGCGAGCAGGCGAGCAGCACTCCGATCCATGCAGGCTTCATGTGGACCCCAACTGATAGACTGTCCCGCGGGCCCGGAATTATACGCAAGCCAGCGGTCCCGCCGTCCACCCGAAGATGTCCAGATACCCCCAGGCCCGGTTCCTGAAGAGCGCCGACTCGGCCGCCGGATTCGGCGACGATTCCGGCGCGGAAGTCGCGTTCGCGGGCCGCTCGAACAGCGGCAAGTCGAGCGCGATCAACGCCATCCTCGGGCGCAAGGACCTGGCGCGAACGAGCGGCACGCCGGGGCGCACGCAGCTCGTGAACCTGTTCGAGATCGTGCCGGGCCGGCGGATCGCGGACCTGCCGGGCTACGGCTATGCCAAGGTGCCGCCTGCGATGCGCGAGCACTGGCGGCGGCTGATGGAGGCGTATTTCAGGGAACGCGATTCGCTCGCGGGGCTGGTGATCGTCGTGGATGCGAGGCGCGGGTTCGGCGACAACGACGAGGTCATGCTGCAGTACGCCGAGGCGCGCGGCTGCCCGGTGCAGGTGCTGCTGACCAAGGCGGACAAGCTCGGCCGGAACGAGTCCAGGTCCGTGCTGCGCGAGACCCAGTCCGCGCTGGGCGAGCGCGCCCGGGCGCAACTCTTCTCCGCGCAGACGCGAGAGGGCGTGGACGCGGCGCAGGGGGCGCTCGAGGCGCTGCTGAGCCGACGCGCTTGACCTGAATGAGGGCCGCCGGGTGGTGCGCCGCGGCACAAAAAAAGCCCGGCGATCCTTGCGGACCGCCGGGCGGATACCCGGCTTGGGGATGCAATCCGGGCGACCCGCTCAGGGAGGGAAGCGGGGAGCGTCTCACGGCGCTCGAAACCTTAGATGGGGTCGATTAAGACAAGTTCCAGAGCGCACAGCACACTGATTTTTCTACGTTTTTAGTGCGCGTCGTCCCAGTTGGGGCCGCTGCCCGTGTCCACCTTCAGCGCGACCGCGAGCTCTGCCGCGCCGCTCATGATCTCGACGACTTTCCTGCGGACCTTCTCGACCGAAGCGTTCGCGACCTCGAGCACCAGCTCGTCGTGCACCTGCATGACGAGGTGCGCGGCGACCTTCGACTCGGCGAGCCAGGCGTGCACGCCGATCATGGCGCGCTTGATGATGTCGGCGGCCGTGCCCTGCATGGGCGCGTTGATCGCGCTCCTCTCGGCGTACTGCTGCAGGTTGCGGTCGCGCGAGCGGATGTCGGGCAGGTACAGCCGCCGGCCGAACACGGTCTCGACGTAGCCGCGCGAGCGCGCCTGCTCGCGCGTGCGTTCCATGTACTCGCGCACGCCGGGATAGCGGCCGAAGTAGCGCGCGACGTATTCCTGCGCGGCCTGGCGCTCGATGCCGAGCTGGCGCGCAAGCCCGAACGCCGACATGCCGTAGATCAGCCCGAAGTTGATCGCCTTGGCGGCGCGGCGCTGGTCGGCAGTGACCTTCTCGGGTTCGGTGTCGAACACTTCGGCAGCGGTCGCGCGATGGATGTCGCCGTCATCGGCGAAGGCGCGGCGCAGGCCTTCGTCGCCGGAAAGGTGCGCCATGATCCGCAGCTCGATCTGCGAGTAGTCCGCCGACAGCAGCTTGTGGCCCTTCGGCGCCACGAAGGCCTGGCGGATGCGGCGGCCCTCGGGCGTGCGGATCGGGATGTTCTGCAGGTTCGGGTCGCTGGAGGACAGCCGGCCGGTGACCGCGACCGCCTGGTGATAGGAAGTGTGCACGCGGCCGGTTTTCCCGTCGATCTGCTCCGGCAGCTTCTCGGTGTAGGTCGAGCGCAGCTTCGCGAGGCCGCGGTACTCGAGGATGATGCGCGGCAGCAGGTACTTGTCCGCGAGCTCCTCGAGCACGTCCTCGGAGGTCGAGGGCTGGCCGGTACGGGTCTTCTGCCCGACCGGCAGCCCGAGCTTGCCGAACAGGATCTCCTGCAGCTGCTTCGGCGAGTCGAGATTGAACGGCTGGCCGGCGGACTTGTGCGCGTCGGCCTCGAGTTCCACCAGGCGCTTTGCGATCTCGCTGCTCTGCTTCCTGAGCTTCGCGCGGTCCACGAGCACGCCGCGGTGCTCCATCGCCAGCAGCACCGGCACCAGCGGCTGCTCGATCTCCTCGTACACCCCGAGCAGCGGTTTGTTCTTCTGCAGCTCGCCGTGCAGGAAGTCATGCAGCTGCAGCGTGACGTCGGCGTCCTCGGCCGCGTACTCGGTGGCCTGCTCGAGCGCGACCTGGTTGAAGGGAATCTGCCTGGCGCCCTTGCCGGCGACGTCCTCGTACTTGATGGTGTCGATGCCCAGGTAGAGCTTCGCGCAGGAATCCATGTCGTGGCGCGTGGCGCTCGAGTTCAGCACGTAGGACTCGAGCATGGAGTCGTAGCGCATGCCGCCGAGGCGGATGCCGTGGTTCAGCAGCACGTGCGCGTCGTACTTGAGGTGGTGGCCGACTTTCGCGTGCCTGTCCGACTCCAGCAGCGGTTTCAGCTTCGCCAGGGTCTTCCTGCGGTCGAGCTGATCGGGTGCGCCGGGGTAGTCGTGCGCAAGCGGGAGATACGCGGCATTGCCCGGCTCGATGCAGAACGACATCCCGACGATCCGGGCCTTCATGTAGTCCAGGCTCGTGGTCTCCGTATCGAATGCAAACAACGCAGCCTTTTCCAGCCTCCCAAGCCATGACGTGAGCTGCTCTTCTGTCGTGATCGACTCGTAGTGACGCGCAGGCGCGGGCGGGGGGGACCCGGCGAGCGAGCGCGTAAGTTCCGGCGGCGCGAGCGAGCCGGGGTCGCGCCCGCCCCCCGTCTTCGCGCCGGTTCCAGTCAGTTGCCGCAGGAGGGAGTTCATTTCCAGGCGCTTGTACAGAGCGCCCAGGGTTTCGATGTCGGGCGGTTTGCGGGCCAATTCCGCGGGCTTGAGCGGGAGGTCGAGGTCGCAGCGGATCGTGGCGAGCTTGCGCGAGAGCTCGAGTGTGTCGAGGTTTTCGCGGAGGCTCTCGCCGACCTTGCCGGGAATGTCGTTCGCGTGCCTGATGATCTCGTCGAGCGAGCCGTACTCGTTGAGCCATTTGGCCGCGGTCTTGGGGCCGACCTTGGGCACGCCCGGGATGTTGTCGGAGCTGTCGCCGACCAGGGCGAGGTAGTCCACGATCTGCGTCGGCAGCACGTCGAACTTGGCCTTGACGCCCGCGCGGTCGAGCTTCGTGTCGAACATCGTGTTGACGATGGTGATGTCGTCGTTCACGAGCTGGGCCATGTCCTTGTCGCCGGTGGAGATCACGACCTTCATGCCGTGCCTGGCGGCGCGCTCGGCGAGCGTGCCGATCACGTCGTCGGCCTCGACTCCCGGGATGCGCAGGAGCGGCAGGCCCAGCGCCGGGATCGCCTCGATCAGCGGCTCGATTTGCGCGCGCAGCTCGTCCGGCATCGGCGGGCGGTGCGCCTTGTATTCCTCGAACAGGTCGTCGCGGAAGGTGCGGCCGGGCGCGTCCATGACGATGGCGATGTGCTCCGGGTCCTCCTCCTTGAGCAGCTTGTTCAGCATGTTGAGGACGCCGAGCACGGCGCCGGTCGGGATGCCGGTGGTCGTCGAGAGCGGCGGCAGCGCGAAGAACGCGCGGTAGAGATAGGACGAGCCGTCCACCAGCCAGAGCTTCTTCGGCTTGGACATGGCTCAGGAGCCCGGGGGCGGCTCGGTCTTCTTTTCCTTCTCGTCTTCTTCCGGCGCCGGGGCGGGGGCCGCCGTTCCCGGTCCGCGGATCTCGACCGGCGTCGTCACGCCCTCGTCCGGCATGTACAGCTGGCCAGTCTGGCCGCAGGCGGCGAGCAGGGCAGCGGCGGCGAGGGCAGCCAATCGCATGGCATCAGTATAAAGGGGACGCGTCCAATTAAGATTGCTTAATGGGACGCGTCCCCTTTATTTGAGCTGGCGGTCGACGACGGCGATCGTCAGGCGAGATACGCAGATCAGGCGCTCGTTGTCGTCGCGGATCTCGATGCTCCAGACCTGGCTGCGCCGGCCGAGGTGGATCGGGCTCGCGCGGCCGTGCACGTACCCCTGCATCGCCGGCCGCAGGTGGTTGGCGTTGATCTCCTGGCCGACGATCTGGAAGCGCTCGCGGTCCACGCACATGGTGCCGCCGACGCTGCCGAGGGTCTCGGCCAGCGCGACCGAGGCGCCGCCGTGCAGGATGCGATCCGGCTGCACCGTGCGCGCATCCACCGGCATGCGCGCCTCGACGGAATCCGGCCCGACCCGGGTGAACTCGATGCCCAGGTGCTCGACCATCGTGCCGCGCTCGATCCTGCGGATCTCCTCGAGCGTGAATTCGCGGAACCAGATGCTCATGGTGCTGACCTCGCTGCGCGCAGTGTACCTGCCGCGCGCACCCTGCGACCATCTGGAGGCCTGGCGCATCTGAGTACTCTTGTCGGTCACCACTTAGGACTGTTTCGATGCGCAAATCAGCCTTCGCACTGCTCGTCGCCGGATTGGCACCGCTCGTCGCGGCGGCGGGAACCAGCGGCACATTCGAGGCCGGCAAGCGCGGTCTCGTGCTGGTGCCGGTATCCGTGAATGGCGGCGAGGCCCGGCCGTTCGCGCTCGACACCGCGGCGAGCCATACGGTGCTCGATGCGGCAGAGTTTGCGGCCCTGGCGGGCAACGACGCCGTGCCCGCGGCCGCTGGAGCGCATGCAGGCGGCGCCCATGGCAGCTTCGCCGCCAGGCCCGCGAACGTGGATTCGCTCTCGCTGTGGGGCGCCGAGCAGCGCGGCCAGTTCGCCGCCCTCATGACGCTTTCTGACCTGACGCGCGGCAAGCAGCCCGACTTCGCCGGCGTGCTGGGCCTGCCGTTTCTCCAGCGCTACCGCCTCGACCTCGACTACCCGCAGCGCAGGCTCGTGCTCGAGGAACAGGACGGCGACCTGCCGCCCTGCGACATCTGCGATCCGGCCGCCGCCGTTCCGCTCGGCACGCTCCGCGGCGGCCTGCGCTCCGTGCCCGTGACCGTGAACGGCCAGCAGATGACGGCGCTGTTCGACACCGGCGCCTCGCGCACGATCTTCAACGAGGCGGCTATCGCGGCGCTTGGACTGACCGAAGCGGGCTTCGGCGAGTCGATCGCCACGGCCTCGATCGCGCTCGGCTCGCTGCCCGCGCGCGATCACGCAGTCGCGCGCATCGACCTGCCGGTCTTCAACACGCTGGGATTGGTCGGCAAGCCCGCGCTCATCCTCGGCATCGACTACCTGGGCGCCGGCCGCACGGTCGTGGACCTCCAGGCCGGGCTCGTCTGGTTCAAGCCTGCTGACGACTGACGGCGTTTCAGTTAACGTACCTGCCGCGCGGCATGCGCCGAGGAACGCGATGCAGGAACAGTATGCCGTCCCCGCGGTTCCCAGGCCGACCGTCGCCGTCGACGGCGGCGGCCCGCGCTTCCCGGTGCGGCGCATCTTCTGCGTCGGCCGCAACTATCCGGAGCACGCGCGCGAAATGGGATTCACGGATCGCGCGCCGCCGTTCTTCTTCATGAAGCCCGCGGACGCCGTGCTGCCGAACGGCAGCGCGGTCCCTTATCCATCCCGGACCCTGAACCTGCACCACGAGATCGAATTGGTCGTCGCGCTCGGCAAGGGCGGGCGCGAGGTGCTGGCGGGCGATGCGCTGGAACTCGTATTCGGCTACGCGGTCGGCAACGACCTTACGCGGCGCGACGTGCAGGCCGCCGCCAAGGACGCGGGCCGGCCCTGGGACACGGCCAAGGGCTTCGACCACGCGGCGCCGCTGTCGCCGATCGTCCCGGCGATGAGCTGCGGCCATCCGGACAGCGGCCGCATCTGGCTGGAAGTGAACGGCGAGCTGCGCCAGCAGGGCGACCTCGCCGACATGATCTGGAGCGTGCCGGAAGTGATCGCCGAGCTCTCCACCTGGTTCGAGCTGGCGCCCGGCGATCTCGTCTTCACCGGCACGCCCGCGGGCGTCGGGCCGCTGGTCGCCGGCGATCGCGTGCAGGGCGGCGTGGACGGCGTCGGCCTCCTCGAGCACACGGTCGCCGCGCGATGAAGCTGTTCTCGTACTTCCGCAGTTCCGCCGCCTGGCGCGTGCGCATCGCGCTCGCGTACAAGGGCATTCCGCACGGCACCGTGCCGGTGCACCTGGTGCGCGACGGCGGCCAGCAGCATTCCGAGTCCTACCGCGAGCTGAACCCGCAGGGACTGGTGCCCGTGCTCGAGGACGACGGCCAGGCGTTCGCACAGTCCCTCGCGATCATCGAGTACCTCGAAGAGACGCATCCCGAGCCGCCGCTGCTGCCGCCGGATTTCGCCGGCCGCGCCCGCGTGCGGCAGATGGCGCTCGGCATCGCCTGCGACATCCACCCGCTGCAGAACCTGCGCGTGCTCGACTACCTGCGCGGGCCGCTCGCCCAGGGCGACGGACCGGTTGCGGACTGGGTCCGGCACTGGATCGCGGAAGGATTCCGGCCGCTCGAGGAGCTGGCCCGGCGTCACGGCGACGGCCGCACGCATCTCTACGGCGGCAGCGTCACGATGGCGGATGTCTGCCTGGCGCCGCAGATGTACAACGCGCGGCGCTGGCATCTCGATTTGAAGCCATATTCCGCGCTCGTCGCCATCGACGCGCACCTCATGACCCTGCCCGCATTTTCCACCACGCGGCCCGAAGCCCAGGCGGATGCCGAATGACCGACAAGCGCGATCAGAAGCCTGCCGACCCGCTGGCCGGGATCCACTGGGATCTCGAGCGCGGGATGAGCTACAGCCAGTACCTGCAGCTCGACAAGGTGCTGTCGGCACAGAAACCGCTCTCCGGCCAGCACGACGAAATGCTGTTCATCGTCATCCACCAGGCGAGCGAATTGTGGATGAAGCTGTGCCTGCACGAGCTGGCCGCGACCCGCGCGCAGATCAAGGGCGACGACCTCGAGCCCGCCTTCAAGATGCTCTCGCGCGTCGCGCGCATCCAGGCGCAGCTGATCCAGTCCTGGGACGTGCTCGGCACCATGACGCCCGCCGACTACTCGCGCTTTCGCGACTCGCTCGGGCAGAGCTCGGGCTTCCAGTCCTGGCAGTACCGGCTGCTCGAGTTCATGCTCGGCAACAAGGACGCGCGCATGATCGAGGTGCACGCGAACGACAAGCCGACGCATGCGCTGCTGCGGCAGGAACTCGCGAGCCCCTCACTGTACGACGAGTCGCTGCGCCTGCTCGCGCGCCGCGGCTTCGACATCCCGCGCGAGCGCACCGAGCGCGACTGGACGCAGCCGTACGAGGCGCACCCGGCCGTCGAGGCGGCGTGGCTCGCGATCTACCACGACTCCGGCAAGCACTGGGACCTGTACGAGCTCGCCGAAAAGCTGGTGGACCTCGAGGTCCGGCTGCAGCAGTGGCGCTACGCGCACATGAAGACCGTCGAGCGCATCATCGGCTTCAAGCGCGGCACGGGCGGGTCGAGCGGGGTGGGGTACCTGGAACATGTGCTGAAGCGCGGGTTCTTCCCGGAGTTGATCAGTTTGAGGACGTCGATCTAGTTCGCATGTAATTGCGGACCCGGTCCTCCAACGAGGACCACCATCTCGGGGCATGTCCCTTGATGGCAACATATGCGAAAAGCGGCAAGATGATCAGGAGACCCAATATGCCGAGAATGGTCTCCGGGGAACCGAGTGTCAGACTTCCTTCCAGAAACTGCTTGACCATGGCGTGCACTCCGATGACGCCAAGTAACAGGAATATCCAGGCCAATGCTCTTGAGAATTTTGAGACGCGCTGCGGGGCGACTGAATGCATTGGAGTCTTCAAGCGACTCGTACTGGGATCCTCAACTGCCGGATCTTCTCTCCCCACAACTTCGGCCCCGCCTCATGCACCGACGCCCCGCGTGAGTCCACCGCGACGGTGACCGGCATGTCCTTGACCTCGA